>CAYJLE010000032.1:0-37343 GCA_964370985.1 uncultured Gaiellales bacterium | reverse complement strand
CGAGCACGCGCCCGAAGAAGTCGTCGTCCCCGCCCGGGATCCGCTCGAGCCACTGTTCGAACAGGGCGGTCAGCTCAGCGCGGGCCCGCTCAACTGCCATCGGCTGCTCCCTCGATCGCGGTCAGAAGAGCCTCGGGCCGGACGGGAGTCGCGCGCAGGGGCTCCGCGTCCGCCGGAAGGGCTTGCTGGAGGGCGTTCACGATCGCGGCCGGGGTCGGAATCGCACCGCTCTCGCCGACGCCCTTGACGCCATTCGCCGAGAACGGCGACGGCGTCTCGAGGTGGACGAGCGCGAGCTCCGGGACGTCGTTCGCCGTCGGGATCAGGTAGTGGTGAAGCGACGTGACGAGCGGCTGGCCGTCCGGCGAGTACTCGAGCGCCTCTGAGAGCGTGGCTCCGATTGCCTGCGTGACACCGCCACGGATCTGGCCCTCGACGAGCGCCGGGTTGAGCTGAGGCCCGCAATCGTGCCCGAAGACGATCCGCCGCAGCTCGACCGCACCGATCTCCGCGTCGATCTCGAGCAGTACGGCGGCCACCCCGTAGGAGAACGCGAGACCGGGCGGATCGTACGCGTGGGTGATCTCGAGACCCGGCTCCATCCCCTCCGGGAGGCTCGCAGCCGTGTACGCGGCGTGGGCGACCTCCCGGAACCCGAGCACCCGCGTCGGAGCGCCACGCACCGCAAAGCCCTCGGGAACGCGGTCGATGTCGTCCTCGCCCACCTCGAGCAGGTGGGCCGCGAGGCGGCGCATCTTCTCCTCGACGCGGCGCGCGGCGAGGAGCACCGACGACCCGCCCACCCCGGCGGCGCGGCTGCCGCCGCTCCCGTAGCCGGTGAACGGGCTGGCGAGCGTGTCGCCCGCCGCTACCGCCACGTCATCGATCGAGATCAGCAGGGCATCGGCGCAGACCTGGGCGAGAGCCGTCTCGACCCCCTGCCCCATCGGCGTCTGGCTCGTGATCAGACGGACGTGGCCCGACGGCTCGACCCGTACCACGGACGTGTCGAAGCCAGGCTCCGCGATCCCGAGGAACGCGGTCACTGGCGACGGGGCGAAGTTCGTCGACTCGACGAAGAACGCGAGTCCGGCGCCGAGCAAACGCCCCTCGGCGCGGGCCGCGTCGATCTCCTCGCCGATCGCGTCCCAGCCGAAGCGCTCGAGTGTCCGGTCGAGCAGCCGGCGGTAGTCGCCGCTGTCGAGCAGGAGGCCGGTCGCCGTCGGCCGTGGAAGCTCGTCGGACGCGGGGAGATTGCGGCGCCTGATGTCCGCCGGGTCGATGCCCAGGCGAGCAGCGGCCAGGTCGAGCGTGCGCTCGAGCGCGAAGTTCGCCTCGGGCTGGCCGAAGCCGCGGTACGCCCCGGCCGGCGTCTTGTTCGTGACGACGCCGAGCGCCTCGATCTCGATATCGGCCACGCCGTAGGGGCCCGGCAGGAACGCTCCCGTCACCCACGCGGAGCCGAGACCCGCAGGCGACGGTATCGCGCCGCAATCCAGCACGACGCGGCCGCGCAGGCCGGCGATCGTGCCGTCGCCCCGAAAGCCGATCGCCAGCTCGACGGTGCACTCGCGGGCGTGCGCCGTAGCGACGAACGACTCGCGGCGATCCTCGATCCAGCGCACCGGCCGCCCGAGGCGCAGGGCGAGGAACGCGAGGAGGACCTCCTCCGCGTAGACGGTCGCCTTACACCCGAAGGCTCCTCCGACGTCCGGGCAGACGACCCGGATCCTGTTCTCGGGGAGGCCGAGCGCGCCGGCCAGCCCCGACCGCACCTGGTGGATCGACTGCGTGGACGTCCACACGGTCAGTGACGGCCCGGTCGGATCGGGCGCGACCAGCACCCCGCGGCCCTCGAGGGGCAACGCCAGCACGCGCTGGATCTCGAACCGCTCCTCGATCACGAGGTCGGCAGCGTCGAGCGCCTCCGCCGCGGCCCCGACATCCCAGCCGACTCTCCCGACAACGTTGTCCGGCCAGTCCTCGTGCAACCGGGGGCGCCGGGCGCGAGCGCCTCGGCCGCCGTCGTGACCGTCGGCAGAGGCTCGTACTCGACCGTGATCTGCTCCAGGGCGTCTTCCGCGACGTAGGGATCGCTGGCGACCACGGCGGCAACGGGCTCTCCGACGTACCGCACGACCTCGTGGGCGAGGCAACGGGTGTCGGCGTAGCGCTGGCCGGGGAAGTTCCAGACGCTGCGGAGTCGCTCGGTGGTCGCGAAGACGTCCTTCCCGGTGACGACCAGCTCGACGCCCGGCAGCGCCAGCGCCGCCGAGACGTCGAGCGCGGTCAGGCGCGCGTGCGGCTGGTCGCTCCGCAGAATCGCCACGTGTCGCTCGCCGTGGAGATGCATGTCGGCGATGTAGCTTCCCCGGCCCTGAACCAGCCGCTCCGAGCCGAGCTGCGGTATGGCCTTGCCGACGTGCGGTTCGCCTCGGGCGGCTTCGGTGGCTGCCATCACTCGCCCCGCTCGCCCGGGGTCAGCACTGCTGCGACGGCGTCGACGATCGGGGTGTAGCCCGTGCAGCGGCAGAGATTGGCGGCGAGGCGCGTCCGGATCTCCTCTCGCGCGAATGTCGCACCCGCGTCCCGCTCCGCGAGGAGCTCGGTGGCGAGAACGACGAAGCCCGGGGTGCAGAAGCCGCACTGGAGCGCGTGATGGCGCACGAAGGACTCCTGGAGCTCGGTCAGCCCGCCCGCCGAGAGCCCCTCGATCGTCGTCACGCTCCGCCCGTTCGCCTGGATCGAGGGCATCAGGCACGCGCGCGCGGACAGGCCGTCCACGAGCACCGTGCAGGTGCCGCAGATTCCTTCCTCGCAGGCGAGGTGCGTGCCGGTGAGCCCGAGACGCTCGCGCAGGAAGTGGGCAAGTGACATCCGGGCCGGCACGCGATCCGCGACGGGTCGCCCGTTCACGATGAGCTCGACCGGATACGTCGCCTCCGCGGTCATGTGATCTCCTTCGGGACGAGGGTGAGCGCCCTGCCGAGCGCTCGGCGCAAGAGGACTCGGGCGACCCGGCGCTTGTACGGGGCCGAACCGTGCAGATCGCCCGTCGGCGCAAGCGCCGAGACGCACCGAGCGGCGGCCTCGTCGAGGCTGGCTTCGCTCGGCACCCTCCCCACGAGGACTTCCTCTGCGAGCTCCGACATCACGACCGGCGTCGGTGCAGCTCCGGCAGCGCCGACTGAGATCGCCACGCACGCGTTGCCCTCGGTGTGGGCAATCGCGAGCACGGCGATGTCCGGGTACTGATGGCTCCCGGCCTGCTCGACGGCGACACCCTCGGAGCCGGAGCCAAGCGGGAAGCGCACCTCGCTGATGATCTCGCCGGCGCCCAGCGTGGTCGCGAACGGGCCGCGGAAGAACTCGGAAGCCCGAAGCTCGCGGCGTCCGGCGCTCGAGACGGCCACGATCGTGCCCCCGAGCGTGAGCAGGGCGAGCGGTATCTGCGCCCCCGGGGCGGCGAGCGCAACGCTCCCGCAGACGGTCCCGCGATTCCTCGTGACGACGTGGCCGACGTGGCGCAGCACGGTGCGAAGAGCGGGAAGACGGTCGAGCGCGGGATGGAGCTCGAGCTCACGCTGGGTCGTCGCAGCACCGACGGCGAGGCAGTCTCCGTCTTCTCTCACGTAGCGGAGCGAGGGGATCCGTCCGATGTCGACGAGCGCAACCGGCCGCGCGATCCTGCGGTTGAGCAGCGGCAGGAGGCTCTGGCCGCCGGCCAGAACGGCCGCGTCCTCGCCATACAGCGCGAGCTGCTCGCACGCCTCGCCGAGCTCGACCGGAGCGACGTACTCGAACGCCGCGGGCTTCACCGCCGACCTCCGACGTCGTAGCCGATGATCTGCTTCTCCCGCGGCGGCGCGTAGGTCGCGCGAGACTGGGCGAGACCGGCCTCGGCCAGGAGCTCGGCGAGCTTGAAGGCGGAGACCATCGGGTCGACGACCGGGATCCCGGGATACCCGGCCCCGGCTAGGCGCTCCTCGATTCGTCGGCCGCAGCCCTCGAAGCCGGTGCAGCCGAGCACGATCGCGGCGGCACCGTCCTCGGCCACGGCGGCGACCGACTCGTCCGCGAGCGCGTCGAGCAGCCGCCCGGGGTCGGCCTCGAGCTCGAGCACCGGGATCTCGACCGCGCGGACCGAGCGCAGGCGGTCCCGCACGCCGTAGCGCACCGCCAGCTCGTCGAAGACCGGCCCGAGCGTCGAGAGCACGGTCACGACCGAGAAGGAGTGGGCCAGCATGCAGGCGAGGTGCATCGCCGCCTGGCAGGGGCCGACGACCGGGATGCTCACGGCCTCGCGGGCGGCGTCGAGCCCGGGGTCGCCCATGCAGTCGATCACGACCGCGTCGACGCCCTCCCGCTCGGCCGCCACGATCTTCGCGATCATGCCGGGCACCGCGAGCGCCTCGTCGAAGCGGGACTCGATCGACGCCGGCCCGGTCTCGATCTCGGTGTGGCTCGCCTCCGTGCCAGGCCGGGCCCAGGAGTCCACGTCCTCCGGGCGGCGCAGGCCCCGGGTCGTGAGCGGCGTGACGACCCTGACTCGCATCACAGCCTCGGGAGCACCTCTGCCCCCGTCAGCCGCACGACCTCTTCCGCCCGCTCGACCGGCATCGGGAAGAGCGCGACGGAGTCCGAGCCCGCGTCGAGCAGCAGCCTGATCTTGGCAGCGCACTCGTCCGGATCGCCCGCGATCGCGAGGTCCTCGAGCCACTCGTCCGGCATCTCGGCAGCGATCCGCTCGGGACCGCCCTGCGCCAGCTCGAGCAGCTCGTCACCGATCCCGTAGGCGTCGGTGAGCGGGTTCTTCGGCATCAGCGAGAGATAGAAGGCCATGAACGGCCGCAGCGTCGCCTTCGCGGCACGCGCGTCGCGATCGACCGCGTACATGGCGAACGTTGTTAGCCGATGGTGGTCGCTGCGGCCGACGGCCGCCTGCCCGACCGCGATCTGCTCGCGCGCCCAGCGGACGTAGGCGGCGCTCGCGAGCACGGAGGCGACCGTGCCGTCGGCAATCTCGCCGGCGAGGCGCAGCATCTTCGGGCCGAGCACGCCCATGTAGACGGGGGGCGGCCGCTCGAGCGGGTAGGTGAGCCGCACCTGGCGGAAGGCGAAGCTCGCGCCCTCCTCGGTCAGCTCCTCCCCGGCGAGCAGCCGGCGAACCGACGTCACGCCCTCGCGCATCGCGGCGAGCTGCGAGGCCGGCGCGAGCCCCATCTGATCGACCCAGAACGGGACGCCGAGGCCGATCCCGGGCCACACCCGGCCCGGGAACATCCGCTCCATGGTCGAGATCTCCATCGCGAGGACGGCCGGGTGGCGCACGAGCGCCGAGACGATGCCGAGGCCGACCGGGACGCGCTCGGTCGCAGCGAGCACGGCCGTCGCCCCGGAGATGCCACCGGTGAAGAAGTAGTCCTCGGCCAGCCACAGCTCGCCGAAGCCGAGGTCCTCGCCAAGCCGGGCGACGCCGCGAAGCTGCTCGGGCGGAAGCGCGCTCCCCAGGACGAGGCCGACCGGTGCGCCGTTCGTGCTCACGCTGAACCTCCTCGGGTGTCGCCGCGGAGCGCGGCGAGAACGGCGAACGGGGTGATCGGAAGGGTGTCGAACGGTCGGCCGACCGCGTCGGCGACGGCATTCGCGATCACGGCCGCCACGGGCACGATCGGCGGCTCGGCGGCGCCCTTCGCGCCGAACGGGCCGTGCGGCGACGGCACCTCGAGGATCACCGCTTCGACCGGCGGTGCCTCGAGTGCGGTCGGCACCCGGTAGCTCTCCATGTCGCCGTTGACGCAGCGGCCGCCCTCGAGCTGCAGCCCCTCGTAGAGCGCGTAGCCGACGCCCTGGGCGACGCCGCCTTCGATCTGGCCCATGATCGCCGCCGGGTTGATCGCCCTGCCCACGTCCTGCGCGACGACGTAGCGCAGGATCCGCACCTGCCCGGTCGCCGGGTCGACCTCGACCTCCGCCAGATGCACGTGGTAGGTGGTCGCGTTCAGCGTCGTGAAGAACGCGCCCGTCATGCAACCCTGGTCGAAGGGGACCGGCGGCGAGATGTAGCGGCCGCTCCCCTGGATCGGCCCGGCCGTCCACAGCGCAGTCAGCGCGACCGCGAACAGGGGAACCGCCCGCTCCGGGGCGCCGGCGACCCGGACGGTGCCCTCCGCAAGCTCGAGATCGGCCGCGTCGGCCTCGAGCAGGCCCGCGGCGGTCGCGAGGATCTGCTGGCGGACGACGCCCGCCGCCTCGCGGATCGCGTTACCGACGTTGAACGTGGTGCGACTGCCCTGCGCCCCCGCGTCGTAGGAGGCGGCATCCGTGTCCGCATCGAGGATCACGACGTCCTCGGGCCGCACGCCCAGCTCCTCGGCGGCGATCTGCACGAGCCCCGTCGTGACCGCCCCGGTGCCGATCTCGGCGGCGGCCGTGATGACCGTGACGGTGCCGTCCTCGTTCAGCTTCACGGTGGCGCCGCCCGGCATCGGGTTCGTCAGCCAGCCGAGCGCGGCGATGCCCACGCCCCGGTTCGGCCGCCGGACGCTGACCTCCGCCCATGGCGCGATCTCCTCGACCTTCTCGAACGCATCCAGGAAGGCCGCGTCGGGCAGCTCCTGCCCGTTCGGCATCCGCTCGCCCGGACGGTAGACGTTGCGCAGCCGCAGCTCGCGGCGGTCGAGTCGAAGCTCGCCCGCGATCCGGTCGAGATGCCGCTCGAGGGCGAAGACGAGGTACGGGCCCATGACGCCGCGGTACGCAGCCGTCGGCGCCGTGTTCGTGTACGCGACCCTCGCGACGAAGCGCGCCGCGCCGACCCGGTAGGTGGCGCCCGCGATGAGGGGCATCGCCGACGCGACGCCCACGGTCTCGCCGGCGTACGCGCCGGCGTCCATGATCGCCTCGACCTCGAGCGCGAGGATCTCGCCCGTCTTCGTGACGCCGGCCTTGACCCGGACGACGCCGTTCTCCCGCGGACCGGCCGTCTCGAACTCCTCGGCGCGGAAGTTGAGCAACCGCACGGGCCGTCCCGCCTTGCGGGCTAGAAGGGCGCAGTAGGGCTCGAGCAGCGCGTCGAGCTTGCCGCCGAAGCCACCGCCAACGGTCGTGCAGACGACGCGGACGGCGGACTGGCGCACGCCGAGGAACTCGGCCACCCGGTCGCGGACGAGAAACGGGTACTGGGACGGGGTGTGGATCACGTAGCGGCCGGCCTCGTAGCGGGCGACGGCGCAGTGGGGCTCGAGCGGCACCTGATGCTGGCGCGGCGCGCGGTACTCGCCTTCGAGCACGAGGTCGGCGCCGGCAAATCCCGCCTCGACGTCGCCCTGCACGAGCGTCGACTCCCAGGCCAGGTTTCCCGACCGGGGCCCGGGCACGAGGGCGCCGTAGGACTCCCAGCCCGGGTGAAGGATCGAGGCGCCCTCCGCAAGAGCCGCCTCGGGGTCGAGCACCGGGTCCGTGGCCTCGAGCTCGAGCTCGACGGCGGCGGCGGCCGCAAGGGCCTGGCCGACGGTCTCGGCGGCCACCGCTGCGATCGGCTCGCCGACGTAGCGAACGGCCTCGCCCGCAAAGAGCGGCTGGTCCTTGACGATCCAGCCGGACAGGTTCGGGCAGTCGGCGGCCGTTGCGACGGCCACGACCCCGGGCATACGCTCGGCTCTCGAGGTGTCGAGGCGCGTGATGCGGCCCGCCGCCAGCGGCGAGCGGACGAGCCGCGCGTGCAGCATCCGCGGCTCGGCGTAGTCGAACCCGAAGACAGCCTCGCCACGCACCTTCGCGGCGCCGTCGGCGCGACGGACGCTGCGACCGATCACGCTCGTCTCGGCAGCGCTCATGCCTCCCTCCCCGCGACGGCGAGCGCTGCCTCGACGATGGAGTGGTAGCCGGTGCAGCGGCAGATGTTCCCGGTCAGGGCAGCCCGGATCTCGGCCTCAGCGGGGCGCGGGCGATCGGCCAGGAACGCGGTGAGCGTCATCAGGATCCCGGGCGTGCACGCCCCGCACTGGACGCCGCCTGCCTCGAGGAGCGCATCCTGGAGCGGCGAGAGCGTCCCGTCGGGGGCTGCGAGCCCCTCGACGGTCGTCACCTCCGCTCCTGCGGCAAAGGCGACCGGGTAGAGGCACGACGCGACCGCGCGACCGTCCACGAGCACCGTGCAGGTGCCGCAGCGGCCCTCGTAGCAGCCGATCTTGGTGCCGGTCAGGCCGAGGCTCTCGCGCAAGACGAGGGCGAGGGGCCGCAAGGGCGACGCCTCGACCTCGACGGCGCGGCGGTTGACAACGATCTGGTACGGGGGCATTAGCGCTCCTAGGGGGTGGTGGTGAGCGCGGTGCTCGGGACGTAGACGGAGCTACGACCCGCGAGGACCGCGTCGTACTCGGCGTCGGTCGCCCCGAGCACGCGGTTCTCGCGGATGTAGGGCAGGGCCGTGGCAGGGTCCCCGCTGTCGATCTCGCGGGCGAGCCGGTGGCCGTCGAAGATGGCGTCGGCCACGTGCATCCGGGGCGCGAGGCAGTCGCCGACTCGGTAGAGCCCCTGGATGCCGGCCCTCTCGAGGGCGCCTTCGTCGGCCTTCAGCTCCCGGTAGAGGGCATCCTCGGGGAGGCGCTGCGTCACGAGGACGACCGCGTCGGCGGGCCACTCGAGGGCATGGCCGCGAGCCAGCGCCGGAGCGCCGCGCACGGCCCCCGGCTCGATGGCCGTCACGACATGCGAGGGCGCGAGCTTCACGCGGAGCTCGATCAGAAGCGGTATCAGGTCGACGAGCTCACCGGTGTACGCCATGTACATGGCCGGCGCCGCGAGCGGCGTGACGTACGTGACCTCCTTCCCCTCGCGGGCAAGTCGCTCGGCGAGGGAGATGGCCATGAAGTAGCCCTCGCAGTCGTAGACGAGGACCCGGCTCCCTGGGACATCCTTCCCCTCGACCATGATCTGCTCCGGCGTCAGGACGTGCGGAAGGCGTGCGTCCGCCCCGGGTATGGTGTCGTGCGTCTGGCCGTTCAGGCCGTCCGTCGCCCAGCGGGCGCCGGTTGCCACGACGACCAGGTCCGCCCCGTACGCCCTCACGGCTTCGGCGTCGAGCCGCAGGCCGGTCAGCACCTGGATGCTCCCGAGCTTCGCGAGCTGAATCCGCCGCCAATCGACGACCCGTCCCCACTCCCCGAGACCGGGCAGCTTCGGCACCCACCGGAAGTGGCCGCCGAGCTCCTCCTCGGCCTCGACGAGGTGGATGCGGCGCAGCCCGCGCTTGCCGAGGACGATGGCGCACTCCATCCCCGCCGGCCCCGCGCCGACGACGAGGGCGTCGCAGTCGGCGTTGCGGGCCCGGTCGAAGCGCTCCGGGTGCCAGCCGCGTCGGTACTCCTCCCCCGCGGTCGCGTTCTGCGTGCAGACGAGGCGCCAGGCGGCGTTGACCCGCGAGACGCACAGGTTGCAGCCGATGCACTCGCGGATCTCGTCGAGGCGGCCCTCCTCGATCTTCCTCGGGAGGAAGGGGTCGGCGATCGACGGCCTCGCCGCGCCGATGATGTCGAGCTGGCCGCTCGCGATCATCTCCACCATCGTGTCGGGGTTGGTGAACCGCCCCACGCCGGCGATCGGCTTCCGCGTGTACGGGCGGACCTTCCGTACCCACTCGCCCTGGAAGTTCTCGGGGTAGAAGCGCGACGCGCCCGCGTCCTTGACCCAGTTGGCGAGGTTCTCGCCGCCGACCTGGAGATCCCAGAAGTCGACGAGGTGGTCGGCGAGCTCGATGAAGCCCACCCCCTCCTCCTCCACCCGGATCCCCTGGTCCGTGCCGTGGAGCGTGTCCACGCAGAGGCGCGCCGTGATCGCGCACTCGTCCCCCACCGCCTCCCGCACCAGCTCGAGGGTCTCGAGCCAGAAGCGGGCGCGGTTCTGGAAGGACCCGCCATACTCGTCCGTGCGCTTGTTGTGCAGGCGCATGAGGAACATGAGCGGTAGGCCAGCGGCCTCGGCGCCGTGGATGTTCACGATGTCGAAGCCCGCCGAGCGAGCCCGCCTGGCCGCCGCGACGTACTCCCGCTGGGCGACCCTGATCTCCGCCTTGTCCATCTCGTAGACGGCTCCCATCCACAGGCTCTCGTCGGGAATCGCCGAGACGTGGGGCGCGGGCAGCCGGCTGTCGTAGCCGGTGTGGGCGGAGCCACCCCCGTGGAGCTCGATGCCGGCAAGCGCGCCGTGCTCGTGCGCCTTGTCGCACATGAGGCTCCAGTTGCGCACGTCGAAGTGGTCCCACAGCCGCGACTGCACGCTCACACCGCTGAAGTCGCAGGCCGGCGTGATCATCGTCGCCTCGGTGTTGACGACGGCCCACCCGCCCTCCGCCTTCATGCCCCGGAAATGGGCCTGGGCGCCCGGGAACTCCGCCCCGAAGCCCGTGCAGTGCGGCGACTGGTAGAAGCGATTCTTCATGGTCTTCGGCCCGATCCGCACCGGCTCGAAGAGGACGTCGTACTTGGGGTCGAGGGCCACGGTCTTTTTCCCTCTCTAGGTCGCCGTGGTCAGGTTACGGCGCGTCGTCTCCGCCGCAGCCTCCCGGGCGAGGTCCGCGAGCCAGGCCGCGAACGCCGGGTAATCGCTCATGACGAGGGCCAGGTGCTCCTCGATCGAGCGCTTCCAGGCCTGGAGGGCTGCGTCGTCGCCCCCGGCCGCGCCCCCCGACGCCTCGAGCAGGCGGACGGCCCCAGCGAGGAGGCGGACGGCGCCGTAGCGGGGCGCCTCATCGAGGCAGAGGCGCGCGGAGGCGACGAGGTAGACCACGAGCTCGAAGAGGGGCTCGTCTCGCTCGCTCACGTTGCCGTCCCTTCCGGCGCCTCGTAGCGGTCGCGGTGGACGAGTGGCTCGAAGCGGCGGGGAGCCGGGCGCGGGCTCGCCACGGGGCGCCCGACGGCGACGAGCGCGTCCGGCCTGATGTGCGGGGGCAGCCCCAGGACCTCCTGGACCACCTCGGCGCTCCAGCTCGTCGTGAGGCAGATGCCGAGCCCGAGGGCGGGCGCTGCGAGCGAGAGGAAACCGACGGCCGCGCCGGAGTCGAGGAGCGTCGCCTGCACCGCGCCCACGGGGCCGAGCACCACCTCGGCCAGCGCCACGTCCGTGCACACCGCGATGGCCGCCGGCGCGTTGTTCAGGAACCCCGGACAGACCTGCCGCAGCGTCCGGACGAGGCGTGGATCCGTGACCACGACGAGGTGGCGGAGCCCCGCACGGGCCGAGGGGGCACGGCCCGCCGCGTAGACGAGGCGCTCGATCTGCGCGTCGTCGACCGAATCGGGCCCGAACTCCCGGTGCATGCGCCGCTTCCGGAGGGCGAGGAAGAGGTCGAAGCTCTCCGGCGGGCCCTCGGTGTCCGTCGCGGCCATCACGCGAGCCGCTCCGCGGCCCGGGCGAAGAGCTCGGGCAGCACCGCCAGGCGGTACCAGCCGGGGGCATCGACACCGTCGCGAGCGGCAAGCTCCCCGGCCGCCGCTCGGCCGGCCGCCTCGGCTGCCTCCCGCCCCAGCGGCGCTCCGCGCAGAGCCGCCTCCGCCGCTGCGAGACGCCGGGGAGTCTCCTCGACGGCTCCCACGGCGACCCTCGCCTGGCGCACCGTGGCGCCGTCGAAGTCGATGGAGAGAGCGACGGCGACGACGGGGTAGTCCCCCGCCCGCAGAGCCAGACGCTCGTAGGCCGAGCGTCTCCCCGCCGGTGTGGGGACGCTGACGGCCACGATGAGCTCACCGGCGGGTCTCGCGGAGCGTGAGGAGAGGTACGTGGGAAGCTCGAGGCTCTCGCGGCCGGACGGTGAGGCGAGATCGACGCGCGCCTCCGCGACCAGGAGCGGTGGAACCAGGTCGGCCTCGGGCAGGGGGACGCGGAGGTTGCCGCCGAGCGTCGCCACGTTGCGGATGGCCGGGAACGATGATGTCCTGGCGGCCTCCGCGAGAGCCCCGAGCGGCCCGGTGCCCGGGTCGAGCCCGGCAAGCGTCGCGTGCGTGGCGAGTGCCCCGATCACGGTCGGATCGCCGGGCGTGATGCTCGTGAGCTCCTCGATCCCTGCCAGCGCCACATAGCGCCGCAGCCACGTCTCGCCCCGGATCGGCGTTCTGAGGACCCACGTCCCCCCGGCCAGGACGGCGCCGTCCCCGCCGAGCGCGGCGAGCTCGCGGACGGCCTCCTCGACCGTGACCGCCGCGTGAAGCTCCGGCGGCCCGCTCGCACCCACGCTTACTGCCATCTACCTCTCCTCCGTCGTCGTTCCGCCCCCGGCCCGGCTAGGCAATTCGCGACAGCACCTCCCGGGCCGTGAGCTCGAAGATCTCCGCGGAGCGATCCGCCGGCTGCGGCGCCAGCACGACGGAGTCCACCCCGGCGTCCAGGTACGCCCGGATCCGGGCTGCGCACTCGTCGGGCTCGCCGCTGATCGTGAAGTCGTCGACCCAGCGATCGGGCATCTCGCGGGCGACGGCCTCGGCGCCGCCCTGAGCGACGAGGGCCTCGAGCTCGTCCGCGCACCCGTAGATCTCGGTGAACGCGTTCCGGGGAAAGACGGACAGGTAGAAGCCGAGCACGCCGCGGATCGAGTCCTTCACCTGCCGCCGCTCGGGCCCGACGGCGTAGAGAGCGAGCATGGGGCAGCGGGCATTCAGCTCCCGACCGGCGCGCGCGGCGCCGATCGCCATCTGCTCGCGCGACCAGCTGACGTACTCGAGCGGGGCCATCGCGCCGATGATGTTCCCGTCGGCAACCTCACCGGAGAGCTGCAGCATCTTCGGCCCCATCAGGCCGGAGTAGACCCGTAGCGGCTCGGAGAGCGGGTGCGCGAGCCGGACGTGATCGAAGGTGACGTGCTTGCCGACTTCGGTGAGCTCCTCGCCGGCGAGCAGGCGCCGCACCGAGCTGAGGCATTCGCGCACCGCGGCGAGCTGGGACGGGGGTGTCAGGCCCATCTGCCCGATCCAGAACGGAACTCCGAGACCGAAGCCCGGCATGAGGCGGCCCGGGAACGCGCGGGCGAGGGTCGCTATCTCCATGGCCGCCACAGCCGGGTGGCGAACAACCGAGGACAGGATTCCGATCCCGACCGGGATTCGCTCGGTCGCGCCCAGACAGATGGCGGCGGCCGCCACGCCACCGTGGAAGAAATAGTCCTCCGCCACCCAGAGCTCGCCGAAACCGAGCTCCTCCGTCAGGCGTGCGAGCGGCGCAAGCTGCTCCGGCGCCGTCGAGGTCATGATGAGGGTGCCGACAGGCGGTCTCTCGCTCGCGTTCATCTCAGTGCTCCTCTCGTTCGGGCGTGGCGGCGGCGCTGGCGGCGATCACCGGCTCGTCGGCGATGGTGGCCTCGCGCCAGCTCCAGCTCGCGCGCTCGGCCGCCGGCGACGGCTCCGCGCTCATCGCTTCGAGAACGGTCCAGGGGGTGAGCGGCAGGCGGCTCACCGGGCGTCCGATGGCATCGGCCACGGCACAGCCGACGACAGCCGCGACAGGGACGATGGGTGGCTCCGCGACGCCCTTGGCCCCGAAGGGGCCTGGCGACGGACGGCCTTCGATCAGGATCGCCTCGAGCGGAGGCGCCTCGAGGGCGGTGGGCAAGCGGTAGGTCTCGAAGCGGTCCTCGAGGTAGCGCCCCCGATCGTCGAGCCGAAGGCTCTCGTAGAGCGCGTAGCCCAGTCCCTGGACGACACCGCCGCGGATCTGCTCGACGACCGCAGCCGGGTTGAGCGCCCGCCCGACGTCCTGGGCGACCACGTAGCGCAGCACTGTCACCTTGCCCGTGTCCGGGTCGACCTCGACCTCGCAGAGGTGAACGTGGAAGCTCGGCTGCGAGAATACCGGCATCACGTTCCCCACCGAGCAGGCGGGGTTGAAGGCCGCGGGGGTCTGGTTGTAGCTGCCCTGCCCCGTGATCGGCCCGACCGTCCACACGGCGGCGAGCGCGATCATCGCGAGGGGAACGGCGCGCTCCGGGGCGCCCACGACACGCACCTGCCCCTCGGCCAGCTCGAGGTCGTCGGGGCTGGCCTCGAGCATCCCGGCTGCCATCTGGAGCGCCTTCCTGCGCACGTCCTCGGCGGCGAGGCGGGCCGCGTTGCCGACGGCAACGGTCGTGCGGGAGCCCGCGGCGCCCATGTCGTAGGCGCCCGCGTCCGTGTCGGCCGGCATCAGCACGACGTCCTCGGGCCGTAGGCCGAGAGACTCGGCCACGACCTGGGTGACGCCCTGGACGAGCCCGCCGGACCCGATCTCGACCGCCGCCGTGATCACGCCGACGGTGCCGTCCTCGTTCAGCTTGAGCGTCACGCTGCCCGGGCCGGCGTTCGTGACCCAGGTCGTGCAGGCGATGCCCACGCCCCGATAGGGTCGCCGGCGCGAGACCTCGGCCCAGGGGGCAACCGCCTCGATCCGCTCCAGGCCCTCCAGGAGCGCGACATCGTCGAACTTCTGGCCCGTGGGGCCGAGGTCGCCGTCGCGGATCACCGTGCGCAGCCGCAGCTCCCGGCGGTCCATGCCGATCGCCTCGGCGATGTGATCCATGTGGCGCTCGAGGGCGAAGGCGCAGTAGGTGCCAGACACGCCGCGGAAGGCGCCGGTCGGCGGCGTGTTCGTGTAGATCGCCTGGGCGACGAGACGGACGGCTCCGACCCGGTAGTTGCCCGCCAGCACCTGCGAGGCCGCGCTCGCGATGAAGCCGGTCTCGCTGCAGTAGGCGCCGGCGTCCATCAGGCACACCGCCTCACGGGCGAGGATCTCGCCCTCCCGGGTGACGGCGGAACGAAGGCGCACGACGGCGCTCTCGCGCGGGTTGCCGCCGACGAACTCGTCCCGGCGCGTGTTGACGAGCTTGACCGGGCGCCCCGCCTTGCGGGCGAGCAGAGCGGCGAGCGCCTCGACTGCAGCCTCGAGCTTGCCGCCGAACCCGCCGCCGACCTCCGTCGCGATGACGCGGACGTCGGCCGGCCGCACCCCGAGGTACTCGGCCACCCCGAGGCGAACCTGGTGCAGCCACTGCGTCGAGCTGTGGATCGTGAAGCGCCCGTTCTCGTAGCGCGCGACGGCCGCGCGCGGCTCGATCGAGGCCTGGTGCTGGCGGCCCGCCTCGAACTCGTCTTCCACGACGACGACGTCCTCCCGCGCGAACGCCGCGTCCAGGTCGCCGTGGTGCACCGTGGCTTCCCACGCCACGTTTCCCCGGCGGGGACCGCCGCCCGGCACGAGGATCGGGTAGGACTCCCACGCCTCGTGGACGAGGGGAGCCCCGGCCGCGAGAGCCGACTGCACGTCGGTCACAGCCGGCAGGGGCTCGAGCTCGACCTCGATCGCGCTCGCCGCGGCCCTCGCCTGAGCCACGGTCTCGGCCGCGACGGCCGCGATGGGCTCGCCGACGCAGCGCACGACGTCCCGGGCCAGGAGGGTCTGGTCGCGGGTCGTGAAGCCCACGCTGCCGGGAGCGTCGGCCCCGGTCACAATGGCGCGAACACCCGGCATCGCCTCGGCACGGGTCGTGTCGATACGGATGATCCGGCCGCTCGGGAGCGGCGAGCGCACGAGCTTGGCGTGCAGGAGCCGTGGCTCCTCGTAGTCGATCGCGAACCTGGCCGTGCCGCGGGCCTTCGCCTCGGCGTCGGGGCGGGGGATGCTCTGACCGACCAGCGTCATCGCTGCACCGCCTGTGCCGCGGCCAGTGCCGCATCGACGATTGCCGTGTAGCCCGTGCAGCGGCAGAGGTGGCCCGCGAGAGCCTCCTGCACATCCGCCCGGCCCGGCTCGTCGCGTTCGGCGAGGAGCGCCGTCAACGCGATCGCGACCCCGGGCGTGCACGCCCCGCACTGGACGGCTCCACCCTCCACGAGCGCACGCTGGACCGGGCTCAGCTCGCCGTCGGGGCCGGCCAGGCCCTCGACCGTCACCACCTCGCTCCGGTCGGCGAGAGCGACCGGGAGGAGGCACGAGGCGACAACCCGCCCGTCCAGGAGGACGGCGCACGCGCCGCAGAAGCCCTCGAAGCACCCGACCTTCGTCCCGGTCAGCCCGAGCTCCTCGCGCAGCACGTGGGCGAGAGGAGTGAACGCCGGTGCCTCCACCTCGTGGCGGGCGCCGTTCACGGTCAACGCAACGCTCATTCCGTCCTCCCTTCCGCAAGCCGCTCGACGACACGGCGCACGAGCGACGGCAACACCGCCAGCCGGTACCAGCCGGGCGCGTCGACCCCGTCACGCGCCTTGAGCTCGGCCGCGGCCGCCCCGCCGGCCTCCCCGCCGGCGGCGGCGTCGAGAAGGCGGCCGGAGAGAGCCGCCTCGGCCGCGGGGCAGCGGCGAGCGGCCTCCTCGACGCCGCCCACGGCAACCCGGGCCGACGCCGCCCGCCCCTCACGGTCGAGGTCGACGCTGACGGCGACGCCGACGATCGGGTATTCGCCCGAGCCCCTCACGGTCAGGCGCTCGTACCAGGAGCGCCGGTTCGGCGGTGCAGGCACGGCGAGCGCCACGACCAGCTCACCCGGCTCCCGCGAGCCGCGGGTAGCCAGGTAGTCCGCCACGGGCAGCTCCAGCTCCCCCGGGGGAGAGGCGACCCGCACCGCGGCTTCCGCGACCAGCAGAGCCGGAACGAGGTCCGCGGCGGCGAACGGAGCGGCGCACAGGTTCCCGCCGAGGGTCGCGACGTTTCTGATCGCCAGGTTGGCCGAGCGGCGCGCTGCCTCGGCGAGAGCGCCGAGCGGCCCCGCCCCGTCGTCCAGGGCGGCCAGACCGGCATGGGTGACCCGGGCGCCGAGCACGGTTGGATCTCCCGGGACGACCGCCAGGAGCTCGTCGAGATCCTGGAGCGAGACGTAGGCCGAGCGCAGGCGCTCGCCACGTGCCGGCGCACGCATGATCCACGTGCAGCCGGCCAGGGGAGCCCCTTCCGCTCCCAGCCGGGCGAGCTCCGCGACCGCCTCGCCAACGGAAGCGGGTCGGAGCAGCTCAGGAAGACCGGACGTCATCGTCAGTCAGCCTCCTCGAACGCGTGGGGGTAGTGGGCACGGGCAGCCTCCTCGGTGATGTAGCCCTCGCGCAGGTCCTCGAGCACCGCGGCCGGGTCGCGCTCGCCCGGCGGCCCGTAGCCGCCGCCGCCGCCGCAGTGGATCTCGAACGTCGCGCCCTTCGGGATCCGCAGGCCCGTCGCCTTCGCGACCGGCGTTCGCGTCCCGTCCGGCAGGCGCAGCGCGCCCGCGTTCGCCCGGCCGGGCAGGCCGCCGGCGAGGCCCCAGGGCGGGTTCTTCGTCCGCTCGACCGTGGACGTGCAGTACGACTCCTCGAGGAAGTGGAAGAACATGTCCGGCCCGAGGCCGCCCCGGTGCCGCCCCGGGCCGCCGGAGTCGGGAGCGAGCTCGAACTTCTCGAGGAGCCACGGGTTGCGCTGCTCCCAGACCTCGACCGGCGCGAAGCGGGTGGCCGCCTCGATGTGGTGGAGGAGCGAGGAGGCGCCGTCGCCGTCGGCACTCGCGCCCTGGCCGACCGGGTGCGGCGAGCCGTCGCCCCAGAACTCGCCCGTCCTCTCCCTCACGCCCCACCAGACGACCGCGGCGAGGTCGCCGCCGGAACAGGCGACGACCCGGTCCGGCATCGCCTGCGCGACCGCGTTCAGGACCGCCTCGGTCGCCTGCATCGCCGGCCAGCCGTAGAGGAAGCAGGGCGACGGCGACAGGCAGTGGAACATCGAGCCGGGCGTCGTCACGACCTCGAGCGGGCGGAAGTGACCCTCGTTCGGAGCCTCGCCGCCGCCCGCGAGCATCGTCATCACGACCCGGGCGGCGGAGACGGTCGAGGCAACGGGGCAGTTGACCGGCCCGGGCCGGGCGGCCGGAGCGTCGGAGAAGTCGAGCCGGCAGGTCGAGCCCTCCACCTCGAGCACCACCTCGAACGGGATCGGATCGTCCGTGATCCCGTCCGAGTCCATCTCGCCGCGGCCGACGTAGCGGCCGTCGGGGATCTGCTCGAAATAGCCCCGCACGACCGCCTCGCCGTGGTCGTACATCCGCTCGACGCACTGCTGGAAGCGCTCGAGGCCGTGTCGCTCCACGAGCCGCACGAGCGCGGCGCCGCCGGTGCGCACGCCGACCACCTCGGCGTTGATGTCCCCCTCGACGAACACCGGCAGCCGCGAGTTCGCACGGGCCATCTTGAAGATGTCCTCGACGAGCTCGCCGCGGCGGTAGAGCTTGACGCCCGGGAAGATCACGCCCTCCTGGAAGACGTCCGTGGTGTCGGTGCAGTAGAGCTCCTTGGCCCCGATGTCGAGCCAGTGCGCCTTGATCGCCGAGTAGCCGAGCAGCGTGCCGTCCGCGAGGAAGACGGGCATCACGATCGCCGCGTCCTGCGGGTGCGAGCCGGTCTTGTAGGGGTCGTTCATGAGGATGATGTCGCCCGGATCGAGGTGATCCTCGCCGCCGACGGCCTCGACGGCGGCCTCGATGCAGAAGCTCATCGTCCCCATGAAGAAGGGGAGGCTCGGCGCCTGGGCGAGCAGGCGGAACTGGCGGTCGTAGAGGACCGCGGCGAAGTCGAGGACCTCGTAGATGATCGGCGAGAAGGCCGTCCGGACGAGCGCCCGCTTGATCTGGTTGGCGGCCGAGTTGAGGCCGTGGCGGATGATCTCGGTCGTGATCGGGTCCGCGTCCTCGGTCCCGGTCGCGACCCCCCGCCCCGCCCGGTGGATCACGGCCTCGGCTGTCATCCGTCCTCCTTCCGCTCGACGAGCAGCGACCCGCTCTCGTGCACGCGGGCCTCGAAGCCGGAGTCGAGATAGGTGGTGGCGGTCTCCTCGAGCACGATTGCGGGGCCCGCGAGCGCCTCGCCCGGGGCGAGCGCGGCCCGCTCGACGACCGCGAACGGAAGCTCCCGACCTGCCGAGAACGACCAGGCCGGGGCGGCGGCCGGGCCCCGCTGGCCGGCGCGCGTCTCCGGGCGCTCCTCCCCGCGCGGGAGGCGCCGGCGGACAGTCGCGCGCAGGGCGACGATCTGGATCGCCCCGGGCATGGTGTGGGCAAACGCGCGCTCGTAGTCGGCGGTGAAGAGCGCGCGGATCTGCTCCGCTCCGGCCTCGATCCTCCCGTTCTCGCTCGGGACGTGCACTGTCAGGAAGTGCTCCTGGCCCGCGTAGCGCAGGTCGATCGCGACCTCCCGCTCTCCCTCGCCGGCGTGAGCGCTCCGGGCCGCCAGCGTGGCGAACAGCTCCTCCAGGATCGCTGCCGCCGGGGCCAGGCTCGCATCGTCGAGGGGCAGGATGGCGGTGCGTGCGGCCGACTGGACGAGGTCGGCGCCGAGGAGCCCCCAGGCCGAGAAGTTGCCCGCATACGGTGGGACGACGATCCGGGACAGCTCGAGCTCTCGCGCGAGCAGGGTGCAGAAGAGCGGGCCGGCACCGCCGAAGGCGAGCAGCGTCGCCTCGCGCGGGTCGCGGCCCTGCTCGACCGTGATCTCGCGGATGGCGTTCGCCATGTTGGCGGCGACGATGGCGAGAGCGCCGCGCGCCGTCTCCTCCACGGTGCGCCCGAGCCGGCCGGCCAGGGGGGCATAGGCGGAGCGCGCCGCGTCGATGTCGAGCTCGACGCCGCCGGCGAGGCGCCCCTCCGCCAGCATGCCGAGCAGCGCGGCCGCATCGGTCACGGTCGGCTCCGTGCCGCCGCGCCCGTACGAGGCCGGGCCGGGTACCGCGCCCGAACTCTGCGGACCGACGCGCAGGAGCCCGCCCACGTCGACATAGGCGAGCGAGCCGCCGCCGGCGCCGATCGAGCGGACGTCCACCCAGGGCGTCTGGAGCGGCAGGCCGAGGATCGAGCCCTCGTAGAGCAGCGGCAACCGGCCGCCGGCGATGAAGCACGTGTCGAAGCTCGTGCCGCCGACGTCGGCGGTGACGACGTCGCCGAGCCCGAGGCGAGCGGCCAGCTCCGCGCCCCCCTGGGCGCCCGCAACCGGTCCGGACATGATCGTCTCGAACGGCCGCGCCTCGGCCTCGGCGAAGGTCATCGCGCCGCCACCCGAGCGGGTCACGAGCCGCTCGCCGGGGAAGCCGCGCCCCGCGAGAGCGCCGTCGAGCCGCTGCAGGTAGCTCGACATCCGCCCGCGCACGAACGCGTCGATCACCGTCGTCGTGGTGCGCTCGTACTCGCGGTACTCGCCGGAGACGCGGTGGGAAAGCGATATCTCACCCGCGAAGCCAGCCTCGCGCAGAAGCCCCTCCGCCTCGAGCTCGTGAGCGGGATTCGCGTAGGCGTGCAGGAACGCGACAGCGACCGCGGTCACGCCCTCGGCCGCGAAGGCACGGGCCGCTGCCCGCACGTCCTCCGCCTCGAGAGGCACGCGAACCCGCCCGTCCGCTAGCAGCCGCTCAGTCACGGGCAAGCGCAGGCGCCGCGGCACGAGCGGCGCCGGCGGCCGCCAGAAGAGGTTGTAGGGCTCGGCCCGGTCGCCCCGGCGAGTCTCGAGGACGTCGCGGAAGCCGCGGGTGGCGAGCAGGCCGACCACCGCGCCGGTGCGCGTGAGGAGCGCGTTCAGCCCGACGGTCGTGCCGTGGAGGAAGTAGCCGGAACGGGCGAGCGCGCGCTCGTCGAACGTCTCGTCGAGGGCGGCGACCACGCCCTCCTCGGGCGAAGCCGGCGTCGTCGGCACCTTGCTGACGCGCATCGCCCCGGTCTCCTCGTCGTAGGAGACGAGGTCCGTGAACGTCCCGCCGACGTCGACCCCGATGCGGCTACCGGCCTCGCTCATACGGTCGAGAGCACCCCCTCGGCGACGAGGCGCCCGTGGGGCACGGCCACGCGGCCGCCCTTGAAGACCCCGGTGACGGGGCCGTCCGCAGCGAAGACGGATAGGTCGCTCGGGTCCCGGTCGAGCAGGATCGCGTCGAAGACGAAGCCGGGCGCGATCCTGCCGTGGCTGCCGGCGACCCCGCACAGCTCGGCGCCGCCCGCGGTGGCAGCGAGCAGCACCTCCGCCGGCGGCATTCCGGCCTCACCGAGGAGCGCGAGCTCCCGGAGGTTGCGGCCATGCTGGCCGCGGGTGAAGGAGTCCGTCCCGACGGCGATCCGCACGCCGGCGGCCCGGGCGACCTCGACAGCGTTGCCGAGGCGCGGCCGCAGCTCGAACGCCTTCTCCGCCGCGTAGGGCGGCAGGATGCCCTCCTCCGCCCAGCTCATCACGTCCGAGACGATCGTCAGCGTCGGGACGAGCCAGCACCCGGTCGCGGCCATCCGCTGCGCCTGCGCCTCGGTGAGGAAGACACCGTGCTCGATCGAGCGCACGCCAGCGGCAACGGCGTTGTCGAGCCCTTCGCCACCCATCGCGTGCGCCATCACGCCCCGCCCGCGCCGTGCGGCCTCGAAGACGGCGACGGCGATCTCCTCCGCGGTCAGCTCCGGCTCGTCGGGCCGGTCGCCGGGAGACATGACGCCGCCCGTCGTGCAGAGCTTGACCCACTCCGCCCCGGCGCGCAGCACCTCACGCACGACCGCTCGCATCCGCTCCGGACCGTCCACGAGGTACGGCGGCCTGCCCGGGTAGTCGGGGAGCATGTAGCCCGACATCATCTCGGCCCCCGGTCCGGGTAGGAAGCCGTCGCCGTGGCCGCCGGTCTGGGAGAGCATCACGACGGAGAGCTGGAGGCGCGGTCCGGTCGCGAGCCCCTTCTCGATCGCGGAGCGCAGCCCGGCCTCGGCCCCGCCAGCGTCCCGAACGAACGTGACGCCGCCCGCGAGCGTGCGGCGGGCGTTGTCGCCGGCCGCCAGCGCCCACTCGGCAATCGGTGTGCGCAGAAGCTCGAGCGTGTCCACGGTGGCGATGGCAAGGTGGGCGTGGCAGTCGAACACGCCCGGCATCAGGAAGATGCCCTCGAGGTCGAACGAGGGAAGCCCGGCCGCAGCCAGATCGCGGCCCACCGCCTGGACCCGCCCATCCGAAACGGCAACGTCGAGCGGGCCCGTGAAGTACCCCGCCTCGTCGAGGACGGTGGCTCGCCGCAGGACGTACGCGGCGTCCGGGCCCGATGCCGCGGTCATCTCGCCGTGCGCCGCGACCAGGCGTCGATGCCGACGGCCGCGAGGATGATCAGCCCGAACACGATCCGCTGGTAGACGGCGTCGACGCTCATCAGGTTGAAGCCGTTCTGGATCATCGCAAGCAGCAGCACGCCGACCACGGTGCGCCAGATCGCGCCGGCGCCACCGAAGATAGAGGTGCCGCCGATCGCGACCGCGGCGATCACGTCGAACTCGATGCCGACACCGACGTCGGACTGCCCCGTGGAGACGCGGGAGGCCACGATGATCCCACCGATCCCGGCGCACAAGCCCGAGATCGCGAACGTGGCCGTGCGCACCAGGTCGACGCGAACGCCGGACAGACGCGCTGCTTCGGGGTTCCCCCCGGACGCGTAGACGTGGCGGCCGAAGATCGTGCGGTGCAGGAGGAACCCCGCGACCAGGATCACCCCGGCGAACAACCAGACCGAGTACTTGGCGCCGAGGAATTCGCTGCGGCCGATCACGTTGAACTTCGTCGGCTTGCCCTCCTCGGTCACGACCCTGATCAGGTAGCCGCCCGAGATCGCGAGCGCGATGCCGCGCACGACGAAGCTCATCGCCAGCGTCGCCATGAACGAGTTGATCCGCCCGACCGTCGAGAGGCCGCCGTTCACGACCCCGATCCCGAGCCCCGCCAGGGCGCCGACGAGCAGGCCGGCGGCTGCTCCGCCCGACAGAGCCACATCGGCAGCCACGACGCTCGCCATCGCGTAGATCGCCCCGATCGAGAGATCGAACCCACCCGCGATCAGAGCCAGCGTCCAGCCGCAGGCCATGATCCCGATCGCAGACCACTGGTCGAGGATGTTCAGCCAGTTGGTCAGGTTGAGGAAGACGTCCGACGAGAGCGAAAGAACGATGAACAACGCCACGAAAGCGGCGATGATCCCGTAGTCGCGCAGAGCGGCGAGCCGGAACTGGGGCCGCCCGAGCGCCGGCAGGCGCCGGCGCGGCGGAACGGTGCCGTTCGCGCTCACGCGGCCCTGCTTCCCGTCCCGAACGCTGCCTGCAGCACCTGATCCTCGGTCACCGTGCGGCCGTCGAGATCGGCCACCAGACTGCCGGCCCGCATCACGAGCACCCGGTGGGCCAGCCCGATCACCTCCTCGTGCTCGCTCGAGATCAGGAGCACACCCATGCCCGAGGACGCCAGCGCGTGCAGAAGCAGGTAGATCGCCTGCTTCGCGCCCACGTCGACGCCCCGCGTCGGCTCGTCCGCGATCAGAAGCCGCGGCCGGCGAAACAGCCACTTCGCGAACAGCACCTTCTGCTGGTTGCCGCCGGAGAGGGTCGAGACCCTGGCCTGCGGGCGCTCGGTGCGGATGTCGACCTCCGACACGAGCTCCCGCGTGCGCGCGAGCTCCCGAGCGGGTGCCACCACACCGCCCCGCGCGACCGTCTCGAGGTGCGGAAGCGTCACGTTCTCGATCACCGACCGATCCATCACGAGGCCCTGCTCCTTACGCGACTCGGGGACCATCGCGATTCCCGCCCTGACCGCCTCGTGCGGGGAGCGCAACCGGAGCGCCTTGCCCTCGAGCTCGACCGTACCCCCCTCGAGACGATCGGCGCCGAACACGGCCCGGGCCACCTCGCTGCGCCCGGAGCCGACGAGGCCGGCCAGACCCACGATCTCCCCTGCCCGCACCGATAGCGCCACGTCGCGCACAAAGCCCGAGCAGGCGAGACCCCGCACGGACAGCACGACCGGGGCGTCCGGCGCAGGAAACAGCTTTTCCGGGAACTCGAGCCCCTGCGAACGACCCAGCATCGCCGCCACCAGACTCGCGGCGGACTCCTCCGACGCCGGGGCCGAGCGCACCAGCCGCCCGTCCTTGAGCACGCTCACGGTGTCGCACAGCCCGAGCACCTCCTCGAGGAAGTGCGAGACGTACACGATCGTCGTTCCCCGCTCCCGGAGGCCGCGGATCACGTCGAACAGCCGCTCCGCCTCCTCGGCCGACAGAGCCGCGGTCGGCTCGTCCATCACGATCAGCTCCGCGTTGCGCGCGAGCGCCCGAAGGATCTCCACCTTCTGGCGATCCGCGAGGCGCAGGGCACCGACCGGGAGATCCGCGGGCAGGTCGAACCCGGCGCGCCCCACGAGCTCCGCGTAGCGGGCCCGCAACGCGCGGCCGTCCAGCACCCCCCGCCGGCCCGCCTCCCGCCCCAGGTACACGTTGGCGAGCACGGTCAACTGGGGAACCAGCGTGATCTCCTGGGCGATCATCGTCACCCCGTCGCGCAACGCCTCGCGGGGCGAGCGGTAGTGCACCGCCCGCCCCGCGATCCGCAGCTCACCCGCGTCCGGCGTATGCACGCCGGCGATGATCTTCCCGAGGGTCGACTTGCCCGCCCCGTTCTCCCCCACCAGACCGTGGATCTCCCCGCGCGCCACGACCAGGCTCACATCCTCGAGAGCGCGCACGCCCCCGAAGCGCTTGCCAACCCCGATCGTCTCGATGTGAGGCTCCATGGCCGGTTGTGGGAGACGGGGCTCAGGCCCTCGTCTCTAGCCCTCCCACTGGCCGTCGAACCCGTCCGCCCACTCGGCCAGGTTGTCCTGGGTGAGCACCTGCGGCAGGCTCGAGTAGTCCAGGGAGAACCGCGCCGGGCTATCGATCGTGCCGCCGCGCGCGGCGATGATCGCCATCTCCATGGCCTCGCGCCCCTCGTCGAAGGGCACGAACGCGGGAGTCGCGTACCAGCGCCCCTCCTTGACGGCCGTCACGGCCGGCTTGGAGCCGCCACCGCCGACGATCGCCATCTCGCCGGTCCGGCCCGCATCGTCGATCGCCTGCTCAGCACCGAGCGCCATCTGATCGGCGGCCATGACCAGGTCGATGTGCGCGTTCGCCTGGAGGATGTCCTGCATCGACTTGAAGGCCGGCTCCGAGAGATAGCCGCCATCCGGGCCGATGGTGAGCTCGATGTTCGGGTTCTCCTCGGCGAGCGGCCCGAGCTGATCCTCGATCGCCTGGTCGAACACCGTTCCGCGCACGCCGGGGATCCACACGACGACGCACGGGTCCTTGCCCTCGCAGAACTGGGTCGCGAGCTGCACATAGTCGTCACCGATCAGCGAGGCCGGCCGCAGGATCGAGCCCGAGACCCCCTCGACCTGAATCTCCGTCGTCGTGTAGTCGGGGCCGATGGGCGTGTCCGTCGCGACAACCTTGATGCCGGCGGCGACGGCATCCTCGATAGCCGGCACGAGCCCGGCCGAGTCGATTGCGGTGACGATGAACGCGTCGAACTTCCCGGACGTGACGGCGTCCTGAACCTGGCCGAACTGCTTGGCCGGGTCGAACCCGTTGTCGAACGTCGTGATGTTGGCGCCGTGCGCCGCCGCGACCTCCTCCATCGCCGCGAGCGACGACTGGAGGTACGTGTTGCCGGCAATCGTGAAGAACGCGACCTCGACCGTGTCGCCCTCCGGGATCACGTCCTGCGTGGGCCCGACGTCCTCGGTGTTGAGGGTCGGGGCCTCCGTCTCGGCAGGCGCCTCGGTCTCGGCGGGCGCCTCGGTCTCCGCGGGCGCCTCCGTCTCGGCGGGCGGCGCCTCGGTCGTCGCCGCAGGCTCCTCCGCTGCCGGCTCGTCGTCTCCCCCGCACGCTGCGACAGTGAGCGCAAGCGCGAGGGCGGACAGAACGAGCGCAAATAGTGTCAGCGAGCGTCTCATCCCTCTTCCTCCTCCATAGGACACAGGTGCACGAGCCGGCGCTCCCCACGCCCTCCTAGGCAGGCCGGGTGTCTCCCGGCGCATGCTCGCGAGGCAGGACGGAGGGTCGAGCGGGTCCGCACGGTGGCAGAACCGTGAACATCCGGTGCCTCGAAGTCAAGTATTATGGTCTGCGTTTTTAGTTTGGTCCGACCATTTGTCTCGCACGTGCTGCCCGGCCCATGTAGGTTCGGGCCAGCCGGCAGGCCACGGCGGCCTCTCATCCGTACCCGGCGAGGAGCGCGCACATGCGGATCGGCATCGACGTAGGTGGCACGAATACGGACGCCGTCCTCATGGACGGGCTCGAGGTGCTCGCCGAGGTCAAGACCGCCACGTCCCCGGACGTGACCTCGGGGATCCTCACCGCCCTGGGCAAGCTGCTCGCGGGCGGAGCAGCGACACCGGCCGGGATCCAGGCGGTGATGATCGGCACCACCCACTTCACGAACGCCGTCGTCGAGGGCAAGCGCCTGGTCGAGACCGCCGCGCTCCGACTCGGGCTCCCGGCAACGGAGAGCCTCCCACCGATGGTCGGCTGGCCGGAGCGGCTGCGCGCGACGCTCGGCGGCCACGTCTATCTCTGCCACGGCGGCCACGAGTTCGACGGTCGGGAGATCTCGCCCCTCGACCCGGAGGAGATCAAGCGGGCCGCGAGCGACATCGGCGCCAAGGGGATCCGCTCGGTCGCCATCTCGTCGGTCTTCTCCCCCGTCAACGCCGGGTTCGAGCTCGAGGCGGCGCGGATCCT
Source organism: uncultured Gaiellales bacterium (assembly GCA_964370985.1). Lineage (GTDB taxonomy): Bacteria > Actinomycetota > Thermoleophilia > Gaiellales > Gaiellaceae > JAHDVS01. The sequence continues at coordinate 10,808 of CAYJLE010000032.1, read as the reverse complement.
CGAGGAGGAGCTTCCCGGCGTCGCCGTCAGCCTCTCGCACGAGATCGGGCGGATCGGCCTCCTCGAGCGGGAGAACGCGACGATCATGAACGCCTGCCTGCGCGACCTCGCGAGCCGCATCACGGCCGGATTCCGCTCTGCCCTCGCCGAATCGGGAATCGAGGCGCCCGTCTACCTGAGCCAGAACGACGGGACGCTCATGAGCGTCGACTACGCGGAGCGCTACCCGGTCGCGACGTTCGCGTCAGGCCCCACGAACTCGATGCGCGGCGCCGCGCTCCTGTCCGGCGAGAAGGATTGCGCGGTCGTCGACATCGGCGGGACTACGTCGGACGTCGGCGTCCTCCAGCAGGGCTTCCCGCGCGAGGCGGCCGTCGCCGTGGACGTCGGCGGCGTGCGCACGAACTTCCGGATGCCGGACGTCGTGTCGATCGGCCTCGGCGGTGGCAGCCTCGTACGCACCCTCGGGGGCCTGACCGTCGGGCCGGACAGCGTCGGCTACGAGTTGACGAGCCAGGCGCTCGTCTTCGGCGGCGCCACCCTGACGGCCACCGACCTGGCAGTTGCCGGGGGGCTTGCCGAGATCGGCGATCCCGCGCGCGTGGCGCACCTCGACCGGGAGCTCGTCAACGAAGGGCTGGCGCTGATCGAGCGCACGATCGCCGAGGCCGTCGATCGCATGAAGACGAGCGCCGGAGACATTCCCGTGGTCGCGGTCGGCGGCGGCAGCATCCTCCTCCGCGACGAGCTCCCGGGCGCCTCGCGGGTCGTCCGGCCCGAGCATTTCGCTGTGGCGAACGCGATCGGCGCGGCGATCGCCCAGGTCGGCGGCGAGGTCGAGCGCGTCTACTCCCTCGACAGGCTCACTCGGGAGGAGGCGCTCGCCGAGGCGAAGGAGGAGGCGATCGCCAAGGCGGTCGCGGCGGGCGCCACGGCCGAGACGGTGCGCGTGATGGACGTCGAGGAGGTCGGGCTCGCCTACCTGCCCGGCAACGCGGTGCGCGTCAAAGTGAAGGCGGTTGGCGATCTCGAGCTGGGGAGCGAGCGCGTTGCGGCTGGTCGGTGAGGATCAGCTCGACGACCTCGCTCTCGGCGCCGCGATCCTCGGCACCGGCGGCGGCGGCAATCCCTACGTGGGAATGCTGCTCGCCAAGCAGGCAATCCGCGAGTTCGGCCCCGTGACAGTCGTCGATGTGGAGGATGTCCCGGACGACGCCCTCGTGGCCCCGGCAGCCATGATGGGCGCGCCGACGATCCTCGTCGAGAAGTTGCCCCGCGGCAGCGAGATCGTGCACGCTTTCGAGGCGCTCCAGGACTTCCTCGGGCGTCCGATCACCCACACCACCTCCGCGGAGGCCGGCGGCATCAACTCGACCGTTCCCTTCGTCGTCTCGGCGCGGATCGGCCTGCCGCTCGTCGACGCCGACCTGATGGGCCGCGCGTTTCCGGAGATCCAGATGGTCATCCCCACCCTGTACGGGATCGCAGCGAGCCCGTTCGTCCTCGCCGACGAGAAGGGGAACACGGTCATCCTCGAGACGATCGACAACCGCTGGACCGAGCGCTTCGCCCGTTCGATCACCATCGACATGGGTTGCGCGGCGATGGTCAGCCTCTACCCGCTCACCGGCCGCCAGCTGCGCGAGGCGACGGTTCCGGGAACCCTTCGCCTCTGCGAGGAGCTGGGTCGCTTGGTGCGGGAGACCCGGGCTGCCCACGGCGACCCCGTGGCCACCGTCGTGGAGCGTCTCTCCGCATACCGGTTGTTCTCGGGCAAGATCTCCGACGTGGCCCGCCGCACCGAGGGCGGCTTCTCCCGGGCCGAAGCGCGGGTCGACGGCGTCGGGGACGACGACGGCTCGCAGCTCGTCATCGCGTCGCAGAACGAGCACCTCGTTGCGATCCGAGACGGGGAGGTGCTGGCCTCCGTTCCCGACCTGATCATCGTCCTCGACTCCGAGAGCGGCGAGCCGATCACGACCGAGGAGCTTCGCTACGGCTTCCGCGTCACGGTCATCGCCGCCCCCTGCGACCCGCGCTGGCGCAGCCCGGCCGGGCTCGAGCTGGTCGGACCGCGTTACTTCGGGTACGACGTCGAGTACGTGCCGATCGAGGAGCGTCTCGGCGCCAGCGCCGGCAGCCGATGAGCCGGCTTCTCGGTGAGGACGACCTCGAGGATCTCGCACTCGGGGCCGCGATCCTCGGCACCGGCGGCGGGGGCAGTCCCTCGGTCGGCGTCCTGTTCGCTCGCGAGGAGATCCGAGCGCGCGGACCTGTGACGGTCATCGACCTCGAGGATGTCCCGGACGACGCGCTCGTCGTCCCGGCGGCCGGGATCGGCTCGCCCACGATCATCGTCGAGAAGCTCTTCTCGGGCTCCGAGGCGCTCCGGGCCTTCCAGGCGCTCGAGGCACACCTGGGCAGGAAGATCACTCACACCGTCTCCGCCGAGGCGGGCGGCCTGAACTCCGTCGTCCCGTTCGCCGTGGCGGCCCGGCTCGGGCTGCCGATCGTGGATGCGGACTTCATGGGCCGCGCGTTCCCGGAGATCCAGATGTGCCTCCCGACCCTGTATGGGATCTCGGCCGCACCGCTCGCGCTCGCGGACGAGAAGGGCAACACGACGATCGTGAGCGGCCGCGACAACCACTGGACCGAGCGGCTGACACGCGCAGCGTGCGTCGAGATGGGCTGCATGGGCGTCGGCGCCCTCTACGCGCAGAGCGGCAGCCAGCTCAAGGAGTCGGCGGTCGGCGGCACGCTGGGGCTCGCGCAGGAGCTGGGTCGCCTGGTCAGGGAGGCACGGGAGGCCCACAGCGACCCGGTGGCGGCGGCACTCGAGCGGCTCGGCGGCGTGCGCCTGTTCGGGGGCAAGATCGTCGATGTCGACCGGCGCACCGTCGGCGGCTGGACGCGCGGCGAGGCTCGGCTCGAAGGTGTGGACGCCGACGCGGGCTCGACGCTCGTCGTCGCCTTCCAGAACGAGCACCTCGTCGCCAGCCGTGACGGGACGATCGTCGCCTCGGTGCCGGATCTCATCTTCACGTTCGACTCGGAGACCGGAGCGGCGATCACGACCGAGGAGCTTCGTTACGGCTTCAGGGTGACCGTGGGGGCGTCGCCCTGCGACCCGCGCTGGCGGTCGCCCGAAGGGCTCGCCCTGGCCGGGCCGCGCTACTTCGGCTACGAGATCGAGTACGTCCCCGTCGAGGAGCTGGCCGCGGCCTCGTAGCGCGGCGAACGGGCCACGCTACAGTGGTCGGACCAATGAATGGATCGATACCGTCCGGGGTCTTCACCGCCGCGCGGCGCCACCGGACGCTCGACGATGTCGTCGCTCAGGTACGAGACGCCATCTTCGCGGGGAGCCTGAGCAAGGGCGACCGGCTACCGGCCGAACGTGAGCTGTCCGCCGTCTTCGGCGTCAGCCGCTCCACCCTGCGCGAGGCACTCCGTGTCCTCGAAGCCCTCGGCGCCGTCGAGATCCGCACGGGCGCCGCCGGCGGCATCTTCGTCGCGGAGCCGAGCGAAGAGCAGCTCGCCGCCTCGTTCGAAGCCCTTCTGCGCTTCCGGGGCGCCACCGACCCGGAGATCTTCGAGTACGGCATCGCACTGCTCAGCGAGACCGCGTACTGGGCGGCGGTGCGAGCGAGCGACGACGAGCTCGGGGCGATCGCCGAGGCGGTCGACGCAGCGGTCGGCGCGGCCCGGGACGACACCGCCCCCGCCAGGTTCCTCCTCGCCTACAGCGCGTTTCTCCGGGCGCTCGCGGCTGCCACGAAGAACCAGGTGCGCCTGGCCCTCGTGCTCGGGATCCACGGCTCGCTCCTCCGCGGCCGGGCGGCGGAGCTCCGGGCCGCGGCGCAGGACCTGCCACTCATCGCCGAGGCCGTGCGGGAGCGAAATGCCCGGGTAGCCCGCGTACGCATGCGCCGCCATCTGCTCCGGCTCGGCGCCGGTCGCGAGACGATCGCGTAGCCGTCAGGCGCCGGTCGAGCGGGCGGTCGCGAAGGCGGGATCGAGCTCGACGAGGCCGGCAGCGATCGCGCGGTTGGCTGCGCTCGTGACGGCGCGCAGGGAGGCGCTGACGATGCTCGGGTGGATCCCGACCCCCCACAGCACCCGGTCGCCGACGGCGGCCTCGATGTAGCAGGCGGCGCTCGCGTCCGCGCCCGCTGTGACCGCGTGCTCGTGGTAGTCGAGCACGCGCAGGTCGATCCCGACCTGGCCGAGCGCGCTCACGAACGCGGCGATCGGGCCGTTGCCGGCGCCGGTCACGACCCGCTGGACGCCGGCCAGGCGGATCGTCGCCTCGAGCGTCTCGCCGGGCTCCCCCTCCTCCTCGACGGAACGGTGGCCGACGATCTCGAGCGGCCCCGGCCGCAGGTACTCCTCGGCGAAGCACGCCCAGATCTGCTCCGGCGTTACCTCGCCACCCTCGGTCTCGGCCACCCGCTGGATCGCCTTCGAGAACTCGATCTGCGTGCGCCGTGGCAGGTCGAGACCGTGCTCGGCCTTCATCACGTACGCGACACCGCCCTTCCCCGACTGGCTGTTGACGCGAATGATCGCCTCGTAGGTGCGCCCGACGTCCATCGGATCGATCGGCAGGTACGGCACCTCCCAGACGCGGCCGCCCGCCGCCTCGAGCGCCTCCATGCCCTTCTTGATCGCGTCCTGGTGGGAGCCCGAGAAGGCGGTGTAGACGAGGTCGCCGACGTAGGGGTGGCGGTGGTGCACGGGCAGCTGGTTGCAGTACTCGACGACGCGGCGCACGCGGTCGATGTCGGAGAGGTCGAGCCCGGGGTCGATCCCGTGACTGAACAGGTTCAGCGCGAGCGTGACGATGTCGACGTTGCCGGTGCGCTCCCCGTTCCCGAACAGCGCACCCTCGACCCGTTCGCCGCCCGCCAGCAGCGCCAGCTCCGTTGCCGCGACGGCGCAGCCGCGGTCGTTGTGCGGGTGGATCGACAGGATCACCGAGTCGCGGCGGCTGACGTTGCGGCCGAACCACTCGAACTGGTCGGCGTGGACGTTCGGAGTCGCCATCTCCACGGTCGCCGGCAGATTCAGGATCACCTTCCAGTCCGGGCGCGGCTGCCACACGTCCATCACCCGCTCGCAGATCTCGAGCGCGAAGTCCATCTCGGTGCCGACGAACGACTCCGGCGAGTACTCGAACCGAAGCTCGGTCTCCGGCAGCCTGTCCAGCGCGTCGAGACACCAGCGGGCGCCGTCGACGGCGATCTTCGCGATCCCGGCGCGATCCTCCCGGAACACGACCCGCCGCTGCAGCTCCGACGTCGAGTTGTACAGGTGGACGATCGCCCGCTTCGCCCCGCGCAGGCTCTCGATCGTGCGGTCGATCAGCTCCTCGCGGCACTGGACGAGCACCTGGATCCAGACGTCGTCGGGCACGAGATCGCGCTCGATCAGAAGCCGGGTGAAGTCGAAGTCCGGCTGCGACGCCGAGGGGAAACCCACCTCGATCTCCTTGAAGCCGAGCTCGACCAGCAGGTCCCACATCGCCTGCTTACGGGAGACGTCCATCGGGTCGATCAGCGCCTGGTTACCGTCACGAAGGTCGACGGAGCACCAGATCGGGGCGGCCGTCAGCGTCCGCTCGGGCCAGGTCCGGTCGGGGAGGTCGACGCCAAACGCGTAGGGGCGATACCTGTCCACGGGCATGCTCATGGCTTCCCCACAGGTTAGACGAGGACGCGCGCCCCGTCCGCGGCGCGGCTACTCGACCGGCGCGGCCCGCGGGCGCGAGGGCTCGGGGTGGGCGCCGACCGCGTAGCGGTCGAGCAGGGCCTCGTAGCGCGCCACGAGACCTTCGTCCTCGATCGGGACGCGGGCGGGCACGGGCGCCTCGGGCGGCGCGGCCGCCTCGGCGCGGAACAGCAACCCGGCCGGTAGGCGTCCTTCGGCAACGAGCCCCGCGGCGAGCGCGAGCGCCGCGCCGCGGTCGGCCGGGTCGTAGCCGGGGCCGGAGTCCACGTCGTGGAGCACCTGCTCCCACTCCGGGTAGGTGTCCTGGTAGGTGACGCAGGGGGAGATCACTTCGAGGAACGCGAACCCGTGCCCGCCGCGGGCGTGGTCGAGCGCCGCCACCGTCAGCCGGGCGAGCTGGTCGTACCAGCCGCTGTAGCCGCGCGCGACGAACGTGGTCGCCGGAATCGACAGGCCCAGCAGCGGTCCGTCGACCGAGCCCTCGCGGACGCTCCTGCCGTCGGCGCGGTGGCTCGGGGAACGCTGCCCCTTCGTCAGACCGTACGTCTCGTTGTTCATGAGCACGTAGGTGAACGGCGTGTTGCGCCGGAACGCATGCACGAGGTGGCCCATCCCGATCGCGTACCCATCCCCGTCGCCGCCGGCGGCGATCACGGTCAGCTCCGGGTTCGCGAGCGCGACCCCGGTCGCTGCCGGCAGCACCCGGCCGTGCAAGGCGTGGTAGCCGTAGGTGCCGAGATAGTTCTGGATCGTCCCCGAGCAGCCGATCCCCGCCAGCACGAGCACTTCGTGCTCCGGGATGCCGAGGTCGCGCAACGCCTTCTGCAGGGCGCTCAGAACGCCGAAGTGCCCGCAGCCGGCGCACCAGATCGGAACGGCAGGCTCGTAGGTGCGGGGTGCCGCCCTCACGCGGCCTCCCGCTCCAGCACGACCGCGGCCAGCTCCCCGGGGCGAAACGGCAGCCCGTCGTAGCGAAGCACGCTCTCGAGCCGCCCGGCGGGCAGGCCCGCGCCGGCGAGGACGTGTGCGTACTGGGCGGACGCGTTGTGCTCGACGACGTACACCCGCCGGCAGGCGCGGGCGAGCTCGCGCACGTCCTCGAGCACTGGCCACAGCGTGCGCGGCTGGAACACCCGCACCGGCAGCCCTGCCGCGGCGAGACGCTCCGCCGCCTCCCGGACGACCCCGGTCTGCATCCCGAACCCGAGCAGCGCCACCTCAGCCTCCGGGTCGCCCGACTCCCGGCCGCGCGGCAGGTCGGGCAGAACCGTCTCGAGCTTGCGCGCCCGCTTGTCGACCATGCGCACCCGGTTGGCGGGCTGGGTCGAGACACGGCCCCACTCGTCGCGCTCGTTCCCGGTCACGAGGCTCTGGCCGCCCCATGTCCCGGCCGGCGCCCAGCGGGAGATGCCGTCGTCCTCGACCCGGTAGCGACGGTACTCGCCGAGCGTCGCGAGCTCGGCCTCGCCGAGCAGGGCGCCGCGGTCGATCTCGACCGAGCCGACGTCGAAGCGCTCGACGGTCGCGAGGTCCTGGGAGACCATCTGGTCGAGCGCGATGTAGACGGGGCCCTGGAAGCGCTCGGCGAGGTCGGTCGCGAGCGCGCCCAGCTCGAACGCATCCACGGGGTCGCCGGGCGCGAGCACGATGCGCGGGAAGTCCCCGCTGGCACCCCAGATCAGCATGCCGAGATCGGACTGCTCGGGCTTCGTCGGCATCCCCGTGGAGGGGCCGGAGCGCTGGCAGTCGACGACGACGATCCCGACCTCGGCCGAGCCGAGGTGGCTGACCGTCTCCTGCATCAGCGCGATCCCCGGGCCCGAGGAGGCCGTCATCGCCCTCGTCCCGGTCATCGCCGCCCCGAGCGCCATGTTGATCGCGGCCAGCTCGTCCTCGGCCTGCACCGCCACCCCGCCGAAGTCGGGCAGCCGCGCCGAGAGCCACTCGAGGATCTCCGACGCGGGCGTGATCGGGTAGCCGGCGAAGAAGCGCCCGCCGGCGACGAGGAAGCCGAGCGCGACCGCCTCGTTGCCGGAGATCAACACGCGGTCGCCGGTATCGCCGGTCGGCAGCGCCCAGGGGCCCGCCCCGGCGGTGAGGCCGTGCCCGTCCGCGTATTCGAACCCGCGCGAGAGCGCCCGCACGTTGGCGTCGACGAGCGGCCCGGACAGACGGCGGAGACTGTGGCGCAGCGCCACCTCCGCGTCCGCGTCGGAGACGCAGAACAGGCGCGCGGCAACACCGAACGCGACGCTGTTCTTGAACAGGTCTCGGCGCAGGTCGCGCACCGCGAGCCTGCCGAAGGGCACCTCGAGCACGGTCGCGCCGACCGGCAGACGCTCCCGGGCGACGGGCCCCTCGGAGGCATCGAAGACGACGTAGCCGTGCTCGTCGAGGCGGGGACCGCCCTGCTCGATCGCCTCCGCGTCGAACGCGATCAGAAGGTCGAAGCGGTCGCCGAGGCCACCGCGGCGAGCGAGCGAGGCGCGCAGATAGGCGGCCGCGTGGCCCCCCTTGACGCGCGAGGCGACGTTGCGGGCCTGGTAGAGCTCGTAGCCACGGCTGCCCATGACGTCCCCGAGCAGGCTGGCGAGGGTCAGGGAGCCGTCCCCGCCCTGGCCCGCCACCATCACTCCGAGGTCGTCGCGCGCCCGCGGGGTCACTCTCCGCTCTCCCCGTCCCCGTCCGGCTCGGGCGGGGCGCCCGGCCCCTTCGTGTAGAACGTCTTCGGGTCGAGGTAGCCGAGCGCCTCGCGCTCCTGCAGCGTCGGCATCCGGGCCGGGTGCGGGCGGTTCTTCTTCTTGCCGGCCGAGAGCTTGTTCAGGAGCTCCTCGCCCCGCGGGCCCTCCGACAACGGCATCGTCTCGATCCAGCCGTCGTCGATCGCCGCCTGCAGGAACCGGTGACCGGTCTCGGTACGCACGAGCGTGCACGTCCAGTCGTCGAGGCCGATCCCACCCATCCCGATGTCCGCGTGCTCGGCGGAGTAGTCGAGGCAGTAGAGGCAGGCGGGACGCGCCCACTCCCGGTAGCGCTTCAGCGACGCGTTGACGACGGTGCCATCGTCGAGACGCACGACCACCTTGCCCTTGATGTTGATGTTGTCGATCCGCTCGACCGGGACCTCGAGCAGCTCGGCGAGCTTGACGAGGCTCTCGTGGGTGAAGCTCTCCGAGCAGAAGAGCCCGATCGTGAGCGCCACGTTCGAGCGGTACCAGGCGCTCATGGCGGCCCGGATGCTCGAGTTCTGCTGGAGGCGCACGCCGTCGATCTGGCACGGGACCCCGACCACCGCGACCGGTCTGACGCCCCGGCGCATCGCCTCCCGGAACGCGAGCGTGTTCGGGGAGTACGTGTAGCGCGACGCGGAGCAGGCGAGCACCTCCTCCTCCGTGGTCGCGAGCTTGTGGCGGCCGATCTGGTTGTTGTCGGGGAGCACATCGCCGAGGATCGCGCCCCGGATCGTGCCCTGCCCGAGCGCGTGCAGGAGCAGCGCCGACGCGGCGCCCCCGTCCTGGCCCCGCTCGAGGATGTCCGGGCGCGTGGCGCGCGCGTAGAACGCGTAGCTGTACGGGCCGTAGCCCTCGTCGGTGCGCGGCTCCCGGTAGTCGACGAGCTCGAACACGTCCTTGTCCTGGGGCCGGAGCACGGGGCAGACCTCGGCACACAGGACGCAGAGGACGCAGGCGTCGGTCCTCGTGTCGATCGGCCGCTCGTCCACGTAGTCGAACACGTCGACCGGGCAGATCGTCACGCAGGAGGCGCAGCCGATGCACTTGCCGGTGTCGACGACCTCCTCCATCAGGAAGTCGACCGCCCGGAAGCCGCCGCGGTTCAGCTCGGTGCGCCACGCGTAGGCCCACTCGTTCGGGTCGGTCGACTCCTCGAGCAGGCGCCGGTAGCGCTCCGTGACGCGCCGCGCCACCGGGTCGGTCCGCTCGGGCCTGTGCTCGCTGGTCGTGCTCATGCCTCCCCGCTGACTGTAACCTCTGCCGCCGGCCCGGGAGCCGGGACCGTTCCGCCTACGGGAAAAGGTCGCGCTCGGGCGGCATCGCGAGCTCGCGAGCCGACCCCTCTCCCACTGGCACGCGGTAGCCGCGGACGAGCGCCGCCGGCACGCCGCTCGCCTTGCCGGTCACGAGCTCCGCGGCGCCCGCAAGCTCGTCCGCCACGGCGATCAGCGTCGCCTCGAGCGTGCGGCCGCGGCCGTCCGGCTGGCCGCGCAGGTCGAGCATCGGCAGCATCCCGGCGACGCCGATCGCGACGTCCGTCGTCCCCTGCCGCCACGCGCGCCCGAAGGAGTCGGTCACGATCACCGCCGGCGCGGGGCCGAAACGGGCGGCGAGCGCGTCGCGCAGCCGGCGCGCCGAGGCGTCCGGATCCTCGGGCAGGAGCACGACCCAGTCCTCGCCCGGCGTGTTCGAGCGGTCGATGCCGGCGCTCGCGCAGACGAATCCGTGGCGGGTCTCGGCGATCACGAGCTCGCCCCGCCGTCGGCGCACCCGCGCCGCCTCCGCGAGGATCGCCGCGACGTGCTCGCCGGCCGGTACGCGGGCGACGCGCCCCTCGGCCTTCGACACCACTTTCTGCGTGACGACGACGACGTCGCCGGCCTCGAGCCCACCGGACCGCGCGATCGCGTCGCCGAGCAGCGCCGCCAGGTCGTCGCCGGGCCGGACCTCGGGGATTCCGGCCAGCGGCAGGATGCGGATCTCGCGAGCGTTGAACGGGGAAGCCAAGACCGAAACCGCGAAAGTAGCTCGGGGCCAGCGGCGCCCATCCTACGTGCGAGCGGGCCCCGGTCGCCGCGGGCGCCACCGTCCAGCCCCGACCGGCCGCTATCGCCCGTGGCTCTTGGGACCCTGACCCTGGCCCTGGCCCTGGCCCTGGCCCTGACCCGGGCCCTGCCCCTGACCCTCGCCCTGCCCCTGGCCCTCGCCCTGCCCCTGACCCTGACCGGCGCTCTGATCGTGACCGGCGCCCTGACTCTGGCCCTCGCCCTGGCCCGGCCCTTGACCCTGGCCCTCGCCCTGACCCGCACCCGCGCCCCGACCGTGCTCCTGGCCCGGTGGCAT
>CAYJLE010000031.1:0-37510 GCA_964370985.1 uncultured Gaiellales bacterium | reverse complement strand
GCGGGGGGGTGCAACCCGGGGGGGGTGGGGGGGGGGGGGTGGGGGGGGGGGACCCCCCCCCCCCGCCCCCCCCCCTGCCCGGCTCCTAGCAGCCCGGCAGGTAGTCGTTCGTGGCGATCGTCGCCGGGTCGATCGCTCCTTCGAGTAGGCCGTTGTCGAGCATCCACTGCCCGAACGTGGCCCAGCCCTCGAGGTCGAAGCAGCCCGTCGGCACGCCCTTCGGCGAGGTCAGGAGCGGCAGCGTGTCAGGAACCATCCCCTCGATCTCCTCGGCCGTGTACTCGGTGTTCGCCTTCATGATCTCGATCGAGCCGGCCTCGTCGGCCTGCGCGGCCTCCGTTGCCGCCACCATCGCGGCGAGGAAGCGCCTGACCGTGTCGGCGTAGGCCGCGTCGCTCTGCAGGCGCTCGGAGTTGGCGACGACGATCAGCTCGTCGTAGTGCGGCACCCCGAGGTCCTCGAGCTTCACGATCGTCGGCGCCGAGCCGGTCTGCGACTCGATGTGGATGCCCTCGATGTTGAAGTAGGCGCCGATCACGGCATCGGCCGCGCCCGTGAGCAGGGCGGGAACGAGGTCGAAACCGACGTTGACGCTCTTGACGTCCCCCTTCGCGAGGCCCTGCTGCTGGCGCATCGTGGTCAGGATCGCGTCGTCGAACGGCAACCCGGCGACGCCGATCGTCGCGCCCTTGATCGTGTCGGGGCCCTGTACCTTCGAGTCCGCGAGCGACATCAGCACGTTCAGCGGCGTCGGCACGAGCGAGCCGACGGCGATCACCGGGAGCTCTTCCTGGGCCGCGAAGAACATGTCGCCCTGGTAGAAGATCGACAGGTCGAACTCGTTGGTCGCGACGAGCTTCAGGCCGGCCGTGACGTCGGACGGCACTTCGAACTCGACCGTCAGGGCCTGCTCGTCGAAGAAGCCGTTCTCGAGCGCGTAGTAGAGCGCGACGTGATCGGGATTCGCGAACCAGTCGAGCGCCACCTTGATCGTGGCCGGTTCGAGCGGTGCCTCCGTCTCGGCCGGGGGCTCCTCGGTCTCCGCGGGGGGTGCCTCCGTCTCGGCGGGCGGCTCCTCTGTCTCGGCGGGCGGCGCCTCCGTCTCGGCCGGGGCCGTCGTCTCGGGCGCGGCCGCCTCCTCGTCGCCGCCGCACGCGGCGAGGGCGAAGATCGCGGCGGCGAGCGCGAGCAGGAGCAGGAACGGTCGTGCTGTGGAGCGATGAGTCACTGAGCCTCCTTCGGTCGATCTCTATCCCGGCACTCCCCCGACATGTTCACCCCATACGGCCTCCTCGGCTGCGCGCCCAGGGAATCGTGAGCCGCTCGATCAGAGCGACGAGCAAGAACAGGGAGATCGCGATCGCCGTGATGATCGCGACCGCTGCAAAGACGAGCGGGGTGTCAAGGCGGCCCTTGGCCTGGATCATCAGCCAGCCGAGCCCCCCGTCGGAGCCCGCCCACTCCCCGAACACCGCTCCGATCGCCGCGTAGGTCGCGCCGATGCGGGTGCCGGTGAAGATGAAGGGGAGCGCCGACGGGAACTCGATCCGGCGGAAGATGGCCGTCCGCGAGGCGTCGAGCGTCTGCATCATCCGCACGTACTCGCGATCGACCGAGCCCAGCCCGTCGATCGTGTTGACGGCGATCGGGAAGAAGCAGAACAGGGCGATCACAGCGAGGATCGGCCCGATGTTGAAGCCCATCACGAGCACGAGCACGGGAGCGAGCACGACCGTCGGGACGCTCTGCGAGGCGATCAGGATCGGCAGCACGCCCCGGCGCAGCGTCTCCGACAGGTGCAGCGTGACCCCGATCAGGAGCCCGGCGGCGAGCGCGATCAGGAAGCCGAGCAGGACCTCCCGGAGCGTCGTCCAGGAGTGGCCGGCGAGGTCTCCGGCCTCGTCGCGGAGCGTCGCGACGATCAGCGACGGGGCGGGCCAGAGGAACCGCGGCACGTCGAGTACGCGGATCAGGAGCTCCCAGACCCCGACCGCGATCGCGACGATCGTGACGGCCGGCCCGTAGCGCCAGACCAGCTGGCCCCCGCGGCTCTCCTTCCACGAGCCCGGCTGCATGCTCGACCTCGCTGTCTCCACCGTCATACCTCGAGCGCCTCCAGCGCCTGTTCCTTGAGCTCCGCGAACTCGCGCGAGGTGACGATCTCGCGCCGGGGGACGTTGACCGGGAAGTCGGTGTCGAGCTTGCGCACGATCCGGCCGGGCCGGGCCGAGAAGACGACGACGTGGTGCGTCAGGAGCAGCGCCTCGTCGACGTCGTGGGTGACGAGCAGCACCGTCTTCGGCTCCTGCTCGAGCGCGCTGAGCAGCCACTCCTGCATGCCCGCCCGGGTGATCGAATCGAGCGCGGCGAACGGCTCGTCGAGCAGGAGCACGTCCTTCTCCGCCATCAGGGTGCGCAGGAACGCTACCCGCTGTCGCATTCCCCCGGAGAGCTGGGCGGGCATGTGCTCCTCGAACTCGGCCAGTCCGAAGCGCTCGAACAGCGGCCGGGCCCGGTCGCGAGCGTCACGACGGGAGGCACCGCGGTTCTCGAGCGCGAGGCAGGCGTTGTCGAGCGCGCTGCGCCAGGGCAGGAGCAGGTCCTTCTGCGGCATCAGCGCGCAGCGCGCGAGGCGCTCCCGGGCGGTCGCCGCCGACCCGATCGCGATCGACCCGGCGTTCGGCTCGATCAGGCCGGCGATGTCGGAGAGCAGCGTCGACTTCCCGCAGCCGCTCGGCCCCACGATTCCCAGGCGGGTGTGCATGGGGACGTGCAGGTCGATTCCGTCCAGCGCGACCGTGTCGCCGAAGACCTGGCGCACGCCCTGGATCGCGATCGAGGAGCTCGAGCCGACCGTGGCCGGGCCGTTCGGGGGGCGCTCAGCGTCCATCCATACCCTCTCCGACGGGCCCGTGCTTCATCTGGTTAGTCTCCGACTCTCCACCGCTGTTGATATATGAGATACGGAGGGTCTACGCTAGATGCTGACCCGCGCCATGTCAACGCGGGTGGGAAGGGAGGGCACGGTGAAGACGGCGCTCTGCTGGGATGATCGCTTCGCGACGCACGACATGGGCCGTGGCGCCATGTACCTGCCGATCGAGGGCCTGGTCGAGGACGACCTGCACATCGACTCGACCGCGCGGATCGTGCGCACGCGGAACCTGATCCGGGCCGCGGGCCTGGACGACGAGCTCGCCGTCGTCTCGCCGTGCGAGGCGACGGTCGACGAGCTCCTGCGGGTGCACTCGCGCGAGCACGTGGAGCGGATGGAGGCCGAGTCGGCGGCGGGCCGTGGCGATGCGGGGGGCGGCTACACGCCGATGGACGGGCGCTCCTACGGGCTCGCCCTGCTCTCGGCCGGCTCGGCCCTGACGGCGCTCGAGCTGGTGCTCCGTGGCGACGCCCGGACCGCACACGCGATGCTGCGCCGGTCCGGCCACCACGCCTGGCGCGACTCGGGCTACGGCTTCTGCATCTTCAACAATTGCGCCGTTGCCGCTCGCGCCGCCCGGGTCGAGCACGGGCTCGAGCGGGTCGCGATCGTCGACATCGACGCCCACCACGGCAACGGCACCGAGGCGATCTTCCTCTCCGACCCGGGCGTGCTGACGGTGTCGATCCACCAGGACCGCAGCTTCCCGGTCGAGACGGGCATGGTCGAGACGGTCGGCGAGGGCGCCGGCACCGGGCTGAACGTGAACGTCAACCTTCCCGCCGGCACGGGCGACCCCGGCTACCATCGCGCGCTCGACGAGATCGTGTGCCCGATCCTGCGTGCCTACCGGCCGCAGGTCGTGATCGTCGCGTGCGGGGTCGACGCGAGCCTGTTCGATCCGCTGTCGCGGCTCGGCGTCACGGCCGCCGGCTTCGCGGGGATCGCCGAGCGACTGCTCGCCGTCGCGGACGACCTGTGCGAGGGGCGGCTCGTCTCGGTCCAGGAGGGCGGGTACAGCCACGTGTACGCGCCGTTCTGCTGGCTCGCCTTCCTGGAGGTGCTGGCCGGGCTGCCGCGCCACGACGACCCGTTCGAGCCGTTCGTGGCCGGGCAGGCGTGCTGTCGCGAGGAGGCGCCGTGGCAGCGAGCGGCGCTCGACGAGCAGCGCGCGTTTCTGGCCGGGCACTGGTCGGTGCTCGGGTAGCCCGGCTGTCCAGGCTCAGCCGGCCGGCTCGAGCGAGTCGCGCTCGATCGAGCCGATGTGCGCCGCCGTCGCCGCAGCCGCCGACTCCTCGTCACCGGCGATGATCCCGGCGAGGATCGCCTCGTGCTCCAGGATCGAGCGCGCCTCGCGTCCGGGCGAGCGCAGCGAGGTCGTGCCGATCAGGAGCAGGACGCTGCGGAGGTCGACGAGCAGCTTGCCCATGCGGCTGTTGCCGGAGGCCTCTGCGAGCACATCGGAGAAGTCGGTCAGGGCGTCGAGGAGACGCTGGGTGTCGTCGTCGGCGAGCGCGCGCTTGCTCTCCTCGATCGAGGCCTCGAGCGTGGCCAGCACGTCCGGGGGTCGCCGGCGGGCGAGGTCGCGGGCGATCTGGCACTCGAGCAGGAGCCGCAGTTCGAGCACCTCGCGCACGTCGTCGGCAGACGGCTCGAGCACGCGCGCGCCGCGGTAGGGCTCGATCTCGACGAGCCCGTCGCGCTGCAGACGGATCAGCGCCTCGCGCACCGGCGTCTTCGAGACTCCGAGCTCCTCGGCGATCCGAGCCTCCACGAGCTGGGCGCCGGGCCGCAGGGCGCCGGAGACGATCTCGTCGCGCAGGCGCTCGTAGACGCGCCGCTCGAGCTGGGCGGGGAGGATCTTGTCGCGTACGCGTGCGGCCATGGGCAGTCGTACATCGTATCTCGGCGATCCGTCGCCGCCCGCGCGCCGCCCGCCGGGTTGCGGCTTGACGGGCCTGCGGCGGTACCCGTAGACTCAGCGTCGTATCTCATATCTGATCCCGATGTCCACGTTCCCCGCCGACACCCTGCTCGAAGCCGCCGCCGCTCTCGTCGACTGCGACGACGCGGTCGCCCTGACGCGCGAGCTCGTCCGGATCCCGAGCGTCCAGGGCGAGGAGGGCGAGCTCGCTCGCTACCTCCACGTGCGCATGGGCAGGATGGGCTTCGACGAGGTGGTGCTCCAGGACGCGCTGCCCGACCGGCCGAACGTCGTCGGCGTCGTCGACTCCGGGCGACCGGGCCCGACACTCGTCCTCACTGGCCATATCGACACGAAGCCCGTCTGCGTCGGCTGGACGGGCGACCCATACTCGGGGCGGCTCGAGGACGACAAGGTGCACGGGCACGCGGTCATGGACATGAAAGCCGGGGTGGCGGCGCTCACCGAGGCAGCCGCTGCGCTCGGCCGCGACCGCTCGCTCTGGCGCGGCAAGGTCGTCCTGGCCGCCGTCGCCGACCACATGGGCCAGCAGCAGGGTGCGATCCGCTTCTTCGAGGAGCACACGGCCGACTACTCGATCCTCGGCGAGCTGACTGACCTCCAGATCTACCTCGGCCACCGCGGCCGCCTCTACTGGGACGTCACGGCGATCGGCCGCGCGGCCCACACCTGCCATCGCCACCTCGCGATCAACGCGATCGCGAAGATGGTGCCGCTGATCGAGGAGGTCGAGGCGCTCCGTCACGTGCCGGACCTGCCCGCCGAGGTTGCCGAGCTGTTCGGGCCAGAGCTCTTCACCGCGGTCGGCCGGATCTACGGCGGTCTGCCGCCGGGGGGCCCGTCGATGATCCCCGACGAATGCGTGATCCGCATCGACTCGCGCCCGCAGCCGGGCATCGAGGAGGACGAGGTGCGGGCGCTGATCGAGGGTGCGATCGCCCGCGCCCGCGCCCGCGACCCGGAGGCCCGCTACGAGCTCGTGCTCGCCGATCGCAAGCGGCCTCACCTGATCGCCCGCGACCACCCGCTCACCGAGGCGCTCGCGCAGTCGATCAGGGCCGTCACCGGGGCGGAGCCGGTGTACGGTGCCGGCTCGTGGCTCGCCGACACCGCGAGCGTGGGGCACCTCGCGCCGACCGTGATCTACGGCCCCGGCCGCGAGCCGGTCTACATGCCGGACGAGTGGCTCGACGCGACCGACATCCAGACGGCGGCCCGGGTCTACGCGGCAACGGCCGTTCACCTGCTCGCGCCTGGTGGCTAGCCGGCTCGAGTGCCTCGACGCGCTGCGGGTGCTCGCCACGACGTGCGCGGGCGTCCAGGCCGGCGAGCGGGCACTCGTCGTCACCGATTTTGCCTCCGACCAGGAGATCGCGCGCGCCCTCGCGACGATGCTGCGCGCGCTCGATGTCGAGGTGGTCGCGGTCTCGGGTGCCCCGGCCGCCCTGCCCGGCGGCGAGCCGCCCGCCGCGGTGGGTGCGGCGATGCTCGAGGCCGACGTCATCTTCGAGCTGACGTCCGTGTTCATCGGCTCCTGTCAGGCCCGTCGCGACGCCTGCGCGCGGGGCGCCCGCTACCTCACCGTCCCGGGGCTGACGTGGACGACGCTGCGCCCCGGCGGCCCGTTCGGGGCCGACTTCCACGCGCTCGGGGAGCTGGCGAAGCGACTTGCGGCGCGCTTCGACGCCGCCTCCGAGTTCCACCTGACGAGCAAGGCCGGTACCGACCTGCGGGGAAGCTTCGAGGGGCGCAGGGGGCGGCCGCTCTGGGGCATCGCGGACGCGGGTGGCGGCTACGCCGCCCCGCCCGACGTCGAGGTCGGCGCGAGCCCCGTCGAGGGGAGCGCCGAGGGGCGCGTCGTCGTCGACGGCTCGCTGCTCTTCCTCGGGCCCGACCAGCTCGCGAGCCCGGTCGAGGTCCGCTTCGCGGCGGGCCGGCTCTCGGGCGTCGCCGGCGCCGAGGCCTGGCGCCTCGAGGACGCCCTCGACCGGGCCGGCGACGAGCGGATGGCGAGCCTCGCCGAGGTGTCGATCGGCCTCAACCCCCGCTCCCGCCCGGGCGGGAGCGCGCTCGAGCTCGAAGGAATCGTGGGGGGTGCCCACGTCGCCCTCGGCAACAACGTCGCCTACGGCGGCTCGGTGGACGCGCCCTCGCACTTGGACTGCGTGCTGCTCGAGGCGACGCTCGCCCTCGACGGGGAGCCGCTCGACCCGCGCGGGAGCTGACGACTCACATTCACGACCGACCCGAGAGGTGACGACGATGGCGACACAGGTGCTCGAAGGGGTCTCCGCCTTCCTGGCGCGGGAGCACGGCCTGCTGATCGGCGGCGAGGAGGTCGCGCCGCGAAGCGGGAAGCGCTTCGACGTCGTGAACCCCGCGACCGGCGAGACGATCGCGACCGCCCCGTCGGCCGGGCCGGACGACGTCGACGATGCCGTCCGGGCCGCGCGGGAGGCGCTGCCCACCTGGCGCGCGCTCGCGCCGGCCGCGCGAGCCGAATTGCTGTGGAATCTGGGCACGCGCCTCGCGGAGCTCGCGGACGAGCTGGCCCAGCTCGAGACGCTCGACAACGGCAAGCCGACCGGCGAGGCGCTCGCGGTCGACGTGCCGCTGTGCTCCGCGTTGTTTCGCTACTACGCGGGCTGGGCGACGAAGATCGAGGGCTCGGTCGCGACACCCTCCTACGGCGACTTCCACGTCTACACGCGCCGCGAGCCCGTCGGTGTCGTGGGCGCGATCATCCCGTGGAACTTCCCGCTACTCATGTGCGGCTACAAGCTCGGGCCGTCGCTCGCCGCCGGCTGCACCGTCGTCCTGAAGCCCGCCGAGCAGACGCCGCTCAGCGCGCTGCGCCTGGCCGAGCTGATCCGCGAGGTCGGGTTCCCGCCGGGCGTCGTCAACATCGTCACCGGCTTCGGCGAGACCGCCGGCGCGCCGCTCGCGTCGCACCCGGGCGTCGACAAGATCACGTTCACGGGCGAGCACACGACGGGCCAGAAGATCGTCGAGGCCTCGAAGGGGAACCTGAAGCGGATCTCGCTCGAGCTCGGCGGCAAGTCCCCGAACATCGTGTTCGAGGACGCCGACCTCGATGCGGCGCTCGCCGGCGCCCACGGCGCGGTCTTCTTCAACCAGGGCCAGTGCTGCATCGCGGGCACCCGCATCTACGCGCACGAACGGATCCGCGACGAGTTCGTTGAGCGCCTCGCGGAGCGCGCGCGGGGGATCCGGCTCGGCAACGGGCTCGATCCCGCGACCGACATGGGTCCGCTCGTCAGCGAGGAGCAGCTCGACCGGGTCACCGGCTACATCGCGTCCGGCCGGGACGAGGGCGCGCGTGTCGTTCACGGCGGCGAGCGGGCGAGCGGCGACGGCCTCGACGGCGGCTACTTCGTGCGCCCGACCGTCCTCACCGACGTCGATCCCGGCATGCGCGTGATGCGCGAGGAGATCTTCGGTCCGGTCGCGATGGTCGCGTCGTTCTCCGACGAGGACGAGGTGCTCGCGGCCGCGAACGACACGCCGTTCGGGCTCGCCGCCGGCGTCTGGACGCGCGACGTGAAGCGAGCCCACCGGGTCGCGGCGGCGCTCGAGGCCGGGACGGTCTGGGTGAACACGTACGGGATGTTCGACGCGGCGATCCCGTACGGGGGCTTCAAGCTGTCCGGCTACGGCAAGGAGCTCGGCCGGGAGGCGCTCGATCTGTACCTGCAGACGAAGACGGTCTGGGTCGACCTGGCCTGATGTCGTTCTGCGACTCGCTCCGGGACGGTTGCGGGGAGCTCTGGCGGGGGCTCCACCGCCACCCGTTCCTGCGCGAGCTCGCCGACGGGACGCTCGCGCCGGAGCGGTTTCGCTTCTTCCTCGAGCAGGACATCTTCTTCCTGCCCGAGCTGGCCCGCGCGGTCGCGCTCGGAGTGGCCCGCGCTCGCGACGACGCGGAGCTCGATCACTTCGCCGAGGAGCTGGCGGCGGTCAGCGGTCGCGAGCTCGAGTCGAACCGGGAGCTGCTCGAGCGCGTCGTGGCGCTCGGCGCGAAGGACAGGGGCGGCTCGCTCGCGCCGGCGCCCGCGACGGTCGCGTACGCCGGCTACCTCGTCTCGATCGCGGCCCGCGGCGGCACGCTCGAGATCATGACCGTGCTCCTGCCCTGCACCTGGAGCTACGCCGACATCGCGGTCGGCCTCGCGAGCGAGATCTCAGACCATCCCGTCTACGCGAGCTGGGTCGGCTTCTTCGCGAGCGACGAGTACGTGGAGGTGATCGCCGGGCGCCGCGCCACGCTCGACCGGCTCGCGGCCGGGCTGTCGGGGGCCGAGCGGCGGCGCCTCCAGGACGTCTTTACGATGAGCACACGGCTCGAGCACGCTTTCTGGGAGATGGCGTACCGCTTCGAGCAGTGGCCCGATCTGAGGGAGGTGGCATGAAGGCAGCCGTGCTGGTGGAGGGCGGTCAGGTGCGCGTCGAGGACGTGGCCGACCCCGTCGCCGACGGGTGGGCGCTCGTCCAGGCGAAGGCCGCGGGTGTCTGCGGCACCGAGCTCCATTTCATGGAGGGGATGATCCCGCCGCCGACCGACCGCTTCATCCTCGGCCACGAGAGCGCCGGGGTCGTGCTCGAGGCGCCGCCGGGGTCCGGGGTCGCGCCGGGCGACCGGGTCGCCGTCTACAACATGGTCGGCTGCGGCTCCTGCCGCCCCTGTCTCAGCCAGCGCGAGTCGCTCTGCCTCGACCCGGTCGGGCAGCTTGGCTTCTCGCTGCCCGGCGGCTTCGCGGATGTGGTGCGCGTGCCCGCGCGCAATCTGATCCCGCTCCCCGAGGACGTCTCGTTCGAGGAGGGCGCGCTGCTTGCGTGCAGCGGCATGTCGGCCGTGCACGCCTCCAGGCTCGCCGGGATCGCGCTCGGCGACACCGTCGTCGTCGACGGGGTCGGCGGCGTCGGCCTGATGGCGGTGCAGGTCGGGTTCGCCGCCGGCGCGCGGGTGATCGCCGTCGCGGACACGGAGGAGCGGGCGCGGCTGGCAGCCGACGCGGGAGCCGCGGAGACGATCGTGCTTCCCGGTGGCGAGGGCTACGACGGCCTCCCCGACCGCGTGCGGGAGCTGACGGGGGGCGCGGGAGCCGACCACTACGTCGAGCTCGTCGGCACCGGGCAGACGCTGCTTGCCGGCATCCGGTCGCTCGGCCGAGGCGGCAAGCTCGTGATCATCGGCTACACGGGGGACCACCTCGACGCCCACCCGATCGAGCTGATCCTCTCGGAGATCCAGGTGATCACCTCGGTGGCGGCTTCGCGGCGCGATCTCGAGACCGCGACCCGGCTCGCGGCCGACGGGCGCCTGCGCGCGACCATCGACACGCGCTACCCGCTCGCCCAGATCGGGACGGCGCTCGAGCGGCTGAAGGCACGCCAGGTGCGCGGGCGCAACGTGATCGTCTGGTGATGCGCTACGGCGTCACCCTCCAGGGCGCCTACGAGCCGGCCGAATGGGTCGAGCTCGCCCGCTGGATCGAGGATCTCGGCTTCGACAACCTCTGGATCACCGACTCCTCGCTCCACGCCGGCGACTGCTACGTCTACGCCACCCTGGCGCTCCAGGCGACGTCCCGGATCACGGTGGGGACGGCCGTCACGAACCCGCTCACGCGCCACCCGGCGATCACCGCGAACGCGTTCCGCTCGCTCGTCCAGCTCGCGCCCGGTCGCGTCGCGTGCGGGCTCGGCGTCGGCGACCGGCCGCTGCACGAGCTCGGGCTGCCGATGGCGAAGGTGGCGACGCTCCGGGACACGATCGAGGTGGCGCGGCGGCTGTGGCGCGGCGAGACGGTCGACGGGGAGGTCGGGCGCTGGCGTCTCGTCGGGGCGCACCTGCGCTCGCCGGTGGAGGAGCCGCCGGTCTACATCTCCGCGAGCCGTCCGCGGGCGCTCGAGCTGACCGGTGAGATCGCGGACGGGCTGATCCTGCTCGCGGGCCTGTTCCCCGAGGGGCTCGCGTTCGCGCGCGAGCATGTCGCGCGCGGTCGGGCCGCGGGCGGGCGACCCGCGTTCGACGAGACGCTCTTCCTCTACGGCGCGATCTCCGACGACGGGGAGGCCGCGCTCGACTCCGCCCGCACGATCGCGGCGTGGTTCCCGAAGACGGCGCCCGACTATGCCCGGCTGGCCGGCATGAGCGACGAGCTGATCGAGGCGGTCAACGCCGCGTACACGGGCGGCGAGTTCCAGCACGCGCGGGCCGCGTCTCGGCTGATCCCGGACGAGCTCGTCCGCAAGATCGCGTTCTGCGGCACGCCGGCGCAGGCGCTCGAGAAGCTCGACTGGCTGCGCGGCGCCGGCGTCGGCGGGATGAGCGTGTTCCCGCTCGGGGCCGACAAGCGCGAGACGATCACGCGGTTCGCCGCGCTCTGCTTCGGGGGCGCATGAGCGTCTGCGAGCGCCTTCGTGCCGACTGCGCCCGGGTCTGGGAGGGGCTGCACCGCCACCCATTCATCCGCGAGCTGGCCGCGGGGACGCTGCCGCCGGAGAAGTTCCGCTTCTACATCGAGCAGAACCTGATGTACCTGCCCGAGTACGCGCGGGCGATGGCGATCGGGGCCTCGAAGGCGCCCGACGCGGCGACGATGGCCGCCTTCACGGCCGACCTCGTCAACATCGTCGACAGCGAGCTGCCGGAGAACCGGGAGCTCCTGCGCCGCGTGGTCGAGCTCGGCGCGGCCGACACGGGCGGCGCCGAGGCGATGGCGCCCGCGAACGTCGCCTACACCGGCTTCCTCGTCGCGACCGCGACGCGGGGGAGCGTGCTCGAGATCATGGCGGCGATCCTTCCCTGCACCTGGAGCTACGGCGACATCGCCTCGACGCTCGTCGCGGAGGGGCTCGTCCACGACCACCCGGTCTACGCCGAGTGGATCCGCTTCTTCGGTGAGCCCTCCTACGACGCGATCGTGGCGAAGGTGCGCGACGACTTCGAGTCGCTCGCCCGGGACGTGCCGGAGGCGGAGCTGGAGCGCCTGTCGGAGCTGTTCACGATGAGCGCCCGCCTCGAGCGGGGCTTCTGGGACATGGCGTACGGGCTCGAGACCTGGCCCGACGTGCGGGCCCGCCGCCCGCTTCCGTAGGGCGGCGCCGAGGCCGCGCAGCCCGCGCCCGCCCGCCGGCCGAACGACTCACCAGGCGGTATAGCCCCCGTCGATCAGGAACGCCGCGCCCGTCACGTAGGCCGAGGCCGGACTCGCGAGAAAGACGGCGAGCGGGCCGATCTCGTCCGGCTCGCCCGGGCGGCCGAGCGGGATGTTCTCGACGAACGCCGCGATCACGTCCGGGCGCCGCTCGGCCCACTCGCGGTTCATGTCGGTCATGAAGAGGCCCGGGCAGATCGCGTTGACGGTGATCCCGTGGGGCGCCCAGTCGGCGGCGGCGCAGCGCGTGAAGTGCAGGACGGCCGCCTTGCTCGTCTCGTAGTCGCGCCCGCCGATCCCGCGGACGGCGATCAGCGCGCCGATCGACGCGATGTTGATGATCCGGCCGCCCCGGCCCCGTTCGAGCATCGCCTGGCCGACCAGCTTCGTGCCGAGGAAACAGCTCGTCAGGTTCAGGTCGAGCGAGCGCTGCCACACCTCGAGCGACTCGGTCTCGATCGGGGGGCTCTCCTCACGGTTACCCACGTTGTTGACGAGGATGTCGATCGGGCCCAGCTCGGCGAGCACCCGCTCGAAGGCGGCCTGGCAGCCGGCCGGCACGCCCATGTCTGCCTGCACCGTCCAGGCCTGCCGCCCGCGCGAGCGGATCTCGCCGGCCGCCCGCTCGAGCGTCTCTGCCGTGCGCCCCGTGATCACGACGTCGGCGCCCGCCTCGGCGAGGGCGAGCGCCATCGCGCGGCCGAGCCCGCGGCTCGCTCCTGTCACGAGCGCCCGCTGGCCGTCGAGCCTGAACCGCTCGAGGACGCTCATCGTGACACCTCGGATGCTCCGAGCACCTCGGCGATCGCGACCGGGCGCCGCTCGGCGAGCGACGCGAGCGTCGCCTCGATCATCGCGGTGACCACGAGCCCGTCGGCGCCGCTCGCCTCCGGCGTGAGCCCGTCGGCGACGCAGTCGACGAAGTAGCGGATCGATTCGTACTGGAAGCCCCAGACCTTGCCGTACCGGGTCACCGACTCCGACGAGAACGGCGTGTGGAACCGGTCGGTGAAGGCCCAGAGCGACGGCTCGTTTCGCAGCTCGAGGCCGCCGCGCTCGCCGTAGAGCGAGAGCCGGTTGTCGACGACGCTCGTGTAGCTCTCCGGCACGATCCAGGACGTCTCGAACGTGCAGAAGGCGCCTCCCTCGAACTCGACGAGCGCCTGGATCGCGTCCCAGCAGGGGATGCCGCGCCGTTCGAGCACGCCGCGGTGGCCCTTCGCGGTGACCTCGACCGGCTCGCGCGAGAAGAGCCAGCGCACCACGTCCATCGTGTGCGGAAACAGGAACCACTCCGGGCCGGAGCGGCCGCTCCACGGCAGCATCTCGGTGGGCACCCAGATCGTGTCCGAGAGCCGCGCGTAGGCCATCACCGGCGGGCCGAGCTCCCCGGCCTCCATGTAGCTCTTCGCTCCCATGAACAGGGGGTGCCAGCGCGCGTGGAAGTCGACCATCAGGTGTCGCCCCGACTCCTCGGCGGCGGCCACCATCGCCCGCCCGTCCGCGACGCTCGTCGCGAGCGGCTTCTCGACCAGCACGTGCTTGCCGGCGCGCAGCAGCGTCACGACCGGCTCGCGGTGGAGGTGGTCCGGCGTGGCCACCGTCGCGGCCTCGACGTCGCTGGCGGCGACGTCGTCCAGGGCCGTCGTCCAGGCGCAGCCGAAGCGCTCCCCGGCGCGGCGGGCGCGATCCTCGTCCCGATCGCAGACGAGCGCCACCGTGCAGCGGGGATGGGTCGTGAGGGCGAGCAGGTGGTTCGTGCCCCAGATCCCCGCGCCGACGACGGCAACTTGAACGGGTGCGTGGGTCATGGGCGGTGCGTCTCGACGTGACGCCGGGCGCCATCCTACTCCGGCTGCCGAGCTCCCGGGACTCAGGCGAAGCCGCGCGCCGTGTCGGCGCCCAGGGCGGGCGGCGGGGCCTCGGCGGTCGTGGGCGCGTCCGAGAGGCTCAGCGGCAGGCGCACCGTGGGGATCTCGCCCGCGACCGGGTGCTCGAGCGTCCCGAGCAGCCCCAGCGCGTGGACCTGCTCGCTCGCGAGCACCTCGGGTAGTCGCTGCACGGGGGCGCAGGCGACGCCGGCCGCCTCGAGCGGCCCGACCCAGTCGGCGCCCGGGCGCGTGACGAGCACCGCCTCGAGCTCCTCCCGCAGGGCCTCCGCGTTGCGGACGCGGTCCGCGTTGTCGGCGAAACGGGGGTCGCCGACGAGCCGCTCGAGGCCGAGCACGCGGCAGAGCTGGCCCCAGGCGTCGCGCCCGCCGGTGCCGACCACGACGAGGTAGCCGTCGGCCGTCCGGTAGGCCTCGTAGGGGGAGAAGAACGGGCTGCGCGACCCGGCCGGCCCGGGCTCCTCGCCGCCGAGCAGGTACGTGATCACGTGCATCGAGAGCCAGCCGAGCGCGCACTCGAGCAGCGACGTCGTCACCCACTGCCCGCGGCCCGTGCGCTCACGCTGCGCGAGCGCCGCCTGGATCCCGATCACGCCGTAGAGGGCGCTGCCGAAGTCGAGCGCCGCCACCGGGATCTTCGCTGGCGGACCGCCCGGGTGGCCGGTCATCGCCATCAGTCCGGACAGGGCCTGGATCGTCGTGTCGTAGCCGCCCGCGCCCGCGAGCGGCCCCTCTTGCCCGTACGCCGAGATCGAGCAGTAGACGAGCCGCGGGTAGCGCGCCTCGAGCGCCGCGAAGTCGAGCTCGTGCCGCGCGAGTGCCCCCGGGCGCATGTTCTCGACGAGCACGTCCGCCTCGGCGAGCAGCTCGTGCACGCGCTCGCGGCCGGCCGGGTCGCCGAGGTCGAGCTCGATCGAGCGCTTGCCGCGGTTCAGGGTCAGGAAGCTCGCGCTCTCGCCCTCCCGGAACACCGGCCCCTGGCGGCGGTAGACGTCGCCCGTACCCGGCCGCTCGACCTTCAGCACGGTCGCGCCGAGATCGGCCAGCACCTGGGTGCAGTACGGCCCCGCGACGTACTGGGTCAGGTCGAGGACGCGGACGCCCTCGAGCGGGTAGCCGCCCGCGCTCACCCGCGCCTCGGCCCCTCGACCAGCTCGACGAGCACGCCGCCCGTCGAGCCGGGGTGGAGGAAGACCGACGGGCGCCCGTCCGACGACGGCTCGATCGACCCGACCGGCTCGAGCCCCGCGGCGCGCAGGCCCCCGAGCACCGACGCGAGCGCGCCCTCGACCTCGAAGGCGACGTGGTGGAGCCCCGGGCCGCGCCGCTCGAGAAAGCGCTCGATGGGGCTGCCCGCCCGGGCGGGTGTGACGACCTCGAGCCGCTCGCCCGGCCCGAAGCGTGCGATCGCGACGCCGCTTGGCATCTCGGTCAGTGCGAGCGCGCCCGCCCCGAGAGCCCGGGCGAGCGGCAGCTCTGCGCTCGGCGCCGCGATGCCGACGTGGTCGAGGGAGACGATGCCCATCAGACGACGGTCGACGCCTGGTGGTAGCCGAACACGTCGCCGAGCGCGCCCGCGATCTCCCCGACCGTGGCGTGGGCCCTGACCGCCTCGAGGATCGCGGGCATCGTGCTGCGCTCGGACGCCGCAGCCTCGCGCACCGCTCCGAGGGACACCTCGACGCGTCCCCCGTCCCGGGTCGAGCGCACGGCGGCGAGCCGCTCGAGCTGGCCGGCCCGGACGCTGTCCGGGACGGACAGCACCTCGACGTCCTGGGCGCCCGCGCCCTCGTCGCGAAACCGGTTGAGGCCGACGACGACCCGCTCGCCGCTCTCGATCTCCCGCTCCTGACGGTAGGCGGCCTCGGCGATCGCGAGCTCGAGCGACCCGTCCTCGATCCCGCGCAGGACGCCCTCCTTCTCGACCTCGGCGAGCAGCGCGCCGGCCCGGCGCTCGAGCTCGTCGGTCAGAGCTTCCAGGTAGTAGGAGCCGCCGAGCGGGTCGGCCGTCCGCGCCGCGCCGCTCTCGTAGGCGACGATCTGCTGCGTGCGCAGCGCGACGAGCGCCGCCTCCTCCGAGGGGAGCGCGAGCGCCTCGTCGTACGACATGGTGTGTACCGCCTGCGCGCCGGAGAGCACGATCGCGAGCGTCTGGAGCGTCGTCCGCGCGACGTTGTTGAGCGGCTCGACCCCGGTCAGCGACGTCCCGTCGCCGCCGGAGAACAGCCGCAACGTCCAGGAGCGGGGATCGCGCGCGCCGAACCGCTCGCGCATGATCCGCGCCCACAGCCTCCTCGCCGCACGGTGCTTCGCGATCTCCTCGAAGAAGTCGCGCATCGTCGACACGTTGAACGAGAAGCGGGGCGCGAACTCGTCGACGTCGAGCCCCCGTTCGATTACGGCCCGCACGTAGGCCGAGGCGTTCGCGAGCGTGAACGCGATCTCCTGGACGGCGTCGCAGCCGGCCTGGCGCATGTGGTAGCCGCACACCGAGATCGGGTTCAGCCTCGGTAGGTTGCGGCACGAGTACTCGATCACCTCGGCGGCCAGCCGCAGCGACGGCCCGGGCGGGTAGATGTACGTCTTGCGGGCGAGGAACTCCTTGAGCACGTCGTTCTGCACCGTGCCGCGCAGCTCCGCGGGCGCGACGCCCTGCCGCTCGCCGACGACCTGGTACATCGCGAGCAGGATCGGGGCGGTCGCGTTGATCGTGAACGACGTCGAGACCCGGTCGAGCGGGATCCCCTCGAATACCCGCTCGAGGTCGGAGAGCGAGTCGATCGCGACGCCGACCTTGCCCACCTCGCCGGCCGCGAGCGGGTGGTCGGAGTCGAGGCCCATCTGGGTCGGGAGATCGAGGGCGACCGAGAGGCCGGTCTGCCCCTGCTCGAGCAGGTAGCGGAAGCGCGCGTTCGTATCCTCGGGCCCGCCCCACCCCGCATACAGCCGCATCGTCCAGAGCCGGCCCCGGTACATGCTCGGGTGGATTCCCCGCGTGTAGGGGTACTCGCCGGGCAGCTCGGCGTGAACCTCGGCCACGTCGAGCGGCGTGTAGACGCCCGCCACGGGCAGGCCCGAGTCCGTCGCCGCCTCCGGCAGCTCGCCCGCCGCCTCGCGCCAGCGCGCGAGCGCCCGCTCGAGCTCGGCGCGGGCCTCGACGAGGGAGCGGTCCTCGAGCTTCGCCACGGCTCCGTATATCGTATCTCAACGTGGCCGGGCCGCTCCCCGATCTCGCGCTGACGCTTCCGGGACGCTGGACCGGCCGGCCGTTGCGCCGGATCGAGGACCGGCGCCTCCTGCTCGGCCGCGGGAGTTTTCTGGATGACCTCCGCCTGCCCGGTGCACTCGAAGTCTGCTTCGTGCGCTCGCCCCATCCGCACGCGCGCGTGCTCTCCGTGGACGGGAGCGCCGCCCTGGCCGTACCGGGGGTCGCCGCGGTGCTGACCGCCGCAGACCTGCCCCACGTCCCGCTCGTCGATCTGCTCCCGATCGAGGGGCTGGCCAAGACGCCCCAGCACGCCCTCGCCGCCGACCGGGCTCGCTTCGCCGGCGAGGCGGTCGTGCTCGTGGCCGCCGCGAGCCGCTACGAGGCCGAGGACGGGGCCGAGCTCGTGGAGGTCGCTTACGAGCGCCTTCCCCACGTCACGGACGCCGAGGCCGCGCTGGCCGCGGACGCGCCGCTCCTGCATCCCGAGCTCGGCACGAACGCGGTCTACCGGGAGTCGCGGCGCTACGGCGACCCGGACGGCGCCTTCGCCGCGGCGGCTCACGTCTCGCGGATCTCGTTCCACCACAACCGCTACGTCGCGGCGCCGCTCGAGACGCGGGGCTGCGCCGCCGTCTGGGACGAGGCGGCCGGGGAGCTCACGTTCTGGAGCTCGACCCAGTCGCCGCACCTCCTGCGCAGGCGGCTCGCGCTGGCGACCGGGATCGGTGAAGCCAGGATCCGCGTGCTCACGCCGGACGTCGGCGGCGGCTTCGGCCAGAAGATCCCGATTCACCCGGAGGAGGTCGCGGTCGCGCTGGCCGCACGCCGGCTCGGCCGCCCGGTCGTCTGGGTCGAGGATCGGCTCGAGAACCTCGTCGCCGCGCCGCACGCGAAGGAGCAGACGATCGAGGCGGAGCTCGCTCTCGCCACCGACGGGTCGTTCCTCGGCCTCCGCGCCCGGATCGTCGGCGACGCGGGCGCCTACTCGTTCAACAACGCGAGCGCGCTGATCGAGCCCTACCTCGCCGCCGGCCTGATGCCCGGCGTCTACCGGCTGCGCAACCTCGCCACCGAGGTGATCGCGGTGCTCACGAACAAGTCCCCGATCGCGCCCTACCGGGGTGTCGGCTGGACCGCGGGTCACTGTGCCCGCGAGCTCCTCATCGACCGGGCCGCCCGCGAGCTCGGACTTGACCAGGCGGAGCTTCGCCGCCGAAACCTCGTGCGCCCGGACGAGTTCCCCTACGAGTCCTGCACGGGCATGCTCTACGACTCGGGCAGCTACACGGAGGCGCTCGAGCGCACGCTCGAGCTGCTCGGCTACGAGGAGCTCCGTGCCGAGCAGGCGGCCGGTCGCCGCGCCGGGCGCTACCTGGGGCTCGGGATCAGCCCGTACGTGGAGCCGACCGGGTGGGGCACGGAGGGCTCGCGCCAGTCGGGGTGGGTGCTCGTCTCCCATGACGCCGCGCGCGTGACGATCGAGCCGTCCGGCGAGGTCGCGATCGCGATCGGGGCGCCGTCGCAGGGGCAGGGCCACGCTACCGTGCTCGCGCAGCTGGCCGCCGACGTGCTCGGCGTCGATCCGGCGGACGTGACCGTGCGAGCGAACGACACCGCCGCTTCGCCGATCTCGCTGCCGGGGACACGCGCAAGCCGCACCGCGGTCGTGCTCGGTGGGGCCGTGCTCGGCGCGCTCGAGGAGCTGCGCGGCCGTGCCCTGCGGATCGCCGGGTTCCTGCTCGAGGCCGACCCGGCGGATCTGGAAGTGGTGGACGGCGGCGTCGCGCTTCGCGACGCGCCGAGCCGCCGGGTCGCGCTGCGGGAGATCGCCGAGGCCGCCTACTTCCGCCCCGAGGTGCGCACCGCGTTGCCCGAGCCCGACCTCGCCGTCTCCCGCTTCCACGACCCGCGGGCCACCTACTCGAACGGCGTCGTTGCCTGCGTGGTCGAGGTCGACGCGGAGACGGGCGCGGTGCGCGTGCGCCGCGTGGTCGTCGTCGAGGACTGCGGCACGATCCTGAACCCCATGATCGTGGACGGCCAGATCCACGGCGCCGTCGCGCAGGGGATCGGGGGCGCACTCCTCGAGCGTGTGGTCTACGACGCCGACGGCCAGCCGCAGGCCAGCACGTTCCTCGACTACCTGCTGCCGACCGCGGCCGAGGTGCCGCCGATCGAGGTGGAGCACTGCGTCTCGCCGTCGCCGTTCACGCCCGGCGGGATCAAGGGCATGGGCGAGTCGGGCCTGGTCGCGACGCCCGCCGCGGTCGCGTGCGCGGTGGCGGACGCGCTCGCCCCGTTCGGCGGCGAGGTCGACCGCTTGCCGCTCGCGCCCGAGGCGGTTCTCGGCATCATCCAGTCAGCCACATCCTGAGCCTGGGAGGGACGCCACGTGTACACGATCACCCCGATGGTCGTTGCTATCGGCCCGCAGCGCGAGAAGAGCCGGTTCACCTACATGCACAACTTCGGCGAGAAAGTCGACATCCCGTACGTCGCCTGGCTCCTGCGCGGCGAGGGCCGCGTGATCCTCGTCGACGCGGGCTGCAGCGCCGGCGACTACCGCACGCGGATCCGCGGCGAGGGGCCCCTGATGCTGGCCGGCGAGACGTTCCAGGACGTCGTCGACGTGAAGCCGCTCGAGGACTGCTTCGCCGAGCAGGGACTCGGCTTCGACGACGTCGACACGTTCGTGCAGACCCACCTCGACTGGGACCACTGCATGAACACGACGAAGTTCACGAAGTCGCGGATCCTGATCCAGCGGGCCGAATGGCAGAAGATCCCGGTACATCCGCTGTTCAAGTCCACGTACGCGCCGAAGGAGCACTACGAGGCGATCGGCCGCCTGAACGTCGAGTTCGTCGAGGGCGACCACGAGGTGGCGAACGGCGTGCGCTGCCTGTTCAGCCCGGGGCACAGCCCCGGCGGGCAGTCGGTCGCCGTCGATACCGCCGCCGGCACCTACGTAATCGCCGGGATGTGCACGATCCGCGACAACTTCTACCCGCCCGAGGAGGTGCTCGCGAAGGGTACGTACACGGTGATTCCCCCGGGCATGCACATGGATCCGATCCTCTGCTACGACTCGATGCTGCGGCTGCTCGACGTCGGCAAGGACAAGGTGCTGCCGTTCCACGACGACGCCGTACTGACGATGGGGACGCTCGGATGAGGCGCGGCGACCTGCTCGTCTCGACGGAGGAGGCAGCCCGGCTGCTCGATGACCCGGCCGTGCGTTTCGTGGATGTCCGCTGGTCGCTCGCCGATCCCGACGAGGGCGAGCGCGCGTTCGAGCGGGCGCACATCCGGGGCGCCACCTATCTGCACTGGTACCGCGACCTCTCCGACCCGGACGATCCGATCCTCGGCCAGATCGCCCCGCCCGAGCGCTTCCGGGAGTCGATGGAGCGGGCCGGGATCGGCGACGGTACGCGCGTCGTCGCCTACGACGACGGCGTCATCTTCATGGCCGGGCGGCTCGCATGGTGCCTGCACGTCTACGGGTTCGAGAACGTTCGCGTCCTCGACGGGAGCTTCGCGAAGTGGCAGCGGGAGGAACGCCCGGTCGAGGCCGGGCCGGCCGCGCCGGCCACGCCCGCGACGTTCACGCCGCAGCCCGTCACGGGGCTGAGGGCGACGAAGGAGGACATGCTCTCGATCCTCGGGCGGCCGGTCGCGCTGCTCGACTGCCGGATGGACGAGACCTGGGAGGCCGCCGGCGCCCACATCCCGGGCGCCGGGCGGTTCCCCGCGCCGTCGCTCGTCGGGCCCGACGGGACGCTCCGACCCGCCGAGGAGCTCGAGCGGCTCACGGCCGAAGCCGGGATCCTGCTCGACCAGCCTGCGGTCCTCTACTGCGGTGGTGGCGTCTCGGCGGCGTGGGCCTACGCGGCGCTGCGCACGCTCGGCCACGACAACGTGCGCGTCTACGACGGCTCGTGGTCGGAGTGGGAGGCCGATTCGGAGACCCCGAGGGAGGCGCATTAGCGCGGCGTCGGACGAGGTTCGACCGGGACCGGGGGGCGGGTTGGGGGGGGGGGGGCGTCGGGGCCGCCCCTGCCCGCCCCGCAACCCGTCCCGTTTCCCGGTGCTCGCATCGTCTTGGCCGGAACAGGTCCCGGGCGGGACAAGTCCCGCCCCTACATCTGCGTTTCCGGTGCAACGTCGTGAGACGCCGCACCCGCCCGCTACCCGCGCCCGAGCGCGTGGTCGGCCTTGCGCTTCAGGTCCTCGACGATCGCGGGATCGCGCAGCGTGGTCGTGTCGCCCAACTCGTCGCCCTCCGCGATGTTCTTGAGCAGGCGCCGCATGATCTTGCCGGAGCGCGTCTTCGGCAGGTCGTCGCCGAAGAGGACGGCGGCCGGCCTCGCGATCTTGCCGATCTTCTCCGCGACGAACTCCCGGAGCTCATCGCCGAGCTCCTCGGACGCTCCGAAGCCCTCCTTCAGCAGCACGAAGCAGACGATCCGCTGGCCCCGGTCCGGGTCGTAGGCGCCGGTGGCCGCGGCCTCCGCGACCGCGGGATGCTCCACGAGCGTCGACTCGATCTCGGTCGTGGACAGACGGTGGCCGGCGACGTTGATCACGTCGTCGATGCGTCCCATCAGCCAGTAGTAGCCGTCCTCGTCCTGCTTCGCGCCGTCGCCCGTGACGTAGACCCCGGGCCCGTACTTCGAGAAGTACGTGCGCACGTAGCGCTCGTCGTCGCCGAACAGTGTTCGGAACATGCCCGGCCAGGGCTTGTCGACGATCAGGAAGCCGCCGCTCCCGCGCTCGACCGGGTTTCCCTGCTCGTCCACGATCCGCGGCGAGATCCCGGGGAACGCAATCGTGGCCGAGCCGGGCTTCAGCGTCGTCACGCCCGGCAGCGGGGTGATCAGGATGCCGCCGGTCTCGGTCTGCCACCACGTGTCGGCGACGGGGCAGCGCCCGCCGCCGATCACCTTCCAGTACCACACCCATGCCTCCGGGTTGATCGGCTCGCCGACCGTGCCCAGCACGCGCAGCGAGGACAGGTCGTGGCGACCCGGGTACTCCTCGCCCATTTTCACGAACGAGCGGATCAGCGTCGGCGCCGTGTAGTAGGAGGTGACGCCGTAGCGCTCGACGATCTGCCAGTGACGATCCCAGTCCGGGTAGGCGGGGTCGCCCTCGTAGAGCACGCTGGTCGTCCCGTTCGCGAGCGGGCCGTACACGATGTAGGAGTGCCCGGTCACCCAGCCGACGTCGGCCGCGCACCACCAGACCGAGTCGTCGTGGATGTCGAAGATCCACTTGTGGGTGACGGCCGCGTGCAGCAGGTAGCCCGCGCTCGTGTGCAGCGCGCCTTTCGGCTTCGCCGTCGAGCCCGAGGTGTGGAGGAGGTAGAGCGTGTCCTCCGCGTCCATCGGCTCCGGCTCGCACGTGTCGGGCACGTCGGCGACGAGCTCGTGCCACCACACGTCGTGCTCCTCCCACGGCACCGGGTCGCCCGTGCGGCGGTGGACGACGACGCGCTGGACGCAGGGCGCCATCGCGACGGCCTGGTCGGCGTTCGCCTTCAGCGGCACCTTGCCACCCTTGCGCCAGCCCTCGTCCTGCGTGATCAGCACCATCGCCCCGGCGTCCCGCAGCCGCTCCGCGAGCGACTCGGCGGAGAAGCCGCCGAAGACGACCATGTGCGGCGCGCCGATCCGTGCGCACGCGAGCATCGCGATCGGGAGCTCCGGGATCATGCCCATGTAGATGCCGACGTGGTCGCCGCGCTCGACCCCCAGCTCGCGCAGGCCGTTCGCGAGCCGCGAGACCTCGCGCAGGAACTCGGCGTACGTGATGTCGCGGCTCTCCCCGGGCGCCTCACCGACCCAGTGGTAGGCGACCTTCTCGCCGTTGCCCGCCTCGACGTGCCGGTCGAGGCAGTTGTAGGCCACGTTGAGGACGCCGTCCTCGAACCACGTGCAGTGGGGTGGGTTCCACTCGAGGCGCTTCGTCGGCTTGCGATACCAGGTCAGGAACTCGTCGGCGAGGCGGGCCCAGAAGCCCTCGAAGTCCTCCTCGGCCTCCCGGTAGACGGAGTCGTCGCGGATGATCGCGCTGCGGCGCAGCTCGTCGGGGGGCGGGAACGTGCGCTGCTCCTTCAGGAGCCCCTCGATCAGTGCCAGGGTCTCGGGGTGCGCCTCCGACATCGAGCCTCTCCCTTCGTCGCCGACCGTGCGTCGCGGAAGGCATACCACACGCCGGACGCCTCGAGCGTGCGATCCGGACACGGTCTTCGCTAGGCTCTACCTGTGTCCGCACGCGTTCTCGTGCTGCTCGCGGCGGCATTCGCGCTCGTCCTCGCCGCCGGAGCCTCAGCCGCCGCCGAAGGCCCGAAGGCCTCGGCGTCCGCGCTCGCTGTCCTGGTCGACCTTCCCGGAGGGGACGACACGGTCGTCGGCGCGGTGTCCGCTCCACCGCTCGCGTCCGCCAATCTCGGCGGCTACGAGTACCCCGAGGACGGGAGCGTGATCTCGTTCGCACGCGCGCTCACGGGCGCCCGGACCGGCCCGGGCTCGGCTGCCCGGGCCCAGGCGAGCGCGTCGCTTGCCGACGTCGTCCTGTTCGGGGGTGAGATCCGGATCGGCAGCGTCACGCTTCGCGCGGACGCGTCCGCGACGTCGAGCGGCTCCGGTGGCACGGTGTCGGCATCGTCCCTCGACGCTGTCGTCGTTCTCGGCGAGCCCGTCGACGCGATCGCCAACCTCCGCGTCCCGCTCGGCGACTGGGGCTACCTCGTCCTGCTCGAGCAAGCCGAGGTGCGCCAGAGCGGGACTGACGGGTCCGGCCACCGGGCCTTCGTTACCGCCGTTCGCGTCGTCCTGACCGGCGCCCACGGGGGGCTGCCCGCAGGCACGGAGCTGCTCGTCGGGTACGCGGAGGCGGCGGCGCGCGCCCCCGCGGCCGTGGAGCCGCCGGACGAAGCGGGCGGGAGCGACTCGGGGAGCGACGACGCCGCGGCGCCGGCGCGCGATCCCTCGCCGCAGCCGCCGGGCGCTCGCAACGAGCCGCCCTCGATCGTTCGCAATCCGCCACCGGGAGTCCGGCCGGACATCACGGGGCGCGGTTACGTCTTCCCGATCTACGGGCCGGTCTCGTTCACCGACGACTTCGGCGCGCCGAGGGCGAGCACCGGCTGGCACCACGGCACGGATCTGTTCGCCCGCCGCGGCGCACCCGTGCTCGCGGTCGCAGACGGCACGGTATTCTCGGTCGGCTGGAACCCTGTCGGTGGCTGGCGGCTCTGGCTTCGCGACGGGCAGGGGAACGAGTACTACTACGCTCACCTGTCTGCCTACACGCCGCTCGCCCGGGAGGGAGCGAGGGTCGCGGCCGGCGACGTGCTCGGCTTCGTCGGCGACACCGGCGATGCCCGGGGAACTCCCCCGCACCTGCACTTCGAGGTGCATCCGGTGGCGCTCCTGGGCCTCGGCTACGACGGCGTCGTGAATCCGTTCCCGTACCTGTCGGCGTGGCAGGCGAGCCGCGACGCGAGCTTCACGCTCGACGCGCCGGCGCCGGGGGCTGTGCTGCTCGACGTGCAGGACATCTCGACCGCCAGCGGGCTCCTACCGGGCCCGCTCGAGCGCGCCCTCGGCGTGTACGGCGACGGGGCGTTGCTGCCACTCTCCGAGCCCGGACCGCCCGAGCTGGTCGGCCTGCGGCCCGGCTTCTAGCCGGACCAGCTGCCCTCGACGTTCACGGGCCTGATCGTCTCCGTGTACGTGGCGGGCATCCCTGCGAGCAGTTCCTGGATCGCCGCGGAGTGGTGGCTGTTCGACGCGAGCGCGATCTGACGGGCGATCACCGGTCCCCCGATCCGCGAGTTGCTCGCCTCCGAGTAGTCGTTGACCGCGTAGAGAGCACCCTGGAAGCCGGAGTTGCTGGCAAAGCTGATCCCGTTCGACGTGCTCGACTCGCCGGCCACCAGCGCGAGCAGGTTGACGCTCGTGTCCCACCCCGCCGGAACGCAGCCGCTCGTGACGCAGAGGTCCGCGTTCGAGGCGAAGATGATCCGGCTGGACGTGTAGATCGTGCCGCGGCCCTGGTAGAGGCCGTGCGTGTTGCTCGGGATCGAGATCCGCCCGTCGAAGAAGACCGTGCCGGCGACCGTCAGCGTGCCCGGGCTGCCGGGCGACCAGGCGATCCGGCCGATCACGTCTCCGCTGCCGTCCGTGACGCGGCAGTCGTAGGCGGTCGCGGGCATCAGGTTCACCGTCGAGCGGCTCTTGTTCATGGTCGTGTTGTTGTCGAAGCCGCCAGGGAAGCTTCCCTGGGTGCAGCCGTTCAGCGGGCCCGGCTTCGCATTCGCATACCAGTAGGCGAGGTCGACCGGCGGCTTCGTGTAGACGAACGGCTCGGTCGTGACCTCGTGAGCGTAGACCTGGTCGGCGGACGTGCACGGCGTGTGCCAGGCACCGTTCCTGTAGCGGCAGCCGCCGACCGCGTCGACCTGGCCGATCGGCACGGACGAGGTCCCGATCGAAGAGTTCGAGGCGAGCGTGACCTGCCCGGTGACGCCGACGTAGGAGCCGGTAATGCGCGAGTTCGAGTTGAGGCAGAGATTGCCGTTGACGTAGATCGAGACGGGGAGCGTGATGTTGCTCGAGACGGTCGTGCAGGTCGTCGGGTTGGCGGCGAACAGGTAGTTCCAGGCCGCGTTGTTCGCCGTGCTCACCCGCACGGTCTCGATCGCGACCTGGGTCGTTGCGGTCCTCGTGATCGGGCTCGCGTCGGGTCCGGTCGGATTCCTGACGGTGCCCGTCCCCCGCAGCGTCCAGAGAGTCCCCGCGAGCGAGCCCGAGTAGGTGACGGTGCCGCCGTTCAGGGACACGGTCTGCTGCGGCACCGCGTTCGGGTCGAAGTAGTTCGTCGCGTTGAAGAGGGTCGAGCGAGCCATCCCGAGGCCCGCCTCGGCGAGCGACTCGGCGTCGATCCGGCTCTTCGAGACGTTGGCCGAGCGCAGTCCCGAGCTCGCGAAGTAGACGACAGTGGTGCCGACCGCGCTCAGCACCGTGAGCACGAGCACGGCGACGACGAGTGCGACGCCGCGCTGGTCACGGTGGAGCCCTGCGCGCCGCATCGTGCCTGGATCGTCGGCCGAAGCTGCGTAGGCCCCGTCCCCCGGAAGGGGGATCCGTGGGGCCTGCGGCCCGGCTTCTAGCCGAACGCGAGCGTGCCGACGTCGACAGCGGCCCCGCCGCCGTCCACGACGAGCACCGAGCCGGTCACGAACGACGACTCGTCGCAGGCGAGGAAGAGCGCCGCCGCGGCGATCTCGTCCGGCTCCGCGACCCGTCGCAGCGGCAGGTGGGCGCTCACCATGGCGAACGCCTCGTCGCGGGTGACGCCTCGGCGGGTTGCGAGGTCGTCGAGCTCGCGCTCGCTCATGGGCGTGCGCACCCAGCCGGGGCAGAGCGCGTTGACCCGAACCCGGGGGCCGTAGTCGACGGCGAGCGAGCGCGTCAGCCCGACGAGCGCGTGCTTCGCAGCCGTGTAGCCGGCCATCCCTGGCCCCGCGGTCAGGCCGACGACCGAGGAGACGACGACGATCGTCCCGCCCCGCTCGAGCAGGCGCGGGAGCGCCGCGCGCGCGCAGGCGAACGCGCTCGTCAGGTTCGCGTCGAGGCCGGCGCGCCACGCCTCGTCGTCGACCTCGAGCACGGCGCCGCCGCCCTCCCCGCCAGCGTTCGCGACGAGGACGTCGAGGCCGCCGAAGCGCTCGACGGTCGCCTCGACCGCGCGGCTGGCGTCCGCCGCCACCGCCGCGTTGCCGGCGACGGCGAGGCCGCCGAGCTCGCTCGCGATCGTCTCGACGGGCCCGGCCCGGCGGCCCATCACGGCGACCGAGGCGCCCTCGGCTGCGAAGCGCCGCGCGATCGCGGCGCCGATCCCCGTGCCTCCGCCCGTGACGAGCGCCACCCTGCCGTCGAGTCGCATGCGGTAGGAATACTCGATCCACCGACCCGGGGGTGAGTTGCATGAGCGGAACAGTCGAGGCGATCGTCCTGAGGGGCGCACCGGACAGCGAGCCCGCGACCGTCGAGCGCGCCCGCGCGCTCGCCGGGCGCGGCCTCGAGGGCGACCGCTACTTCGCCGGGGAGGGCACGTTCTCCGGGACGCCCGGCACCGGGCGGAACCTGACCCTGATCGAGGCGGAGGCGCTCGACGCGCTCGAGGCCTCGACGGGCGTGCGGCTCGCTCCGCTCGACACGAGGCGAAACCTGATCACGCGCGGGATCGGGCTGAACGATCTGGTCGGGCGCCGCTTCCGGGTCGGCGGGGTCGAGTGCCTGGGGCAGCGTCTCTGCGATCCGTGCTCACACCTCGAGGGCCGGACGGCGCCCGGGGTGCTCGCGGGGCTCGAGGGCCGCGGCGGCCTGCGCGCGGACATCCTCACGGACGGCGAGATCTCGGTCGGGGACGAGGTCGTCGCGCTCTGAGCGGCCCCGCTAGCGGGTCGTGCCCTCGGCGATCTGGAGCGTCTTCAGGTCGGAGTAGAAGTCGAGCGCGTAGTCGCCGCCCTCGCGGCCGATCCCGGAGATCCCCGCGCCGCCGAACGGGGCGGTCAGGTCGCGCACGAGGAAGGAGTTGACCCAGACCGTGCCGGCGCGGATCGCCCTGCCGACCCGCTCGGCACGCCCGGCCGAGCCGGTGTAGACGATCGCGGCGAGGCCGTAGGGCGTCGAGTTGGCGAGCTCGATCGCCTCCGCCTCGCCCGCGAACGTCTGGAACGTCAGGACCGGCCCGAACACCTCGCGCTGGACGATCTCCGAGTCGTTGGAGCGGGGCTCGACGAGCGTCGGCTCGTACCAGAGGCCGCCGCGAGTGGCCCGCCGCCCGCCGCGCACGATCCGGTCGCCGGCCACGCGGGCCCGCTCGACGAATCCCTCGACGCGCTCGAGGTGCTGCTGGTGGACGAGCGGGGAGACGGTGGTGGCGTCGTCGCGCGGGTCGCCGAGCACGTGCGCGTCGGCGTGGTGCTGGAAGCGTTCGAGGAACTCGTCCCGCACGGACTCCTCTACGAGCAGGCGGGTGCCGGCCAGGCAGACCTGACCCGCGTCGTCGTACTGGCCGGCCGCCTTCCGCGCCGCCGCCTCGATGTCCGCGTCCTCGAAGACGAGGAGCGGGCTCTTGCCGCCGAGCTCGGCCGTGAAGGGGACGAGGTTGTGCGCCGCCGCGCCGCCGATCGCGCGGCCCGTCTCCGGCGAGCCGGTGAAGGAGATCCGCCGAGCGAGCGGGCTCGCGACGAGTGCCGCCCCGGCCTCCTCGCCGATCCCCTGCACGACGTTGAAGACGCCCGGCGGCAGCTCCGCCTCCGCGGCGAGGTCGGCGAGCAGCGAGCAGGAAAGCGGCGACCACTCGGCCGGTTTGAGGACGACGGTGCAGCCGGCGGCGAGCGCCGGCGCGGTCTTCCAGGTCGAGAGCATGAACGGCGCGTTCCAGGGGGTGATCACGACCGCCGGTCCGGCGGGCATGCGCGTGACGCGGTTCCACGAGCCGCCGGAGCGCCAGTCGCGCTCCTCGTAGGCCTCGGCGAGATCCGTGTAGGCGCGGAAGTTGCGGGCGCCGCGGGCGATCACGCGGGCGCGCAGCGAGCGCAGCAGCATCGCCATGTCCTCGCACTCGACCGCCGCGAGCCGCTCGACGCTCGCGTCGATCAGGTCGGCGAGCCGGCGCAGGTAGGGGTGGCGCCCGGCCGGGCCGAGCGCGGCCCAGGCCGGGAACGCAGCGCGGGCGGCCTCGAGCGCCCGGTCGGCGATCTCCGCGTCGCCGCGCGCTCCGTGGGCGAGCACGGGGCGGTCGAGGGGCGCGGGGCCCTCTAACCGGGCGGGCGTGGGGACCCGCTCGCCGCCGACGAAGTGGTCGGTCGAGACGGAGACCCCTGCGACCTCCGCCCGGCTCACAGCTCCCGCACCGTCTCGAGGTCGTCGACCGTGTAGGCGAACGTGAAGCGAAAGCCCCGGCCCAGGCGCACCGGGGCGAGGCGGTCGTGCTCCTCGCTCGGCGCCGCGTGGAGGGCGAGCGTGGCCGAGCCCTCCCAGATCGGCGAGATCACGCGGTTGCGGCTGCGGGCGCGGACGAGCTCGTGCACGGCCGGCTCGTCGTGGCGTCCGGCTGCGAGCCGGGGGAAGTGGCGCACGTTCACGAGCGACGGCCCGTTGTGTGTCGGCCCGGACGGCGCGAGCCGCTCGAGCGTGACGGTGCCCTCGGCGAGCCGCCGCTCGCCCGCGGCGAGCGTGCCGCCGAAGGCTGCGCCGGGCCCGATTCCGGGGTCGGCCCGGCACCCGAGCCCGAACGTGCGGGTGATCCAGATCGAGCCGAGCTTCTTGGGGAAGCCCTGGATCCAGCCGCGGGCGAGCGCGAAGTCACGGTCGACCCAGATGTACGGGCAGGTGGTCACCTCCTCGCCGTCGAGGAGCGCGTTGACGACGATGAAGAACTCCCGGTACTGGCTGCGCGCCGGGTCGAGCAACTCGCCGCCGGCATCGGTGCAGGACTGCCAATCCACGAACAGGGCCGCGCAGCGGCCGGGGTCGGGGTGCGGCTCGAGCCCGGGCGGGAGCACCGCCCGCACCGCGTCGGGGTCGGCCCAGTACTCGATCACGAGG
Source organism: uncultured Gaiellales bacterium (assembly GCA_964370985.1). GTDB lineage: Bacteria > Actinomycetota > Thermoleophilia > Gaiellales > Gaiellaceae > JAHDVS01. Next base: position 7,723 of record CAYJLE010000031.1, on the reverse strand, counting down.
AAGTCGCCCACGTAATGCCACGGCGGTCGTGGTACGAGGCTCGCCCTCCCCTCGGGCGAGCGGGGCAGCGAGTAGCCCTCGAGCGTCATCGGTCTCCTTCGGCGTCCGTCCCCGGCGGCGCCCGCCCCGGAGGATATACTTGAGCAGGCAAAGAATGGTACGGGTGACATGACAAGCCGTCAAGCACTTCCGGCCGGGGCCCTCACGGCCTGGGCGAGTTACCTGCGCGGGCACGCGGCGCTCAGCCGCGCGCTCAACGCCCGCCTCGTCGCCGAGCACGGCCTGACTCTCAACGACTACGAGGTGCTGCTCTTGCTCTCGCGCGCGCCCGACGGCCACCTGAAGCGCGTCGACCTGGCCCAGCGCGTGCTGCTGACGCCCTCGGGGATCACGCGGCTGCTCGACGGGCTCGAGAGCGCCGGCTACGTGGAGAAGGGCTCCTGCCCGACCGACGCGCGGGTCACGTACGCGGTCGTCACGGAGGTGGGGCTGGCGAAGCTGGCCGAGGCGACGGAGACGCATCTCGCCGATCTCGAGGAGCTGTTCGTGGCGCGCTTCGACGAGTCCGAGCTCGCCCTGCTCGCGGAGCTGCTCGGCCGCCTCGCCGGCGACTCCGAGGCGGAGCACTGCCCCGGAGGCGCTTGAGCGCGCAATACTTGACAGCGCAAGAACCCCTCCTATAGACTTCTTGAGCACGCAATAGTTATCCGCTCAAGGAGGTAGTTCCGATGTCCGTCGTAGAGCAGCCCGCCGTCACGGCCGCCAGCGGCACGTGGACGGTCGATCCCGCTCACTCCCACGTCGAGTTCGCCGCCAAGCACCTCGGCTTCGCGACCGTCAAGGGGCGCGCGCAGGTGTTCTCGGGGACGTTCGTCGCCGGCGAGCAGCCCGCGCTCGAGGGCACGGTCGACCTCGCCAGCGTGACCACCCACGAGCCCGACCGCGACGTCCACCTGCGCTCGCCTGACTTCTTCGACGTCGAGCGCTTCCCGGAGGCCCGCTTCGTCTCGACCTCTGTGTCGCGCGACGGCGACGCGCTCTCGGTCGAGGGCGAGCTGACGCTCAAGGGGACGACCCGCCCCGTCACGCTGCGCGGCGCGCTGACCGGTGCCGGCGCCGACCCGTGGGGCAACGAGCGGCTCGGGCTCGCGCTCGAGGGTGCGATCGACCGGCGCGAGTTCGGCGTCGACTGGAACCAGCCGCTCCCGGGTGGCGGCCTGCTCGTCTCGAACGAGGTGCGGCTCGGCGTCGCGCTCTCGGTGATCAAGGCGGTCTGATGCTGCTCCTCGGCGTCTCCGGAAGCCTGCGGCGCGATTCCCACAACACGGCGCTTCTGCGGGCGGCGCTCGAGCTCGCGCCGCCCGGCGTCGCGGTCGAGCGGTTCGACGGGCTCGTGCTGGTGCCGCCGTTCAACGCCGACGACGAGCCCGGCGACGGTCACGCCGGGCTCGTCGCCTGGCGTGGCGCGATCGCCCGCGCGGACGCGGTCCTGTTCGCCACGCCCGAGTACAACTCGTCGATTCCCGGCCAGCTCAAGAACGCGGTCGACTGGGCCTCGCGCCCGCCCGGCGGCTCGGTGCTCCAGGGCAAGCCGGTCGCGGTGATCGGGGCCAGCACGGGCGCCTACGGCGCGATGTGGGCCCAGGCCGAGCTGCGCAAGGTGCTCGCCCGGGCCGGCGCGAGGGTGGCCGGGGTCGAGCTCGCCGTTCCCCGCGCCCACGAGGAGCTCGCCGGCGGGGAAGTCCGGGAGCCCCTGCGCGGCCGGCTCGAGGCCGCCGTCCGGGAGCTCCTCGCCGAGGCCGGACCGGCCGCCGCGGCGGCCTGATCTACGCGAGCCAGCGCTCGAGGTTCGCCGCGACGAAGTCGTCGTCGGTGAGCTCGGGGTAGAGGCGGCAGGCGCGGTCGATCGCCTCGGCCTGGCCGGGGCTCAGGTCCTCGTCCGGGTCGAGGCACCAGCGGCCCTCGAGCAGGCCCTGCCGGCGGAGCACCTCGTGGCAGCCGGCAATCACGCCGCGGAAGCTGTTGGCGACGTCGAAGACGGCGGCGTTGCACTCGGTCACGGCGCTGTCGAGCGCGAGCAGGTCGGCGGGCACGCTCACCGCGCCGCGAACCGCGCGGCAGCGCTCGAGGAGCTCGACCGCGGTGCGCGTCCAGACCGACCAGTGCCCGAGTAGGCCGCCGACGAATCGAAGCTCGCCGGCCTCGGTGCGTAGCGGCACCACGAGGTCGAGGACGATGTGGTCGTCGTTGCCCGTGTAGAGGGAAATCCGTTCTCGCGCGCCGGCCTCGGCGATCCCGTGGGCGACATCGAGAGTCGCGTAGCGGTTGAAGGGGGCGACCTTGATCCCGATCACGTTCTCGAGCTCCGCGAGGCGTCGCCAGAAACCGCGCGGGAGCGGGATCCCCCCGACCGCCGGCTGGAGGTAGAAGCCGACGGTCGGCATCTCGGCGGCCACGGCCCGGCAGTGCTCGACGAGCTCGTCCTCGCTCGAGCCCTTCATGGCGGCGAGGCTGAGCAGGACGGCGTGGTAGCCGAGCGAGCGGGCGGTGCGGGCCTCCTGGACCGCCTGCGCCGTACGTCCGGCGACGCCCGCGATCAGGAAGACGGGGCGGGTCGCCCACCCCGCCGCGGTCTCGGCGGCCAGCTCGAGCACCGGCTCGTACAGGCCGACGTCGCGGATCGCGAACTGGGTCGAGTGGACGCCGACCGCGAGCCCGCCGGCGCCGGCGTCGAGGTAGTAGCGTGCGAGCGCCCGCTGGCGGCGGCGGTCGAGCTGCCGCCCGGCGTCGAGCGCGAGCGGGTGCGCGGGGATCACCGCGCCGTCGCGGAAGGCGGCGAGCGAGTCGGCGGGGAGCTCCTGCCAGTGCACCGGGCTACCCTAGCCGAGCTCGGGGCCGGCGATCGCCCGCACGAGCGCCTGCTCCCCGAAGGCCGTGTCGCGGTCGAGGGCCATCCGCGTGAACGGCCGCTCCGGCTCGAAGCCCCGGTCGCGGAGCAGGCCGGCGAGGCCGGCCTCGCGGTCGGGCACGTCGATCAGGGCCGGCCCCGCGATCCTGTCGAGAGCGCCGTCGACGAGGTCGAGCGCGACGCTCTCGCTGAACGCGACGACCGGCCCGAGCTGGGTCGCGGCGCGCCCCGGCCGCGTGAGCAGGAAGCCGCGGCCGCCCGGGTCGATGCGGGAGAGCGCCCCTTCGCGCGCGAGCAGGTCGGCCAGGATCGCCGTTCGGTCGGCCCCGAACGCGGCCCGGTCGAGCTCCGCGATCTCGGCCGCCCCGGGAACCGGCCGCAGGCTTGCGGCGCGGTCGCCGCGGCCCGTGCCGCGCCAGCGGGTGATCGACTCGACCGCCCGGAAGCCGAGCGGATCGTAGAGCGCTCTGCCGGCGGGCGTCGCGTCCAGGAAGGGGACGAGCCCGCGCTCGCGTAGCTCGTCGACGGCGCGCGAAAGCAGGAGGGTGCCGAGTCCTCGCCGCTGCCAGGCGGCGTGCACGAGCACCATGCTGACCCAGCCGAACCCGGGCGGGTAGGGGAGCGCGAGCGCCGTTGCGACGAGTCCGCCGTCGGGCGCGGCGATCCCGAACGCCCGGCCGCGGCCGATCATCAGCAGCCAGTCCGCGGCGGTCTGGTTCCACCCGGCTGCCCGCGAGAGGTCGAGCGCCCCGGCGACGTGGCGCTCCCGAAGCTCGACGGCGGGGAGGTCGAGGGCGGACACGTCGCCCTCAGTAGCTGCCATCCCGGGCCTCGAAGTGCGTCGGCTTGTCGAGGCTCGGCATCTCGCGGGCGACCCAGTCGGCGACCCAGTCGATCATCGTCTCGAGCGAGACCGACGGGTAGCCGAACAGGCCGAACGCGCGGCCCGCGTTCGAGAGCCAGGCCGTCGGCGCCTCCTCCCCGACGAGCACCGGCCGCTTGCCGAGGCGCTCGCCGAAGACCTCGGCGAGCCAGCGCACGGAGATCGTCTCCGGGCCGGTCACGTTCAGGGGCTCCGTCGGCGTCGTGCAGTGGGCGAGGCAGCGCAGCGCCATCGCGCTCGCGTCCCCCTGCCAGATCACGTTCACGTGGCCCATGGTCACGTCGACCGGCTCGCCGTCTCGCACGTTGCGCGCGATGTCGTGGAGGACGCCGTAGCGCAGGTCGATCGCGTAGTTGAGGCGGACGAGCCGCCCCGGGGTGCCGTGCCGCTCCGAGCGCCAGCGCAGCACCCGCTCCCGTCCGACGCAGCTCGCCGCGTACTCGCCCGGCGGGGTCAGCTCGGAGTCCTCGGTCGATCCGCCCGACGAGACGGACACGAACGGGTAGACGCAGCCGGTCGAGAAGGCGACGATCCGGCTCTCCGGGAAGGCCTCGGCGACGAGCGCGGGCGCGAGCACGTTCAGCGCCCACGTCTGGGCGGGGGAGCCCGACGTGCCGAACTTCTGCCCGGCCATGAAGACGACGTTCGGGACGCGCGGCAGGCGAGCGATGTCGTCGCGCTCGAGCAGATCGGCCCGGATCGTCTCGACTCCGTGCCCGCGCAGTCCGGCTTCCGCGGCCGGGTCGCTGAACCGGGCGACCGCGTACACCGCCCGCTCCGGTGCGGCGCGGCGGGCCATCCGCGCGAGCGTCGGCCCCATCTTGCCGCCGGCGCCGAGTACGAGGATGTCGCCGGGGGCCCGCACCAGGTCGGCGGCGAGCCGCTCGTCGGGGCGCGACAGGCGCTCCTCGAGCGCGTCCACGCCCAGAATCGAGCCGGCCGCCTCGCGGGTAGCCGGGCTGCCGGAGACCGCCGATTCCATCCGCACCTCCGTGGTCGCTGCCTGAAGGGCCGACCTAACATTACGTTGCCTGGCCCGCCTGCCGTACGATCCGCACGGATGCCCCTGATCGCAACCGAGCTACCCCCGGCCGAGCGGGTCGAGCGCCCCGCGCTCCTCGTCGTCGACATGCAGAACGACTTCGTTCGCGAAGGGGCCCCGCTCGAGGTGCCGGACGCGCGCGCGACGATCCCGCCGGTTCGCCGCCTGCTCGAGGCGTTCCGCGCCCGCGGTCTCCCGGTCGTGTTCACGCGCTTCCTCTCGGAGGAGGAGGACAACCTGCTCTGGCTCTGGTCGCCGCAGTGCCATCCCGGCGATCGAGCCTGCTGGCCCGGGCACCGCCGGCGCTTCGCCGACCGGGCGGAGCCGCTCGAGGGCGCCGCGATCGTCGACGAGCTTCCGCCCGCGCCGGGCGAGCTCGTCGTCGACAAGCTCGGCTACGGCTCCTTCCACGACACCGACCTCGACGAGCGGCTGCGCGCGCTCGGCGTACGGTCGCTCGTCGTCACCGGCACGGTGACCCAGATCTGCGTCGAGGAAACGGCGAGAGAGGCGTTCCACCACGGCTACCGCACCACGGTCGTCGCGGACGCCGTCTCGTCGTTCGCCCCGGATCTCCACGCCGCGACGCTGAAGAACTTCGCGATGAAGTTCGGCTGGGTCGCGGACACGGACGCCGTGCTCGGGTGGCTCGCGGCATGAGCGCCGAGCGGGAGCGGGTCGAGCGGCTGCTCGCGGAGCATCGGATCGAGCTCGTCCGTCTCGAGACCCCGGACCTGAACGGAATCTCGCGCGGCAAGACCGTGACCGCCGACCACTTCTGGTCGTTCGTCGACGAGGGGCTGTCGCTCGTCTGCGACATCTACTGCTGGGACCACGAGTGCTGGGTCGCGACGGGCACGGGCTTCGGCGCCGACCTGACCTTCCAGGACCTCGTCATGCGCCCCGATCTGTCCACGTTCGCGGTTCTCCCGCACGTCGAGGGCCAGGCGCGCGTGATCTGCGACACGGAGTATGCGGACGGGCGGCCGGTGGAGGCGAGCCCGCGGCAGGTGCTTCGCCACCAGGTCGAGGCGGCGGCGGCGAGGGGCTTCACGGCCCGGATGCAGGCGGAGTACGAGCTCTTCCTGCTCGACGCGGAGACTCTGCGCCCGCCGTTTGGCGGCACGGACATCACGACGACGCTGACGAACCAGCGTCTCCCGGTGCTCCAGGAGCTCGTGCGGGCGGTCGGAGCGCTCGGGCTCAGGCCGCGCACGCTGAACCAGGAGTGGGGCCCGACCCAGTACGAGCTCACGTTCAGCCCGGTCGAGGGTCTCGCCGTCGGCGATGACAACTTCACCTACAAGACCTACGCGAAGGAGATCGCCGCCGGTCACGGCCTCCTCGCCACGTTCATGTCGAAGCCGTTCGCGGACGCGAGCGGCTCGAGCGGCCACCTGCACCTGAGCCTGTTCGAGGGCGAGCGCAACGTCTTCTGGGACCCCGGCCGGGGCGAGCTGACCCCGGAGTTTCGCTGGGCGATCGGCGGCCTGCTCGAGCACGCGCCCGGGCTGAACGCGCTGCTCGGGCCGACCGTCAACTGCGCGAAGCGCTTCCGCAAGGGGACGTACGCGCCCGCGAGCGTGACCTGGGGGTTCGAGAACCGCTCGGTCGCGATCCGCGTCAAGGCCGGCCGGGGCGACCACACGCACGTCGAGAACCGGCTCGGCTGCGGAGCCTCCAACCCCTACCTTGCCTTTGCGGGCATGCTGGTCTCGATGCTCGACGGGATCGACCGCCAGGTCGAGCCGCCGCCCCCGCTCGAGGAGAACGCCTACGAGCTGGACGACCTGCCGCTCCTGCCCGAGACGCTCGAGGAGTCGCTCGAGCGCTTCGAGGCCGACGAGGCGCTTCGTGCCGCTTTCCACCCCGAGTTCACGAAGGCGTTCCTCGCGCTCAAGCGCCACGAGATCGCGAAGGCCCGCGCGGCGGTGCCCTCGTACGGGACGGAGGCGTGGCACGCCGAGGTGACGGACTGGGAGCGCGAGCAGTTCCTGCGCCTCTCGTGAGGCGGGGCGGCGGGCGTTGACGCGGCCCCGGATCGTGATCGCTCCGCACGCGCGCGAGCTCGAGACGCCGCTCGGGTGTCTGCACGCGTCGATCGTCTACGACCAGTTCTTCGGGCTGCTCACGGCTGCGGGTGGCCAGCCGCTCGTTGCCTGGGCGGGCACGCCCGATGTCGACGACCTGCTTGCGGTCGCGGACGGCGTGCTCCTGATCGGCGGCGGCGACGTCGCGCCCGAGCGCTTCGGGTCCGCGGCGGAGGCCTCGGGTCTCGACCATCGCCGCGACGAGTTCGAGACGCGGCTCGTTCATGGCGCACGGGCGCGCGGCGCGCCCCTGCTTGCGGTCTGTCGGGGCTGTCAGATGCTGAACGTCGCGCTCGGCGGCAAGCTGCGGCGGGTCGAGGGGCACCGCCAGGGGGAGTCGCTCGCGATCCCGACCCACGCGGTCGAGGTCGAGCCAGGAAGCCGTCTCGCGGCGGCGGCCGGGGAGCTCGGGCTCGACGTCAACTCGTTCCACGACTGGGCCGCCGGCGAGCTCGGCGCGGGGCTGCGGGTCGTGGCCGCAGCCGGTGACGTGGCCGAGGCGATCGAGTACGAGGGCGGCTGGTGGGCGCTGGGCGTCCAGTGGCACCTGGAGCTGCTCGACGACCCGGTCTCGCAGCGGCTCTTCGACGCGTTCGTCGCGGTCGCGCGCGCGTGAGCGCCGCCCGCGCAGACGTGCTGGTGATCGGCGCCGGCGCGGCCGGCGGCGTCGTCGCCCTCAGGCTCGCCGAGGCGGGCTTCCGGGTCGTCTGCCTCGAGCAGGGCGACTGGCCGGCGCGGGACGAGTATCCGGGCCCGAAGCCCGACTGGGAGCTCCAGGTGATGAAGCAGTGGTCGGCCGA
>CAYJLE010000030.1:19554-38064 GCA_964370985.1 uncultured Gaiellales bacterium | reverse complement strand
CCTGGTGGAGGCCCCGAAGGGGCTACAACCCGGACGGGGAGCGGCCTGGCGAGCCAGACGGGCGCACCGTCCGCGCAGATCAGTGGATCCAGGCTCAGGCCGCCCGGCAGCTCTCGAGCTGGCGGGCGCGCAGCTCGAGCAGGTCGATCAGCCCGGCGGTCGGACGGAGCGGATGCGCCACCGGCGCCGTCCCGTCGAGCGGCAGCACGGCGAGGATCTGGTCGTCCACCTGGGCCACGAGCACGTCACCACTCGGCGCGCGGCGCTCGTCGAGCTCGGCGAGCGCGAGCAGCGCGTTGCGATCGGCGGGGACGGCGTGGCGGATCGTGACCGCGCCGCCGACGGCGCTCCTCACCGGCACGAGCAGCGAGCGAAGTCGTGCGGCGGCCCGCTCCCGGGCGCTCCTTCGAGCCAGGCCCCGACCCGGCGGGAGCAAATCGAGCCTCGCGAGCTCGGCGAACCGCTCCTCGCGCAGCAGACGGTCGATGTCGGCATGTGCCATCCGTTACCTCCAGGTCGTGGTACAGCCACCGTAGCCGTGCCCACGTTGACGGTGGGTGTCCGTCCGGTGAGGGTCCGGGTCGCGGGGGAGCCGCGGAATCCGGCTACGCCGGCGGGGGGCCCGCGAGCCGCTGGTTTCTGCCCGCGAGCGGGATACCCGTCGCGGCCGCGGTCGCGAGGCTGATCGCGCGCAGGTCCTCGGGCTCGAGGTTCCTGATGTCGGTCTTGCCGGTGCAGCGCGGCATGATCGACGCCTCCGTGCGCAGCGCGGTCAGGAACAGCGCCGCCTGCTCGTCGCGCTCGGCCTGCTCGACGTCGCCGTAGAAGACGACGTCGCCGCCCTCGATCCGCCCGCCGGTGGCGAGCGCAAGCGAGAGCCCGACCACGGCCGCGTTGGCGCCGAGCGCGATCAGCTTTGCGGCGTCGGTGCCGGAGCGGACGCCGCCGAACCACAGAACGGCCAGGTCCTCCTCGCGGTTCAGGTCGCGCATGATCCTGATCGTGTCGCGGATAGCGGTCAGATCCGGCGGCCCCGCAAGCTCGGGCCAGCGCCCGACGAGGCCGCCGCTGCCGTCGACCAGGAGCAGGTCGAGGCCTTGCTCGAGCGCAGCGGGGATCACGCCGGGCAGCTCCGAAGCGGTCGCGGCGACGCCGACGAGCTGGTTTCCGTGCTGACGCTCGGGCGACGCCCCGGGGCCGATCCGCAGCACCGCCTCGGCCTCGGGATGGGCCTCGTCGCCCTCGGCGAGGAGCTGGAGCCAGCGCACGTCGTGGTGGCCGAGCGGGCGGCGGCCGAGGTAGGCGAGCCCGAGCTCCTTCAGCCCGTGCGCGACCGCCCTGCGGACCGGCTCGGGCGCGTCGTCGAACCCGGCGGCGACCAGCGGCGCGCCCAGCTCGAGCGCGACACCCAGTCTCGCGGAGACCGAGCACGCGTCGCGGTAGGGGTCGATCACGAGTCGCGAGAGGTTGGCAGGGAGGAAGACGAGATCGTCGAGCGTCGGCACATCCGCCCGGAAGTGCGTCCGGCCGGCCGCGGCGAGGCGCCTCGTGAAGACCGCCTGCTGCTTGCGGGCGTTCCCGGGCCTCGTTCGCGCCATCACGAAGATGTCCTCGCGCGCACGCACGTTGTAGTCGGACGAGCCGGTCTCCGCGTCGCAGCGGTAGCAGCGGGCCGCCTCCCGGCGGGCCGCCGCCTCGTCGTACGCCGACTCGGCCTCCGGGAAGGTGGCCGGGTTCTCGCCGAGGCCGTGGAAGGCCTGGTGCTCGCGCGGGAACACCTCCCAGTCCGCGTCCTGCGCGACCGGCACGCGGCGCGTCCGGTACGGCGTCCGGTACGGCAGCGGGCTGTCGTCGCCCTCGAGGAAGTGCTTCACGTAGTAGGCGGCCCGGTGGCCGTGGTACATCGCGGTCACGATCGTGGACGGCCCGAACGCCCCGTCCCCGGCGGCGAAGACGCGCGGGTCGGCGGTGCGCATGGTGTCCCAGTCGGTCCGCACCTTCTCGTCCGCCATCAGCCCGAGCGCGGCCAGGTGCTCCGACTCGGCCTTCTGGCCCGTGGCGAGGATGACGAGCCCGCACTCGACCTCGTGCTCGGAGCCCGGAACGTCCACGGGCCGCCGCCGGCCGCTCTCGTCCGGCTCGCCGAGCTCGGTGCGAACGCACCGCAGCGCGAAGCCCCCTTCGCCGGCGGTGGCGACGCCCACCGGCGCGATGTTGTAGACGATCTCGATCCCCTCCTCGATCGCACCGTGCAGCTCGTCCTTGCGCGCGGGGATCTCGTCGGGGCCGCGGCGGTACAGCACCTTCACCTCCCGGCAGCCGGGCAGGCGCCGGGCGGCGCGGCAGGCGTCCATGGCGACGTCACCGGCGCCGATCACGAGCACGCGCTCGGGTAGCGCCGGCCGCTCGCCGCCGTTGACCCGGCGCAGGAACGTGACTCCGTCGACGACCCTCCCGTTCGCAGCCTCGCCGCCGGCGAGCCGCACGCCCTTCCCCCACCACGCGCCGATCGTGAGCAGGACGGCGTCGTGGCGCTCCTTCAGCTCGTCGAGCGTCACGTCGCGCCCGAGCGCGGTGTCGAGGTGGACGTTGATGCCGGGGCAGCGCGCGAGCAACCGGTCGATGTCCTCCCGGAACACCTCGGGCGGGCAGCGAAACGCGGGGATCCCCCACGTCATGTAGCCGCCGAGCGTCGACGTCTGCTCGTAGACGTGAACCTCGTACCCGGCCTCGGCGAGATCCTGGGCCGCGGTCAGGCCCGCCGGGCCGCCGCCGGCGATCCCGACGGTCTCGGATCTCGTCACCGCGACCGGCTCGGGCCTCCAGGTGGCGCCGAGGCGATCCATCACGTAGCGCTTGAGGTTTCGGATCGCGAGCGGCCCGTCCGAGTCGGCGCGCCGGCAGGCCGGCTCGCAGGGGGCGTCGCAGACGCGCCCGCACACGGAGCTGAACGGGTTCGTCGCGGTGATCGCCTCGAACGCCTCGTCGAGCTTGCCCTCCCAGATATGGGCGATGTAGGAGGGCGCGTCGGTGCCGATCGGGCACGCCACCTGGCAGGGCGCGGGCACGTAGTGGGCGTCGTTCACGTCGTCGCGCGAGGCGAGCTCCGGCGGCACCGGGGGTGGCGCCACGCGCTCGGGCCCGTACACGTCCGGCTCGGGCGGGCTCGCGAACGCCCGGTCGCTCATCCCGTCACCTCGCCCCGGGGCGGGTCATGACCCGCCCCTACACCGGCGAGCCCGACCGCCCCGGCCAGCGCGCGCTCCGCGTGCTCCGGCTCGTGGGGAAGCCGGGTGATCTCGGCCGCCTCCGGGGTCAGCGCGACCAGGTCGTCGCGCGAGAGCTCGTACACGGAGCGGTAGCCGTGCGCGTGCACGACCGAGGCCAGCTGCCAGCGCAGCGCCTCGAGGTAGTGGTGGATGTGCAGCGCCTCGGCGTCCACGTCGTAGCGGCTCTCGAAGCGCGGATCCTGGGTCGCGATCCCGACCACGCACTGGCCGACCGCGCACTGCAGGCAGGCGATGCAGCCGCCCGCGATGATCGCGCTCGTCCCGACCGCGACGCCGTGGGCGCCGAGCGCGATCGCCTTCGCCGTGTCGATCCCGTCCTTGATCCCGCCCATCAGGACGACCGGCATCCCGGTCGCGCCGATCTCCTCGAGCGCGTCGAGTCCCTCCATGATCCCGGCCAGCGTCGGGATGCCGACGTACTCGAGCACCTCGTTGCCGGCCGCGCCGGTCGAGCCCTGCAACCCGTCGAGGCACACGTAGTCGAAGCCGTCCTTGTAGGCGATCTTGATGTCGTCGCGGACGCGGCCGGCGCCGAGCTTCACGGACACGGGCTTCTCCCAGCCGGTCGCCTCCCGGAACTCCTCGACCTTGATCACGAGGTCGTCGGCGCCGAGCACGTCCGGGTGGCGAGACGGCGAGCGCAGGTCGATCCCGGCGGGGATGCCGCGCAGCCGCGCGATCTCCTCGGTCACCTTGGCGGCCATCAGCTGGCCGCCAAGCCCCGGCTTCGCACCCTGCGAGATGTACATCTCGACGCCGTCGGCCTGGCGCATCGCGTTCACGCTCCAGCCGAGCCGCCCGCCGAGGCACTGCACGACGACGCGCCTGGCCGCCTCGCGCACCTCCGGGATCAGCCCGCCCTCGCCCGAGTTGTCGCAGATGTCGGAGAGCGTCGAGGCCTTGGCGAGCGCGATCTTGGTCGACTTCGAGAGCGCCCCATAGCTCATCGGCGCGATCATCACGGGCATCGACAGCTCGATCGGGGTCGCGCCGAAGCGCCCTCCCAGCGAGGTCGCGAGCTCGACCTTCGAAACGACGTCCGGGTCGGCCTCGATCGAGCCGAGGTCGCGCCGGAACGCGAGGTCGTTCAGGTGCGGGAGCGGCCGCGTGGCGCCGTAGCCGCGGATCCGGTAGCGGCCGATCTGCGCCTTGACGTGGATGTCCTCCTGCACCTTCGCGTTCCAGTAGTCGGTGCGGTCGGCGGCCGCGTGGAACGGGATCGCGCGGACGCGGGGCTCGGTGCGCGAGTAGCGGAGGTTCTTGCCGGCGTTTGCGATCTTCTTCAGCTGCCCGCGGAACGGGACCCCGTAGCGGTCGAGGAACGCGAGCACGTCTTCCTCCTCCCCGGGCTCGAGCTCGGCGAGCGCAGCGTCGGTGCCGAGAGAGACCACCGTGCCGCCGACGTAGATCGTGCCGCCCGTCATGTCCTGCCCGACCTGCTCGCCCGAGTCGCCGCAGATCACGAGGCGCCCTCCGTACATCATGTAGCCGGCCATGAAGCTCGCGCTGCCGCCGCAGCAGAGCGTGCCCTCCTTCATCACCTGGCCGGCGCGCGAGCCGAGGTTGCCGTGGACGACCACGTCGGCGCCGCGGATCGCGACGCCCGCGATCGCGCCTGCGTTCCCGCGCACGACGACGGAGCCGTGGAGCATGTTGTCGGCGAGGCCCCAGCCGACGTTGCCGTCGACCTCGACCCGCGGCCCGTCGGTCAGCCCGGCGCAGAAGTAGCCGGCGGACCCGTGCACCCGCAGCCCGATCTGCGCGGTCAGCCCGACGCCGATGTGGTGGCGTGCATCGGGGTTGACGACCTCGACGTCCTCTCCCTCGGCGCCGTAGCGCCGCAGGAGCTCGTTCGCCTCGGTGACGCCGATCGTGGCTAGATCGACCGTCGCCATGTCCGGTACGTGCCGGGAGGCGGCTCCACGGTCGTCAGCGACCGGCCGGGGAACAGCTTGTTCAGGGACACCTCCTCGGAGGCGATCGCGACGAGGTCGTCGTCCTCGTACATGACCATCGGCTTCGCCGCGAGCCGATCCTTCGCGTACCCGATCTCCTCCTGGGTCGAGACGAGGAACGAGAACGTCCCGTCGAGATCCTCGATCGAGTCGCGCAGCGCGTCGGCGAGCGGAACGCCCTGCGCGAGCTTGTCGGCCAGGTAGACCGCGATCAGCTCGGAGTCGTTGTCCGTGTGGAACTCGAAGCCGCGCTTCTCGAGGCGGCGACGCATCTTCCAGTAGTTCGTGATCTGGCCGTTGTGAACGATCGCGACGTCGGCGAACCCGGTCGCCCAGAACGGGTGCGAGCGGTCGGGAGTGACGTCCGACTCGGTCGCAAGGCGCACGTGGCCGATCCCGTGCGTGCCGTGGAACGCCCCCACGTGGTACGCGCGGTCGACGTCGTGGGCGCCGCCGACGTCCTTGACGATGTCGAGCGAATGTCCGATCGAGATCAGCTTCGCGACGTGCTCGAGCGCGTAGGAGAGCTCCTGGAGGTCGCCCGTGTAGCGCACGGCGAAGCGCTGGGTCGTGCTCACCCGCTCGCTCTCGACGATGTCCGCTTCGAACTCGGCGAGCTTCCGCGCGATACGCGCGACCGTTGCCCCCGCCTCCTCGCCCTCGCCGACGAAGAAGCGCAGCCGGAGCTCGTCGCCGTTTCGCTCGTGGTAGAGCGCGAACCCGGTCGAGTCGGGGCCACGGTGCTGGCAGCCGTCGAGCATCGCGATCAGAGCGTCCCCGAGCGGCGCGTCCTCATCCCGCTTGTAGAGAATCCCGGCGATCCCGCACATGCCCGTCTCCTATGTGCTGTTCCGACACCCCGGGCGGGCCGCGAAGCCAGCCCCGGCGGCGACTCCCGCCACCCGCGCGCATCGTACCGAAGGGGACTATGGCCGAACAGGACACAGCGCGCCGCGGCGAGTGGAGGCCATCGCCAGCCCGCTCTAGGATTGCCCCGTGGGCAAGGTGATCCTCTGCCTCTGCCACGACGTCACCGCCGCCGACATCGAGCGGGCCGTCGCGCTCGGCTACGACCACCCCGAGACGATCAAGCGCTTCACGGCGGCGCTGATGGGGCCGTGCCAGGGCAGGGCGTGCGGGGACGCGATCCTCGCCGAGATCGCCGAGCGCACGGGACGCGACCCGGCCACCCTCGCCGTGCCGACGGCCCGGCCGCCCGTTTTCCCGGTGAGGCTGGGGCAGCTGGCCGGCGGCCCGCCCGCCGACGCCTGACGTGCCCGTCCCCGGCGCCACGGACACCGCGCTGCGCAGGGCATACGACGTGGTGATCGTCGGCGCCGGTCTCCAGGGGCTCGCGCTCGCGTACGAGCTGGCGAAGCGCGGCCTTCGCGACGTCGCGGTGCTGGACCGGAGCTACCCGGGCGCTGGAGCGAGCGGCCGCAACGGCGAGATGATCCGCTCGGCGTTCGGCTCGCCCGAATGGGTCGGCTTCTTCGGCGCGAGCCTCACACGCTGGCAGGAGCTGTCGGCGGAGCTCGGCTTCAACGTGCTCTTCACCCCGGCGGGCTACCTCGTGCTCGCGTCCACGGACGAGGAGCTCGAGCGCTGCCGCGGCTACGCGGCCCGCCACCGCGAGCTCGGGGTCGCGACCCGGCTCGTCACGGCGGCCGAGGCGCTCGAGCTCGCCCCCGTCCTCACGCCGGGGCGCGTCCGCGGGGGCATCTATCAGGCAGACGGCGGCTTCGCCCACCACGACGCCGCGCTCTGGGGCTACGCGCGCGCGGGGGCGCGTCTCGGCGTCGAGCTGCACCCGTTCACGGAAGTGACCGCGATCCGCGTCCGCGCCGGCCGGGTCGAGGGCGTCGAGACGGCGCGGGGGCCCGTCTCGGCCCGGATCGTCGTCGACGCGGCGGGGGGGCAGGCGAGGGAGGTGGCGGCGATGGCCGGCGTCGCGATCCCGACCCGCACGTTCCGCCTCGAGGCGATCGTGACCGAGTCGCTCGCGCCGTTCCTCCGCCCCGGGCTCGCACTGCTGAACGTGCTCGGCTACTGCCATCAGACGACGCGCGGGGAGCTCGTCGGCGGCACCGAGCAGCGGGAGATGGACGAGGCAGACTCGCTGCGTTGCACGCTTCGCAACCTGAGGGACACCGCCCAGAAGCTCGTCGCGATGATGCCCGCTCTCGCCGGCGTCCGGGTCGTGCGCCACTGGGCAGGCACGGTCGACGCGGCCGCGGACTTCTCGCCGATCCTCGGCCCCGTAGAGGAGGTCGAGGGCCTCGTGCTGGACTGCGGCTGGCTGTACGGCTTCGCGGGCGCCCCGGCCGGCGGGATGCTGCTCGCCGAGGCGATCGTCACGGGGCAGGTGCCCGAGCTCGCCGCCCCGTTCTCGCTGGCGCGGCTGCGCGAGGGGCGGCTGATCCGCGAGGGCTCGCTCGTCGTCGACACGGGACGCGCGGGGTGAGCGAGGAGATCGGCTTCACGTTCGAGGGCCGCACGGTGCGGGGCGTCGCGGGGCAGTCGCTCGGAGCCGCCCTGCACGCGGCCGGGATCCGGGTGCTCTCGACGAGCGCGAAGTACCGCCGCCCCCGGGGTCTCTACTGCGTCGCGGGCGCCTGCCCGAGCTGCTCCGTCCGTGTCGACGGCATCCCCGGGGTCAGCGCCTGCGCGACGCCGCTTCGAGGCGGTGAGGTCGTCGAGCGCGACCGCCGGGGGCTCTCGCCCGGGCCGCTCCTCGACCGCGCCTCGCGACTTGCCCCGGCCGGATTCGCGTACGAAAGCCTCGCTCGCTCCCCGGGCCTGTGGCGCCGTGCCGAGCGCGCGCTCGCGCGGCTTGCCGGCGCAGGCCGCCTGCCCGACCCGGGGGCGGCAGCGGCCGTGGGAGGCTTCGAGGAGCGGCGCGCGGGGGTCGTCGTGATCGGCGGCGGCAGCACGGGCCTCGCGGCGGCCGCGGCGCACGCTGGCCAGGGACGAGAGGTGCTGCTCGTGGAGCGCGACCACGAGCTCGGCGGATGGCTGCTCGCCGAGCCGGGCGGGGCCAGTCGGGCGGGTGCGCTCGCGGCGGCAGCGCGCGACGCCGGTGCTCTGCTGCTCACCGGCGCAACGGCGATCGGCTGGTACGACGAGGGCCTCCTGGGCGTCGTGACCCGGAACGGACTGCTGGCGGTCGAGCCCGGCCGGGTCGTCCTCGCGACCGGCACCCGCGAGCGCGGGCTCCCGTTCGAGGACGGCGACCGCCCCGGGGTCTTCCTCGCCGCCGGCGCGCAGCGGCTGCTCGTCCGCGACGGAGTGCTGTGCGGACGCGACGTGCTGGTCGCCTCGGCGGAGCCCTACGGCACCGAGGTGGCCGGGTTGCTCGCGCGGGCGGGGGCACGCGTCACGACCGTCGACCTGGCCACCGCGACGCTCGAGCGGGCGCACGGCCGCCACACCGTCAACAGCGTCACGGTCAGGGACGCGGCGGGTGTGCGGCGCCTGCGCTGCGACGCCGTCTGCATCGCCGCGGGCCGACGCCCGGCGGACGAGCTGGCACGCCAGCTCCCGCCGGAGCTGCTCGGGTAGCGCTCAACCGCGGCGGGCCGCGGCGCGCTCGAAGGCGAGGCGCTCGACCCGGTCGCGATCACCGACCACGAACAGCTCGAAGGCGAAGCCGAAGCTCGACGGCTCGATCCGGCGGACGACCCGCGCTGTCGCGGTGGCGGGCTCGCCGCCGGGGGGATGCAACGCGACCCGGACGATGTCGCCCACCTCGAGCCCGAGCGGCACCGTCACCTTCAGGCCCCCGGCGCCGAGATCCGTGCAGAGCCCGAGCAGCGGCTCCGCACCCGGGCCGCGGTGGACCTCGACCTCGAGCTCGACCGGCGCGCGAGGATGCCGGCGCCGCTCCGCCGGCACCGGTTGCCCGAGCAGGCGAAGCGCGACGAGCGTCCCGTCGCCGGCCCCGCCCCCGATCACGACAGCGCCGCGCCAGACTATCTCGCCGCCCGCGAGCCACCCGACGTCGACCGGCGTGCCGGCCCGCGGCAGCCAGTGCCCGCCGGAGTCGCGCGGAGCCTCGAGAACGACCGTGTCATCGGTGTCCTCGCGCACGTGGGCGACGAGGTAGCGCCCCTCGGGCGCGCGGATATGCGCGAGACGGCTCACGGGGTACCCGCGTCATCGGCAGGGCGGGCGCGAGCCTGAGGACCGTGACCCTTCCGAGGGAGTGACCGGGCTAGCGAGCGGAGCCGCGCCCGCAGTGGCGAAGCCCGTTCAGGCAGCGATCGACGAGGCGCCCGAGCGTCGTGTCGTTCCAGGCGTTGAAGAAGTCGGCGTGACCCGAGTAGACGCCGCCGGACGCGAGCTCGAGCCCGTCGCCGCCGGCCACGGGGTAGCGCACGATCAGCGCGATGGCGGGAACCGAGACCGGGTGGGAAGCGGGACAGCGCCCGCGCACCGGGTATGTCATGTGGCTTCTGTGGTCGGCGCTGTCGAGGCTCGTCCCGTCCCAGCAACTCGGGAATCGCACGTGCAGGCGCAGGCCGAAGCGATCGGCATCCGGGCAGAGCGGCGGCGCGCTCGCCGACGGCACGCCGGACTCCACGCCGCAGCTCCAGTGCGTGATCCGTGCATCCTGCGGCTCGTCCGCCATCGCGCTGCCAGCGATCATGCGCAGCCCGGCCGGGAACGGCTCGACCCGCGCGAACGTGCTGCGACGGTAGTAGACCGTCGCGCCGCGCGGCTCGACCGGCTCGCCGTCGGCGTAGAGCGTCGGTGCCCAGTAGGCGGCCAGGTCGCCCGACCGCTGGCAGGTCGTGCCGCCCGCTCGCAGGCTCGCGAGCGTCGAGCCGGCATCCGTCGTCACGTTCCCGAAGAAGCTGTGGTCGTGCGAGACGCCGGGTTGACCCGGAAACACGATCGGGTCGTCCGCCGCTCGGTGGCTGAAGCGACAGACGCTGACGAAGTTGACCTGCGGCGCAGGCCGCACGGTCGGGCGCGCGGCTGCCGCCGGGCCGGCCGAGGTGAGCGACCCACCCGACAGGGCAAGCATCGCCAGGAAGATCGCCGGGATGAGCCGTGTCACGTGCACCTCCGGGGATACGGGGCCAGCACCGACCCAGCTATCAGACCAGAGCGATCCCGGCGGCGCAACGAAGGTTCCGTGAGGCTTTCGTGAAGCTTGTGTGAGGACGCGCTACGCGGCGCGCGGCTCGGCGAGCGCGTGGCGCACCGCCTCGGACAGCTCGCGGGTGCGGAACGGCTTCGCGAGCAGCGGAGCGCCGTCGGGTCGCGTCGCGAGGCCCTCGCCCGTGTAGCCGGACACGTAGAGGACGCGCAGGCCCGGCCGGCGGGCGCGCAGCCTCGCAGCGAGCTCGAAGCCTCCCAGCGAGGGCATCCGGACATCCGTCAGGAGCAGGTCGATCGGCCCGAGGAACGCGGCGCTGACCGCGATCGCGTCCTCGCCCCCGTCCGCCTCGAGCACCACATGGCCGTCCGCCTCGAGCACCCGGCGCAACAGCCGGCGGACGGGGCCGTCGTCGTCAGCGAGGAGAATCGTGGCGCTGGCGCGAATACCGCCAAGGTAGCGCCTGCCCCGGACGGCGCCTCCGGGCTCAACTTCGCTTTCGTGGCGCCGATTACTTGATGGGATGAGCTCGAACGCGGACATCCTCTCGGCGGCCGCCGTCTCGACGGCGTGCCCGATCTGCGTGATCGACGCCGACGGGTGTGTGGTCGCGCTCAACCGGGCGTGCGAGCAGCTGACCGGGATGCGGGCGGGGGACGTCCGGGGGCGGGAGACCGCCGAGACACCCTGCGCCGAGGCCGCCGGCTCTTGCGAGTCGTGGTGGCTCGGCGAGGACGGCTCCCGGCGGCTCATCCGCTGGACGAGCGTCCCGCTCCCCGACGCACCCGACGCGACCGGGCTCGTTGCCTGCGTCGGCGTCGACGTGACGGGCACGCACGAGCTCGACCGGGAGCTTCGGGAGAGCGAGGAGCGCTTCCGGACGCTCGCGGACGGGGCGCCGGTGCCGATCTGGATCTGCGACGAAGACGGGCTCGTCACGTTCTTCAACCGCCGCTGGCTCGAGCTGACGGGGCGCTCCACCGAGCAGGAGCTCGGGCGGGGGTGGAAGGACGACATCCACCCCGGGGACCTCCCGTGGGTGAACGACGCGTTCGACGCGGGGGTGCGCGAGCGCCGGGCGTACGAGATCGAGTACCGGCTGCGCGACCGCGAGGGGGCGTACCGCTGGGTGCTGGAACGCGCGACGCCCCGGGCCGCCCCGGACGGGGCGTACGCGGGTCTCGCGGGCGTCGTGATCGACGTGACCGAGCGCAAGCTCGCCGAGCGGGCGCTGCTCGAGAGCGAGCAGCGCTTCCGGGCCGTGTTCGAGTCGGCCGCGATCGGGATCGGCGTCTTCACGCTCGACGGCACCCCGGTCGCGCGGAACGCGGCCTACTCGCGGATCTTCGGCTACACGCCCGAGGAGCTCGCCCGGCTGCCCGCGGCCGGGTTCGCGGTGGAGGAGCGCCGGGAGGAGACGCGCCGGATGTTCGCCGAGGTCGCCGCGGGGCGCAGCGAGGGCTTCAGCGTCGTCGAGCCGTGCCTGCGCAAGGACGGCGAGCTCGTCTGGGCGCTCGTGGGGACCCGGCTCGTGCGGACGGACGACGGCACCCCACGCTACGTGGCCTGCACGGTCGAGGACGTCACCGACGTGCGGCGGGCCGAGGAGGCGCTGCGCCGAAGCGAGGAGCGCTACCGCGAGCTGTTCGAGAACGCCAACGACCTCGTGTATACGCACGACCTCGAGAACCGGATCACGTCGATGAACCGCGCGGCGGAAACCGCCATGCGGATCCCGCGCGAGGAGGCAATCGGGCACAACGTCGACGAGTCCGTGGCGCCCGGGTTCCGCGCGCTCAGCCGCCGCATGACCGCGCGCAAGCTGGCTGGCGCGCGGGCCACGGTCTACGAGTCCGAGCTGCTCGCAGCCGACGGCGGCAGGATCCCGATCGAGGTCAGCTCCCGGCTGATCCTCGAGAACGGCGAGCCGGCAGGCGTGCAGGTGATCGCGCGCGACATCACGGAGCGCAAGCGGGCCGAGGCCGAGCTGCGCCGCCGCGAGGCGATTCTCGCTGCGGTCGGCGCCGCGGCGCGCGAGCTGCTCGCCGCCGAGCGCTGGGAGGACGCGGCCGACCACATCCTGGCCGGGCTCGGGCTCGCCTCGGGCGTGAGCCGCGCCTATCTGTTCCGGAATGACACGGCCCCGGGTGGGGCCGTGCTGCGGACGATCGTGCACGAGTGGGAGGCACCGAGCATCTCGCCGCAGCTCGGCAACCCGGCCCTGATCGGCCAGCCCTATCCCGAGGTGACCCGCGAGCGGCTGGAGCGGGGGGAGGCCGTGGCGCTACACGCCCGCAACGCACCTGAGCCCTACCGGGCCGTGCTCGCCGGCCAGGGAATCCGGAGCCTCCTCCTCGTCCCCGTCTTCGCCGGCGCCGACTGGTGGGGGTTCCTCGGCTTCGACGAGTGCCGCGAGGAGCGAACCTGGCCGCCGGCCGAGATCGAGGCGCTGCGGGCGGCCGCGGGGCTCGTCGGCGCCGCGATCGAGCGCCAGCGCTCGGAGGAGCGGCTGCGGGAGAGCGAGGAGCGCTTCCGCCAGGTCGCGGAGAACATCGACGAGATCTTCTGGCTCGCCGAGCCGGACGGCACCGAGATCTACGTCAGCCCCGCGCTCGAGCGGACGTTCGGCGCCCCCTGGCCGGGCCACGCTGCGTACAGAGCGGCCATCCACCCCGACGACCGCGAGCTCGCCTGCGCCGCCTTCGACCGGATCGGGCAGACCCCCTACGACATCCAGTACCGGCTCGTCCGGCCCGACGGAGAAGCGCGCTGGCTCCGCGAGCGCACGTTCCTCGTGCGCGGCCCTGCCGGGGACGTGGTCAGGGTCGCCGGAGTCGCGACCGACGTCACCGAGCGCAGGCGGGCCAACGAGGAGCGCCGGCGGCTCGAGCAGCAGGTGTGGCACGCGCAGAAGCTCGAGAGCCTCGGCGTTCTCGCCGGCGGTGTCGCGCACGACTTCAACAACCTGCTGATGGGGGTGCTCGGGAACGCCGGCCTCGCTCTCGCCGACTTGCCGTCCGGCGCGCCGGCGCGGCAGCAACTCGAGCGGATCGAGACCGCCGCCCTGCGCGCGGCCGAGCTCACGAACCAGATGCTCGCCTACGCGGGCAAGGGCCGCTTCAGCGTCGAGGCGATCGATCTCTCGGGGCTCGTCCGGGAGATGGCCAACCTGCTCGGCAGCGCGATCTCGAAGAAGGCGCAGCTCACGTACGACCTCGCGAGCGGCCTCCCCGCGGTCAGGGGCGACCCCACGCAGCTTCGCCAGGTCGTGATGAACCTGATCACGAACGCCGCCGATGCTCTCGGCGACGGCAGGGGGCTGATCGTCGTGCGCACCGGAGCGACCCCGGCGAAGCGGGCGTTCCCGAACGGCGCCCACCTCGGGGAGCGACTACCGGAAGGCACGTACGTGTACGTCGAGGTCGCGGACACGGGCTGCGGCATGGACGAGGACACGCGCCAGCGGATCTTCGACCCGTTCTTCACGACGAAGTTCACGGGGCGGGGCCTCGGGCTCGCCGGCGTCCTCGGCATCGTACGCAGCCACGGCGGCGCGATCGGGGTCGAGACCGCTCCCGGAGCCGGCACCACGTTCCGGGTCGTCCTGCCGGCCACGGGCGAGCTCGTCGCTGACGAGCCCGACTCGGCTCCGGCCGCTCAGGAGCCGAAGCTCACGGGCACCGTGCTCGTGGCCGACGACGAGGAGACGATCCGGGGAATCGCCCGCGCCGCGCTCGAGCGCGCCGGCTTCGCGGTGCTGACGACGGCCGACGGGCGCGAGTGCGTGGAGGTGTTCCGCAAGCGTCGGGACGAGATCGACGTCGTGGTGCTCGATCTCACGATGCCGGTCCTCGGCGGCACGGACGCGCTTCGGGAGCTCCACGCGATCCGACCCGGCGTGCCCGTGATCCTCTCGAGCGGCTACACGGAGGAGGACGCGTCAGCGCGCACGGGAGACGAGGGTGGCGCGGTCGCGTTCGTGCAGAAGCCGTACCGTCCGTCCGAGCTCGTCGCCAGCGTGCGAGCCGTGCTCGGCCGCTGAGCCTGGGCTACGGCTCGGTGTGCACGATCACCTCGGCGATGTCCGGCCGTGCCGCCCGCAGCTGCACCTCGACCGCGCTGGCGCGCGCGTGCGCGTCGGCGAGCGTCATGTCCGGGTCGACGCCCAGGGTGATGAAGACGACGAGGCCGTCGTCGGTGCTCAGGAGGCGCACGTCACGCGGCTCGCAGCGCGCCACGTCCAGCACGATCCGGCGTACGCGCTCCGCCTCCCGAGCAGCCTCCGCCGGCCCGGCGTCGGTCACGTCGGCCGGCTCGGCCAGGGGCTCGAGGTGCGTCTGCACCGCGTCGATCTCCGGGATCGCCTCGACGATCGCCGCCTCGACGCGGGTCGCGATGCCGTGGGCGTCTTCGAGCGAGAGGTCGCCCGGAAGCTTGAGGTGCAGCGAGACCTCGGTGCGCTCCCGGGTTCTCAGCACCGACACGTTGTGGATCTCGCGCACGCGCGGGATCCGCAGCGCGGCGGCCAGCGCTCGCTCGCGCAGGGCCTCCTCCCCCGCCTCGCGCGGCTCGACGTGGACGACCACGTCGGCGCCCGGAAGCACAGCCTCGACAGCCGCCTCGACGGCCTCCGCGACCGCGTGCCCCTGCGCGACGACGGCGTCGGGGCGCACGCCGATCACGATGTCCGCGAAGTGGTGCCCCGCCGCCTCCCGCAGCCGCAGGCGGAGCAGGTCGACGGGCGGGTCGAGCGCGGCGATCGCGCGGCGCGCTGTCGATTGCGCGTCGGCGGGTGTGCGATCCATGAGCACGTCCACGTTGACGCGCATGAGGCGCCCCGCGGCAACCAGCACGAGGATCGCGACGAACAGCGCGGCCGCGGAGTCCGCCTGCTCGAAGCCGCCGCGGACGAGGACGAGGCCGACGAGCACGGCCAGCGTCCCGGCCAGGTCGCCGGCGAAGTGCAGCGCGTTCGCCGCGAGCGCGGCGCTCCGGTAGCGCCGGGAGGCCCGTAGCGAGATCACGGCCCTGCTCGCGTCGATCGCGATCACGAGGCCGATCACGGCAAACACCCACCAGGCTGCGTCCACCTCCGGGTGGGCGTCGCCCGCAAGGCGGGCGAGCGCGCGCCAGACGATGAACAGGCTGGCGGCCGCGAGCAGCGCCGCCTCGGCGAGCGCGCTCAGGTGCTCGGCCTTGCCGTGGCCGTACGCGTGGCCGCGGTCGGCAGGCCGCCGGGACACTCCGACCGCGAAGAACGTGAGCAGCGCCGCCGCCAGGTCGGTCCCCGAGTGAATCGCCTCCGAGAGCAGGCCGAGGCTGTCCGTCGCGAGGCCCGCGACGAGCTTGACAACGATCAGGACCGCGGCGGCGGCAACGGAGACGAGCGCCGTGCGCCGCTGGGGAGTCACGGGCTACAGCGTAGGCGCGAGCCCGGCGCCGAGCGCGAGGCTGGGCTGCTAGACGCAGTCCTGGAGGCCCTGCGCCTCGGGCAGGGCCTCGAGCTTCTTCAGCGTGTTGTTCTCGATCTGGCGGATCCGCTCGCGGGTGACGCCGAACGCGCGGCCGACCTCCTCGAGCGTGCGCGGATGCTCGCCCTTGAGCCCGAAGCGCAGCTCGATCACCTTGCGCTCCCGCTCGGGCAGCGACTCGAGCGCCCGGTCGATGTCGCCGCGGCGGAGGTTGAGCGACGCGCTGTCGAACGGGCTCTCGGCCAGCTCGTCCTGGACGAAGTCCCCGAGCTCGGACTCCTCCTCCTCGCCGATCGGCTTCTCGAGCGACACCGGAAGCTGCGCCATGCGCAGGATCTCGCGCACCTCCTCGGCGGTCATGTCGAGCTCGCCAGCGATCTCGTCGGGGCGCGGATCGCGGCCGAGCCGCTGGACGAGCTGGCGCTCGATGTGCACCACTTTGTTCAGCTTCTCGACCATGTGCACCGGGATGCGGATCGTGCGGGCCTTGTCCGCAATCGCCCTGGTGACAGCCTGGCGGATCCACCAGGTCGCGTAGGTGGAGAACTTGTAGCCCTTGCGGTAGTCGAACTTCTCGACCGCCCTGATCAGCCCGAGGGAGCCCTCCTGGATCAGGTCGAGGAACGACAGCCCCCGGCCGAGGTAGCCCTTGGCGATCGAGACGACGAGGCGGAGGTTCGCCTCGATCATCTGCTGCTTCGCGCACATGTCGCCGCGCTCGATCCGCTTGGCGAGATGCACCTCCTGCTCGGCGGTCAGCAGGGGAACCTTGCCGATCTCGCGCAGATAGAGGCGCAGCGAGTCGAGCGAGGGCTCGACCGTGAGATCGAGCTGCGGTACCGGCCCCTTGTCCTCGGCCAGGGCGGGCTGGTCGTGCGGAGGCGCCTTGTGCTCCTCGCCCTCGAGCAGCTCGATCCCGTGGTCGATCAGGTAGGTGTAGAAGTCCTCGACCTGCTCCTTGGTGAGGTCGATCTCCTCCACCCCGGCAACGATCTCGTCGTAGGTGAGGAACCCCTTGTCGTGGCCCTCCTGGACGAGCTTGTGCAGCTCTTCGATGTCGGGAAGAGAGATATCGACCGTGAGCATCCGACCCCCGCCTTTCTCGTTACCGCTGAAACACACTGCTCGCTTTAACGGAAAGAGCCAGCGAGATCGCCCGATCTCCGGCTCACAGGTGGGCGGCAGTGTACACCAGGTCAGACGGGGGCGGAGAGCGCTGTTCTGGGCAGAATTGATCCCTTCGCGGCAATCCGGAACCCGCGTCTCGCACCACGGGGATGGCAGGTTTCCGCCGGGACGCGTACTCTTCACGGTGGGCGTCTGGGCTCGTAGGACGCCCGACCTGAGATGACGGTCCGCGAGCCCCCACAGCAGACGATCCGAACCGCGAGGAGCCGGTGACTCCGCCTGCCGCCGCCCGGGCCAGGCTGTCGCCGCGGCGCGCGTCCGCGATCCGGGTCGCGGCACTCTTCGACCAGCACGCGAGCATGGTGCTCGGGCTGTGCCGACTGCTCCTGCGCGACCACCACGAGGCGGAGGATGCGGCCCAGCAGACGTTCGTGTCGGCCTACCGCAGCCTGCTGCGCGGCACCGAGCCGCGGGAGGAAGGGGCCTGGCTGGCCGCGATCGCACGGAACGAGTGCCGCGCGCGGATCCGCACCCGTCTGCGGGCGCCGGTCCAGCTCGACGGCGAGCTGACCGACCGGCTGGCGGATCCGGCTGACGTCGCCGACATCGCGAGCCGCCGCGCCGAGCTCGCCGAGATCACGCGCACGCTGGCCGGGCTGCCGCTGCGCCAGCGCGAGGCGGTCGCGTTGCGCGACTTCCTCGGCCTCTCGTACGAGGAGGTTGCGTCCACGCTGGCCGTGTCCGTTCCGGTTGTCGAGTCCCTCCTCTTCCGCGCCCGGCAGCGCCTGCGCGACTCCGTCCGCACCGTCCCGCGCTACGCGGCCGGGGCGGCGGCCGTGCCGCTGGCGCTGCGGGCGGCGGTGGCGCGCGACGTCCCCGACTTCGACGCCGTCCGCGCCGGGGCGGGCCTCGTGGCCGGTGCGACGGCCGCGCTCGGCGCCGCGGTTGCGAAGGTGATCTCGCTGCCGTTCGCGGCGAAGGCGGTGACGGCGACCGCTGTCGCGGTGGTCGCCGCGGGAACGGCCGTCGCGCCCCAACTCAACGACCCCGGGCTCGAGCAGGGTGCGCCGGCGAGCGTTGCGGCACAGCAGCGGGAGGCCGCACCGGCAGCAGCCGACGTGCCGCCCAACGTGCTCGCGCCCCAGGCCCCGGCCGAGTCGGCGTCCGCGGCGCCCTCGCCGGGCAGTGGAGGCCAGGCCGCCCCCGAGCCGCCGGCGGTCGAGGTCGGGAGCGGCGAAGTGCCCTCTCCGGAGCCAGAGCCGACGCTCGACCCCGACCGTACCGCCACTTCGGCGCCCGGCGGCGATCCGCCCGCGCTTCCACCCGCGCCGGTCGAGGGTGACGACCCCACCTGCGACGAGCGGGGCGAGGCGAGCGGGCAGTGCGAAGCTGATGAGGAGCCCGTCGAGGAGGCAGCCGAGCCACCCGCGGAGCCCGAGCCGGCTGCCGGCGCCCCGATCTCGGTCGCACCCGATCCGAGCCTCGCCCCGGCGCCCACCGGCGAAGGCGAGGAGCCCGACGCCGAGGAGCCCGACGCCGAGGAGCCCGACGCCGAGGAGCCC
>CAYJLE010000030.1:5447-19454 GCA_964370985.1 uncultured Gaiellales bacterium | reverse complement strand
CGAGGAGCCCGACGCCGAGGAGCCCGACGCCGAGGAGCCCGACGCCGAGGAGCCCACCGGCGAGAGCGAAGAGCCCGACGCCGAAGAGCCCGACGCCGAAGAGCCCGTCGAGGACGAGCCCGCCGCCGGGTAGGAAGGCGACCATGCCGGCGCCGCCGCAGGCCGGCAGCTGACCGATGCCCGAGCTTCCCGAGATCGAGGCCCTGCGCCGCGCGCTCGAGGAGCCGCTCACACGGACGCCGGTCGAGCGGGCAGGCCCGGCCCACGTGGCCACGCTGAAGACGTTCGACCCACCCCTGCGCGCGCTCGCGGGGCTGCAGCTCGCCGGCGCGCGCAGGCGCGGTAAACACCTCCTGTTCCCTGCGGCCGCTGCGGACATCGTCCTCCATGTCCACCTGATGAGCGCGGGGCGGCTCGCGTACGTGCCGGCGGGCGGGCGGCTGCCCAGAGCGCCGGCGTTCCGGCTGCGTTTCGCCGACGGCGGCGAGCTCGTCCTCACGGAGCGCGGCTCCCGCAGGCGCGCACGGGTGGGCCTCTACCGCGCTGCTGACCTCGAGGCTGAGCTCGGGCACCTCGGGCCGGACGCGCTCGGGCTCGGCCCGGAGCGCCTGGCGGCGATCCTGGCCGCCGCACCGCGGCGCCTCCACCCGTTGCTGCGCGATCAGCGCGCCGTGGCCGGGATCGGCCGAGCCTGGGCGAACGAGATCCTGCACCGGGCCGGACTTTCCCCGTTCGCGCTGTCCACCGGCCTCGAGCGCCCGGCCGTCGAGCGGCTCTCCGCCGCGATCGACTCCGAGCTCGGGCGCGGGCTCGAGCTGAGGGAGCGGGGCCTCCCCGACGCCAAGGTCTACCGGGTGCACGGCCGTGCGGGCGAGCCGTGCCCCGCCTGCGCGACGACGCTCGCGCGGGTTGCGTTCGCCGAGCACACGATCGTGTACTGCCCTCCCTGCCAGACGGGCGGGCGCGTCCTGGACGACCGCCGCCTCTCACGGCTCCTGCGCTGACTCATCCGTCGCCGGCGCCGGCGCCGTACCGTCCGCATGGGGACCAGCCGGGGACTTTCAGCTAGCGTTCGCCCCGTGGGGGAGCCTGTGACCTTCGGGCACGACCTCCAGGCGTCGCCGCCCGAAGTGCGGCTCAGCCTCTCGCGCGCGGGCGTGACGAACGTCCAGAAGGCGGTACGAATGCGCCACGGCGGCGACGAGGCGCTCGTTGCCGCCACGATCGACTGCTACGTCGACCTCGATCCCGAGCAGAAGGGCGTCCATATGTCGCGCTTCCCGGAGCTGTTCGAGGAGGCGATCGACGAGGTCGTGATGGGCGAGCAGCTGCTCGTCGAGCAGCTCGCCGAGCACATCGCGCGACACATCCTGGACCGTCAGCACGCGCTCCGGGCCGAGGTCAAGATCGCGGCGCGCTACCCGCTCGAGCGGACGACGCCCGTGACCGGGCTGCGCACGCAGAGGCTAGTCACGCTGATCGGCCACGCGGCCGCCTCGCCAACCCGGACGCGGCGGGCGATCGGCGTCGAGGCCACCGGAATCACGGCCTGCCCGTGCGCCCAGGGGCTCGTGCGCGAACGTGCCGCCGGACGGCTCGAGGAGGCCGGGTTCGCGGGACCCGACGTCGAGCGGATCCTCGGCCTCGTGCCGCTGGCGACCCACAACCAGCGCGGCCGCGGCACGCTGGTGGTCGGAACCGGGAGCCGCCTGCGCGGCGAGGAGCTCGTCGACATCGTCGAGCGCTCGATGAGCTCCCCGATCTTCGAGCTGCTCAAGCGCGCCGACGAGCTGTTCGTGGTCGAGCATGCGCATCTCCAGCCGCGCTTCGTGGAGGACGTGGTGCGCCACATGCTGCGTGGCGTGCTGGACGTCTACGGCGGTGTGCTCGAGAACGGCGACTTCGTGCGCGCCCGCCAGGTGAACTTCGAGACGATCCACGACCACGACGTGCTCGCCGAGCGCTCCGCGACCGTCGGGGAGTTGCGGCACGAGCTCGCGACCGGCGAGCGCGCTCCGCGCACGACCGAGCTCAGAGACTGGCTGCAGAACGGCGCCTGAGGGCGCGCGAGAACGAGACGGTCGACCGGCGCTCCTCCCCGTGGAGCAGGCGGCGGACGTTGGAGCGGTGGAGGATGGCGATCGCCAGCCCCGCTCCGATCGTGAAGCCGAGCACGGGCCACGACGCGTGGAAGAGCAGCGCGAACGCGGGCAGCGACGCTCCGGAGCAGATCGACGCGACGGACGCGTAGCGGCTGGCGAGGAACACGAGGATCCAGAGCGCGCACGCACACAGGCCCGCTGCCGGGGCGACCGCGAGCAGGACGCCGCCGGTCGTCGCCACGATCTTGCCCCCGCGACGAAACCCGAGGAACAGCGGCCGCCAGTGGCCGGCGAGCGCGGCCGTCCCCGCGAGCACGCCGGTGAGCTCGTCCGCGAGGTAGCGGCCGAGGAGGGCCGCCGCGACGCCCTTGAGGACGTCGAGCAGGAGTGCGGGCAGCCCGAGCCGCCAGCCGAAGCTACGCCACACGTTCGACGCCCCGACGTTGCCGCTGCCGGACTCCCGGATGTCCGCGCCCCGGAACACGCGCGGGAGCCAGTAGGCAAACGGCATGCTGCCGAGCCCGTAGCCGGCCGCGATCAGCAGTCCCTGCACCATGCGGTTGCCACCCGGGTCGCGTCAGACCCGGATGCCGTACCTCTCGATCCAGTCGCTGACGACGCCCCAGTCGATGTTCGCGAAGAACGCGTCGATGTAGGAGCCGCGGTCGGTCTGGTAGTCGAGGAAGTACGCGTGCTCGTAGACGTCGAGCGCGACGAGCGGGGTCGCGTTCCAGACCGGGTAGGCGTTCTGCGCGTCTCCGACGTGGTTGAAGAGCCGCCCCTCGTCCCAGTCGTACACCGTGAAGGCCCAGCCGCGGCCAGCCATGCCGGTCGCCTTGAGGTCGTCGCGCCAGGCCGAGACCGAGCCGAAGTCGCGCTCGAGCAGCGCCCGCGAGGCCCCGACCGGGTCGCCGCCGCCGCCGCCGAGGTGCGCAAAATAGATCTCGTGGTTCTTGACGCCGCCGATCGCGAACGTCAGCTCCACCTTGAGGGCGCGGATCTCCGAGTAGACCTGGTTCGCCGCGCCCGCATCGACCTCCCCGAGCCGGTGCAGGATCTCGTTGCGCTTGTTCACGTAGCCCTGGTAGAGCCGGTGGTGAGCCTCGACCGAGGCCCGGGAGATGCCGTCGAGCTCGAGCAGCTCCGGCCTGAGCGGCCGCGGTGCGATCTCCTCGACGCCGTACGCCAGTGTCGCCATTCCCTCCTCCTTCCTCTTCGTGCCGGAGGGAGCTTAGCGGTCTGGGCTCGCGGCGACACCGGGGGCTGCCCGCATATGGTTGAGGCGTGACCGAACTCGCAGCGCTCGTCACCGGGGGCACCGGGCGCGTCGGCGGAGCGATCGCGCGGCGGCTCGAGGCGGAGGGCTATCGGGTCAAGGCGGCGGGCCGCCGCGACGGCGACCTGACCCGGGCGGGCGGGGCACGCGCGCTCGTCGAGCGTGCTGTGGAGGAGCTGGGCGGGCTCGACCTGCTCGTCAACGCGGCCGCCGACGGGTTCTGGCCGAGACCGGTCGGCGAGGTGACCGAGGCCGACTGGGACGCCGCGTTCGGCGCGACCGCGAAGGGGAGCTTCTTCGTCACGCAGGCGGCGGCCCCGCACCTGCGCCGCTCGAAGCTCGGGCTCGTCGTGATGATCGAGGACGTCGCGTCGTTCCAGCCCTGGCCCTCGTTCGCCCCCCACTGCGCGGCGAAGGCGGCGCAGGCGATGCTGACCCGTGTGCTCGCCCGCGCGCTCGGCCCGGAGGTGAGGGTCTGCGGGATCGCCCCCGGCTCGGTCGCCGTCGCCCCGGAGGAGGAGGAGCGGCGCGCTGCCGAGACCCTGCTCGCACGGATCGGGACGCCCGGCGACGTCGCCGACGCCGTCCTCTACCTCGCCGGCGCCCGCTTCGTGACCGGCTCGACGATCGTCGTCGACGGCGGGCGCCTGATCGCGCCGCCGCCGCGGTAGGCGTCGGCCGTCCGCCCGTCGGCCTAGGCTAGCCCCATGGTCGCGCGGCCCGAGATCCGCCTGTTCGAGCACGGCTTCGTCCGGCTCGACGACGCGATGGCGAGCGACCTCTCGGTCGTCAACTCGGCACGCGTCTCGTTCGCGAAGCGAAAGGAGGCAATGGAGGAGTCCGACCGCGGCCTGATCGGCTTCCTCATGCGC
This sequence comes from uncultured Gaiellales bacterium, assembly GCA_964370985.1. Lineage (GTDB taxonomy): Bacteria > Actinomycetota > Thermoleophilia > Gaiellales > Gaiellaceae > JAHDVS01. Next base: position 15,204 of record CAYJLE010000030.1, on the reverse strand, counting down.
GACCGGCACGGGACGCCGTTCGAGCACAACGCCTTTCGCTTCCACGTCCGCTGTCCGCTATTCGTCGCCAGGGAATGGTTCAGGCACCGGATCGGCTCCTTCAACGAGGAGTCGGCCCGCTACCACCAGCTCGAGGCGGACTTCTACGTGCCGGGGGTGGCGGACGTGCGCTCCCAGGTCGGCAAGCCGGGCGCGTACACGTTCGAGCCGGTCGAGTCGACCCTCGCCGAGGAGGTGCGCGCCGAGCTCGCCCGCCACTACGGCGAGGCATACGCCCTCTACGAGCGGCTACTCGAGCGCGGCCTCGCCAAGGAGCTGGCGCGCTGCGTGCTGCCCATGGGCACCTTCACGCAGTTCTACTGGACGGTCAACGCGCGCAGCCTGATGAACTTCCTCTCGCTGCGCGCCGCCGACACGGCCCAGCTCGAGATCCGCCGCTACGCCGAGGCGCTCGAGACGATCTTCGCCGAGCTGATGCCCGTGACCTACGACGCGTGGCTCGCGAACGGGCGCGTCTCCCCGTAGGCGTAGGGGCGGGTCCGTCGCGCGCCCGGGTACGGGCTCAGACCCCGCGGTCGGGCACGACGACGAGGGTGAGCCCCTCGACGGCCTCGATCACGACGCGGTCGTCCGGGTCGGCTCCGGCCGCGCAACGAGCCCGCCACAGCTCGCCGTCGAAGCGCACCTGGCCGTCGGGCCGGCAGGCGAGGATGACCACGGCGCGACGACCGACGAGCGCCTCGACCCCGACCGCGGCGCGGCGCCGGCGGCTCCAGTGCCACCACACGAACGCCTCCCCGATCTCGATCGCGCCCCCGGCCACGATCAGCGCGATCCCCCACGGGCCGGGCACCCAGAGGATCGCGGCGACGACGGCGAGAACGAACAGCACGCGAGCCTCGACCGGGCCGCGGAACGCTACCGGTGCTTCACGGGCACGAGGCCGGCAGGCGCCAGCGCGGCCACACGCGCCGTGACCGGGTCGGGTCGCTTACCCGCGTCCTCGGCACGCTCCTTGCGCGCGACCGCGGCGCGGACGAGCCTGCCGCCGACGTAGCGGACCGGCTCGGACGGTACGCCGCCGTGTGGCGGCAAGAGACCGGCCGAGTACGACCACTCGTCGTCGAGGTCGAGCGCGAGCGAGGCGAGCATCCTCCCGCCGAGGTAGCACGGCCCGACGCCGTTGCCCGAGTAGCCCGCCCCGAACGAGACGTCCGGACGCCCGCGCAGCCGCCCGAAGAACGGCACCCCGGTCCAGGAGCGGTCGATCGGGCCGGTCCAGCTCCGCGACACCGGTACGTCGGCAAGCGTCGGGTACAGCTCGCGGAGGCTGCGGCCGACGTGCTCGGCCCGGCCGGGCGGCGGCTCGCCGTGGAAGACGCCGGTGATCTTCGCACCGTGAGCGAGCGCCCCGCCGCCCTGCCCGAGCGCGAGCCGCCCGTCGAGCGTCGTGCGGTAGTAGTTGACGAGCAGGCGCGAGTCGGAGATCGCGATCCCGTCCGTCAGGCCGATCTCGGCGAGCCGCTCCGGAACCGGGTCCGTCGCGACCATGTCGCTCGCGATCACGAACAGCTCGTTCTTCAGCTCCGGCACCTGGCCGAGCCAGGCGTTCAGCGCCAGCACGACCCGGTCGGCGGTCACGTGCCCGCGGGCGGCGTGGACGCGCAGCGGCCGCGAGCGCTCGAGCCGCGTCATCGGCGAGCGCTCGAACACGCGGACGCCCCGCTCGAGCGCGACCCGGCGCAGTCCCCGGGCGAGCAGCGCCGGCTGCACCGTCGCGGCTGTCGGCTCGAAGACCCCGGCCAGGTGCGTGGGCGAGCCCGCCCGCCGCGCGACCTCCTCCGGGTGGAGCCGGACGAACGCGTTCACCCCGTGGCGCTCGATCGCCTGGACGGTCTCGTCCCAGGCGCCCGCCTGCGCCGCGCTGGTCGCGGCCCACAGCCAGCCGTCGTAACGGTAGTGAGCGTCGATCCCGTGCTCGCAGCAGAACTCGCCGATGGCGACGACCGCGTCCGCGGACGCGCTGGCGAGCCGGACCGCCTCCTCGGCACCGCACAGGTGCTCGAGCTTCGCGAACTTCGCCCACCAGGAGAGGACGAAGCCGCCGTTGCGCCCGCTCGGGCCACCGCCGCAGACGTCGGCCTCGACGAGCGCGACGTCGACCGTCGGGTCGAGCTCCTTGATCCGCAGCGCCGTCCACAGGCCGGTGTAGCCGCCACCGACGATGCAGACGTCGGCGCGCTCCTCCCCCTCGAGCCGGGGCGCGTCCTCCTCCCCCGCGAGCGCCTCGTCGAGCCAGAGGCTGCGCAATGCCATCGGCGGATCGTAGCCGCTACATCCGGGCGAGATCGTCCGAGAGCGACTCGAGGCTGGCCAGGTTGTGACCGCTCACGAACAGGTCGATGTACGGCAGGCTCGCGGCCATCCCGCGCGCGAGCGGCTCGTACGCCGGGTCCTCCTTGAGCGGATTGAGCCAGATCACCCGGTAGGCGAGCCGCGATAGCCTCGCCATCTGCGCCTCGAGCAGGCTCGGGTCGCCGACCTCGAGCCCGTCGGAGCAGATGATCAAGACCGCGCCGCGGGCGACCTCTGCCTGGCTGTCCAGGAAGCTCTCGAGCGACTCGCCGATCCGGGTGCCGCCGTCCCAGTCGAACACCTCGGCCGCGGCCTGCTCGAGCGCAGCGTCCGGGTTGGTGGGACCGAGCACGCGGGTCAGGCGCGTCAGCCGCGTACCGAAACAGTAGGCCTCCCAGCGGGGGTCGGCGCGCAGCGCGGCGTACGCGAACACGAGCAACGCGCGCGAGTACGCCGCCATCGAGCCGGACACGTCGAGGAACAGAACGAGCCGCCGACGTCGCTTGCGCCGCTCCCGCCAGGAGCGCTCGATCGGCTCGCCGCCGGTGCGGAACGAGCGGCGGATCGTCCGCCGCAGGTCGGGGCTGCCGGACCGGGCGCGCTGGCGCCGGCGCGAGCGCCGCTGCGGCACCGCCAGCCTGATCGTCTCCATCAGCGCGGTCAGGAGCGCCAGCTCCTCCGCGGTGCAGCGAGCGAAGCTCTTCTCCTTCAGGCGCTCGATCGTGCTCGCGAGCAGCAGCTCGGGCTGCACGTCCTGCTCGCCCGCGGAGCCCGGGTCCGGGTCGCCCTGGCTGCCGGCGCGAACCCTCGTCGGCTTGGTCGGCACGTCGACGGCCGCCGGCGCCCCCTCCCCGAAGAACGCGGCGTACACCCGGTTGTAGACGGTAATCTCCTCGCGGCGACCGACGAGCGTGCCCCGACCGGCCCAGTACAGATCCTCCGGCTCGAGCAGGGCCGCCGCACGGCAGAAGTCGTTGATCCGGCCCGTGCCGACCGCCATGCCGGCCGCCCTGAGCGCTCGCCCGAACGCAACGAGCCGCTCGACGCCCGGGTCGCTGCCGCCGGCCCCGTCAGTCATGGAGAAGGCCGGGGAGGGCCTCCTCGACGCGACGCAGGTCGTCGTGGTTCTTGACGGCCCACCCGAGCGTGTCGCGCGCGGCGTCGCCGTTGACGCCGTCTGCTCCGAGGATCGCGAGCGCCTGCGCCCAGTCGATCGCCTCGGCCGCGCCCGGCGGCTTCACGAGATTCATGCCCCGCAACTCCGCGATCGCGGTCGCGACGGCGCGAGCAAGCCGCTCGGAGACGCCCGGCACGCGGAGCTTGATGATCTCGACCTCCCGCTCGAGATCGGGGAAGTCGATCCAGTGGTAGAGGCAACGGCGCTTGAGCGCGTCGTGGAGCTCGCGCGTGCGGTTCGACGTGACCACGACCGCGGGCGGCTCGGTGGCAGCGATCGTGCCGAGCTCGGGAACCGTGACCGAGAAGTCGGAGAGGACCTCGAGCAGAAACGCCTCGAACTCGTCATCGGCCCGGTCGAGCTCGTCGATCAGGAGCACCGCGCCCCGGCCTGCCCTGATCGCCTTGAGGAGGGGCCGCTCGACCAGGAAATCGGGCCCGTACAGCTCGTGCACGCGCTCGTTCACGTCGAGCTCGCCGCCCTGGAGCGCCCTCGCGTAGAGGAGCTGGCGGGAGTAGTCCCACTCGTACAGGGCCTGCGACGCGTCGATGCCCTCGTAGCACTGGAGCCGCACGAGCTCCGCATCGAGGATCCGGGAGAGCGTCTTCGCCACCTCGGTCTTGCCGACGCCCGGCTCGCCCTCGAGCAGGAGCGGCCGCCCCATCGCGAGCGAGAGGTAGACGGCGGTGGCCAGGCCGTGGTCCGGAAGATACGACTCCTCGCGCAGGGCCTGCTCCACGGCGGCGACGCTATCGAAGCGCATCCGGACATCCTACGCAACAGGGCGCGTAGAATCGCCGGGGAACGGCAGCTATGCTCGCGGTGAGGCCTGTCCCGGCCTCCCGACAGCATCTGGAGGACACGTGAAAGACGTTCTCGAAACGCTCGAGCGTTGGACAGGTGAGGGCCTGAGAGTTGCGACGGCCACCGTCGTCTCGACGGAGCGCTCGGCGCCGCGCGACCCGGGCGCCGTGCTCGCCGTGTCCGAGCGCGGCGAGGTTGCCGGCTCCGTCACCGGCGGCTGCGTCGAGCCCGCCGTCTACGAGGAGGCCCAGGCGGTCCTGGCCGGCGGCCCCCCCAGGCTGCTCCGCTACGGGATCGCCGACGACGACGCGTTCGAGGTCGGCCTGCCCTGCGGCGGCACCGTGCACATCTTCGTCGACCTGCTGGATCCGGCGCTCCTCACGCCGATCGCCGAGGCGATCCGGGACGAGCGTTCCGTCGCGCTGGCCGTGAAGGTGACCGGCCCGGCGATCGGGGAGAAGCACCTCGTCCACGGCGGCGGCAACACGGACGGCGAGCTCGCCGAGCAGGTGAGAGCGCTGCTGTCGCGCGGCGAGACCGGCTTCGTCACGGTCGACGGCGACGAGGTCTTCGTCTCGTCGTTCGCGCCCCGCCCGCGGATGTACGTGTTCGGGGCGATCGACTTCGCCTCGAGTGTCGCATCGATCGGGCGCTTTCTCGGCTACCGCGTCACCGTCTGCGATGCTCGCGCGAAGTTCGTCACGCCCGAGCGCTTTCCCGACGCGGACGAGCTCGTCGTCGAGTGGCCCGATCGCTTCCTCGAGCAGGCGCCGATCGACGAGCGCACGGTCATCTGCTGCCTCACGCACGACAACAAGTTCGACGTACCGATCCTGAAGACGGCGGTGCGCAGTCCGGCCGGCTACATCGGCGCGATGGGCTCCCGCCGGACGACCGAGCGCCGGGCCGAGCACCTGCGTGAGCAGGGCGTGACCGAGGACGAGCTCGCCCGCATCCACGCGCCGATCGGGCTTCCGATCGGCTCCCGCAGCCCCGAGGAGGTCGCGGTGGCGGTCGCCGCGCAGATCATCTCCGTCTTCAACTCGAAGGCCCCCCGCGTGTCCGCGAAGGCGGTGGCGGGATGAGGCTCGAGAACTCGTTCGAGGTCGCGGCGCCGCGCCAGGCGGCGTGGGAGCTCCTGCTCGACGTTCCGCGCGTCGTTCCCTGCATGCCCGGCGCGGAGCTCGTGGAGACGGTCTCCGACAGCGCCTGGAAGGCGAAGCTGGCCGTGAAGCTCGGGCCGATCTCGCTGGCGTTCGCGACCGACGTGACGATGGAGGAGGCCAACGAGGAGACCGGCACGGTCAAGATGGGAGCGAAGGCACGGGAGCTGCGCGGCCGCGGCGGCGCGCAGGCGCACATCGCCTCGACGCTCAGCGAGGCCGGCAGCGGCACCCGCATCGACATCGTCACCGACCTGACGCTGTCGGGCGCGGTCGCGCAGTACGGGCGCGGAATCGTCCAGGACGTCTCCTCCCAGCTCGTCGCGCGCTTCGCGGACTGCCTCCAAGCGCAGCTCGCCGCCTCGACACCCGAGGAGGCGGCCGCCGCGGTCGCCGAGCAGGCGAAGCCCGTGTCCGGCCTCTCGCTCGGCCTCGGCGCGCTCGGCCGCGCGATCGCGCGCTTCTTCGGACGGCTCCTCGGCCGCGGCCCTGGGAGCTGACGACAACCCCGCACCAAGGAGGCCCGCTTTGAGACGCATCTCCTTCACCGTCAACGGGGCAGCCAGGGAGGTGGACGTGGAGCCGCGCGAGCTCCTCGTCTACGTCCTGCGCGAGCGGCTCGGCCTGACGGGCACGAACGTCGGCTGCGACACGTCGTCGTGCGGGTCGTGCACCGTGCTCGTGAACGGCGAGTCGGTCAAGTCGTGCACGATGCTCGGCGTCCAGGCGGACGGGCTCGAGGTGATGACGATCGAGGGGCTCGCCCGGGACGGCGCGCTCCACCCGGTGCAGCAGGCCTTTCACGAGCACCACGGGCTCCAGTGCGGCTTCTGCACGCCGGGCATGGTGCTCGCGTCCGTGTCCCTGCTCGCCGAGACGCCCAACCCGAGCGAGGCCGAGATCCGGGAGGCCCTCGAGGGGAACCTCTGCCGCTGCACCGGCTACCACAACATCGTCCGCGCGGTTCAGGCCGCCGCGTCGGCGTAGGGGGTCGAGATGGCTGCGACCGAGCAGAGAAGCTACGTTGGCGAGCCGGTCCCCCGCAAGGAGGACGCGCGGCTCCTGACGGGGCAGGGCACGTTCGTCGACAACCTGTCGCGTCCGGGGATGCTGCACGCGGTGATCGTGCGCAGCCCCCACGCGCACGCGCGGATCGCGGGGATCGACACCTCCCGCGCCGCGGCCGCCGAGGGCGTCGTCGCCGTCTACACGGGCGACGACCTGAAGAGCGACTGGCAGGCGGGGCTGCCGTGCTTCTGGCCGGTGTCCGAGAACATCGTGATGCCGGCGCACTGGCCGCTCGCGCTCGACAAGGCACGCTACGCCGGCGACGGCGTCGCCGTCGTCGTCGCCGAGACGCGGGCGCAGGCGAAGGACGCCGCGGAGCTCGTGAACGTCAGCTACGAGCCGCTGCCCGCCGTCGTCGACGTCGTGGAAGCGCTCGCGGACGGGGCGCCGGTCGTGCACGACGAGGCCCCTGGCAACCGCTGCTACACGTGGTCGCTCTCCGCGGGCGAGGTCGACAGGGAGTTCGCGGACGCCGCGGTCACGGTCAGCGAGCGCTACCGCCAGCAGCGGCTGATCCCTGCGGCGATGGAGCCGCGCGCGCTGCTCGTCGACGTGATGCCGGCCACCGGCGAGGTGACGGTGTTCTCCTCGACACAGATCCCGCACATCATGCGCACCGCGTTCACGCTGGTGCTCGGGATCCCGGAGGCGAAGGTGCGCGTGGTCGCCCCGGATGTCGGCGGCGGCTTCGGCTCGAAGGTCGAGGTGTACGCCGAGGACATGATCGTCGTCCCGATCGCGCGCCGGCTGGGGAGGGCCGTGAAGTGGGTCGAGGAGCGCTCCGAGGCGTGCCTGGCCACGATCCACGGCCGCGACGTCGTGCAGGAGATCGAGCTGGCCGCGACCGCGGAGGGGAGGATCCGGGCCGTCCGCGTGCGCCTGGTCGCATCGATGGGGGCGTACCTCCAGGCGGTCACGCCCGGGGTGCCGCTCCTCGGCGCCTGGCTGTACGGCGGCTGCTACGACCTCGTCGCCTACGACTTCCTCTGCACCGGGGTGTTCACGACGACGACACCCACCGACGCGTACCGCGGCGCCGGCCGGCCGGAGGCGACCTACGCAATCGAGCGGGCGATCGACGCGCTCGCCCGCAAGGTCGGCAAGGACCCGGTGGAGATCCGTCGCCTCAACTTCATCACCGAGTTCCCGGCCGCGCTGGCGTCGGGACTCGAGGTCGACGCGGGCGACTTCCACGCCGCCCTCGACCGGGCGCTCGAGATCCTCGACTACGGCGCGGTGCGCAAGGAGCAGGCCGAGCGGCGGGCGGCGGGCGCGACGCGGCAGCTCGGCGTCGGCTTCTCGACCTACATCGAGATGTGCGGCCTCGCCCCGTCGCGCATCCTGGGCGCGCTCAACTACGGCGGCGGCGGCTGGGAGGCGATGTCGATCCGCTGCCTGCCGACCGGCACCGTGCAGATCGTCTCCGGGACGACGCCGCACGGGCAGGGCCACGCGACCACGTTCGCGCAGATCGTCGCGGACAAGCTCGGCGTCGACTTCGACGACGTCGAGTTCCTCTTCGGCGACACCGCGGTCTCCCCGACCGGCTTCGACACGTACGGGAGCCGCTCGCTGCCGGTGGGAGGCGTCGCGCTCTGGCACGCCTCCGAGAAAGTGGTCACGAAGGCGAGGGCAATCGCCGCGCACACACTCGAGGTGGCCGATGATGACCTCGAGTACGCGGGCGGACGCTTCACCGTCAAGGGCACCGACCGGGGCATGACGGTCAAGGAGTGCGCGTTCGCGGCCTGGCACGCTCACAACCTGCCGGACGGGATGGAGCCGGGCCTGGAGGCCCAGCACGTCTACGACCCGCCGAACTTCTCCTGGCCTTCGGGCTGCCACATCGCGCTCGTCGAAGTCGATACGCAGACGGGGGCGGTCTTCCTCGACCGCTACGTGGCGGTCGACGATGTCGGCCGGGTCGTGAACCCGCTCGTCGTCGACGGCCAGGTGCACGGCGGCATCGCCCAGGGTGTCGCCCAGGCGCTGTGGGAGGAGGCCGTCTACGACAGCGACGGCAACCTCGCGACCGGCTCGCTCCTGAACTACCTGGTGCCGAGCGCGGCCGAGCTTCCCTCCTACGAGACCGATCGCACCGAGACGCCGAGCCCGACCAACCCGCTCGGGGTCAAGGGGGTCGGCGAGACCGGCGCGATCGCCTCGACCCCGGCCGTGATCAACGCGGTCATCGACGCGCTCGCGCCCTATGGCATCACGGACATGGACATGCCGGCCTCGCCCGAGCGAGTCTGGCGCGCGCTCCAGGAGGTGGCGAAGTGATCCCCGCGCGGTTCGACTACGAGGTCGCGGGCTCCGTCGACGAGGCCGTACGCCTGCTCGGCGAGTCCGACGACGCGAAGCTGCTCGCGGGCGGCCACTCGCTGCTGCCCCTGATGCGGCTTCGGTTCGCACGGCCGTCGCTGCTCGTCGACATCGGCCGTCTCTCCGACCTCGCCTACGTCCGCGACGCGGGCGAGCGGGTCGCGATCGGCACGCTCACGCGCCACCACGATCTCGCCACCAGCGACGTGCTCGCGCGGGCCTGCCCGCTGCTCGCGTTCACGGCGGGGCAGGTCGGCGACCCGCAGGTGAGACACCGCGGCACGATCGGCGGCTCCGTCGCCCACGGCGACCCCGCCAGCGACCTGCCCGCGGCGCTGCTCGCCCTCGACGCGGAGCTGGTCGCGACCGGCCCGGGCGGGGAGCGGACGATCGCGGCCGCGGACTTCTTCCGCGGCTTCCTCGAGACCGCGCTCGCGCCGCAGGAGCTGCTGACCGAGATCCGCGTCCCGAAGCTCGACGGCGGCTCGGCCTACGTGAAGTTCAACCGCCGCGCCCAGGACTGGGCGACCGTCGCGGTCGCCGTCGCCGTCGCGAACGGCAGCGCCAGGGTGGCGCTCGTCAACATGGGCCCGACGCCGCTTCGCGCCACGGCGGTCGAGGCCGCACTCGCCGGAGGTGCCGGTATCGACGAGGCCGCTGCCGGGGCCGCGGAGGGCACGAGCCCGCCGAGCGACACGAACGGCAGCGCCGACTACCGCCGCCACCTCGCGACCGTCCTCACCCGCCGCGCGCTCGAGAAGGCGCTCGCGGCGTAGCCTCGAAGCAAGGGGCCCGGCGCGCTCGGCGCGCCGGGCCCGCGCCCGCGTAGGGGCGGGGCCGGTGCCGCCCCCGGCGGAGGGGGGGG
>CAYJLE010000030.1:2178-5437 GCA_964370985.1 uncultured Gaiellales bacterium | reverse complement strand
CGGCGCCCCCCCCGCCCCCCCCGGCGCCCGGGACGGGGGGGCACCTGGCCCGCCCGAGGCGTAGGGGCGGGACTTGTCCCGCCCTAGCCTGCCTCGACCGGCTCGAGCCGCCCGGTCGCGACGTCGTAGACGAAGCCGGTCGCCTCGTAGGCGTCCGGGAGCAGCGGCGACTCGCGGATCCGCCGGACGCCCGCGCGCACCTCGGCCGCGACGTCGGCGAACGGGCGCAGGTCGAGCGTGTCGAGGTCGAGCCCCGTCTCCGCCTCGACCCTGGCCCGCACCTCCGGGTCGAGCAGCCGCGGCAGGCCGCACTCCGTGTGGCCGACGACGGTCGCCGCGGTCGTGCCGAGCAGGCTGCTCGAGACGAACAGCGAGCGCAGCACGTCCTCGGTGACGAGAGCGCCCGCGTTGCGCAGGACGTGCGCGTCGCCGGCCTCGAGCCCGGCGAGCGCGAGCGGGTCGATCCTGACGTCCATGCAGGTGACGACGACGAGCCGGCGCGCCGGCGCCGGAGCGGGCGCGCCCGGGAAGGCCGCGGCGTAGCGCTCGTTGGCGGCGAGGATCTCGTCGGCCAGCCCCATCGCGGGGCGAATTCTAGGCGCACGGCTCCGGTGCTCAGGCGGTGGGCGTCGCGGCGGCATGCTCGAGGCCGCGCACGCGGATCTCCTCCTCGCGCATCCTGAACTTCTGCACCTTGCCGGTCGCCGTGAGCGGGAAGCCTTCGACGAAGCGGACGTAGCGGGGGGCCTTCTGCGGTGTGATCCGCTCCGCGCAGAACTCGCGGATCTCCTCCTCGGTCGCGGCCGCTCCGTCACGCAGGACGATCCAGGCGCACACCTGCTCGCCGAAGCGCGGGTCGGGCACGCCGATCACCTGCACGTCGGCGACGGCCGGGTGCGCGTGCAGGAGCTCCTCGACTTCGCGCGGGTAGACGTTCTCGCCGCCGCGGATGATCATGTCGGTGAGGCGCCCGACGATCGAGACGTGGCCGTCCTCGCCCATCACGGCGAGGTCGCCCGTGTGGAGCCAGCGGCCCGCGTCGATCGCGCGGCGGGTCGCGGGCTCGTCGTCCCAGTAGCCGAGCATGACCGAGTAGCCGCGCACGCAGAGCTCGCCGGAGGTCCCGCGCGGGACGGTGCGACCCGTTGCGGGGTCGGCGACTCGCAACTCGACGTGCGGGTGCGCCTGCCCGACCGTCGAGACCCGCTTCTCGACGGGCGCGTCAGGGCGGGTCTGGGTCGAGATCGGGGAGGTCTCGGTCATCCCGTAGCAGATCGCGACGTCGCGCATGTTCATGTCGTCGCGCACCCGGCGGATCACCTCGAGGGGGCAGGGGGAGCCGCCCATCACCCCGGTGCGCAGCGAGCGAAGGTCGTAGCCGGCGAAGCCGGACTCCTCGAGCTCGGCGATGAACATCGTCGGCACCCCGTAGAGCGACGTGCACGCCTCGGTCTCGACGGCCGCGAGCGTCTCCTTCGGGTCGAACGCCTCGCCGGGCAGCACCATCGCCGACCCGTGCGTGACGCACGCGAGCGTCCCGAGCACCATCCCGAAGCAGTGGTAGAACGGCACGGGCAGGCAGACCCGGTCGGCGGGCCCGTAGCCGAGCCCCTGGCCGACGAAGAAGCCGTTGTTGAGCATGTTGTGGTGGGAGAGGGTCGCGCCCTTCGGGAAGCCGGTCGTCCCCGACGTGTACTGGATCGAGGCCGGGTCGTCGACGTCGAGCTCGGCCTCACGCGCCGCGAGCGCCCCGGCGGGGACACGGTCGCCCTCGGCGAGGAGCTCCTCCCACTCCCGTCCGAGCGTGACGGCCCGGCGCGGCGCCGCCCCGGACCCGGCGAGGGTCTCGCGGTAGTCGACGCCGCGGAAGCCCTCCGCCATCACGAGCAGCGACGTCCCGGACTGCCGGAGCGCGTAGCCGAGCTCGCGGGCGCGGTAGGCGGGGTTGAGGCTGACGAGGATCGCGCCGGCGCAGGCGGCAGCGAGCTGCACGACCGGCCACTCGAAGCGGTTCGGCGACCAGAGCCCGACCCGGTCGCCGCGCTCGACCCCTGCGGCGAGGAGCGCCCGGGCGGCACGCTCGACCTCCGCCGCCAGCTCCGCGTAGGTGAGGCGGACGCCCTGGTGGCGCGCGACGAGCGCGTCGCGGGATCCGTGCTCGGCGGCCGCGTCGAGCCAGGCCCGCCCGACCGTCTGGCCACGCAGGGGGACGTCGACGGCACCGTGCGCGTAGGAGAGGGCGGCGCCCATGGGAGCGACCGTAGCGCGGGGCGCCGAGCACGTCCTGATCCGACCTGACTAGACTCCGCCTTCCCGTGCCGTACATCCCGCCCGAGGACCGGCCCGCGCTCGACCCGGCGATCGAGGCGCTCGCCGCCGCCGTCCGCGCGAAAGCGGCGGAGCGCGGCGGGGCGTTCGAGGGCTACCTCAACTACGCGGTCACGCGCCTCGTGCTCGAGGTGCTGCCGGAGCGGCGCTACGCCTCGATCGCCCGCGCGACGGGCGTGCTCGAGAACGTGAAGCAGGAGTTCTACCGCCGCTACGCCGCCCCGTACGAGGACGAGCAGATCGAGCGCTCCGGCGACGTCTACGGCTGAGCGCCGCGGCCGCCGCTACCTGAGGAAGAGCGCGTAGGCCGGGTTCGCGGTCTCGTCGACGTGCTCGTAGCCGAGCCGCTTCAGGAACTCCTGGAACGCCCGCTCGTCCCCGGGCGGCACCTGGATGCCGGCGAGCACGCGGCCGTAGTCGGCGCCGTGGTTTCGGTAGTGGAAGAGGCTGATGTTCCAGCCGCGGGCCATGCTGTCGAGGAAGCGCATCAGCGCCCCCGGCCGCTCCGGGAACTCGAAGCGGTAGAGCAGCTCGTGCTCGACGTGCGGCGCGCGGCCGCCGACCAGGTGGCGCACGTGGAGCTTCGCCATCTCGTTGTCGGTCAGATCGAGCGCGGCGATGCCATGCTTCCCGAGGCTCGCGAGCAGGCGGTCCTTCTCGGCCCGGTCGCGCACGTCGACGCCGACGAACACGTGCGCCTCGGACGCGTCCGCGTAGCGGTAGTTGAACTCGGTCACGCTGCGCTTGCCGATCAGCGTGCAGAACGTCTTGAAGCTGCCCGGGCGCTCGGGGATCGTGGCGGCGAACACCGCCTCGCGCTGCTCGCCGAGGTCGGCCCGCTCCGCGATGAAGCGCAGCCGGTCGAAATTCGTGTTCGCGCCCGAGAGGACGGCGACGAGCGTCTCGCCCGTGACCCCGGTCACCTCCGCGT
>CAYJLE010000030.1:0-2168 GCA_964370985.1 uncultured Gaiellales bacterium | reverse complement strand
AGATCATCCCCCGCGTGCTGATCAGCCCGGCGATCGCGTAGCGCTTCGCGCCGGCGACGCCGAGCGCGCCGGCCGGCTCCGCGATCGCGCGGGTGTCCTCGAACACGTCCTTGATCGCAGCGCAGAGCTCGTCGGTGTCGACGAGCACGACGCTGTCGACGTGGCGGCGGGCGAGGCGGAACGGCTCCTTCCCGACCTGCCGGACCGCGACCCCGTCCGCAAACAGGCCGGCGTGCCCGAGCGTGACCCGCCGCCCGGCCTCGAGCGAGCGCGCCATGGCGTCCGCGTCGCTCGGCTCGACACCGATCACGCGCACGTCCGGCCGCAGACGCTTGACGTAGGCGGCGATCCCGGCGATCAGGCCGCCGCCACCGACGGGCACGAAGACCGCGTGGATCGGCTCGCGGCACTGGCGCAGGATCTCCATCCCGATCGTGCCCTGCCCGGCGATCACCTCGGGGTCGTCGTAGGGGTGGACGAACGTCAGCCCCCCGGCGGCGGCAAGCCGGCACGCGTGAGCGTGCGCCTCGTCGTAGGAGTCGCCCTCGAGCACCACCTTCGCCCCGCGCGCGGCGACCGCGTCGATCTTGATCCGCGGAGTCGTCGTCGGCATCACGATCGTCGCCCTCGCCTTCAGCCGCTGGGCGGCCAGCGCGACGCCCTGGGCGTGGTTCCCGGCGGATGCCGTGATCACGCCGCGCGCGAGCACGTCCGCGTCCAGCCCGGCCATCTTGTTGTAGGCCCCGCGGAGCTTGAACGAGAAGATCGGCTGGAGGTCCTCGCGCTTCAGGAGCAGCCGGTTCCGAAGCCGCCGCGAGAGCCCGGGCGCGTGCTCGAGCGGCGTCTCCGCCGCGACGTCGTAGACGGGGGCGTCGAGGATCGCTTCCAGGTAGTCGGTCGGCATCGGCGCCCGGGAAGACTAGATGGTAGGCCCGGGTCGCCGGGCCGCGTCCGCCGGTGCGACAACCGCTATCGTCCGTGGGGAATGAGGCCGAACGGAAGGAGGCTGGCGTGGCTGTCCTCGGCGAAGACGCGGTGACGGAGCTCGCGAGCGTGATCGTGCGCCGCGAGCCGCCCGCGGCCCGGGTCACGCTCAACCGCCCGGAGAAGCGAAACGCGCTCTCGCTCGACCTGATGCGCGAGGTGACGTCGGTCGTGCGCGAGCTCGGTGCCGACAGGGACGTCCGGGCGATCGTGATCGAGGGCGCCGGCCCGGCGTTCTCCGGCGGCCACGACCTCGGCGAGATGGTCGGGCGCGACCTCGCCTTCTACCAGGAGCTGTTCGACGCCTGCACGGAGATGATGATGGCGATCCACCGGGCGCCACAGCCGGTGATCGCCCGGGTGCACGGGATCGCGACCGCCGCGGGCTGCCAGCTCGTCGCGACCTGCGACCTCGCCGTGGCGGCCGAGGACGCCCGCTTCGGCACCTCCGGCGTCCGCACCGGGCTCTTCTGCACCACGCCTGGCGTGGCGGTCTCCCGGACGATCGGCCGCAAGCAGGCGCTCGAGCTCCTGCTCACGGGCGAGCTCGTGGACGCGCAGACCGCGCTCGCCTGGGGCCTCGTCAACCGGGTCGTCCCGGCGGAGGCGCTCGACGACGCGGTCCGCGACTTCGTCGACTCGATCGCGCGCCTGAGCTCGTTCGCGCTCGCGGTCGGCAAGGAGGCGTTCTACGGCCAGATCGAGCTCGACGAGCGGCGCGCGTACGACCTCGCGAAGGCCGTGATGGCGATGAACGCGCTCGCCGACGACGCCCAGGAGGGCATGTGCGCGTTCGTCGAGAAGCGGCCCGCGACCTGGACGGGACGCTAGCGCCTACGCGGCTGCGGGCTCCTGGCCGCGCCTGTCGATCGGCAGCTCGCGGAGATTGCGCCGCTCGGCCTCGGTGAGGTCGCGGGAAGGCGCCCAGCCGACGTAGCCGCAGCGCGGGCACGCGCCCGCGCCGCTGCGAACGAGGCGCGACTCGCGCACGACCCGCGGCAGGCCGCAACCCAGGCACTCGACGGTGACTTCGGGCATCACCCGCGTTATCGGCAGGGCGACGCCGTGGTGCGTCACCCGTTCGAGCGAGGGCGCTAGCGCGGCGTCTCACGACGTTGCACTGGAAACGCAGTGGAGGTGTAGGGGCGGGACCTGTCCCGCCCGGGACGATGCGAGCACCGGGA
>CAYJLE010000029.1:0-38869 GCA_964370985.1 uncultured Gaiellales bacterium | reverse complement strand
GACGACGCCCGTGACGCAGGATTCCCGCCAGCTCTCGATCGACACGATCAGGGTGCTGGCCATGGACGCGGTACAGCAGGCGAACGCCGGGCACCCCGGCACCGCGATGGCGCTAGCGCCCGTCGCGTACTCGCTCTACCGCCACCACCTGCGCGCCAACCCGGGAAATCCCGCGTGGCCCGATCGCGACCGGTTCGTGCTCTCGGCCGGGCACGCGAGCATCCTCCAGTACGCGGCGCTCCACCTCTGCGGGTACGCGCTCTCGCTCGAGGAGCTGAAGCGGTTCCGCCAGTGGGGCTCGCTCACGCCCGGCCACCCGGAGGCGGGCCACACGCCCGGGGTCGAGACGACCACCGGCCCGCTCGGCCAGGGCCTCGGCAACGCGGTCGGGATGGCGATGGCGGAGCGGTTCCTCGCCCAGCGCTACAACAGGCCCGGCCACCGGATCGTCGACCACCGCGTGTACGCGATCGCCTCGGACGGCGACCTGATGGAGGGCGTGGCGCAGGAGGCGGCCTCGCTGGCCGGCGCCTTCGGGCTCGGCAAGCTGATCGTCGTCTACGACGACAACAGGATCACGATCGACGGGACGACCGCGTTGTCGTTCGACCTCGAGGACAAGGGCGCGCGCTTCGAGGCGCTCGGCTGGCACGTCCAGCACGTCGCCGACGCGAACGACGTCGACGCCCTCGACGCGGCGCTCGAGGCCGCCCACGACGACGAGGAGCACCCGTCGCTCGTCGTCGTACGCAGCCATATCGCCTTCCCGGCGCCCAACGCAACCGACACCGCGAAGGCCCACGGCGCCCCGCTCGGCGAGGCCGAGGTGCGCGCGACCAAGGAGCTGCTCGGCTTCGACCCGGACGAGACGTTCGCGATCCCGCCCGGCGTCTACGAGCACATGAGCCTCGCCGGGAAGGGCGCCGCGCTCGAGACGGAATGGGCCGGGCGCTTCGAGGCGTGGCGGACCGCCCACCCCGCGCTCGCCGGGGACTGGACGCGCGCCCTCGAGGGGCGGCCACTCGACGGCTGGCGCGAGGCGCTCCCGCGCTTCGACCCCGCCGCGAAGCCGGCGATCGCCACCCGGTCGGCAGGTGCCGCGACGATGGCCGCGCTCCAGCCGTACTTCCCGACCATGGTCGGCGGCTGCGCCGACCTGGCCGCGTCCACCGGCGCCGTGATCCAGGGCGCCGGCACGTTCGCGCGCCGGTTCGCCGGCCGCAACATCCCGTTCGGTATCCGTGAGCACGGAATGGCCGCGATCGTCAACGGCCTCGCCCTCCACGGCGGCATCCTCAAGCCGTTCGGCTCCACCTTCCTCGTCTTCGCCGACTACATGCGGCCGTCGATGCGCCTGTCGGCCCTGATGGGGCTCCCGGTCGTCTGGGTGTTCACGCACGACTCGGTCGCGGTCGGGGAGGACGGTCCGACGCACCAGCCGGTCGAGCAGATCGCGTCCCTGCGAGCGATCCCGGGCCTGTGGGTGATCCGGCCCGCCGACGCGAACGAGACCGCCGTCGCCTGGCGGGTCGCGCTCGAGCGCGCGGACGGCCCGGTCGCGCTCGCGCTGACGCGGCAGGACGTCCCCGTGCTCGATCAGGCCGAGGTGGCGGCGCCCGACGGGCTCGAGCAGGGGGCGTACACGCTCTGGGAGAGCCCGGGCGCGAACGGCTCGCTCGACCTGCTCCTGCTCGCCACCGGCTCCGAGGTCGCGCTTGCGCTCGAGGCGGGCCGCACTCTCGCCGGCGAGGGCCTGGCGGTGCGCGTCGTGTCGATGCCCTGCTGGGAGCTGTTCGAGGCCCAGCCGCCCGGATACCGTGACGAGGTGCTGCCGCCGGACGTCGATGCGCGGCTCGCCGTCGAGGCCGGGATCTCGCTCGGGTGGCACCGTTTCGTCGGAAGCCACGGCGACATCGTCTCGATCGAGCGGTTCGGTGCCTCCGCGCCGGGCCCGACGGTGCTCGCCGAGCTCGGGCTGACCACGGGCGCGGTGGTCGAGCGGGCCCGCGCGCTCGTCGAGGGCCGCCAGCGCGTCTCCTGAAGGAGGAACGGATGCCGAAGTCCCCGCTGCACGCGCTCGCCTCTCACGGCCAGAGCATCTGGTGCGACAACCTCTCACGTGAGCTGCTCGAAAGCGGTGAGCTCGCCCGGCTGGTGCGCGAGGACGCGGTCGTCGGCGTCACCTCCAACCCGACGATCTTCCAGAAGGCGCTCGCGGCGGGCGACGCGTACGACGAGCAACTCCGGACGGCGCTCGCCGACACGAACGATCCGAAGGAGCTGTTCATCCGCCTCGCGGGCGCCGACGTCGGCGACGCGTGCGACCTCCTGCGCCCGGTGTGGGACGAGACCGGCGGGCGGGACGGCTACGTCTCGATCGAGGTCGACCCCACGTTCGCCTACGACACCGAGGCGACGGTCGCGGAGGCGACCCGGCTGCACGCCCTGATCGACCGGCCCAACCTGCTCGTCAAGATTCCCGCCACGAAGCCCGGCCTGCCCGCGATCGAGGACATGATCGCGAAGGGCAAGTCGATCAACGTCACGCTCATCTTCTCGCTCGAGCGCTACGCGGAGGTCGCGGAGGCCTACCTGCGCGGGCTCGAGCGCCTCGCCGCGTCCGGTGGCAGCCTGCGTTCGGTCGCGTCGGTCGCGAGCTTCTTCGTCTCGCGCGTCGACACGGAGACCGACCGACGCCTCGACGAGCGCGGCGGGCAGGACGCCCTGAAGGGCCAGCTTGCCGTCGCGAACGCGAAGCTCGCCTACGCCCGCTTCCGCGAGCTCTTCTCCGGCGAGCGCTGGGATGAGCTGGCCGCCCGCGGCGCAGCCCCGCAGCGCTGCCTGTGGGCCTCCACGTCGACGAAGAACCCCGCCTACCGAGACGTCGTCTACGTCGAGGAGCTGGTCGGGCCGCTGACGGTGAACACGCTCCCCGAGGAGACGATCCGGGCCTTCCAGGATCACGGCCTGGCGGCACCGACGCTCGACCGGGGCGTCGACGAGGCGAGGGCGCTGCTCGAGCGCCTGGCAGCGGTCGGGATCGACTACGCGGACGTCACGGAGACGCTCGAGCGTGAGGGCGTCGAGAAGTTCGCCGACTCGTTCGCCGACCTGCTCGAGGGGATCCGCGCCTCGAGCGGGGCGCTCGCCGCAGCCTGATCCGGCCCGCTACGCGTTGTAGGCGTACGCGACGGCGATCGTGATGCCGGCGATCACGACCGCGAGCGCAAACAGCGCGATGCCGAGGGCGTTGTTCCTGCGCGCGGTCTCGGGATCCACGGGCTAGAGGAGGAGCGGGTCGACGGCCATGGCGACGAAGAGAAGCGCGAGGTAGCCGAGCGAGAAGGTGAACAGGCTGCGGGCCCGGGCCTTCGTCGTCTCGCGCAGGAGCGCGAGCGCGAGCGCGAGAAAGGCCACGCCGAGCGCGACCGCGGCGGCCAGGTAGACCCAGCCGAGATCGCCGAGCAGGAACGGCACGAGCGTGATCCCGACGAGCAGGACGGAGTAGCGGAGGATCGAGACGGCGGTGCGCCGATCGCCGACGACGACCGGCAGCATCGGCACGTGCGCCGCCTCGTACTCCCCGCGGATGAGCAGTGCGAGCGCCCAGAAGTGGGGCGGCGTCCAGAGGAACACGATCAGGAACAGCACGAGTGCCGGCAGGGCCAGGTTGCCCGTGGCCGCGGCCCAGCCGACCACCGCGGGGATCGCGCCGGCCGCGCCGCCGATCACGATGTTCTGCGGCGTCGAGCGCTTCAGCCAGCGCGTGTAGACAAGGACGTAGAAGAGGTTCCCGAACACCGCGAGCAGGGCCGCGAGCACGTTCGCGAAGCTCGCGAGCACGACGAACGAGAACGCCGACAGGGCGAGCCCGAACTCGACCGCACGCTCGGGCGCGACGCGGCCGGTGGCGACGGGCCGGCGGTCCGTGCGGCGCATGAACCGGTCGATGTCGCGGTCGAGCACGTGGTTCAGGGCCGACGCCCCGCCGCAGGCGAGCGCGAGCCCGCCGAGCAGCGCGGCGAGCAGGCCGGCGGAGGGAACGCCTCCGACGCCGACGAACGCGCCACCGGCCGCGGTCAGGAGCAGCAGCACCATGATGCGCGGCTTCGTCAGCATCAGGTAGTCGCGCCACGGGAACGGCCGCCAGCGCCCGAGCTCACGACGAAGCGTGAGCGACGCGGTCAGAGCCGCCAGGGCGAGCGAGAGGGCGCCGAGGCCGACGTGGAGCCCGGTCGCATACCCCGCGCCGTCGGCGGCAGCAGCCAGCGCCCCGATCCCGATCTGGAGCGCGAAGACCGCGAGCGTCGCGGTTGCAGTCCACACGAGCAACGGCCGGTCGCGGTGACCGATCCACGCTGCGGCAGCGACGCCGAGCGCAAGGGCGAGCGCGCCGAGCACCGCGGCCTCGTGGGAGCGCGCCCACTCGCCGGTGGCGACGACGACGGCCGTCGCGACGGTCGAGCCGAGCGCCGTCAGCCGCAGCCAGGGGCCGGGCGCGGGGCGAACACCGTCGGTGCCTGGCACGTGCCTGGCACCGACGGGGGCGCCGTCAGCCATCGCGCCCCTCCCGGAGCCGGTGGCGGAGATCGCGGAGCGGCCGGTGGCTGGCGACGTAGGGGACGCTCTCGAAGTTGTGCTCCGCCGGCGGCGAGGACGCATACCACTCGAGCGTATCCGCCAGCCAGGGGTCGCTGCCGGCTCGTGGGCCCGAGCGCCAGCTTCGCACCACGTTGACGATGAAGACGAGCACCGCGAGCGCCATCAACCAGGCGCCGATCGTCGAGACGAGGTTGTAGACCTCAAACAGCCCCTCGCGGTCGTACGTGTAGACCCGCCGGGGCATGCCCATCAGCCCGAGCATGTGCTGCGGCACGAACGTGAGGGTGAAGCCGACCGCGAACAGCCAGAAGTGCCATTTGCCGAGCCGCTCGTCGTACATCCGGCCGGTCATCTTCGGGAACCAGTGGTAGAGGCCGGCGAAGATCCCGAGCACCATCCCGCCGATGATCGTGTAGTGGAAGTGCGCGACGACGTAGTAGCTGTCATGGAGCTGGTAGTCGACCGGGTAGTTGGCAACGACGACGCCGGAGAGGCCACCGATCAGGAACAGCGCCACCATCCCGACCGCGAACAGCATCGGCGTGCGGAACGTCAGGTTGCCGCGCCAGAGCGTCGCCGTCCAGTTCAGCACCTTGACCCCGGTCGGAATCGCCACGAGGTAGGTCGCGACCATGAAGAAGCCGTTGAGCCCGTCGCCGAGCCCGACCGTGAACATGTGGTGCGCCCAGACGGCCATCGAGATGAAGGCGATCCCGAGGCTCGAGAACGCGACGGCCTTGTAGCCGAAGATCGGCTTGCGCGAGAAGACCGGGATCACCTCGGACACGATCCCGAACGCCGGCAGCACGAGGATGTAGACCTCGGGGTGCCCGAAGAACCAGAACAGGTGCTGGTAGAGGACGGCGCTGCCGCCGCCGTCGGGCAGGAAGAAGCTCGTTCCCGCCTGGCGATCGAGCAGGAGCAGGAGCAGCGCCGCCGCGATCACCGGGATCGTCAGCAGGATCAGGATCGACTGCGCGACCATCGACCAGACAAACAGCGGGATCCGCGTCCAGGACATCCCCGGCGTACGCATGTTCACGATCGTGACGAGGAAGTTGATCGAGCCGAGCAGCGACGAGACGCCGACGAGGTGCAGCCCGAGGATCCAGAGGTCCTGGCCGAGCTGGGGTGAGTAGTCCGGCCCCGAGAGCGGCGTGTAGGCCGTCCAGCCCGCCTGCGCCGCTCCGCCCTGCGCGCCGAAGCTGCCGAGCAGGACGATCGCGCCGATCATGTAGATCCACAGCGAGAGCGCATTCAAGCGCGGGAAGGCCATGTCTCGCGCGCCGATCATGAGCGGCACGAGGTAGTTGGCGATGCCGGCGAGCATCGGCATCCCGAACAGGAACACCATCACGGTGCCGTGCATCGTGGTCAGCGCGTTGAAGGAGCCCTGGGTCGCGATCTCCTGGTCGGCCTGGGCGAGTTGGAGGCGGATCGCGAGCGCCATCGCCCCGCCCCCGACGAAGAAGACGAAGGCGCTCCAGATGTACATGAGCCCGATCTTCTTGTGGTCGACGCTCGTCACCCAGCGCATGACGGCGCCGTCCTTCCAGGTGGGCAACACCTGCTGCCCCTCGACCCGGACGGCCACCCTAGCCCTCCTGCCCGCCCGCGCCCGCCGGAGCGAGCTCAGGGGTCGCCGCGATGTACTCGACCAGGGCCTCGAGCTGCCGGCCGTCCCCGGGCCAGCTCCCCGAGACAGCGGGCATGGAGCCGTCGACCTGCGGGTTGTCGCGACCCTCGGCGAGCAGAGCCGCCAATCCGGCCGGATCCGCGAGGAGCGAGTTGCCCGCGATGACCGGGCCGTAGCCGCCCTTCCCGTCGAGGCCGTGACACTTCGCGCACACGCCCTCCCAGGTCTGGCGGCCGAGCTCCGACGCGCCCGCCTCCTGCGCCTCCTGCTCCCCGGCGAGCCAGGCGTCGAACTCGGATCCGGCGACGACCTCGACGGTCGTGCGCATGACCGCGTGCTGGACGCCGCAGAGCTCGGCGCACTGGCCGCGGAACGACCCGGTCTTCGTGACGGTGAAGTCGAGCGTGTTCGTCGTGCCCGGGATCGCATCTCGCTTCCCGGTCAGCTCGGGCACCCACCAGCTATGGATGACGTCGTACGCGACGAGCTCGAGTCGCACGGGCCTGTCCACGGGGAGCCGCAGTGTGTCGACGCTGACGACGCCGTTCCCGTACGTGTATTCCCAGTAGAACTGGTGGCCGGCGACCCGGACGACCAGCGGCTCGTCGCCCGCGTCCGGGCGCGCCTCGACGCTCGGCACCTTCACGATCGTGACCACCAGGATCGCGACCAGGATCAGGAACGGGACGACCGTCCAGACGAGCTCGAGCCGCGTGTTGCCGTGGATCTGCGGGGCGTCGGCCTCGAACGGCGTACCCTGCCGGCGACGGAAGCGCAGCACGAACCAGATGATCGCGCCCTCGACGAGCAGGAAGATCGCCGCCGTGATCCCGATCACGATCCAGTAGAGATCGTTGATCTGGCTGCCGCCCTCGGTCGCGGAATCCGGCGGCGCGATGCCCCCGTTGTACTGCGCGAACCCCGCGTGCGGCAGGGCGAGCGCGACGCCCGCGAGGAGAGCAGCCAGTAGCAGACGGCGGCGGCGCACGGCAGATCGATTCTAAGCAGAGGAGCCGGCGGGTTACCACTTCGAGCCGCACGCCTCGAGCGCCCCTTCTACGATCCGGGCGATGGGCGACGTCTGGACCGTGCCTCTCCCGCCGGATGTGAGCGAGCCGTTCGAGGTGTACATCAACGGCATCCTCCAGGAGCGCGGGCGCGACTTCACGCTCGAGGGACGCGGGCTTCGCTTCACGAAGCCCATCGCCCACGAGGGCAGACTCGGTCTGCTGCGGTGGGCGAGCATCTTCCTCGGTATCGCCGGCACCTATCGCCGCCACGACGCCGTGGATGTGGTCTACGAGGTGGGCGGCCGGCGGGTCGTCGCCACCGGGCTGGCGGTCATCCCGCCGGGCGGCGCTGGAGGATGACGATCGGGATCTCCCGATCGGTGCGCGCGCGGTAGCGCTCGTACGGCCCGTACATGGCGACGAGACGGGGCCAGAGGCGCGCGCGCTCCTCGGGCGTCGCGAGGCGGGCCCGCATGGGCCGGCGGTCGCGCTTGATCTGAACCTCGACGTCGGGGTTCGCCTCGAGGTTGAGGAACCAGTCCGGGTGAGCGGGAGAGCCGCCGTTCGACGCGACGAGGATGTAGTCGTTCGTGTCGGCGAGGAACAGCAGGGGCACCGTGTGCGTTCCCCCGCTCCTGCGTCCCGTGGTCGCGAGCAAGAGGACGGGGGCGCCGCGGAGCTTCCCGCCGAGCGTGCCACCGCTCAGCTCGTAGAGGACGCGGTTCGTCGCGACGAACGCGCGCCGGAGGCGTCGACGGACCGACACCCTCCTATCCTGCCAGCCGCAGGCTGACCGCGCCGCCGGGCCCGACCGCCACCGCCGTCGGGACGACCGAGATGCCGTACTTGCGCGCGAGCTCGGGCCGCTTCGAGACGTCGACGGTCACGACCCGCCGGCCCTCGCCGGCGAGGCGCCGCTCAAGCTCGCGACAGCCCGTGCACAGCGGGTGGCCGAACTGGACGACTACCTCACCGTCGGGGCTCAGCCCGAGCTCGCCCAGGTCGATGCGGTCGAGCAGGTGCGCGCGGATCCCGCGCAGCCTCGCACCGACCTTGTAGAGCTCGCAGCCGACGCAGATCCCGCTCGTCGCTGCGAACAGCGCGAGTCCGGCGACGAGGAGCGCGAGCGCCCAGCCGAGCGTGCCGAGCCCCGTCGCGAGCGCGAGCGCGGAGGCGGAGAGCACCGCGGCGCCGACGACGTTCGCGAACCGCGGCGGGCGCGAGTCCTCGATCGGGCCCTCGCCGAAACGCGGCTGGACGAGCTCGAAGTAGGCGAGGCAGGGGAGGCAGAAGCGGCGCCCGAACACGAGGCCGATCGCGAGCTGCGCCGCGAGGACGGCCACGAGCGGCCAGAAGCCGGTCAGGAAGGCGACGAGCGCGAGCGTCCCGATCGTCGCCTGGTTGAAGCGCGGCGCCCGGGCGTCGATCACGCCGAGATCTCGGTATGGATCCGCTGTCCGTTGCTTCATTTCGGATAGTTATAGCAAGATAGGGGCTGTGTCGAGCGTCTACGTCTCCTGCCGGCTGCCCGGGCCGATCCCTGCCGAGCTCGCCCGCTCGTTCGACGTCGCCGCCCATGCCGGCGCCGGCCCGCCGTCCCGTGAGGAGCTGCTCGCCGGAAGCGCCGGGTGCGACGGGTTGCTCGTGACGCCGCTCGAGCGGGTCGACGGCGAGCTGCTCGACGCGGCGGGGCCGCGGCTTCGGATCGTCGCCAACCACGCGGTCGGGTACGACAACGTCGACGTCGAGGCCGCAACCGCACGCGGCGTGGTGGTCACGAACACCCCGGGGGTGCTGACCCGGGCGACCGCGGAGCTGACGATCGCGCTCGTGCTCGACCTGCTGCGGCGGATCACCGAGGGCGACCGCTTCCTGCGCCGCCGCGAGCCATGGGTCTGGTCGCCCGTGTTCATGCTCGGCTCCGGCCTCGACGGGAAGACGCTCGGGATCGTCGGGCTCGGCCGGATCGGCCGCGAGGTCGCGCGCCTCGGCGAGGCGTTCGGAATGCGGGTCGTCTACGCGAGCCCACGGCCGAAGGACGCGCCCTGGGAGCGGCTCGAGCTCGCGGAGCTGCTCGCCGGGGCGGACGTCATCAGCCTCCACTGCCCCCTGGCGCCCGAGACCCGGCACCTGATCGACGCCCGCGCCCTGAAGGCGATGCGGCAGAGCGCGGTGCTCGTCAACACCACCCGGGGGCCGGTTGTCGACGAGGCCGCCCTCGTCGACGCGCTGCGTGCCGGCACGATCGCCGGCGCCGCCCTCGACGTCTACGAGCGCGAGCCCGAGGTGCACGCCGGGCTGCTCGGGCTCGAGCAGGTCGTGCTCTCCCCGCACCTCGGCAGCGCCACCGTCGAGACCCGCGTCGCGATGGGCCGGCTCTGCGTTACGGCGCTCGAGGCCGTGCTGCTGGAGGGCCGCTGCCCCGAGAACGCCATCGACCCGGCAGCCTGGCGGGCCGCGAAGTGAGCCTCTCCCCGGATCTCGTGCGCGGATTCGTCGCCGCCGTCGGCGCCGACGGCGTGATCGCCGAGCTCGGGGAGCGGCGCACGTACGAGTGCGACGGCCTCACGAGCCACCGGGTCGTACCGGAGCTGGTCGTCCTGCCGCGCACGGCCGAGCAGGTGCAGGCGACCGTGCGGCTTTGCTACGCCCACCGCGTCCCCTTCGTCGCGCGCGGTGCCGGCACCGGCCTCTCCGGGGGAGCCGTGCCCTGCGCCGACGGAATCGTGATCTCGCTCGCGCGGCTGAACCGGATCCTCGAGCTCGACCCCGAGAGCGCGCGAATCGTGGTCGAGCCCGGCGTCACGAACAGCGCGGTCACCCGGGCGGTCGCGCCCCACGGCTTCTACTACGCCCCCGACCCCTCGAGCCAGCAGGTCTGCACGATCGGCGGCAACGTCGCCGAGAACTCGGGCGGCGCGCACTGCCTGAAGCACGGGTTCACCGTCAACCACGTGACCGGCCTCGAGCTCGTCCTGCCCGACGGCGAGCTCGTCACCCTCGGCGGCAAGGGCCTCGACCCGCCCGGTCCGGATCTCCTCGGCGCGTTCATCGGCTCGGAGGGCACGCTCGGGATCGTGACCAGGGTGACGCTCCGCCTCCTGCGCCGCCCGGAGGCGGTCCGGGTGCTGCTCGCCGGCTTCGACTCGACCGAGACTGCCGGCGCGGCGGTGTCGGAGGTGATCGCCGGGGGGATCCTGCCGGCGGCGATGGAGATCATGGATCGCCTGACGCTCGAGGCCGTCGAGGCCGCGGTCGGCGCCGGCTATCCCGACGCCGGGGCGATCCTGATCGTCGAGCTCGACGGCCCCGCCGTCCAGGCCGACGGCGACCTCGCGCGGGTCGAGGCGATCTGCCGCGAGCGGGGAGCGGGTGAGATCCGTATCGCCGCCGGCGACGCCGAGCGGGCGCTGTTCTGGAAGGGCCGCAAGGCCGCGTTCGCGGCGATGGGGCGGGTGAGCCCGAGCTACTACGTCCAGGACGGGGTCGTGCCGAGAACGCGGCTACCGGCGGTGCTACGCCGAATCGACGAGCTGGGCAGATCGTACGGGCTGCGGGTGGGCAACGTGTTTCACGCCGGCGACGGCAACCTGCACCCGCTGATCCTCTACGACCGGCGCGACGCCGACGAGACCCGGCGGGCGAAGGAGCTCGCCGAGGAGATCCTGACGGCGTGCATCGACGCGGGCGGCGCCCTCACCGGCGAGCACGGGGTCGGGCTCGACAAGCGGGGGAAGATGCCGCTCATGTTCTCGCTCGCGGACGTCGAGGCGATGCTGCGGCTGAAGGCCGCGTTCGACCCGGAGGGGCTCTGCAACCCGGGCAAGATCTTCCCCGCGGGCGTGGCGCCCGGCTCGTGGGGCGTGCACCCGCTGGAGCGGGTCGGCCGTGGCGCCTAGCCGGGTCGAGCCCGGGACCGTCGCCGAGGCGGCGGGCGAGGTCGAGCGCGCCGCGCGGGAGGGCCTGCGCGTCTCGATCGAGCGCGACGGCGGCGACGTTGTCCTCTCGACGCGCCGGCTCGACCGGGTGCTCGAGCACGAGGCCGGCGATCTGACCTCGACCGTCGAGGCGGGCATCCACCTCTCGGCTCTCGACGCCCGGCTCGCGACGGCCGGGCAGATGCTGGCGCTCGACCCGCCCGGCGATCCGACCGTCGGCGCGTGCGTGGCCGCGAACCTCTCCGGCCCGCGACGACACCGCTACGGCGCCCCGCGCGACCTCGTCCTCGGCATCACCGCTGTCCTCGCGGACGGGACGGTCGCGAGCTCGGGCGGCAAGGTCGTGAAGAACGTCGCGGGCTACGACCTCTCGAAGCTCTTCTGCGGCTCGGCGGGCGCGCTCGGCCTGGTGGCGCGCGTCAGCCTCCGCCTGCACCCCCGGCCGGAGGCCGGGCGGACGCTCGCGGTCGCGGTCGCCGACCCGGCCGACGCCGCCCGACTCGCCCTGGCCACGCGCCTCTCTACGCTCGAGCCGAGCGCAGTCGACCTGCTCTGGCGGGCAGACGGGGGCTCCCGGCTCCTACTCCTGTTCGAGGGCTCCGCCGAGGGGGCCCTCCCCCCGGGGGCGGCCGCGGGGGCGCTGCGCGGGGGGGGGGGAGGGGGCGGGGCGGGGTGGGGCGGGGTGCCCGCGGGGGCGGCGCGTGCCGCCGGCCGCGTCTCGTTTGCGCCGCGGGAGCTCGAGTCGCTGCTCCAGGATCGGGCCGAGGCGCTCGTCCGCCCCGGGGTCGGCTCCGCGTACGTCCTGGAGCCCGTACCGGACCCGTCCGATCCGGCCGCGCTGCGGCTGCTCGAGCGCGTGCGGGCCGCGTTCGACCCGCGGGGAACCTGGGCGTGAACCGCGACCTCGTGCGCGAGTGCGTCCACTGCGGCTTCTGCCTGCCGACGTGCCCGACCTATGCGCTCTGGCAAGACGAGGCCGACTCGCCGCGCGGGCGGATCTACCTGATGGAGCAGCTCCTCGACGGCACGGTGCAGCTCTCGCCGACCGTCACGAGGCACTTCGACCGCTGCCTCGGCTGCATGGCGTGCGTGACCGCGTGCCCGTCGGGGGTCAAGTACGACCGGCTGATCGAGCTGACGCGCGACCACGTCGAGCGCAAGCTGCGACGGCCGCTCTCGGAGCGCGCGCTCCGCTCGCTCGTGTTCGGGATCTTCCCGTACCCGCGCCGCGTGCGCCTGGCGCTCGCGCTCGAGCCACTCGGCAGGCGGTTGCCCGTGCCCGCCGCGCTGCGCCCGTTCCTGGACGTCGCGCCGCCGTGGCGCTCGGGCGAGGCGCCAGGGGGACTGACGCCGGCCGCAGGCGAGCGGATCGCGCGGGTGGGGCTCCTGACCGGATGCGTCCAGCGCGTCATCTTCGGTGACGTCAACGCGGCGACGGCGCGCGTTCTCGCCGCCGACGGCTACGAGGTCGCGGTGCCGGAGCAGGGCTGCTGCGGGGCGCTCTCCGTGCACGCGGGGCGCCTCGAGGACGGGCTCGCGCGCGCCCGGCGCCTGATCGACCGGTTCGAGCGAGCCGGCGTCGACCTCGTCGTCACGAACGCGGCCGGCTGCGGCTCGCACCTGAAAGACCTCGTCCACCTGCTCGCCGGCGACCCCGGCTGGGCGGATCGGGCCGTGGCGTTCTCCGCGTCGGTCAGGGACGTCTCCGAGCTGCTCGAGGCCGGGGGAAGGGCGCAGCGACAGCCGCTCGAGCTGCGGGTCGCGTTCCAGGATCCCTGCCACCTCCTGCACGCCCAGCGCGTGCGGAGCGCGCCCCGGGCGGCGCTCCACGCGATCCCGGGCGTCGAGGTGCTCGAGCCGGCCGAGCAGGAGCTCTGCTGCGGCTCGGCCGGCATCTACAACCTCGTGCAGCCGCAGGCCGCGCGCGAGCTTGGCGACCGCAAGGCCGGGCACGTCCTTGCGACCGGCGCAGACGTCTACGCGGGCGCCAACCCGGGCTGCCTGATCCAGGTCACGGCCGCCCTGCGCCGTGCCGGGCGGCCGCTGCCCGCCTTCCACCCGATCGAGCTCGTGGACGCCTCGATCCGCGGCCTCGACGCGGGCGCGCTGCTCGCGGGCGCGCGGCGGTGAGGCGATGATTCGCAAGCTGCTCGTCGCCAACCGGGGGGAGATCGCGGTGCGCGCGTTCCGGGCCGCCTACGAGCTGGGGATCGAGACCGTCGCGGTCTACCCGTGGGAGGACCGCAGCTCGATGCACCGCCAGAAGGCATCCGAGGCGTACGAGATCGGCGAGCGCGGCCGGCCCGTCCACGCCTACCTCGACGTCGGCGAGATGGTGCGCGTCGCGCTCGAGTCGGGCTCCGACGCGATCTACCCGGGCTACGGCTTCCTCGCCGAGAACCCCGCGCTCGCCGAGGCGTGCGCGGCCGCAGGCCTCGTCTTCGTCGGCCCGTCCGCCGAGACGTTGCGGCTGACCGGGAACAAGGTCCGGGCGCTCGCCGCCGCGGCGGAGGCGGGACTGCCGGTGCTGCGCCGCTCCGGGCAGCTCGGGTCGGCGGGCGAGGCCCTGGCCGCCGCAGCAGAGATCGGCTTCCCGCTGTTCGTGAAGGCGACGTCGGGCGGCGGCGGGCGAGGCATGCGGCTCGTCGACGAGCCGGGCGCGCTGCAGACGGCGGCTGAGGCCGCGATGCGCGAGGCGCAGACCGCCTTCGGTGACGCAACCGTGTTCCTCGAAGAGGCCCTGACAGGGCCCAGACACGTCGAGGTGCAGCTCCTCGGCGACGCGACCGGCGAGGTCATCCACCTGTTCGAGCGCGACTGCTCGATCCAGCGGCGCCACCAGAAAGTCGTCGAGGTCGCGCCCGCACCGGGGCTCGACCCGGCTGTCCGCGACGCGCTCTGCCGAGACGCGGTTCACCTGGGCCGGGCGATCGGCTACGTCAATGCCGGCACGGTCGAGTTCCTCGTCGACCCGGACAGCGGCCGGCACGTCTTCATCGAGCTGAACCCCCGCATCCAGGTGGAGCACACGGTCACCGAGGAGACGACCGACGTCGACCTCGTCCGCTCGCAGCTGCGGCTGGCCGGCGGGGAGACGCTCGCGTCGCTCGGGCTGACTCAGGAGCGGGTCGTGCAGCGCGGCGTGGCGCTCCAGTGCCGGATCACGACCGAGGATCCCGCAAACGACTTCCGCCCCGACGCCGGCCGGATCTCGGTCTACCGCTCGCCCGGGGGTGCGGGGATCCGCCTCGACGGCGGCACCACGTACGCGGGCGCCGAGATCTCCGGCTACTTCGACTCGCTGCTCGTCAAGCTGACCTGTCGCGGGCCCGACCTCGGGACGGCGGTCGCGCGCGCCCGGCGGGCGCTCGCGGAGTTCCGGATCCGCGGCGTCGCCACGAACCTGGCCTTCCTCCAGGCCGTGCTGGCGGAGCCCGACTTCGTGTCGGGGGCCGTCACCACCGCCTTCGTCGACGAGCGCCCGCACCTGCTGCGGCCGCGACCGGGCGGGGACCGGGCGACGCGGCTCGTGTCGCTCGTCGCCGACCGCACCGTCAATCGGCCGCACGGGGCGGCGCCGACCCTGCTCGACCCACGGGACAAGCTGCCGCCGCTCCCGGACAGCCCGCTGCCCGCGGGGTCGCGCGACCGGCTGCGGGAGGTCGGCGCGGCGGCATTCGCGCGCGAGCTGCGCGGCCAGGCAGCGCTGGCGGTCACGGACACGACGCTTCGCGACGCCCACCAGTCGCTGCTGGCGACGCGACTGCGGACGTTCGACATGGTCGCCGCCGCAGCGCCCCTGCTCGCCCGGCTCCTGCCGGGGCTCTGGAGCGTCGAGTGCTGGGGCGGGGCGACGTTCGACGTGGCTCTGCGCTTCCTCGACGAGGATCCCTGGGAGCGGCTTGCCCGCTTGCGCGAGGAGATCCCGGGCGTGCTCTTCCAGATGCTCCTGCGCGGGCGCAACACGGTCGGCTACACGCCCTACCCCGACTCGGTCTGCCACGCGTTCGTCGAGGAGGCCGCGGCGGACGGCATCGACGTGTTCCGGGTCTTCGACGCTCTCAACGACGTCGGGCAGATGCGACCGGCGATCGAGGCGGCGATCGAGACCGGGGCGCTCGTCGAGGGCTGCCTCTGCTACACGGGCGATCTCGCCGGCCCGGGCGAGACGCTGTACACGCTCGACTACTACCTGCGCCTCGCCGAGCAGATCGCGGCGACGGGGGCGCACGTTCTCTGCATCAAGGACATGGCGGGCCTGCTGCGCCCGCCGGCCGCACGTCTCCTCGTCGGTGCCCTGCGCCAGCGCTTCGACCAGCCGGTGCACCTGCACACCCACGACACCGCGGGTGCCTCGCTCGCGACCTACCTGGCCGCGGCCGAGGCGGGCGTGGACGCGGTCGACGGCGCCGCCGCTCCGCTCGCAGGGATGACGAGCCAGCCGAGCCTCGCCGCGATCGTGGCCGCGACCGCAGGCACCGAGCGCGCGACCGGGCTCTCGCTCGAAGCGCTGAACTCGCTCGAGCCCTACTGGCAGGCCGTGCGGCGCCTGTACGCCCCGTTCGAGATGGGCCTCGACGCGCCCACCGGCACCGTCTACCGCCACGAGATCCCGGGCGGCCAGCTCTCGAACCTGCGCGCGCAGGCGCAGGCGCTCGGGCTCGGCGACCGCTTCGAGGAGGTCGAGGAGCTCTACGCGGCCGCCGACCGGATTCTCGGCCGGCCCGTCAAGGTGACGCCGTCGAGCAAGGTGGTGGGGGACCTCGCCCTCGCCCTGGCCGGCGCAGGCGCCGACCCGGCCGAGCTCGAGGCGCACCCCGAGCGCTTCGACCTGCCCTCGAGCGTGGTCGGGTTCCTCTCGGGCGAGCTCGGCACGCCGCCGGGAGGCTTCCCGGAGCCGTTCCGCTCGCGCGCCCTCGAGGGCCGCACCTGGTCGCCACCGGCCGCCGGGCTGACCTCGGAGCAGGAGGCTGCGCTCGCCGGTCCGGACCGCCGGGCGGCGCTGAGCGAGCTGCTGTTCCCCGGGCCGGCCGGGGAGCAGCGCGAGGCGACAGAGAGGCACGGCGACGTCTCGATCCTGCCGACGCGCCTCTACCTGTACGGGCTCGAGCGGGGACGCGAGGAGGTCGTCGATCTCGGCCCCGGCATCCGGCTGATCCTCGAGCTCGAGGCCGTCGGCGAGCCGGACGGGCGCGGGATCCGCACCGTGCTCGTCCGGGTGAACGGCCAGCTGCGCCCGTTCGACGTCCACGACCGTTCCGCCGCCGCGGCCGAGCCCGCGGCGGAGCGGGCCGACCCGCGCAACCCCGGCCACGTCGCAGCCCCCTACGCGGGCGCCGTGACCGTGACCGTGGGCCCCGGCGACGAGATCGAGGCGGGCCAGCCGCTCGCGACGATCGAGGCGATGAAGATGGAGTCGGCGATCGGCGCCCCTGTCGCCGGAACCGTCGAGCGCCTGGCCGTCCAGCGGGTCGCCCAGGTCCAGCCGGGCGACCTCCTGCTCGTGATCGCGCCCGCAGCCGGCTCCTGACGCACACTGGACACGTGCGCTTCGTCACGCTACCGTGGACCCCGACCGGGGGGTGCACATGGCGGTCGACGTGGACATCGACGTCGAGGTTCTCCGTTGCGAGATCAAGAAGACCTACGCACGGGTTTCCGAGCGGCCCGAGGAAGGCTTCATCTTTCCCACGGGGCGCGCCTGGGCTCTCGACCTCGACTACCCGGCCGACCTGCTCGCGCGCGTCCCCGACGCCTCCGCGGCGTCGTTCGCGGGCGTCGCCAACCCGTTCTCGCTCGGGGCGCTCCAGTCGGGCGAGCGCGTGCTCGACGTCGGCTCCGGCGCCGGCATGGACTCGCTCGTGGCCGTGCAGATGATCGGCGCTGGCGGTAGAGTCGTCGGGATCGACATGACGGTCGAGATGCTCGAGCGCGCGCGCGGAAGCGCCGCCGAGCTCGGAGCGGCGAACGTGGAGTTCGTCGAGGGCGAGGCGGAGAGCCTTCCATTTGCGGACGCGAGCTTCGACGTCGTGATCTCGAACGGCGTGATCGACCTCGTTCCCGACAAGGACGTCGTCTTCTCCGAGATCTTCCGGGTGCTCTCGCCCGGGGGCCGCATCCAGATCGCGGACGTGACGATCCAGCGGCCCGTCAGCGCGGAGGCCCGGCGCGACATCGACCTCTGGGCCGGCTGAATTGCCGGCGCTCTGCTGGAGGCAGAGTACGAAGGGCGGCTCCTGAGGCACGGCTTCGAGCGGATCGAGACCGGCAACCTGGTCGACACCTACGCCCGCTCGGCCTTCGAGGACACCCGCCGCCGGGCGGAGAAGTACGGCGCCCGCGGCACGACCGTGAAGGCCTACAAGCCGTAGGCCGGCGGGCGGGTCAGGACCCGCCCCTACACGGCCGGCGCGAGGGCGGGTCGCCTGATCCGCAGCACGAGCACGGAGGCAGCCAGCGCGAGGACGCCGAATCCGACGAACGCGCTCGAGTAGCTGCCCTCGACGTCGCGCACGACGCCGGCAACCCCGGCGGCGGCGGCGGCACCGAGCTGGTGGCAGGCGAAGACCCAGCCGAAGACGACGCCCGCACGCTCCTGGCCGAAGTGCTGGATCGTCAGCGCGACGGTGGGCGGGACGGTCGCGACCCAGTCGAGGCCGTAGACGACCGCGAAGGCGACGAGCCCCGCGTGCGGGGAGCCGAACGCCGCCGGCAGCGCGATCAGCGAGAGGCCGCGCAGGGCGTAGTAGACGCAGAGCAGCCGGCGGCTGTCGTAGCGGTCGGTCAGGTAGCCGGACGCGATCGTGCCGGCGACGTCGAAGATGCCGACCGCGGCGAGCAGGCTCGCGGCCGCGACCTCGCCCATCCCGTGGTCGTGCGCCGCGGGAATCAGGTGGGTCGCGATCAGGCCGGTGGTCGTGGCGCCGCAGACGAAGAAGCTGCCGCCGAGGAGCCAGAACGTCGGCGAGCGCGCTCCGATCGCGAGGCCCTCGACGGCGGCCGCGAACGGGTTACGCCGTGGCACCGGCGGCTCGTCCGCCTCCGCCCCGTAGGCACGCAGACCGACGTCCTCGGGCCGGTCGCGCATGAAGAGCGCGACAGCCGGGACGACGATCGCGACCGCAACGATCGCGACCGTCCACGACGCGGAGCGCCAGCCCCAGGCGGCGACGAGCACCGCGAGCAACGGCAGGAAGACGAGCTGCCCGGTCGCCGTGGAGGCCGTCAGCACGCCGGTAACGAGACCGCGGCGGCGGGCGAACCAGCGCGTCGCCACGATCGCCGCGAGCGGGACCGAGATCGCCCCGGTCGCGCAGCCCATCGCGACCCCCCAGAGCAGGTCGAGCTGCCAGGGGGAGTCGATCACGGTCGTGAGCGCTGACGCGCCGGCCACGACAGCGAGGGCGGCCAGCATCACCCTGCGCACGCCGAAGCGCTCCATCAGCGCGGCCGCGAAGGGGGCGACGAGCCCGAACAGGACGAGGTTGACGGAGACCGCGAGCGAGATCGCCCCCTTGCTCCAGCCGAACTCCTCCTGGAGCGGATCGATCAGAAGGCCGGTGGTCGAGCGAAAGCCGGCGCTCATGACGAGCGCGAGCAGCACGACCGCGACGACGATCCAGCCGTAGTGGAGCCGGCCCGCTCTCACCGGGCCGTCCCGAGCAGGCGCGGGAAGCCGGTCTCGAGCCAGTCCTCGAGCGGCCACGGCTCCCGCTCGAGGCGGGCCCGCAGGAGCGCCCCTTCCCAGCCGTGGAGCAGGAGAGCCGCGAGGCGGCCGGCGTCCTCCGCCGGGTCGAGCTCCCCCGCGGTCTGCGCCTGGCGGACGAGCTCGGCGACCCGTTCCTGCCAGCGGGCGAAGCTCCGAGCGACGGCGGCGCGGAGCGCCTCCGACGTCGTCGCCTTCTCGAGCGCGAGCACGGCCAGCAGGCAGCCCCACTGCTCAGGCGGCGACCGGCGGGCGGCGTCGCGCAGGAGCTCGAAGTAGGCATCCAGCCGGGCGA
This sequence comes from uncultured Gaiellales bacterium, assembly GCA_964370985.1. Taxonomy (GTDB): domain Bacteria; phylum Actinomycetota; class Thermoleophilia; order Gaiellales; family Gaiellaceae; genus JAHDVS01. The sequence continues at coordinate 19,683 of CAYJLE010000029.1, read as the reverse complement.
GCGGCGATCCCTCCCCTTCGGCAAGCTCCGCGAGCGCCCGGTCGTGCCAACCGTAGAACGCCTCGGCCACCTCGACGCCGAACGCCTCCTTGCTCGGGAAGTAGTTGTAGAAGCTCCCCTTCGGCAGGCCCGTGGTCGCGAGCAGCTCGCCGAGCCCCGCGTCGGTGAACCCGACCCGCCGCATCAGCCGGGAGCCCTCCGCGACGAGGAGGGCGCGCGAGGTCGCCGGGCGAGGCATAGTGCCATAATAGACCAATTGGTCTACTACGGCACCAACCCCGTGGAGCGGGTCCTGACCCGCCCGGAATGCGGCGGCTGCCCCCGCGTTGTACAACTCTACAACCCCGTAGTTTCATATAGGAGGGCCCAATGCCCACGGACACCGCGGCCTACACGATCACGAAGACCACCCCGCTCCCATTCGCCGAGACCGTCCAGCGCGTCCGGGACGAGCTCGCCGCCGAGGGCTTCGGCGTCCTCTGCGACATCGACGTGCAGGCGACGATGAAGGCGAAGCTGGACGTCGCCGTCGAGCCCTACGTGATCCTCGGTGCCTGCAACCCGGCGCTCGCGCACGCGGCGCTCGAGGCGGAGCCGGACCTAGGGGTGCTGCTCCCGTGCAACGTCGTCGTGTACGTGCGCGGCGACGTAACGCACGTGTCCGCGGTCGACCCCGAGCGGATGCTCTCGATCGTCGGCAACCCGCACCTCGACGGCGTCGCCGCCCAAGTGCGCGACCGCCTCGGGCGGGTCGTCGAGCGCGCCGCCGCCGGGTAGACTCCCTTCCGGCCTACCGGGGAGGGCGGCATGATCCTGAAGCAGTACTACCTGGGCTGCCTCGCACACGCGTCGTATCTCGTCGCCGACGAGGGAAGCGGGGTCGCGGCGGTGGTCGACCCGCAACGGGACGTCGACGGATACCTCGCAGACGCGCGCGAGCTCGGCCTCGAGATCCGCCACGTGATCCTGACCCACTTCCACGCCGACTTCGTCGCGGGCCACCTCGAGCTGCGCGACCGCTGCGGCGCGGAAATCTGCGTGGGCGCACGCGGCGAGGCCGACTACCCGTTCCGCCCGCTCGCAACTGGCGACACGATCGAGCTCGGCGCCGGCGTCCGGCTCGAGGCACTCGAGACGCCCGGCCACTCGCCCGAGTCGATCTCGATCCTGATCCACGATGCGGGTCGCGGCGAGGCCGGCCCGTACGCCGTCCTGACCGGTGACACGCTGTTCGTCGGCGATGTCGGCCGCCCCGACCTGCGCGCCGCGCTCGGCTGGACGGCCGAGGAGCTCGGCGGCCTGCTCTACGACTCCCTGCGGGAGCGCCTCCTGCCCCTGCCGGACGAGACGCTCGTCTACCCGACGCACGGAGCCGGCTCGCTCTGCGGCAAGAGCATCTCGAGCGAGACGGCGTCGACGATCGGCGAGCAGCGGCGCTACAACTACGCGCTCCAGCCGATGACGAAGGAGGCGTTCATCCGGATCGTCACTGCCGATCAGCCCGACTCGCCCGCCTACTTCACGTACGACGCGGTCCTGAACACGAGGGAGCGCCCCTTGCTCGATGCCACGCTCGAGCGCTCGCTCCGACCGCTCGACCTCGCCGAGCTGCTCGAGCTACGCGCGGCCGGCGCGCAGGTCGTCGACGTGCGCGAGCCGGCCGACTTCGCGGGCGCCCACCTCGCGGGTGCGGTCAACATCGGCCTCGACGGCAGCTTCGCGACCTGGTGCGGCACCCTGCTCGACCCGGACCGGCCGATCGCGCTGGTGGCCGATCCGGGGCGCGAGGTCGAGGCGGCCACGCGCCTCGGCCGGATCGGCTTCGACCGGATTGCCGGCTACCTGGCCCGCGGCATGGCGGCGCTCGAGCCGCGACCCGACCTGGTCGCGCGCACCGAGCGGATCACCGCGGCGGCCCTGGCCGAGCAGCTCGAGTCGGACGGGGAGCAGCCACTCGTTCTCGACGTCCGCACCGAGCCCGAGTGGCGGGAAGGCCACGTCGCCGGCAGCCTCAACGTCCCGCTCAACCGTCTGCCCGGACGGATCGGCGAGCTGGCGGCCGGCGGGCGGATCGCCGTCCACTGCCAGACCGACTATCGCTCCTCGATCGCCGCGAGCCTGCTCGAGCTCTACGGAGTCGCAAACGTGGCCGCGCTCGTCGGCGGCATGGAGGCGTGGGAGGCCTCCAGCCTCGAGCAGGCGGTGTCCGCCTGACGATGGCCCTGCTGCGCCGGATTCCGGAGGTTGACGCGCGCGCCGCCGCCGCCCGGCTGGCTGACGGCGCCGTCGCGCTCGACGTGCGCGAGCTCGACGAGTGGGAGGTGGGCCGGATCGCCGGAGCGTTCCACATTCCGATGGGCGAGCTGGTCGTACGGCAGGGCGAGTTGCCGCCAGGGCGGCCGATCGTGGCCGTGTGCCGCAGCGGCCAGCGGAGCGCGGCCGTGACCGAGGCCCTGGTCAGGGCCGGCTACGAGGCCGAGAACCTCGCGGGCGGCATGCACGCCTGGGTCGCCGCCGGCCTGCCGATCGAGCCGCTTGGCGGCTGGGTCGCGTAGCCGGGCCGCCGCGTGCCGGCCGCGCTGCTCGCGCTTCCGTTCGGGGTCGCCATAGGGCTGTCGCTCGGTTTGGTCGGAGCGGGCGGCTCGCTGCTGACGGTGCCGGTGCTCGTGTACGTGCTCGGCCAGGAAGCGCGCGACTCGACCACGGCCTCGCTCCTGATCGTGGGGCTGAGCGCGACCGTGGGGGCGCTCGCACGCAGCCGCCGCGGCATGGTGAGCTGGCGCGTTGCGCTCGCGTTCGGGCTCCCGGCTGCCGCCGGCGCCGCGGGTGGTACCGCCCTGAACCGGCTCGCCGACCCGCGCGCGATCCTCGCGTCTTTCGGCCTGCTGATGCTCGTGGCCGCCGCGGCGCTCGTCCGGGAGCGGCCGTCCGGCCGCAGCGGTGCCGCGCGCCAGCCGCTTGCCCGCATCGCCCTCGCGGGTATCGCCATCGGCGTCCTCGCCGGCTTCTTCGGCGTCGGGGGCGGCTTCGTGATCGTGCCGGTGCTGATTCTCGTCCTCGGGCTCCCGATCGAGCTCGCGATCGGGACGTCGCTCGCGGTGATCGCGCTCGCGAGCGCGGCCGCGCTCGGCGGCCACCTCGCCACCGGGTCGATCGACTGGGCGGTGACGGGTGCGTTCACGCTCGCCGCGATAGCCGGCACGCTCGCGGGCGGGCGGCTCTCGGCACGCCTGGCGTCGCGCACGCTCACGCGCGGGTTCGCACTACTCGTCGCTGCCGTCGGCCTCGTCCTCGTCGCTGACGGTATCGCGTCGATCGCGTGAGGGGCGGCGCGCTACGCTGTCGCGAGAGCGCGCCCGTGTCCCAGGAACCTGTCGATGGCCTCAACCTCGGTTACGTCCGGGATCTCCTCGACCGCTACCTCGCCGCTCCCGACTCGGTCGACCCGGACTGGCGACGGCTGTTCGAGGAGGCCGGCGACGGCGTCGTCGCGGAGCATCCGGTCGTGCGCCGGCTGCGGGAGCTGCACCCGGGGCTCTTCCCCGCGGCCGCTGCGGCCGCCCTCGTTCCCGATGCCGAGCTGCTCGGGGGGGTCGCAGCCGCGATGGCGATCGTCAAGGCGCACCGGATGCACGGCCATCTCGCCGCCCGGCTCGACCCGCTCGGCTCGGAGCCCCCGGGCGACCCCGCGCTCGAGCCGGAGCGGCTCCACCCGCCGCTGACCCCCGCCCTCCAGGCGCGGATCCCCGCCTCCGTGCTGCGGGTCGCCGTCCCGGGGGAGACGCTCGCCGAGGTTCTGCCGAGGCTCAGGGAGACCTACTGTGGCACGCTGGCATACGAGATCGAGCACATCGCGAGCCACGAGCAGCGCGTCTGGCTTCGCCAGGCGATCGAGTCGTCTGCGTACCGCCGGCCGCTCGCGCCGGACGAGCAGCGACGCCTGCTCGGGCGCCTCGCCGAGGTCGAGGGCTTGGAGCGCTACCTGCGCCGTGCGTTCCTCGGCCAGAAGCAGTTCTCGATCGAAGGCCTCGACGCGATCGTGCCGATGCTCGACGAAGCGCTCGAGCTCGCCGCCGCCTCCGGCGCGACGACCGCCGTGATCGGGATGGCCCACCGGGGCCGCATCAGCGTGCTCGCCCACACGGTCGGCCGCCCCTACGAGCACGTGCTGCGGGAGTTCGAGGGCGAGCGTCTCCTGGATGCGGTCGCCCTCGGCGCCGAGGAGGGCACGGGTGACGTCAAGTACCACCACGGCGCGGAAGGCGTCCGGATGACGCGCGCCGGCGAGATCGCAGTCGTGCTCGCCTCGAACCCGAGCCATCTCGAGGCCGTCGACCCGGTCGTCGAAGGCCTCGCCCGGGCGTTGCAGACCGACCTCTCGACGCCCGCCGGCGATCACGATCCGCGCGGCGCTCTGGCGATCCTGATCCACGGGGACGCCGCGTTCGCCGGCCAGGGCGTGGTCGCCGAGACCTTCAACCTCCAGGCGCTCGAGGGCTACGCGACGGGCGGCACGCTGCACCTGATCGCGAACAACCAGGTCGGCTTCACGACCGACCCGGAGGAGGGCCGCTCGACACGCCACTCGAGCGACCTCGCGAAGGGCTTCGACTGCCCGATCGTCCATGTCAACGCGGACGACCCGGAGGCGGCGCTCTCCGCAGTCCGCCTCGCGATGGCCTTCCGGGGGCGGTTCCGCCACGACGTCGTCGTCGACCTCGTCGGCTACCGGCGCTTCGGGCACAACGAGCAGGACGAGCCGGCGTACACGCAGCCGGTGATGGTGCGCGCGATCGAGCACCACCCGACGGTGCGCCAGCTCTACGGGGCCGCGCTCGCCACACAGGGGCTCGCGCGCGAGCGCGAAAGCGAGGAGCTCGTCGAGGCGGGCGAGCGGCGCGCCAGGGAGGCTCACGACGCGCTCAGGGCGTCGGGCTTCGTCCGTCCGGAGGAGCCGCGGCTCCAGCGGCCCCGCTCGACGCCGCAGGACACCGGCGTTGCCGCCGAGACGCTCGGGCGCCTCAACGAGGAGCTGCTACGCGTGCCGGAGTCGTTTCACGTGCATCCGAAGCTCGCGCGGCAGCTCGAGCGACGCCTCGACACGCTCGGGCCCGACGGCGGGATCGACTGGGGGCAGGCGGAGGCGCTCGCGTTCGCGAGCCTCGTCTGCGAGGGCGTCCCCGTCCGCCTGACCGGCCAGGACACCGAGCGTGGGACGTTCTCTCACCGCCACCTCGTCATGCACGACCTGGAGACCGGCGCCCGCCACGCCCCGATCCAGCACCTCACGGGCGCGCGCGCGTCGATGCAGGTCTTCAACTCGCCGCTCTCGGAGCTCGCGGCGCTCGGCTTCGAGTACGGCTACTCGATCGCGCTCCCGAGCGGGCTCGTCGTCTGGGAGGCGCAGTTCGGGGACTTCGTCAACGGCGCGCAGGTGATGGTCGACCAGTTCATCGTGTCGGGCTTCGCGAAGTGGGGCCAGACCTCCCGCCTGACCCTGCTCCTCCCCCACGGCTACGAGGGCAACGGGCCAGAGCACTCGAGCGCCCGCGTGGAGCGCTTCCTCCAGCTCGCCGCGCAGGGGAACGTCCGGATCGCGAACTGCTCGACCCCGGCGCAGTACTTCCACCTGTTGCGCCTCCAGGCGCTCGGGTCGACGCCGCGGCCGCTCGTCCTATTCACGCCGAAGAGCCTGTTGCGCCTGCGCGCCGCGACCTCGCGCCTCGACGAGCTGACGAGCGGCTGGTTCCGGCCGGTGTTCGACGACCCGGCCCGTCCGCCCGATGCTCGCGAGCGCGTGCGCCGCCTGCTCCTCTGCACCGGCAAGGTCTACTACGACATCGTCGGGCACCAGGCATACGCGGCCGCGGAGGACGTGGCGGTGGCGCGGCTGGAGCAGCTCTACCCGTTCCCGGTTCCGGCCTACGTCGAGCTGCTGGCCTCCTACCCACGCCTCGAGGAGCTCGTCTGGGTTCAGGAAGAGCCGCAGAACATGGGCATCTTCCGCTCGCTGCGCCACCGGTTCGAGGACTCCTTGCCGGCCGGTGTCGCGCTGCGCTACGCCGGCCGGCCCTGGCGCGCCTCGACGAGCGAGGCCTACCCGACCGCGCACCTGGTCGAGCAGGATCGCCTCGTGCGCGCCGCGCTCGGCGCTTCGGCCTGACTCGGACGAGCACCCTCAAGGCCGACGCGAACGCGGCCGATACAGCGGGAGCCGGCGGTGATGGCCGGAAGCCCCCACGGAGGTCGTGATGAGTCGCGTACAACAGGTGCTGCTGCTCATGGTCGTCGGCGTCACGGTCGTCGCCCTCGGCGCCGGCGCCGCCGTGTTCGCGTCGAGAGCCAGCGACGGAGACGGCTCGGCCGCGCCTGTCGTGCCGGCAACGGACCGGGACGAGACGGTGGTCGTGACGGAGACCGTGAACGCCGGCGAGACCGAGGTCGTGACGGAGACCGTCAAGAAGACGAAGACCGAGACCGAGCCCGCCGAGACGGTGACCGTCGCCGAGACGGAGACGGCGACGCAGACCGAGACGGTCGAGGACACGGATGTCCAGATCGAGGTCGACGACGTCTCGGTCGAGATCTACGACACCTACGACGACTGCGGCGACGCGGTCGAGGCCCTGATCGCGGCGGCGGCGAGCTACGACGGCTCGGCGCAGAGCTACGCGCAGCTCGCGAGGCTGGCGGCGGCGGCCGAGGCCGCCTGCGCGGACGCCGCGAGCGATCTCGACGAGCTCGCGGACGCGGCCGAGGAGACCGGCTCGCAGCTGCTCGCGAAAGCGCTCTCGCAGTACGAGACGCTCGCCGAGGTGCACACCGGCGCCGCCGGCTCCCTCGACCAGGCGCTCCAGTCCGCCTCGAAGCGCTCCGCGGAGGCGCTCGCGAACAACTACGCGCAGATCGCGAGCTCCTTCCAGAGCCAGGCGAAGGCAGCGACGAAGTCGCTCGAGCAGGCGCGCACGCAGGCCGGGCTGTCCGCCGAGCTGCCCAACGGTCGCTGAGCTACCGCGAGGGCCGGGGGCCGCGGCGGCCCCCGGCCCTCCACACGCGGGTAGCGGGTGCGCTTGCGCTTCAACGTGACCCCCGACCCACACGCGATCCTTACATAGTCCAAACCCGCCTCTCGCTCGGGTTGGACATAATCCGGGCGATGAGTCGCGCCGCCCGGATCGCCGTCTGTGAGTCCCACCCCGAGCTGCGCGCGCTGCTCCTGCGGACGCTCGAGCACCTCGGGCACACGCCCGTCCCGTGCCTGACCGCCGACGCGCACGGCGGCGAGCTCGACGCCCTGATCCTGAACCCGGCGGACGGGCCGATGCTCGAATGCGCGCGGGCGCTTCGCCAGGAGAGCCCGGAGCTCCCGATCGTGTGCATCTCCACGCTCGCGCCGGACGACAGCGCGCTCGAGCTCGAGCCGGTCGCCGTCATCACGAAGCCGTTTCGGATCGCCGAGCTCGAGCGGGCAGTCGAGTCCGCGCTCGCACTCGCCCGCGCCGCGGCGTAGCAGCGGGAGCGGCAGGCAACGCCGCCGCCGTACGCTACGTGCGTGACCGACGCGTCGTGGTCCCAGTGGCGGGGGGCGCCGTTCGCCTGGGCGCTCTACGACTTCGCCTATTCGATCTTCGCGTTCCTGCTCATGGTCCGGTTCTTCCCGACCTGGGTGATCAACGACCTCGGCCGGCCGGACTGGTACGTCAGCGTGACCCAGTTCGTCGTCGTCGTGATCGTCGTGATCGCGATGCCGCTGGCCGGCGCCCTGGCCGACCAGCTCGGGCACCGTCGACCGCTGCTCGGGGCCTTCACGCTCGTCGCCTGCGGCGCGAGCGCGGTCCTCGGCGTCCTGCCGTCCGGCGGCAGCATCCTGCCCCTGCTGATCGTGGCGGGGATCGGCGTCCTGTTCGCGCAGCTCGCCTTCGCCCAGTACGACCCGCTGCTCGCGGACGTGGCGCCGGCCGGCAGCCGTGGCCGCGTGTCCGGGCTCGCCGTCGCGCTCGGGTTCGTCGGCACGATCGTCGCGCTGGTCGTCGTCGCCGAGCTGGTCGTGGGCGACGGCAGCAAGCAGCGCGCGTTCGCGCCGGCCGGGCTCCTGTTCCTCGTGTTCGCCCTGCCCGCACTGGTGCTGATCCGCGAGCGCCCGCGGCCGCCTGCCGAGACGCGCGGCTCGGTCACCCGGGCAGCGTTCGCGCAGTTTGCCCGGAGCATGCGCGAGGTGCGCCGCCACCCACGTGCGGCGCGGTTCCTGCTCGGACGGTTCCTCTACGCGGACGCGATCGCGACGCTCAGCGCGTTCCTGACGGTCTACATGACCCGGCTCGGCGGCTTCTCCGAGAGAGAGAAGAACCTCGTGGTCGGGCTCGCCGTGCTCGCCGCAGCCGGCGGCGCGATCGCCGCCGGCCGGCTCGTCGAGTGGCACGGGCCGAAACGGCCGCTGCTGTTCGTGCTGCCCCTGTTCTCGGGCGGTGTCTTCCTGACCGCGGGGATCGGGCAGCCGTGGACGGTGTGGGTCGCCGGACCGATCGTCGGGGTCGCGCTCGGCTTCGTCTGGACGGCCGACCGGGTGTTCATGCTCCGCCTCGCCCCGCCCGCGCTGCGAGGCCAGTTCTTCGGCTTCTTCAACCTCGCGAGCCGGCTCGCGTCGGCGTTCGGCCCGCTCCTGATCTGGAGCACCACCGTGTGGGTGCTGCACCAGCGGACGGGCTGGCTGAGCGCGCTCGACGCGAGCCGCGTCGCGCTCGCCGGGCTGGCGCTCGCTGCGCTGGTCGGCTGGGCGGTGATCCGCCCCGTCTCCGACGAGCACGTCGCGGAGGAGACGGAGCTCGAGCCCGCGCTGGCCGTGGCACCCGCGCAGGGCTCGCTCGGCGGCGGCTCGTGAGCCCCGCTCCGACGCGGTGCCAGGCACGTGCCTGGCACCTGGTGTCCCTATCCCGCCCTCCACGCAACGGCCGGCGCATGGGCGCATGGGCACCGCCCGACCGGGGCGGCCCCAGCCGGTGTCCCCGTCTATATCCCCGTCTAGAGTCTGCCCTGTCGTGCCGAATCGAAACCCCCGCGCGGCGGGTCAGAGGGCGTGCGGATGAGCGACTACCTCCCGATCGCGGAGCACGGTGTTATCGGCGACCTGCACACCGTCGCCCTCGTCGGTACCGACGGCACGATCGACTGGTACTGCTGCCCGCACTTCGACTCGCCGAGCGTCTTCGCGTCGATCCTCGACCGGGACGGCGGCGGGTACTTCCGCGTCCGGCCGACGGACTGCGAGTGGACGACGAAGCAGCTGTACCTCCCTGACACGAACGTCCTCATCACCCGTTTCCTCACGACCGCCGGCGTCGGCGAGGTCGAGGACTTCATGCCGATCGAGAGCCTCGAGGAGGACGTCCACCGCCACCGGCTCGTCCGCCGGATCGTGTGCGTCCGCGGCGAGATGACGTTCCGGATCGAGATCCAGCCGAGGTTCGACTACGCACGCGAGCGGCACGACGTGCTGATGCACCCGAACGGCGCCGTGTTCACCTCCCCCGGCCTGAGCCTTTCCGTCTCGAGCGGAATTCCCCTCGAGCGGCACGGCGACGGCGTCGTCGCCGGGTTCGGCCTGCGCGCGGGCGAGAGCGCGGCCTTCGTGCTCGAGCGAGTCGATCCGGGGCACGTGCCGCAGCGGTTCCCGGAGGGGCACACACGTGCCCTGTTCGAGCAGACCGTCGAGTTCTGGCGGCGGTGGATCGGCCGTTCCACGTACCGCGGACGGTGGCGCGAGATGGTGAACCGCTCGGCGCTCACCCTCAAGCTGCTCACCTACCACCCGACGGGTGCGATGGTCGCGGCGCCCACGACGAGCCTGCCCGAGCTGGTGGGCGGATCGCGGAACTGGGACTACCGCTACACGTGGATCCGCGACGCGGCCTTCACCCTCTACGCCTTTCTCCAGCTCGGGTTCACCGAGGAGGCGAAGCGCTTCTTCGGGTGGCTCCAGTCCCACGTCACGGGCCACGAGCACGGCGGCGAGGGCCCGCTCCAGGTGATGTACCGCCTCGACGGCGCTTCGCACATCGACGAGATCGAGCTCGATCACCTCGACGGCTACCGGGGAAGCCGCCCGGTTCGGGTCGGCAATCGCGCCGCGACGCAGCTCCAGCTCGACATCTACGGCGAGCTGGTGGACTCGATCTACCTGTACGACAAGCACGGCGAGCCGATCTCCCACGACGCCTGGCAGGGGCTGTGCGGGATCGTCGACTGGGTCTGCGAGAACTGGGACCGGCCGGACGAGGGGATCTGGGAGACGCGCGGCGGCCGCCAGGACTTCACGTACTCCCGGCTCATGTGCTGGGTCGCGATCGAGCGGGCGATCCGGATGGCGCGGCGTCGCGGGCGTCCCGCCGACCTCGTCCGCTGGCACGGGGTGCGCGACCGGATCTACGGCCAGATCATGGAGCGGGGCTGGCACGAGCAGCGAGGTGCGTTCGTCCAGCACTACGACACCGACGTGCTCGACGCGTCCGTGCTGCTCATGCCGCTCGTCAAGCTGGTCGCGCCGACCGACCCGCGCTGGCTCTCGACGCTCGATGCGATCTCGCGGGAGCTCGTCTCGGACAGCCTCGTCTACCGCTACAACGTGGAGGCGTCACCCGACGGCATCGACGGCAGCGAGGGAACCTTCTCGATCTGCACCTTCTGGTACGTGGAAGCGCTCGCCCGCGCCGGCCGTCTCGACGAGGCACGCCTGGTCTTCGAGAAGATGCTCACCTACGCGAACCACCTCGGTCTCTATTCGGAGGAGATCGGCCCGACCGGGGAGCAGCTCGGCAACTTCCCGCAGGCGTTCACCCACCTGTCGCTCATCTCCGCCGCCTACAACCTCGACCGCCGGCTGGGTTGACCCGGAGGCACGGCGGCTCGCGCCGCCAGGTCGCAGCCCGAACGCTGACCGACCACGATCCTCAGGAACTCGCGCGGGGCCGGGCGGCGTCTTCCTCACCGCGGGGATCGGGCAGCCGTGAGCAGTGCGGGTGGCGGGGCCGATCGGGGGGGGCCCGCTCGCCCGAGTGCCAGGCACGTGCCTGGCACCGCTGTCCCATCGGCGGGTGCAAGGCCGCCTCGGTGTGCATCAAGGCGGATCGCCTCCATCCGTTGATCCCCCGCGAGACGCAGCGCTGGCGCGAGCTCTGCCGTGGCCGCGCCGCCGTCGAGCGCGAGCTCAGAAGATTGAAGCATGAGTACGGGCTTGCCCCCTTCGTTTCGGTGGGCTTGAGCGGGTCGCCCTTCACGCCGACCTCACGATGCTCACTCGGCTCGGCGTGACACTCGCCAGAGCGCGAGCGGTTCCACTCGCCGCCTAGTTTCGACCCTGACCATGGGGCTACAATGGCCGCGTGGTCATCGCAGCCTCCACCGTCGCTATCGTCGCCATCGTGGCGGCGATCATCGTCGTCGCCCTCCTAGCCATGTACATCTTGCCCCGAGGCAGCCGACGAAAGCGTCCGCCTCGCAGCTAGGCACCTAACGAGCGCGGGCCCCGAAGCTCTGCCGCGTTTCGCTAATCGTTTCGTCACAGCCTCCTGAACGCCCGCTCCGCCCTGCGGCGCGGCTCAAGCAGCCAGTCAGGGAAGTAGGCGCCCTCCCTGAGCTTCGGGACGGCGAGCTCGATCGAGCCCACGCGCGTGTCCCAGTCGCGCTCCCCGGTAGCCGTTACGGCGGTTGACCCGCTCCGGGCTCCGCGCGCCCCAGCCGGCACCGCAGAGCGCCTCGGCGAAATCCTTGACCGTCACCCGCAACAGGTCCGGGCTCGCCAGCTCCAACTGCTTGCGTAACCAGCCCGTGACGCCCATCGTGTGCTCGACCACCGTGCTCCTCCTCGCTTCGTCGTTCGGAAACCGACTTGCGAGGGTGACGCGACGGTCAGCTACCACCCGGACCCGCGGAAGACGACCTCAACCGACTCGTACGCCACGAGCGGGGACGCTACTCTGACGGGAGGCCAGACGCGAAATTCGGCCTTTCGCCGCGCCCGTGGTTGTTACTGTGAAGATCTCACCCAACATCTCCGCACGGCGCAGGAGGCAGCGCGTTACCCGCAACTCGAAAGGACGTTGAATGGGAATACTTGGCTGGATCCTCCTCGGGCTCGCGGCCGGAGCGATCGCCAAGCTCGTTCTCCCTGGTGGGCAGCCGGGCGGGATCATCGTCACAACGCTGATCGGCATCGCGGGCGCCCTCCTCGGCGGCTTCATCGCCAGGGCGCTCGATCTCGGTGACCCGATCGACGAGTTCTTCGACCTCAGCACGTGGGTCGCGGCAATCGTCGGCGCCATCGGCCTCCTCATGCTGTGGGGACTGCTCGCCGGCAGACGCCGGACGTGAAAGCGAAGCGCCCCGGCCCTACTCGGCAACTGGGACGGAGCGTCTTCCGGCGAGCGCGATCGCCTGCCCCGAATCGCGGCCTCAACGAAAAGAGTTGGTGATCACCACTGACTCCCCGCGAGAGAATGTCCCGGTCGTCGTGGAATTTCGCGACGGCGGTCCCGGTGTGATGGCCAGGCTGGGATCAGCGTAGCGGCCTCTTCGGTCGCGGACGTGACGTCGCGGACCCGGTGCCCGGACCCGAGCCGCGTCGCGCTCGCCGGGCTCGCGCTCGCTGCGCTGGTCGGCTGGGCGGTGATCCGTCCCGTCTCGGACGAGCACGTCGCGGAGGAGACGGAGCCCAGCGCGGCCCCAGTGACTCCCGTCTGATCATCCCTTCCGCGCTATAGGGCGATTTGCAGGGGTTTGGCTCGATGCCCCCGGCCGGAATCGAACCAGCGCACGCGGTTTAGGAAACCGCTGCTCTATCCACTGAGCTACGGGGGCCAGCATGCCGATTTGCAGGGCTTTTCTGAAATCGACCCTTCCGGAAGAATAGCGTTCTCTCCACTGCCCGGACTGGCTGTTCTCTCCACTGAGCGCGAAAGCCGGCCTCGTCGAGTTCCGGTCGGGGAAAGGGCTTCAGCACTTGTGGCTGGGCCGCGTGATCCCGGTCTGCCCGCCGCCCGGACTTCCCCCGGCTGAGAACGCGCTCACTGGATCGACTCGCCTTCGCACTCGAGGCCGGAGCCGAGGACGCCCTCGCCGCGCAGCCGGACGTCCTCGCCGAGCCCGGCCGGGAAGCGCTCTTAGCCGAACGCTCGGCGTCCACCTCGGGTCGGTACCTGCGAAGCTCCGACGCCCGGACCGCCACTACGCCCCCGAAGTGGAGCAGGAGATCACTGCGTAAGGTGCTGACCTCCGCGGCGGTGACCAAAGGGACGCCGGCCGCGTGTGTTCGTGGCGACTCTTTGCCAATTGCGCGCGGCTTGTCGCTTATGCCCCGCTCCCCGGTCCGGAGCGGGGGAGGTCACGCTGCGATGTCTGAGGGGCCTTGTCCCGCTCTCGCTCGCTGCTCTTCGATCCCGATCAGGAGGTCGAGTGCGTCATACACATCCTGTACTTGCTCGCGGGTCAGCCCGTCCACATCATGCGTGCCGGTGACGCGCTCGACGATTGCGATGACTCGGTCGCGGTCGACGCCGCCGTCGGAACGGAGCAAACCTGCGGACCGTGCCATGCCGAACACTCTTCGGATCTGCCGCTCCGACGCCGGTCTTGTGTCTCCGCGGGCGCGGAGCCGCATGAACGCCGGGTGGTCGAGCTCGACCGTTTCCGGTGCGACATCCTCGTCGAAGAGAAGCACGCGAAGAAGCGCGGCCGTTGCACGGACGTCGTTCAGCGCCTCGTGTGCGTCCTCGAGCACGATGCCGCGCCGCTCGCAGATCGACTGGAGGCGATGGTCTTCCGCGAGCGGCTCGAGCAGCCGGAACGCGTTGAGGGTGCAGGCAACCCCGGCAGGGCGGTAGTCGATCCCCGCGCCCGCGAACGCGTGCTGCAACATCGCCAGGTCGAACTCGGCGTTGTGTGCGACAAACACTGCCCCGTCAAGCAGCCCGAGCAGCTCACCGGCGATCTCGCCGAAGCGGGGTGCGCCGGCGACGTCCTCGTCGCCGATGCCGTGCACCGCTGTTGCCTCGGCCGGGATCGGCCGCGAAGGGCGGACGAGTCGGGCGTAGCGGTCTGTCTCGACACCGTCGGCGTCGAGCCGCACGACGGCGAGCGAGACGATCTCATCGACGCCAGGGGTCGTTCCCGTCGTCTCGCAGTCGAACACGGCATATGCCGCCGGTTTCGGCACCTCCGCCCTGCGGCGGACGCGTCCCACCATATCGGCCGTTGTGGACATGTATCAAGCATGTCCGGCAAGCCGGACGGCGAACGTACGGCGCCTGGTTGACTTGCCGCCCCGAGGCGCGTGAGATACGACCATGCATTTGCTCTTCCTCGACGAGTCCGGGCAGCTGTCCGAGCGGTGCTTCTTCGCGCTCGGCGGCGTCGCGCTGCGGGACACCGACTGGCACCACCTGCGCGACTACTGGCAGGAGACGCTCGCCGCCCACGGTTGGCCGGCCGCGAAGGAGATCAAATGGCACGGCATCCGCACGGGCGCAGTGCCTCCGCCACTCGCAGACGCGGTGATCGGCATGCTCGCCCGTTCACCGCTGCGCTGCTACGTGACCCTGCTCGACATCGAGCTCGGCGCCAACGTCGCCCCCACGTTCTTCGCCACCGACGAGGACGCTTACTCGACGGGGCTGATGTTCCTGGCTGAGCGCTTCCAGCTCCTGCTCCAGGATGCCGACGACGTCGGGATGATCGTGATCGACGGCCGCTTCCGCGAGGACGACGCGCGCCTGCGCCGCTTCTTCGCCGACCTGACCCAGGATGGCACCCCCTATTCCCGCCTCGACCGGATCGTCGAGGGCCTCTTCCTCGGCCCGAGCCACGTCTCGGTCGGCCTGCAGTGCGCTGACCTGGTCTGCTCCATCACGGCCGCTGCCGAGCGCGGCAACGGCCAGGCTCGCGGCTACCTGAAGACCCTGCTGCCGAGGTTCGCCACGCACCCCGCCACCGGAGAGCTCGAGGGCGTCGGGCTCAAGCGCTTCCCCGAGCAAGTCCGCCGGCCGCGCGAGGAGACGCGACTCTTCTGAGCGACAAGCGCAAGGCCCACCCCAGGGGTCAGGTCCCGTTTGTTGCAGCCGCCGATCCGCTCTGGTGCCGGCGGAGGCGTCGGCTGAGGGTGGAGGCGTGGGTGTCGAGGTGGCGGTCGATCCCACGGAGCGAATAGCCGTGAGCGTGGGCGGCGGCGGCGGCGGCGGCGAGGTCTGGCGAGGCGAGCGGGTGCGCGAGCTGCGGCCGTGGGGGCTGGAGGTAGCGGCGAGGCACCTCGGGCGCGGGCGCGATCCGGTGGCTCGACCAGCGCCACTCCTCGGGGGCCCGACACAGGCCCGCCCGGACCGGGTTCCTGACGATGGAGCGCACGGCGGCGAGCAGATGCTCGTCGGCCTGCACGAGCCGTGCACCGTAGCGGCCCTGGAAGAGATGGCCGACGCGGCCGTGACGGCGGTTGAACCACCGCGCGTAGACGCCGTTCAGCTGGCGCATGCCGCGGGCGAGGTTCGGCTCCGAAGTCTGCACGAGCAGGTGGTAGTGGTTGGTCATCAGGTAGTACGAGAAGACGCGCCACCGGTAGCGCCCGCGGACCGTGGCGACCAGCTCGAGGAAGCGGTGACGACCCCCGTCGTCGCGGTAGGCCGGGAAGCGCTCGTTCCCGCGAGCGCTCACGCGGCAGACACCATCCGGAAACTGCGGACGAGGCGGCCGCGCCATCACCCCACCGTAGCCGCCCGGCGAGCCGCCTCACCCGTTGCCGGAAGCGTGGTCGCAATACCGGCACAGTTGCACGTCGGAGACCTGATCCCGGTTCAAGCAGGCAGGACGTCGAAGCCCTGGCGTGCGAAGTCCTCGTCGAAGGCGAACGCCTTCCCCACGCCGAGCCACCGCATCAGCTCGAAGCTCGTCCAGTCGACGAGCGAGACGTCCCGCGCACCAGAGGCGAGCAGCGCGGCCACGGCGGCTTGGTGGAGCGGCTCGTCGACGAAGACGAGCTCGAACGCCGGCAGCACGTCGTCCACGAGAGCGCGGACCGCCTCCATGCCGAGCCGCCGCTGGGCGAGCGCGGTCGTCTCGACGACGACGTAGCCGTGCGTGAGCAACGCCTCGCGGTCGAGCAGCGCCGAGAACGCCTCCGCGGCGGCAGGGTGGTTCTCGTCGTCGCGATCGAGAAGCGCGTAGAGCGCCGACGTGTCCACGAAGACGCTCATGCGCGCGCGGTTACTCGGCGAAGCGCTCGAGCTCGCGGTCGTGCTCGCGGCTCACCGTGCCGGTGCCGGAGGCAAACCGCCCGATCGCCGACCTTGCCCGCGACGCGCGGGCGGAGGCCGGCGCAGCAAGCGCGTTGTCGAGGAGCTCGCGGATCACCGCCGCCATCGAGACGCCACGCGTGGTCGCCACGCGGCGGAGCAGCGCCACCTGCTCATCGGTGAGCTGGACCTGCGTACGTATCATACCACCATGCTAGCATATCTGTAAGCACGCTGTATCATTTTCCTGGCAGGACGGGCCCGAGGCGGCCGCGCCATCACCCCACCGCAGCCGCCAGGCAAGCCACCCCACCCGTAGCCGGAAGCGTTGTCGCAATACCGGCATAAATGCACCACCGGAGGCCTGACCCCGGTCGCTGGAGGGCGCGCGACCGCATCGGCGAACGCGCCCGCTGGTACGACGAGTCGGAAGAGATCGAGTAAGAAGGGCGCTGTGAAGCTGCCAAACCAGGACTGAAAGGAGCGCCTAATGGAGATCGTCGGAGTGGAGGCTGTCGTCGTGCAGACACCGGCCAAGGATCGACGCGCAGCCGATCAAACGCACGAGGCGGCGCTCGTGTGTCTTACCTCGGATGACGGTTTCGTTGGTGTCGGCGAAGCGGCGGCGTCGCCTTCCGTGGTAAAGGCGTTCATCAACGAGCCGACCTCGTTCTCTTGGAGTCGAAGCATCGCCGACATCCTGATCGGCGAGGACCCACGCGATCCCCGCGCTCTCTGGAGCAAGTTGTACGACGGCACCTTCTGGTCGGGGCGTGTTGGGCTTGGCCACATTGCGCTGGCCGGAGTCGATATGGCGCTCTGGGACCTGGCGGGCAAGGTGACCGGGGCCCCGGTATGGGAGCTTCTTGGTCAGCGGCGGCCGGATCCAGTCGTCCCGTACCTCACGATGTACAGCGGCCCTAGTCCACTCCCAACCACGATTCGCAACACGACCGATCTTCTCGACCGGGCATTCGCAGATGGGTATAGAGCGGCCAAGATCGAGGCATTGGTCGATACGACGGCCGACAACGGCGAGATCGTCGAGCTGGTCAGGGCGGTCAGGGAATACGCCGGGCCGGAGTTCACGCTGGCACTCGACGTCGGCTATCGCTGGCGGACGGCGGAGGAGGCTCTGGACTGCACCCGACGCTTGGAGGAGTTCGACCTCTTCTTTCTCGAGACACCCTTCATGCCTGAGCTGTTGGATGAATATCGGAAGCTCTCCGAGGGTTCTCCGATTCCCGTTGCGGGTGCAGAGATCCTGACTTCATACGCCGAGTTCGTCCCGCTGTTGGATGCCGGTGTCGACATCGTGCAGGCGGGAACCTGTCGCATTGGCATCACTGAGTCCGATCGCCTGGCGCGGTCGGCAGGTGAACGCGGGCGGAGGTTCGTCCCCTACGGCTACGTCTCGACGCTGTTCTCGGCGGCAGCGAACATCCATGTCGCCGTAGCCAACGAGAATGTCCCACTCGCTGAGCACGCTCCGACGGCGTTCTACCCACACATGATCCTGCGTGACGAGCTAGCCGGGCCAGAGCCGAGCATTCGCGGCGGCGCGTTCGAGATTCCCTCAGCGCCAGGACTCGGAGTCGAGCTCGACGAGGAGGCGGTGAGTCGTTTCCGTGTGTCGTAAGTCCGACCACAGACGATGCGTGTCGAGGCCGGTTGAAAACGGACCCTGCTCGCGCCGGTTGAGATCGGACCCTCTCTGGTGAGCGGCCGTGGGCCGGTGGCCGGCGCGTGTCGTAAGGGCCTTCTGACGGCTCGCGGGGCGCGACGTCTGCGGCTCGGGGGGTTGGTCGGATGGTCGGCGCCGTTTTGCGGATCCTGACGACAAACCTGACTGGTGTGCGCGGAAGTAGCCGTACATCGCGGCATCGAGCTGTGGGAACGCTTCAAGGGCCACAAGGACGGTACGGTGTGGTACTACCGCCAGCTCGCGAGCGCCTTCGCCGCTCGCCGCTCGCCGCTCGCCGCGGAGACAGTCCAGACCGGGCCGCCGGCGGGCCGTACAATCCCCTTCGCCAACGAGCCAAGGGGGAAACGATGGATCACGGGGCAACGATACGAGGGATGTACGACTCGATCAACGCCGGCGACCTCGACGGATTCGGGGCGGTGCTGGCCGGCGACTTCGTCGAGCACGAGGAGACCCCCGGCCTCGCGCCGACGAGGGAGGGCGTCAGGGAGATGTTCGGGAGGTTCATGGCGGCCTTCCCCGACCTGCGCTTCGACGCGGAGGACGTCCTCGTGAGCGGGGACAAGGTCGTCGCCCGAGTCAGGGTCACCGGAACGCACGAGGGCGAGCTCATGGGCATGCCGGCGACCGGCCGGCGCATGGACGTGCAGGCGGTCGACATCATCCGCTTCGGCGCCGACGGGCTCGCGCACGAGCACTGGGGCGTCTTCGACGCGATGGCGATGATGCAGCAGCTCGGCCTCGTGCCGGACGGTCCCCCAGCCTAGGCTCGACTCTCGACACGCAACCGCGCCGGCGGTGACCTCGGCAGCTATCGCTGCCTGGTCTCCACCGGCCCGGTTGCAGCGTGGAGGCGACAGCAGCGAGGATGCGCCCATGGACATACTCGAGACCCGCTATGCCAAGACTGCAGATGGCGTCCACATCGCCTACCAGGTCGCCGGAGAGGGCCCGATCGACCTGGTCTACGTATCCGGATGGATCTCAAACGTCGACCTGAACTGGACGTCTCCGGAGTACGCCCGTTTCCTGAAACGTCTCGCGTCTTTCTCCCGGCTCATCATCTTCGATAAACGAGGGGTTGGACTGTCGGACCGGGTGCCCGACAAGGAACTCCCCGACCTCGAGACCCGGATGGATGATCTCGGCGCGGTGATGGACGCCGCCGGCTCCAGGAGGGCGATCGTATTCGGTGAGTCCGATGGGGGCCCGCTGTGTGCGTTGTTCGCCGCGACCTACCCGGAACGCGTATTGGGCTTGATCATGTTCGGTCCCGATGTGCGCGCCGCCTGGGCGCCAGACGCGCCCTGGGGGATGACCGCCGAGGACTTCAGGGCAGAGGTCGAGGACATCGAAAGCGGCTGGGGTACCGGCCGATTCGAGAAGGGCTTCCTCGAGGAGATGGCCCCGTCGACGGCCGGCGATGCGGACTTCCTGAAGTGGACGACCACCTACTTCCGCCAGAGCGCCAGTCCGGGCGCGGCGATGGCACTGAACCGCATGTGGTACGCGATCGACATCAGGGACGTCGTATCCGCGGTGGGTGTACCGACGCTGATCCTCAATCGCACCTCGGCCATCCTGAATCCGGTGGAGGAGACCCGGTACCTCGCCGAGCGGATGCCGGCCGCCGAGTACGTCGAGCTGCCCGGAGCTGACCACCTGCCGTGGGTGGGTGACCAGGATGCCGTGCTCAAGCACGTCGAGCGC
>CAYJLE010000028.1:36613-44839 GCA_964370985.1 uncultured Gaiellales bacterium | reverse complement strand
CATCGCACCTGTACGCGGGTACCTGCCGCTGGCTCGAGCTCGTCGGGGAGCTCGATCGCCGCGGCGGCTTCGCCGGGTCGGGGTGCTTGTCGGTGGCGGAGTGGCTTGCGTGGCGTTGCGCGCTGACGCCCAGGGCCGCCCGGGAGCACGTGCGGGTCGCCCGCTGCCTGCCCGGGCTTCCGCGTGTTCGCGCGGCGTTTGCCCGCGGTGAGCTTTCCTACGCGAAGGTGCGCGCGCTGACCCGGGTCGCGACGGCCGGGAACGAGGAGGAGCTGCTCGAGCTCGCCAGGGTTCTGACCGCGGCCCAGCTCGAGCGGGCGGTCAGGGCCTACCGGCGCGTCACCACCGCCGAGGCGCGCGAGCTTCAGGAGAGCGCCTACCTGAGCGTGTTCTGGGACGCGGACGGGTCGCTCGCCGTCCACGGGCGCCTCGCCCCGGAGGACGGGGCGCTGCTGCTGCGCGCCCTCGACGCCATGCGCGACACGCAATGGAACCGGGAGCGCGGTTCCGCGGAACCGCGGCCCGCCCGGCAGGCCTCGAACGCGGAAGCGCTCGTCGCCGTCGCCGAGGCCGCGCTCGCCCACCCCGACGGCAGCCGCCCGGGCGGGGAGCGCTACCAGATCGTCATCCACGCCGACGAGGCAGCCCTCACCAGGGACGGCGGGGGCGGCTGCGAGCTCGAGGACGGGGCCGCGCTCGCCCCCGAGACCGCACGCAGGCTCGCCTGCGACGCATCCACCGTCCGAAACGGACGGAAGACACGGACGATCCCGCCCGCAATGCGCCGCGCCCTCCGCGCCCGCGACCGCGGCTGCCAGTTCCCAGGCTGCGAGAACCGCCGCTTCCTCGACGCCCACCACGTCCACCACTGGGCACGAGGCGGTTCCACCACGCTCGGAAACCTGGTGCTGCTCTGCCGCCGCCACCACCGCCTCGTCCACGAAGGCGGCTGGCAAATCGACCCCCACGCGCGCTTCCACGACCCCCGTGGCCACCCACTCCCGGCGGTGCCCCGACTCCCGCGCGGCCACCCCGACCACCTCCCCGAACGCAACCGCCAGCTCGCAATCGACGCCGGCACCTGCCAGCCCGGCACCGGCGACCCCCTCCACCTCGCTGACGCCGTCTACGCGCTGCTCGCGATCTCGAGCTGACCGGTCACGGCCGCGGTGATGAGGGCCTGGCGGTGCTCGCGGCGGAGATCGATCTGCCTTTGGAGGCGTGCCACAACAGCCCTCGTCACTCGCCGTTGCCGCGCTGCGAACTCGATGATCTCGAGCTGTTCGCGTCGGGGAGGAACGAGCGTTGGCATGCCGAGCACAATCTCCGCGTTCAGGTTCTCCATCGTGCTGCCAACTGATGCCAACGAGAAGTACGCGCGTAGTGCCGGTGTTTGGAGAAGCAGGAGCAGGTACCTCGGATCGATCCGTGTTCCCCGGGCTCTGAGGCGAAGGCACCCTGTGCCGCAAACCCAGCCTTCTTCATCCTCAGTCACTAGCGCTGCACGACCCATCTCGCCTCGCCGTCCAAAGACGATGTCACCCACGCGCAGGACATGAAGTCGGAGGTCCGCACGCCGCTCGTCGGTGATCGAGACGCGCTTGTCGGGGCGAATCCTCCCTCCCACGAGGTTGGCTGGATTGACCACGGGCCAGCCATCCTCCACGTACTCGGAAGCGTGGAGCTGACTTCCAAACGGGCCCGTTTGAACTGCGAAGTCGAGATGACGAAGCTGCGTCTCAGCCCATGGCGTGGGCACGTCGCCCACGAGTCCCGCGCGCGATGCGCGAAGTGGATGCTCTCGCAGGCCGCCAAGAACCGCCCCAGAATCCGCTTCACGCTCTCTCGCCTCGAGCAGATCGATCATCCGCCGCTTCTTCTCGATGAGCGCGTCGATCCGCGCCGTCTCGGCGTCGAGGAAATCGGCGGTCTCACGCTGCTTCTCGATACGAGGGAACTCGATCTGCAGCTCTCCGATCTCGTCCGCGGTTATGGCGGGGTAGCTCACGCCCACGGATCGCGCGACGATCTCCTCGATGAAGGTGTCCGACTGCGCCCACCATCCAAAGAAACGCGGATCGAGTCTCGGCCCGGGCGAGAGAACGGCAAAGCCGGTCGATACGACGAGATCCTCGGTCGGACCGGTCACCGGCCACACGGCCCGAAGGTATGTCCGGACTGTGGAGACGATCGTGTCTCCCGGTTGAACGAATCGTCTCGCGCGCGAAGGAGCGTCGGCGAATCGCATTCGCTCTGGCTCCCCGACAAGGTAGCCCCGCCCAACAGCCGAGATGTCCACGTACCGGAACTCGAGCCCGTCGGGCTCATCCTCGGAAAGACTCCGGCGATTGATGCCGACGACGTGCTTGAGCCGGAATGTCGGCCAGCTCACCGAGTGACCTCTCCGAGCAGCTCCTGGATCTCCTCCTCGAGCGCGCGGATCTCCGCGTCGATCTCCTCGAGCGGCCGCGGCGGCACGTAGCGGTAGAAGTGCCGGGTGAGCGGGATCTCATAGCGGATCTTGGTCTTCGCGTGATCGACCCACGCATCGGGCACGTACGGGAGCACCTCGGCCACCATGTACTCCTCCACCGCCCTCCGGTACGGCTCGCTCGCGAGCCGCTCCGACGGATCGGGCTCGAACGTCACCGGCCCGGTCGGGAGGGGCACGTTCTCCTGGTCGCGCAGCTCCGGGTCGGGCTCGGGCGCGCCGCCCTTCCCGGCGACCGGCGACGCGTCCGGGTCGCGGACGGCGAGCGCTTCGAGCAGCGCCTTCTCCTCGGCCTTCGAGAGCTTTCCGTTCGCCGTCACGGCGGCGCCGACCGCCTCGCGCGGGTCGGTCGCAGAAAGGCCGGCCAGCGACGCGACGGCTCCAGCGACCCTCTCCCGCTCCCCGTCGGCGAGCTTCGCGAACGCCTTCGACGCCTCGAGCCGCTCGCCCGCCCCGTCACCCGTGTAGCGCACCCGGAGCGGCCGCTCGACCGTGATCCGCTGGTACCCGAAGGTCTCGTTCGGGAGGATCTTCACCCGCTCGCCCTCCTCGAAGGCGCCGTAGAGGCGGGTGATCTCCTCGATCTGCTCGGGCGAGATCGCCTTGCGCTTCTCGCCAAGGCTCTTCCGCATCTTCACCCAGTGCTCGCGCGCGTCGACGAGTTGCACCCGGCCGCGCCGCTCGGGGTGCTTGCGGTTCGTGACCACCCAGAAGTAGGTCGAGATGCCGGTGTTGTAGAAGAGCTGGTCGGGCAGGGCGACGACGGCCTCGAGCCAGTCGTTCTCGACGATCCAGCGGCGGATCTCCGAGGGCCCGGAGCCGGCGGCGCCGGTGAAGAGGGGCGAGCCGTTGAAGACGATCGCGAGGCGCGAGCCGCCCTCCTCGAGCGGCTTCAGCTTCGAGATCATGTGCTGGAGGAAGAGGAAGCTCCCGTCGTTGATCGCGGGCAGACCCGCGCCGAAGCGGCCGCGGAAGCCGAGCGTCGCATGCTCGTCGCGGACGACCCGCTCGACGCTCTTCCACTCCACTCCGAACGGCGGGTTCGCGAGCAGGTAGTCGAACGTGCGTCCCGCGTGCCCGTCGTCGGAGAACGAGTTGCCGGGAACGATGTGGGATGCGTCCTGACCCTTCAGCATCATGTCCGAGCGGCAGACCGCGTAGGTCTCGTCGTTCAGCTCCTGCCCGAACACCTCGAGCCGCGCCTCCGGGTTGAGCTCGCGCAGGTAGTCCTCGGCCACCGAGAGCATCCCGCCCGTCCCGCAGGCCGGGTCGTAGAGCGTGCGCACGATGCCAGGCTTGCGGAGAAGGTCGTCGTCCTCGACGAAGAGCAGGTTGACCATCAGGCGGATCACCTCGCGCGGTGTGAAGTGCTCGCCGGCGGTCTCGTTCGAAAGCTCGGAGAAGCGCCGGACGAGCTCCTCGTACAGGTAGCCCATCTCCAGGTTCGAGACGGCGTCCGGGTGGAGGTCGATCTCGGCGAACTGCGACACGACGAGGTAGAGGAGGTTCTTCTCGGCGAGCCGCGCGATCTGGGAGTCGAAGCCGAACCTGTCGATCACGTCCCGCGCCGCCGGCGAGAAGCCGGCGACGTAGGCGCGGAGGTTCCCGGCGACGTTACCTGGGTCGTCGAGCAGGCGGCGAAAGTCGAGCCGGCTCGTGTTGTAGAACTGCTGGCCCGCCACCGAGCAGAGCACCGGCTCGACGTTCTCGACGCGCCCCTTCAGCGACTCGGCCCGCTCGAGCACCGCCGCCTTCGTTGGCTCGAGCACGCAGTCGAGGCGGCGCAGCACGACGAGCGGCAGGATCACGCGCCCGTACTCCGACTGCTTGTAGACCCCCCGCAGCTTGTCCGCAACCGACCAGATGAAGGCCGCGTGGCTGCGGATCTGCGGGTCGGAGCTCATGGCGCCGAAGCGTACTCGGCCCCCGCGGGCATGGCTCTTACGCCGGCCCGGCTGAGTGCCCAATTGTCATCGGACCCGGCATGGGATCCCCGACCGGGTGCTTGCTGCGTTCCACCCGAGCACCGCGACCTGACGAGCGTGTGGTCGCTCCACGAGGGGCGGCGTCTCTCCAATGCCACCCGACTCCGGGCCTATCGTTTCCCGTATGACGCACCGACCCGACAAGCCTCTCGCCAGCTGCTACGAGGGTCTCGCGGGAGCGTCGCTGATCCACGAGTTCGGCAGGCTGGGTGAGAGCGTGATCCTCGAGGCGTTCTGGCGCTATCGCAACGCCGCCGTGGCTGCGGACGTGGCTCCCGCCATCATCCTTTCTGGCGATACGTACCTCCTCGGCCTAGTCCTCGACGAGATCTTGTCTCCTTCCCTTGGCGCGCCTCTCCCCCAGGCGATCGCGAACGCCCTCAACGAACGGCGCCCGCAGCTGGCGGGAGCCGAGGCGGCGCGGCTGATCGAGCGACTCCTGGATCGCACGTCTTTGCACCACGACTACGAGCCGGCCCGATCCGCGCTCGAGATGTGGGCGCTCGAGCAGGCTGGGGAACTCGGCGAGAACTTCGCGATCGCCGTGATCTCGCGCCAGACCCCGATGTCGGGGCACGGCAACGTCCGCGACTCGGCGTACCTGCGCTGCCAGGCGTCCGCACGGGTCCTCAACGAGGCAGCCCAGATCGTGGCCGCAGCCCTCGAACGCTCGCCCTCGGCTACGACGTGGCAGCAGGCCGCTGATTTCATCGAGCAGGCCTGCCGCAATACAACCGGGTCGCCGGCGGCGGTCGTGCTGATGATCAAGAAGCTGATTGATTTCGCGCCGCAGTGTTCGCCCCAGGACACTTTCGGTCCCGAGCTGCGACGGCTTGCCGCATCCGTCACGATCGACGAGTTGGAGAAGGTGGTGGATCGGGAAAGCAGCGAGAGCCCGGGCGGTCGCGCGATCGTACGCACGGTACCGGAGGTGAGATCTCCCGCGAGGCGCGCTCGCCTCTTCGCGATGATCGTCCGGTCGCAACCGGCTCTCTGGGGCGTGCTGGAGCAAGTGATGCAGCAGTGGGACGAGGCTGAGTGGCGCCGCGTCCTCCGCTCACTCGTCGGCGCTGCTCCCATCCATCGCCAGGCGCTTTCCTACCTCGTCCCCGCGGCTCCGATCCAGCTCACCCGCGAGCTGACGGCGCTCGTGATGAGCCAGGTCTCCGCCGAGGACGAGCTGATCAGAGACGTCGGGGCCAAACTTGGCCAACGGCTTGCGGACATCGGAGAGAGCGAAGACACCCGTGATGGCTGGGTGACCGCCGTGCACTGGCCGAAAGCACGGGACGCGGCGGCGCTCGCGAAGTTCGCGGCAGTCATCAGCTGCGTCGAGGACAATCTCCGGACCGGAATCCTCGTCCGTGGCTTCCTCACCGGCAAGCTCCCCGCGAAGCCAGCCGCTGAGCTCGTCTCGGACGATCAGGTGGCGCGAGCATTGGCCATTGTCGCGGCAGGGCAGCGGGGGAAGTGGGCGGCGGCGCTGGCTACGGCCCATCCGAATGGAATCGGGGGCGCCGTAAACGAACTGGTCGCCGCGGGCAAGTATCCCACCGACGTCGTCGCCGCGCTTGCGCCGTCGCACCCTGACATCGCCTTCGGAGCCGTTGCCGCGCGATGGCCCGGTCTGGATGCTGCAGACAAGGACGCGCTGATCGGGCTACTCGAGGAGCACTCCTCCGACCGGAATCGTGAGGCGCTCGAGGCGATCGTGCGCGACGAGCACCGCGACAACGCGAAGCGTCGGGCCAGAGCGGTGCGACGTCTAGCCGAGCTCGTCGTTCCCGGCGCCGCGGTGCCCGACTCGGTCATCGCCCTGCTCGACTCCAACCTTTCCGATCTCCGCGAAGCGGCGGTGCAGGTGATCGAGAGCATCAAGCCACGTGAGCCGCAGTCTGATTTCAAAGCTGCACGAGGTCGCGGAGCGTCGCGGCGCGGCCGGAAAGGCCGCGGCCAGTGCGCTCGACGGGCTGGCCCGCGAGTTCCTCAAAGACATGGAGACCGCAACGACGAAGGAGCAACTTCACGAGGTGATGCCGCTTCTCGGGGCGGTCGGCCGTCCGGACGTGCTCCGACCTCTTTTCGGCCACCTTGGTCGAGACGCGGTCTGGGACAACGCCGCCGTGCACCAGGCTGCGGCGGCGGCGATCCGCGCGGCGGCGGAGCGCATCAGGGAGGTCAGCACTGAGGACCAGGAGACCCTGGTCGGACTCATCGATGGAGAGGAGCAGGAAACCAACCTCGAGGCGCGTGCCGACCTGGCCTCCGCGCTCGCCAGGCTGCAGCTGGGCGACGACGCCGTCCTCACGGACCTTTACGACGAGATCGGCTTCACCCCCAAGCTGGCAGCTGACCGTCTCTTCGGGCAGGAGAAGGGGCCCCTCGTTCGCCAACTCGGTCTTTACGCCGGCGCGAAGACGAGAGGCGAGGCCGGGTGGGGCGCCGAGCTCGCCCATCTGGACAACATCGCGGAACGGCTCGTGCGGGCGACATATCTAGGCGCCGCCGGCGCCAGCGCCAGCATCGTAGCGCAGATCCAGAACGACCCACGGGAGCCCGACTATGGGAAGCTGATTGGGGCACTCTCGAGCGTGAAGGTGCTCCAAGGAATCCAGGCCGCCTGCAAGGTTCTCCACGATGCTCGTTGCCAGCACAGCGAGATCCCGCACGCCGGCGAGCGAGCCGATGCGGACACGATGACGACGGCGCGCCAGTGCTTCAAGAAGCTCGCCAGAGGCTGCGTCGGGGTCCTCGATGCCAGGGGCCGGGACGGGTCGTAGCCGAGGGCGCGGGCCCGCCCTGGGCGCCTGGCAGGCCGCCCACGACCTCCGGCTGATCGTGCCCCAGTAGACTCGCCCACCGTGGCTGCACTCCCCGAGCCGAGCGCCTACGATCTTCCCCCCGGCACTGTGATCGCCGTCCCGGCCGGGGCGCTCACCGTGTACCGGCTCGTGCGGACAGACCCGCCGACGCTCCGAGACTTCCGGCCGCCCTCAGCGGAGCTCGCGGCCGGACGAGGCTGGCCAGAGCTTCTGAGAGTCGGCCTGAGCCACTTCCTCGAGGCGGAGCAGGCGCGGCGGGTCCGCCGCACCCCGCTGTCTTTCGTCGCCCGCGTCGAACTCCCCCAGGCCCAGGGCGTCTACGTGGCGCGCACCGGGCGTCAAGCCGGGCACGTGACCGTCTGGGCGCCGCCGACCGCGCTTCTCGAGGCCGCCCGCGTTGTCGAGTAGCCCACCCTGGCGTACGATGTGGTCGTGACGTTCTCGCTCTTCATCGGAGCTGACCTCGCCGGGGAGTTCGACTCCCGGGACGAGGCGCTGCGCGCGCTGCGCCGCCTCGCCGAGACCGACCCGGCCGCCGCCGGTGAGCTCGCGGTCGTCGAGCTCGACGCGGCAGGCGAGCCCCTGGGCGAGCCGATCACGACCCGCCCGGCTGCAGCCGCGTAGCTCCGGCTAGCCGCCGCGAGCCCGGCCAGAGCCGCAGTTTCCCGCGGCTACCTCGCCTGACGCCGCGCTCCCCCCGTGAACGCTCGCTCTCGTCCCCCAAGAACCGAGGGGCCCGAGGACCCTTCGTGAGTAGCGGGGGCAGGATTTGAACCTGCGACCTCCGGGTTATGAGGAGCGCCCGAGGGGGTACGGAGAGGTCGTTTTGGCTCAACCACGCCGTTTTAGATGCGCTGAAATCGGTTCAGATCGTCCCAGGTGGGTAGAAAGTTGGGTAGAAAGTTCGGCTCACGGGCGACCTCCCGAC
>CAYJLE010000028.1:0-36603 GCA_964370985.1 uncultured Gaiellales bacterium | reverse complement strand
CGGCGCCCGTCGCCCGCTACGACAACAGAAAGGCCCCGTTTCCGGGGCCTTTCTCATAGCGGGGGCAGGATTTGAACCTGCGACCTCCGGGTTATGAGCCCGGCGAGCTACCTGGCTGCTCCACCCCGCGGCGTGGCTCACAGTATAGCTACGATCGGCGCGTGCCCTGGTGGACGATCGTGGCGGCGTGCGCGTCCGGTGCGGCCGTGCTGGTGGCGACCGCGGTCGTCATACGCTCCGGGATCGTCCTGTCGCGCGCCGCGCGGGGGCTGGGTGAGGCGCTCGAGCCGGCGCTCGAGCGGCTCGAGCGGCTCGGCGAGGAGCTCACCCGCCGCGGCGAGGCGGGCGCCGAGCGCAGCCGCCGCCTCGAGGAGCGACTGGCCGCGCTGGCGGAGTCGCGACGGCGGCTCGACGTGCTCGCGTGGGCGCTCGCGGACGTGCGCGGTGTCGTGCGCGCCGGGCGGCTCGTGCGGCTGCTCTCGTGACGCGGGTCGCCGTCGTCGATCTCGGCACGAACTCGACGCGACTGCTCGTCGCGGACGTCGGTGGCGGCCGGCTCGAGGAGGTCGAGCGCCGGCTCGCGATCACGCGGCTCGGCGAGGGCGTCGATGCCGACCGGGTGCTCTTGCCGGAGGCGATCGCCCGGGTCGCCGCCTGCCTCGAGGGCTACCGGGACGCGATCGACGAGCTCGGCGCCGAGCGCGCGCTGGCCTACGCGACGAGCGCCGTCCGGGACGCGGCCAACGGCGAGACGTTCCTCGGCGACGTCGGCCGCGCGTTCGGCCTCGAGACGCGGCTGCTCTCCGGTGAGGAGGAGGCGGGCCTGACGTTCCGCGGGGCGACCCAGGGCCGCGCGCTCGACGGGCTGACCGCGGTGATCGACCTCGGCGGCGGGTCGACCGAGATCGCGCTCGGCGACGCGGCCGGGATCCGGTTCTCGACCAGCCTCGACGTCGGCTGCGTGCGCCTGACCGAGCGGTTCGCCTGCGACGATCCGCTCGGGACCTGCGAGCGTGAGGCGCTCGTCGTCTCGATCCGCTCCCTGCTCCTCGAGCGCGTCCCCGCCGACCCCCTCCCCGGCCGCGGGATCGCCGTCGCAGGCACGGCGACGACGCTCGGGACGCTCCACCTCGGCCTGCCCGCGGAGGATCCCGCCCTCGTCCACGGGCACCGGGTGCCGACCGGGTGGCTGTTTCGCGAGGCTTTGAGGCTCGCCGCCACCCCCGTCGACGTGCTGCGCAGCCGGCCGGGCCTGATGCCCGAGCGAGCGCCGGTGATCGGCGCGGGCGCGCTCGCGCTCGCCGAGATCGCGGGCTTCTTCGAGCTGCCCGAACTCGAGGTCTCGGAGCGGGACGTCCTCCACGGCGTCGCGCTCGAGCTCGCCGCATAGGGCGGCCCGGAGGCATTGACGCGTCCTCGTGCGAGTGGTAACGTGCGCTTGTTGCGAACGTAACAAGTGCGTCCGACGCACAAGCCGGGAGCGACGGAGGGAGGTCGCGATGGGCATCGAGGAGAGCGTGGTGTTCGCCGTCGGAGCCGTGCTGATCGTCGTCGGCTCGCTCGCCGCGACGGGCCACGTGACGCCCGCCCGCGGGATGCGCGCCACCGCCGAGACGATCCGCCCGCAGGGGCTGGTCGCGCTCGGGTTCGGAGCGATGGCCGCGCTGATGGGGCTGCTGATGGTCTTCGGCTTCGCCGGCCCGTAGCGCAGTTCGCGCCAGCCATGCCGGGGGCGGGAGTCGAACCCGCACGCCCCGAGGGGCAGAGGATTTTAAGTCCCCCGCGGCTACCAGTTACGCCACCCCGGCCGAGCGGATTATGACGCCCGCGGACGGGACTCAGGAAGCGCCGGGCACCATCGACTCGAGCGGCAGCCGCTCGGGGCCCTTGTAGCGGTAGAGCTCGACGAACGCGTCGGTCGCCTTCGGCTCGAAGCCGGGGCACGTCGCAAGGTGCGTCCACGCGGTCAAGGCCACCTTGTCCCCGAGGTCGGGCAGCGGCGCCACGATGATCCCCTTGCGGTCAGACTGCTCGTACCAGGTGCGGATAGCAGCGACGGTCGCGTCCGGCACCCCGTCGCCGTACTGGACCGCGATCCCGCCGTGCTCGAGCGAGTGGAGCAGGTGCCGCTCCCCGGGCGGCTCGTCGTAGATGTTCCAGATCGCAGGCTGCGGGTCGTGCGGGCCGCTCGTCGGCGGGAACGAGTTGTACTCGAAGCCCTCCTCCAGCTCGTCGACGTGCTGACGCCCCTGGGACGGTAACGTCTCCTGGGTGCACCCGGCGTCGGCTATCGCCGACGCGTCGGTGGCGCCGGGCCGCCGCCCCTGGGCCGGTACCGGCGCCTGGGGGCCCCCGGCGGCGGCGAGCGCCGACGCGTCGGTGCCGCCGAGCGTGGTCGCGAGCACGACCGCGACGACGACCGCGGCAACCGCCGCGCTCGCGCCGGCGAGCCACAGCCTCGCTCCGCGACCCCCGCTCCGCGTGGCCGGCTGGCGCGCGGCCGGCTCCGGGCGCGGCTCGCGGCGCAGCCCCGCGGCCGGGCCCGAACGCTCCTTCGGTGCCTGGACCGGCCGTGGCGGAGGGGGTGTCCTCGACTTCTTGCGCTTCTCCACGCGCGCAGGGTATCAGCCGGTCCCGCCCGTTCCCCGCGAGAGGAACTCGGCCACCTCCCGCCGGTCTGCCACCACCGGGCAGCGCGGCAGGGCCTCCAGGAAGACCCTGCCGTACGCCTTCGTGCGTACCCGGGCGTCGAGGATCGCGACCACGCCGCGGTCGTCGCGGGTGCGGATCAGCCGCCCGAAGCCCTGGCGCAGCGCGAGCACCGCGGCCGGGAGGCTGTACCCGCTGAACCAGTCACCCCCCTCCGCCTCGATCCGCTCACAGCGCGCCTGGACGAGCGGGTCGTCCGGCGGTGCGAACGGGAGCTTCTCGATCACGAGCAGGGACAGCGACTCGCCCGGCACGTCAACGCCCTGCCAGAACGTCTGCGTCGCAACCAGCACCGTCTCGACCTCGGTGCGGAAGCGCTCGAGCAGCCGCTCCCTGGGCGCGTCGCCCTGCCTCAGCACCGGGTACGGGAGCCGCCCCTCGATCCGCCCGGCGAGCTCGTCGAGCGAGCGGTATGACGTGGTCAGGACGAGCGCCCGCCCGCGCGACAGCTCGCAGAGGGCCACGATCTCGTCGGCGAGGCGCTCGTACGCGCCCGGCGCGCGCGGCTCGGGCAGGCCCCTCGGCACGTAGACGAGCGCCTGGGTGGCATAGTCGAACGGGGAGTCGAGCACGAGCTCGCGCGCACCGTCGAGCCCGAGCCGGACGCGCAGGAACGGGGCCTCGAGCGTCGCCGAGACGAGCACCGCCGTCAGCCCGGTCTCCCAGAGGGCTTCCCTCAGCACCGCCGACACGTCCACGGGCGCCCACGCGAGCGCGCCCGGCTCCGCCCACGCGACCCGGTCCGGATCGAGCTCGAGGCACGCCTCCACGTCGGCCAGCGCCGCGAGCGCGCGGCGGGCGAGCGCGTCGCCCTCCTCCCCGCTCCCCGCCAGCTGCTCGGCGAGTGTCCCGAGCAGCTCCCCGAGCTCCGCGGCCGCGTCAACCGCACCGTCGACGTCGTCCGCGCCGAGCCGCCGGCGACCCGACCGCGGCTCGAGCCTGGACACGAGCGAACGGCCGGCGCGCTCGAGCTCCCTGAGCGAGCGGGTGGGCGGCGCCGCGCCGCGGGCCCTGGCAGCCCGCTCGACGTCCCGAGCGAGCCGGTGGAGCCCGGCGAGCGTGACCCTGCCGCCGAACCAGGACGCCGCCGCGTCCTCGAGCCGATGCGCTTCGTCGAAGACGACCGCGTCGTGCTCGGGCAGAACGGCCACGTCCCCACCCCTGGCGCGCACGGCGGCGTCGGCGAGATAGAGCGCATGGTTCGTGACGACGAGCTCCGCGTCCGCGGCCCGCGCCCGCGCCGCCTCGGAGAAGCAGAAGCTCCGCGCGGGGCAGCGCCGCCCGAGACAGCGGTCTCCCCCGACGGCCAGCTCGGCCCACAGCGACGGGCGCGGCTCGAACGGAAGCTCGGCCCGATCGCCCGTCTCGGTCGTCTCGAGCCAGCCCCGCAGCTCCTCGTACTGCGTCGCGTCCTCGGGGGCGCGAAACAGCGCCCCTGCCGAGCCGCCGAGCAGCGCGAGCCCGTCCAGGCTGTGGCGGCACAGGTAGTTCTCGCGGCCCTTCAGCAGCGCGTGGTCGACGTCGCGGCCGAGCGCTGCCGCGGCCACGGGCAGGTCATGAACGGCCAGCTGCTCCTGGAGCGCCTTCGTCGCGGTCGCGACGACGACCCGCCGCCCCGAGGCCAGCGCCGGGACCAGGTAGGCGAGGCTCTTGCCCGTGCCGGTGCCCGCCTCGGCGAGCAGGTGGTCGCCGCGCTCGAGCGCGTCGGCGACCGCCCGGGCGAGCGCGGCCTGCTCCGCGCGCGGCTCGAACGCGGCCAGGACCCGCTGCAGGCGCCCGCCCGGCCCGAAGACATCGTCCACGTCACGGAGGCTAGACGATCGCGTCCGGACGTACACTGGCGCCGGTGCTCATCCCCCGCATCGGCGCGATCTTCCTCCTCATCGGCTACGGGTTCGCGCTCGCCCAGGTCGGGCGGCTGATGTACATCGTCGCGAGCGAGGGCTACTCGAGCTGGGCCGGGGTCGCGATCCTGCTCGCGCCCGTGGGGGCGCTCGGGCTCGCGTCGTCGCTGCTCGTGATGTGGCGCAAGCCGCTCGGGGTACGTCTCGCGTGGCCGTTCTGCGCGCTCCTGGTCGTCGTCGCCGTGATCACGTTCTTCGAGCTGCCGCCCGTCGGGGCCTTCCTC
The DNA here is from genome assembly GCA_964370985.1 of uncultured Gaiellales bacterium. Lineage (GTDB taxonomy): Bacteria > Actinomycetota > Thermoleophilia > Gaiellales > Gaiellaceae > JAHDVS01. The sequence continues at coordinate 31,766 of CAYJLE010000028.1, read as the reverse complement.
GACGACTACGAGCGGGCTTCGCTCGAGCGCGGCGTCGACGTGCCCCCCTACCAGGCCGACCGCGGGGTCACCGAGGAGGAATACATCGAGAGCCAGATCAGCGACGTCCGCGGCCAGGGCGCGCTCGGGTCGGTCGCGGCCGTCGTCGTGTACGGCGCCACGGTGCTCCGCGGTTCCCGGGTGCGCCCCAAGCCGGCGAAGAGCTGACAGCGTGGCCAGCCGGGTCCGTCCGGCACCGCCGCTACCCTTGCCTGCCCCATGGGAAGGAACCGCTAACTGTGGAGATCGTCCTGCTCGCCGTCGGCCTCGCGGCCGGCGCGCTCGCAGCCTGGCTCGCCGCGAGGCCGCGTCTGGCGCGCCTGGAAGCCGAGCTCGAGCACGAACGCCGGGCTGCGGCGACCGAAGCGCAGCGCCAGGAGCTCCTCCAGTCGGCGCTGAGGACGGTGTCCGCGGACGCGCTCCGGGAGCTCCAGCGCGACGCGCGTGACGATCTCGAGCAGCGCCAGCAGGCGATCCAGCGGATGGTCGCGCCGCTCAAGGAGTCGCTCGACAAGGTCGACACCGAGGTGCGCGAGCTCGAGAAGTCCCGCGGCGAGGCGTACGGCGACCTCCGCTCCCAGCTCGGGTCGCTCGCGGAGACGCAGGAGCGCCTGCGTGCCGAGACGTCGAGCCTCGTCACCGCGCTGCGCGCGCCCGCCGTCCGCGGGCGCTGGGGTGAGATCCAGCTTCGCCGCGTCGTCGAGGCCGCGGGCATGCTCCCGTACTGCGACTTCACCGAGCAGGTTGTCGCCGGGGCCGACGACCGGCTGCTCAGACCCGACCTCGTGGTGCGCCTGCCGGGCTCCAAGCACGTGATCGTGGACGCGAAGACGCCGCTCGCCGCCTACCTGGAGGCCCTCGACGCCGCCGACGAGGAAACGCAGCGTGCCCGGCTGCGAGACCACGCACGCCAGGTCCGCGAGCACGTCGGAAAGCTCAGCCAGAAGGCCTACTGGGCGCAGTTCGAGTCCGCCCCCGACTTCGTCGTGCTGTTCATCCCCGGAGACCCGTTCTTCGCCGCGGCGCTCGACCAGGACCCGTCCCTCCAGGAGGACGCGTGGCGCCAGCGCATCATCCTCGCCACCCCGAGCACCCTGATCGGCCTGCTCTTCATCGTCGCGTACGGCTGGCGGCAGGAGAAGGTCGCCGAGAGCGCGCGCGCGGTGAGCGCACTCGGCTCGGAGCTGCACGAGCGCCTGCGCACGCTCGCCGGGCACTTCATCAAGCTCGGGCGCAGCCTCGACACCGCGGTTGGCGCCTACAACGACGCGGCCGGCTCCCTGGAGCGGCGCGTGCTCGTCACCGCGCGGCGCTTCTCCGAGCTCGGAGTCCCCGCGATCCAGGAGCTCCCCGAGCCAGAGCCGATCGAGCGCGCGGCCCGCATCCTCGAGGCGCCCGAGCTGACCGACGGCGGCCGGCCGATCGACCTCGGCCCGCGCGAGCGCGACGCCGCCTGACGACCCCCGCCGTGCCCGCACGGTCGGAAGAATCCGGCGGTAGGCTGCGTTTGCACCGGTGACGACCACCGTCGGACGACAACGAGAAAGGGCTCGACGTGACCGCAGGCAACGTGCGTGACGTGATCATCCTCGGTGGCGGCCCCGCCGGCTACACCGCGGCGCTGTACACGGCGCGCGCCAACATGCAGCCGCTCGTGATCGAGGGCGTGACCTGGGGCGGCCAGCTCATGATCACGAGCGACGTCGAGAACTTCCCGGGTTACCCCGACGGCGTGCTGGGCCCCGAGATGATGCAGGATTTCCGCCGCCAGGCGGAGCGGTTCGGCGCAGAGCTCGTCACCGATGACGCCACGCGCGTCGATCTCTCCTCCTCCCCGTTCCGGGTCTGGATCGGCGACGAGGAGCACCGGGCCCGCACCGTGATCGTCGCCACCGGCGCGACCGCCCGCCAGCTCGGGCTCGAGTCGGAGCGGGCGCTCCAGGGTCGCGGCGTCTCCTACTGCGCGGTCTGCGACGCTGCGTTCTTCCGCGACCAGAGCGTCGTCGTCGCCGGCGGCGGCGACTCCGCGCTCGAGGAGGCGATATTCCTGACCAGGTTCGCGTCGAAGGTGTCGATCGTCCATCGCCGCAGCGAGTTCCGCGCCGCGCCGATCATGGTCGGCCGCGCCCGCGGAAACGAGAAGATCGAGCTCGTCCTCGACTCGGTCGTCGCGGACGTGCTCGGGATCGACGAGGGCCGGGTGACCGGTGTCGTGGTCGAGAACGTCGGGACGGGCGAGCGAACGACACTGCCCGCCGACGGCCTGTTCGTGGCGATCGGCCACGACCCGACGACCGCGCTCGTACGCGACCAGCTCGAGCTCGACGGAGCCGGCTACATCGTCACGCGGGGCAGGTCGACAGCCACGAGCGTCCCCGGGGTGTTCGCTGCCGGAGACGTCCAGGATCACGTGTACCGCCAGGCGGTGACAGCCGCGGCCTCCGGCTGCCAGGCGGCGCTCGACGCGGAGCGCTACCTGGCCGCGCTCGACACCGGCGAGAGCACGGCAGGCGCCCCCGAGGCGTCCCGGGCCTCGTAGAGCCGCGCCTCCACCCACGCCTGGAGCTTCTCGACCGCGGCCAGGTCCGCCTGCGCCGAGGCGATCTCCACGAGCTCGGCGGCGCCGCCGGGGCGCCCGAGCAGCCCCAGCGCCTGGAGGCGGGCCACGGTGTCGGGAGACAACGCCAGCCGCGCCTCGTGCTCGAGCGCCGCCTCGCGCAGCCTGCGGCGGGCCCGCTCGACCCGTGCGGCGAGCGCTGCGGCCTCGGCTGCGAGCGAGTCCGCGTAGACAGCCAGGTCGACGGAGCGCATGCCCCGAGCGTACGCGCCTCTCCGTGCCGCGGCGCGCGCGGTTCGTGCCGCGAACGTCGCCGATGTGTCAGGAAACGGGACGCACCCGGCTCGCCGGGCAGATGTCGGCGAGCACGCACTCCGCGCAGGCCGGCGCGCGGGCGTGGCAGACGCGGCGCCCGTGCCAGATGAAGAGGTGCGGCAGACGCCCCCAGTCCTCGCGAGGCACGAGCCGCTGCAGATCCAGCTCGATCCGCGCGGGATCGTCGTGACGCGTCAGACCGAGGCGCTGGGAGAGCCGGCGCACGTGCGTGTCGACGACGATGCCCTGCACCACGCCCCGCTCGGCCGCCACGACGTTCGCGGTCTTGCGACCGACGCCCGGTAGCCGAGTCAGCTCGCCGAGGCCGAGCGGCACCTCGCCGCCGAAGTCCTCGACGATCGCGCGCATCGCGCCCTTCAGGTTGCGGGCCTTCTGGCGGTAGGTGCCCGTCGGTCGAATGTCCGCTTCGAGCCGCTCGAGCGGCACCGCCAGGTAGTCCTCGGGACGGCGGTAGGCGCGAAAGAGGGGCCCCGTGACCCGATTGACCGTGGCGTCCGTGGTCTGCGCCGAGAGCATCGTCGCCACGAGCAGCTCGAGGTCCGTGCGGAAGCGCAGCGCGATCCCGGCGTCCGGGTGGGCTGAAGCGAGTCGATCCAGGATCGGCCCGATGCGCGCCGCGCGCCGCCCGACGCGGCGCCGCGCCTCGTGGACGTAGCTCGGGGCCACGCCGCTACACCGCCGCGGCCAGCGGGGCCCCGGCGGACCCGCCGGGGCGCACGGGCAGGCGCGGGCCGGCGCAGACCCGGTCGAGCGCGGGGCAGCCGGCGCAGGCGAGCTCGCCCGGCGCCGGCTCGAAGCGCCCCGACCGGATCGCGTCGATCGCCTCGCCAAGCTCCATCTCGAGCGTCGGGAGATCGCCACGGCCGAGGATCGCCGACACGGCGTCCTCCGGGCGCTCCAGGAAGACGTAGGCGACCTCGACCTCGTCCGCCCCGGCCCGGAGCGCCGCGAGCGCGTAGACGAGCCGCTGGAGGCGGTAGTCGGCGTCGACGATCTCCGCCGGCGCCCCCTCGCCGAGCCGGTGTGTCTTGTAGTCGACGACAAGGGTCAGGGGGCCGGCACGGGCGATCGCATCGAAGCGCCCGTGCACGAGCACGCCGTCGTGCTCGAACGCGAAGGGCCGCTCGACGCCGCGCTGCGGGAACCCGGCCAGGCGACGCGCCAGCGCCGAGCCGTGCCACGCTTCGACGAGCGACCGAACCCGCTCGAGATCGGCCGGCGTCGCGTGCGGGTAGCGGCCGCGAGCCAGGTCAGGAGCCTCCGAGGGCGAGGCGCCCGCCTCGATGACCGCATGCACGGCGTCTCCGAGCTCGGTGGCCGCAAGCCCCTCGGCGGCACCCGCGGTGGTCTCGCGAGCCTCCGACACGCCTGCAACCCGCTCGACGTAGTAGCGGTACGGGCAGCGGGCATACAGCGCGAGCGCGCTGTAGGAGAGGCGCCGCACGGCGCGGGCGGGCGGGGCGGGCAGGGGCGCCAGGTCGGGTAACGCAAACGCGGGCGCGGCCGGCGGTGCCTGCCCGGGCCGGAACAGCTCCAGCTGCTCGCCGGCCGCAGGCTCCGCGGGCGCGGGGGCGGCCGGCAGCGCCCGCTCGACCCGCACGAGCACGCGCGCCCCGTCGCAGTCGAGCTCCACCGGCCCGTCCGTACCGGTGTCGGCGCCGAGGCGCTCGAGCACCCAGCCGATCGGCGTTCGCTCGGCCCCCGGACGATCCGGATCGAGGGAGCCCGAGACGATCAGGCGGTCGATCGCCCGGGTCATGGCGACGTAGTAGAGCCGGCGGCTCTCCTGCTCCTGCGCGGAGCGCTCCGCCTCCCGCACGCGGTCGTAGCCGAGCACACCGACCCGCTTGCCCGACACCGGGTCGGCGACCCGGAAGCCGAGCCGACCGTCGGGCAGGCACAGGATCTCGTCCGCCGCCGCCGGGGCCCCCACCCGGCCCGCGTCGCAGACCACGACGACGCGAAACTCGAGCCCCTTGGCCGCGTGGATCGTGAGCAGCCGCACGGCCTGCGCGCCCTCGTCCTCGGCGACCGCCTCGACCTCGCGTGCGCCCGCCGCCTCCTGGTCGCGGACGAAGCGGACGAACCCCTCGAGATCGGAGCCCCGCAGCTCCTCGTACGAGCGCGCAAGCCGGGCGAGCTTGCGGAGGTTCGCGTAGCGTCGCCGCCCGTCCCAGCGGGCGAGCACGGCGAGGTCGTAGTCGTGCTCGGCGACGATCCGCTCGCAGAGGCGCTCGAGCCCGGCGGAGGCCGAGAGCGTGCAGAGGCGGTCGTAGCGCTGACGGAACGCCTCCACGAGCCGGCGGTCGCGCTCGGAGAGCCCCGGGGGCGGCTGCCGCTCGAGCCCGGTGAACAGCGGGCCCCGGCTCGCGTAGCGCAGGAGCGCGAGCGTGTCGTTCGACACGCCGACGAGCGGGGAGGCGAGCACGGTGACGAGCGCCTCGTCGTCGTAGCGGTTCTGGAGCAGGCGCAGGTAGGCGAGTAGGTCGACGACCTGCTGCTGGCCGAAGTAGCCTCGCCCGGTCGCGCGGAAGGTCGGCAGCCCCTGTTCGCGCAGCGCCTCCTCGTACTGCTCTGCGCTCGTGCCCGCCGCGAACAAGAGGACGATCTCGCCGGGCTCGCAGGCGCCCTCGTCCACGAGGCCGCGCACGCGTCGGGCAACATGCAGCGCCTCGGCGCGGCGCCAGTGGGTGCCGCTGCCCCGGAACGCGGCCTTGTCGGTGACGAGCAGCTCGACCGCCGGCTCGACCGAGGCGTCGGGGAACCGCCCGGCGGCCTCGAGGGGCTCGAAGCTGTCGCCGAAACCCGACGAGAAGACGTGATTGACGACGGCGAGCACCTCGGGACGGGAGCGGTAGTTGCGAGTCAGCGCGAGCACGCCGGCGCTTCGGGCACGCCGCTCGCGAAACACGTCGACGTCGGCGTGACGGAAGCGGTAGATCGACTGGAACTCGTCGCCGACGAAGAACAGGTCGGCGTCATCGCCGGCCACGAGGTCGATCAGCTCGCACTGGAGGCGGTTGGTGTCCTGGAACTCATCGACGAGCAGGACGCGGAAGCGAAACCGCGTGCGCTCGCGCACGGTCGCGTCCGCGCGCAGCAGATCGCGGGCGGCGAGCTGAAGGTCCTCGAAGTCGAGCGCGGACTCGCGGTCCTTGGCGGCCCGGTAGGCTCGGTCGAACAGGCCCAGGAGCTCCTCGAGCAGCGCGCGGTCGCGGGTCGCCAGCTCCTCGAGGTCATGATCCGCCCGCCCCGGCTCGGCGGCCGCGACGTCGGGGCCCTCGAACGGCAGCTCGAGCGGCAGCCCCGCGGAGCGCAGCCGCCCGTGCACGGCGGTCAGCATGGTCGCGAGCCCGCGGGCGCCGTACGTCTCGAGCAGCCGCAGGCGCTCGGGCTCCCGATCGGAGCACAGCTCCGTGAGCGCCGCCTGGAACGCCGCGGCACGCAGCACGCTCGCCTGGCTCTCGTCGAGGACGCGAAAGCGCGGGTCGAGCCCGGCCTCGAACGGGTGAGCGCGGAGCAGCCGCGCGCAGAAGCCGTGGATGGTCGACACCCACGCCCGGTCGAGGTCGCGGGCGAGGTCGCGGCGCCCCCCCTTGCGCAGACGGCGGCGGATCCGCTCGCGCAGCTCACCGGCGGCCCGCTCCGTGTAGGTGATCACGAGCACCGAGTCGATCCCCAGCCCGCGATCGGCCACGGCCCGTACGAACCGCTCGACGAGCACCGTCGTTTTGCCGGTGCCTGCACCCGCGGACACGAACACGACCCCGTCCGCGCCGATCGCGGCGAGCTGCTCGGGATTGACGAGCGGCGCGCCCACCTCCCTGCCGTCCTCCCCCGTCATGCGCGGGCTACCCGGCACATCGGCCACCGCTCGCACCAGGAAGGGCAGCCGTCGGGGTAGCGGGGGTCGTGGCGCACGTCCCCGGCCCGGATGCGCGCAGCCGCCTCCCGGGCCCAGCCGGCGGCGCGCTCGACCAGCCCCCAGAACGCGTCCTCGTCGAGGTAGTCGCGGGGCGCCAGCCCGGGAAGATCCTCCCGGGCCTCGGCGCGCAGGAGCCCGCGCGCCTCGCGCTCCCCGGAGAGGGACCGATACAGCCCCCCGAGCGGCTCGATCCCGCAGAGGTCGCGCAGTGCGAGCACGTACAGCGGCATCTGGAGACGACTGTCGGACTCGATCCGGGCCGCCGAGTGCGCGGCCCCCGACTTGTAGTCCTGGACGATTCCGCGCGCGGAGAACGGGTCGACGTCGACGCGATCGATCTTGCCGCTGACCGTGAAGCCGCCCAGCTCGAGGCCGCGCTGGAGCTCGGGTGCCGCCCGCTCGGTGCCGAACGAGACCTCGAAGCGTCGCGGCACGAGCGGTAGGCCGAGCTCGACGTCCTGGCGGACGAACTGCTCGAGGTCGCGGGCGAGCGTGCCGCTCAGCTCGAGCAGGGCCACCTCCGGGAACTCGGCCCGGAGTTGGCTTCGGATCGCGTCGTCGAGACACTCGCGCAGGTACTCGATCGCCTCGTCGAGACGACCGGGGTCGACGGTATCGGTGCCGAAGCGCCTCGGCAGGCCGTCGAAGAAGCGGTGCAGGGCGGTGTGGGCGACCTGGCCGCGGAGCCGCGCGTCGATCTCCGCGTCGATACGCCTCGGATTGACGACCCGCTCCACGAACCACATCGACGAGCAGTCGAGCATCCGCTCGAGCTCCGTCGCGGAGAAGCGGCCGGTGGCGGCGAGCCGGTCGACCACGGCGGGGGTCGCGAGACGCGTCGGGCGCGAGAACGCGGCGAGGGCCCGCTCGATCTGGCGCTCCCATCCCCCCGCCCGGGCGAGCGACCGTGCGGCCGGCTCGTTCGCCGCGGCCAGGGCCGCGACGGCGCGCACGCGCTCCCGGGCGGTCGGGGCGAGGTGGAGCTCCCAGGTCACGTCCGAGAGCGAGCGTCGCCGCGTCGCGCGATCCACGTCCTCCGGCGCGAAGCGGGAGCGAACCTCGTCCCAGAACGGGCTCGGCTCCAGCGGACGGCCGTCGTCGGTAGCGGCCTCGCGGACGAGATAGAGCCGCCGCCACGGCCGCGCGCACGCCGTGTAGAAGAGGTAGCGGTCGAGCGCGACCCGGTCTGAGCGCGCGAGCCGCCGGCGGGGGCGCCCCTGCTCCTCGAGCGCCCGGAGGCGCTCCTCGGGGAGAAACGGCGACTCCACAGCCCGACGCGGCAGCACGCCCTCCTCCAGGCCGAGCACGAACACGACGCCGAAGCGCCGCGTGCGTGCCCGCAACAGGTCGAGCACGGCGACCCGTCCGGGCTCGCGAGCGCGCGTGATCACAACCGTCTGCTCGAGCGCCGCGACGAGCTCTTCCCGGCCCGCGCGGCCGCCGAGCGCCGCCCAGGCCTGCAGCTCGTCGAGGAGGGCGCCGACGGCCTCGTCGACCCGCAGGTCGAGCTCGAGCGGCTCCGCGACCGACGGCGCGTCCGGGTTCCAGGCGGCGCGGAGCATCGTCTGGCAGAGCGCGCGCACCGCCTCGGCGGGCGCCCCGGAGCCCCGCAGCAGCTCCAGCGCGGGGAGCGGATGGCCGAGCAGACGCAGCGCCTCCGCGTCGACCCGGGCGGGCTCGGAGACGGCACGGCCGCGCAGCCGCCCCTCGACGAAGTCCGAGCGGTGACGCGGCAGGCCCGAGTAGGGCGAGCGCAGGAACGAGAACAGGTCAGCCCGGGAGCCGTCGAGCCAGGCGAACCGCAGGACGCCGAGGAGGGCCCTCCCGAGCGCGGTTCGCCCCAGCCGCAGCGGCCCGTCCACGGCGTAGGGGATGCCGAGCGCCCCGAACGCGGTCTCGAGGGACGCGCGCACGCGCTCCACCGACGGCACGACGACCGCGATCTCGTCGGCTGGCTCGCCGTCTCGCAGAAGCGCGAGGATCTCTCCGCCGACGAGCTCGAGCGCCGCGCGGGCACCGGAGCCCTCGAGAAAGCGGACGGCACCGTCGAGCGGCGGCGGCTCGCGCTCGCCGTCCTGGAACAGCTCACGCTCGAGGTGCGCCAGCGCGGGCGCGTCGTACCAGGAGCGGGCGGGCAGCTCGTCGATCCGGCTGCCCGCAAGCGCCGCGAGGTCGCCGGCGACGCGCTCGAGCGCCTCGAACGCCGGCCGGCCGGGCTCGTACGGCAGCGCGACGCACACGTCGCCGCGCGCGGCGACGGCCTCGAGAAGCGCCCATCTCGAGCCGGAGAGATCCTCGAAGCCGTAGACGAACACGGGTGATCCGTCCCACGCGTCGAGGCTGCCGGCCGCGAGCTCCGCGGCGCTGCTCGCTCGCAGCTCGGGATCCCACAGCTCGAGCCGATCGAGCTCGTCCCGGTAGGCGCGGTAGAGCACGCCGAGCTCGCCCTCCACCTCCCCGGGCTCGATCAGGCCCGCCTCGAGCACGGCGATCGCGTCCCCGAGCGCATCGGCGAAGCCCCGGAACCGCGCGGAGCGTGCCAGGGGCCCGGCCTCCGTACGCGCTACGAGGCCGGCGAGGAGCAGCGCCCGCTGGGCGCGACCGAGCGCGGACCGCCCGGGCCCGCGCCGGACGATCCGCTCGACGAGGTCGTCGAACGTGCCGATCGCGCCGCCGATGAGGGCGGGAACGCGAGTCAGGAGCTCGCGCTCGATCCGCTCGACCTCGCCCCGGTCGGGCACGACGAGGAACGGCTCCCGGTCGAGCGCGGCGAGGTATCGATCGAGCAGGCTGGCGACCTTGCCGGCGTTCGCCGGGCCGACGAGCAGAGCCAGCGGCACCGGCCTATCCTAGCGGGCGCCCCCGACGGCTCCGCCCAGGCCAACACCCGGCTCTCCCGCCCCGACCGCGCGAACGGCGCAGGGGTATTGTCCTCGCGCTACCGGATGGAGCCCTAGGGGCCTGTCCGGAAAGTGGTCGCGGCGGATGGCACGCGGCACGTGTCGCGAGGCAAGGACGCAGGGAGCGCCAATATGCGGACATATTGACGCGACCGAGGACACCGCATCGCGGTGCGTGACGCCTGCAAGCCGCTCTGAGCCACTTTCCGGACAGGCCCCTAGGTCGCGGACTTCGGCCGGCGCCCGCGGCGCGCCGCCGCGCGGCCCGGCGTCGTGCCGGCACAATCGTCGCAGAGATCAGCGACCTTCGCGCCCCGGCGCGCGTCGGAATAGGTGAGGCGAAGAATCGCGCCTCTTCCCTCCCCTACTTCCTTGCCGCAGCTATCGCACACAAGCACCGTCTTTCGCGCCATGTTCTCCCTCCCACGCAACTCGAATTGCCAGAGTCGGATGATAGACGAAAAGGCGGACAGCGCTAGGCGTTCGTGTAATGCTCACGCACGACCGAAAGCCCGGGTCAATCCGCGACCGACTCCCGGCCGCGCATATTCCGGCGGGAACACGACGCGGGTCGTGCGCGCGTCGGCTACGCCGCGATCTTCGCGGCGATCTCGCGCTCGAGGCGTTCGTCGGCGCGCGCCCGCGTGATGATCGCCTGCTGGGGGCCGAACACCACCCGCGTGCGGGCAGCTCGCGCCTCGTTCCACAGCGCCTCGATCCGCTCGCTGAGCCGCCTGGCCTCAGCGCTCGTGTCCGGGTCATGGGCGATCGAGAGCTCGTGCCACAGCCGCGTGCGCCGCTCCGTGAGCTCGTCGAGCTCGAGCTTGATCTCGTGAAGTGTCCTTGGCTCTTTCATCACTGGCGAAAACGTCCCGGACACCGCCGGTATTCCGCACGACGGGAGGTCGGCGGCGCGTAGACTGGCGACCGTGAGCGAGCGCGCGATCGTGATCCTCGAGGGGGACGAGACCGGGCAGGAGCTGCTCGAGGAGGCCCTGCGCGTGCTCGCTGCGGACGTGATCTCGGTCGAGATCGGGTTCCCCCGCTACGACATCTCGCTCGAGTCGCGCCGGCGGACGGGAAACGCGATCGTGCACGACGCCGCGCGGGCGATCGTCACGGCGGGACTCGGCCTGAAGGCCGCCACCGTGACGCCCGAGGGCGCGGGCGACGTCGGCAGCCCGAACCGCATCCTGCGCGAGGAGATCGGCGCCAGCGTGATCGTCCGCACGGGGCGCAGGATTCCCGGGGTCGCGCCGATCGGAGGCGTTCATGCGCCGATCTCAGTGGTGCGGATGGCCGTCGGGGACGCCTACGGGGCGCGGGAGTGGCGCGAGGGCGAGGGCGATAGCGAGATCGCATGCCGCACGGAGCGGATCGAGCGCCGCGTCTGCCGGGCCGTGGCCGAGTTCTCGTTCCGCCACGCGATCCGGATGCGCGCGAAGGTGTTCGGCGGCCCCAAGTACACGGTCAGCCCCGTGTACGAGGGCATGCTGAAGGAGGAGATGGACGCCGCGGCGGCCCGCCATCCCGAGGTCGGCTACGAGCCGCAGCTGATCGACGCGACGTTCGCGCTCCTGCTCGCCTCCGCGGGCGACCCGCTCGTGATTCCCGCGCTCAACCGCGACGGGGACATCCTGAGCGACTTCGTGCTGCCGCTGTTCGGCTCGATCGCCGGAGCGGAGTCGCTCGTCGTCGCCTTCCGGGACGACTACGCGCCGAGCGCGATCCTGGCCGAGGCCGCGCACGGGACAGCACCCGCGCTCTTCGGCAAGAACGTCGCGAACCCGCTCGCGATGATCCTGGCGAGTGCTGCGCTGCTCTCGCACATGTCCGACCCGGCCGCGCAGACGGCCGGGCGCGCCGTCCGCGAGGCAAGCCTGGAGGCGATCGCCGGCGGCGTGCGGACGGCCGACCTCGGCGGCCACGCGTCGACCACCGAGTTCACCGACGAGGTGATCAACCGCACCAGGCAGAAGCTCGAGGTCTGGTCGACGCTCGCCGAGATGTGACCCGGGCCGGCCGCACCCTGCGGGGCCTCGATCCGATGCTGCCGCGGGCCGTGTGGACGCTCGAGGCGGGCGTGCTCGTCAACTCGTTCGGCACGGGGATCCTCGTTGCGTTCCTCGTCATCTACCTCCACAACGTGCGCGGCTTCCCGCTCGGCACGTCGGGTCTCGTGATCGCTGCGATCGGGGTAGCGGGACTCGTCTTCGCGCCGCTGTTCGGCCTCGTCGTCGACCGGATCGGGTCGCGGCGTACCCTGGCCGCGTCGCTCGTGCTGGCCGCGGCCGGGCACGGCCTGTTCGCGCTCGTCACGGAGCCGTGGCACGCGTTTCTGATTGCGGCGCTCGCGGGCGCCGGCAGCGGAGCGTTCTGGACGTCCCAGCCGAGCCTGCTCGCGGGCCTCGCGCCGGTGGAGCGCCGCCACACGGCGTACGCGGTGCAGCGGAGCGCCTACGCGCTCGGGATCGGCCTCGGCGGCTTCGCGGGCGGCCTGATCGCGACGACCTCGCGGCCCGGGTCGTTCACCACGCTGTTCCTCGTCTGCGCGGCCTCGAACCTCGTCTTCCTCGCCGTGCTCGCGGCGGTCCCGGACGTGCCGCCGCCCCCGCGCGCCACGGACGGGTCGCGCCAGCGTGGCGGCTACCGGGAGGTGCTGCGCCACCGCCCGTTCATGGGCATCGTGTTCCTCAACTTCCTGCTCGTCTCGGTCGGCTACACGCAGCTCGAGCTCCTGCCCGTGTTCGCCAAGAACGAGGCCGGGGTCAGCGAGCGGGCGATCGGGCTCGTGTTCCTGACGAGCGCGGTCGTGCTCGTCATGTGCCAGCTGCCGGTCGCGCGGCTGCTCGAGGGCCGGTCACGGCTGCGCGCGCTCGCCCTGATGCCCGCAATCTGGGCGGTCGCGTGGCTCGTCGTCGAGTCAGGCGGCGTCTGGCTCGAGGCGACCGGGGCGGCGCTCGTGTTCGGCGCTGCAGCCGCGATCTTCGGCTTCGGGGAGTGCTTCCACGGGCCCACGCAGGGACCGCTCGTGGCCGATCTGGCGCCGGAGCACCTGCGCGGCCGCTACTGGGCGCTCTCCTCGAACTCCTGGGATCTCGGCTACATCGCGGGGCCGGCTGCCGGAGGGTTCCTGCTCGCCGCGGAGCCGCTCGCGCTGTTTCCGCTCGCGGCTTGCCTCTGCCTCGTCGCGGCGGGCGTCGCGCTCGCGCTCGACCGGCGGATCCCCGTTCAGCTCCGCCTGACGCCCGGTGGCGGCCCCGCGCTCTGAGCCGGTGCCCTACCGGGACTCGAGCGGCGGGTTGCGGACGTCGTGCTCGGTCGCGTACGCCTCCGTCAACTCGTTCACGCGCCCCATCCCCTCGGGAAACGCATAGTTGACCTCCACGAACGCACTCCACTTCTCCGGCAGAGCATCCTCCGGGAAGATCGCCTCGACCGGGCACTCCGGCTCGCAGGCGCCGCAGTCGATGCACTCCTCCGGGTCGATCACGAGTATCCGATCACCCTCGTGAATGCAGTCCACGGGACACACGTCCACGCACGAACGATCCTTGATGTCGATACAGGGCTCAGCGATGATGTACGTCATAGACCGGGAGTGTAATGGGTCGACCGGGCTCGACGAGCGGCTACCCGACAAGCTCCTCGACGAGCTCGCCGGCCCGCTCGGCGAGCGCCGAGCGGGCGACGACGCGATCGAAGCCGGCGGCTCTCGCGCGCCGCAATCCTTCCGTGTCCGTGTGGTTCGTGAAGCCGAGGATCGGCGTGTCCGGGTACGCGTCCGCGACCTCGTCGGGGTCGACCCGGGCGATGTCGACGATCACGAGGTCGGGCGGGTCGATGCTCTCCGTGCTGACGAGCTTGTGGCTCGCGCCGAGGAGCGCGTCGAGCTTTCCGCGGAAGAACAGATCGACGCCTGCAACCAGGATCGTCGCCACGGCGGTCAAGATATCACCCTTCCCCACGCCGGGAACAGCCGCCGGTGAGCAACGTGGACGAAGTCGCCGCCAGCTATGCACGCGGGCTCGACCTGCTCGGGCGCGGCGAGCACTTCGCCGCTCACGAGGAACTCGAGCAGGCCTGGCGCGCCGCCGCGCCCGCGGAGCGCTGCTTCTTCCAGGGCCTCGTCCACGTCGCCGTCGCCTGGCACCACGCGGGGCGTGGCAACCGGGTCGGCTGCGAGCGGCAGCTCGCCAAGGCGCTACGGCGCCTCTCGCCGTACGCCCCGGCCCACCGTGGGCTCGACGTGTCGTCGCTGCTTGCCCAGCTCGAGGATGCGCGGACATCGTGCCCGCAGCTCACGGCGGTCCGGCTCGAATGCCTCAACCCAGGCCGAGGAAGTCGCGGGCCCGGCTGACGCCGACGTTCAGCCACCAGAAGCGGTCGAAGAACAGCAGCAGCCCGACACCGACGAGAACGAGGCCGCTCGCGACCCGCACGGCCGTGTAGTGGTCGCGCAGCCAGCGGGAGGCGCTCATCACCCGACCGAAGCCGACGCCGAGCAGGAGGAAGGGAACGGCGAGCCCGAGCGAGTAGACGGCGAGCAGCACCGACCCCTTCCAGGCGGTGCTCGCGTCGCCGGCGAGCACCAGGATCGACCCGAGCACCGGGCCGACGCAGGGGGCGGCGCAGACCGCGAAGGCGCTGCCGAGCAGCAACCCGGAGCCGTGTCCGCGGGCGCGCTCGAGCAGCCCGGGCGCGGCGAGCCGCTCGAGGTACGGGAGCGGCAGGAGCCCCATCAGCCCGAAGCCGAGCACGACGATCACGAGCCCCGCGATCTGCGGCACGAGCCGCCGGTCGCCGCCGACCACACCGAGGCTCGCGATCGCGGTTCCGAGCGCGACGAAGACGACGGTGAAGCCGACTACGAACGGCAGGCTCGCCAGGAGCACGCGACGGCCGCCGACGCCGGGCTGCGTGCCCGACACCGCGGACAGATAGCCCGGCACGAGCGGCAGGACGCACGGGGTCACGAACGACAGCAGGCCTGCCACGAACGCGAGTGGGATCTTCGCGTCCACCGCCGCCTACCCGTCGAACCGGGCGAGCTCCTCGTCGAGACGCCGTTCCAGGTCGGGGTCGAGCCCCGCGGGGGCCTCCGCGCCGGGATCGCCCGCGCCGGCGGCCGCAGCCCCGCGAGCGCCGCGCGTCCAGCGCCAGGCGAGCGCGCCCACCACGCTGCCGGCGACGGCGAGCCCGGCGAGCGGGAGCACCCACGCGACGAGGTTGAAACCGGACTTCGGCGGCGCGCTCAGCACCGCTTCGCCGAACTGGTCGACGAGCGCGTCCTTGATCTCCGACTTCGTGTCACCGGCCGCGATCCGGTCGCTGATGAACGCCCGAATGCGCTCGGCGATCGGGGAGTCCGAGAGCTCGAGCGTCGTCTTGCAGGTCGGGCACATCACCTCGCCCTCGAGCTCCGCGAGCGTCGGGCGTTCCTCGCTCGCGAGCGCCGGCGCGGCGAGGAGGAGCGCGAGCGTGAGCGCGGCGAGGGCGCTGCGGATCACGGCGACAGAGCGAGCCGGATGTTCACGTCGAGCGTCTCCGCGTCGATCTCGGCGGGAACACGACTCACGATCCGACCCTCGGCATCGAGGAAGTAGGTCTCGGGGAAGCCGGTGATCCCGAAGCGCCCGAGCGTCTCGCCCGGCCCGTCGTGAACGTTCGGGTAGGTGATCCCGTAGCGCTCGACGAACGTGCGCGCGTCGCCGAGGAAGTCCTGGGAGTTGACGCCGAGGAACGCGACGCCCCGGTCGCGCCACCGCTGCGACGCCTCCTCTAGCAGAGGCGCCTCGTTGCGGCAGGGCACGCACCAGGAGGCCCAGAAGTTGACCACGACGGCCTGCCCCCGGTAGGAGGCGAGGCTGACCTCGTCGCCGCCGTCGAGGAGCGGCAGGCTGAGCTCCGGCGCGGGCGGCCTCTTGCCGTCGTCGGCGGCGGCGGCGACGTTGCGCCCCTCGGCGTTGGCCGCGAGCCGCCAGCCGAGCAGACCGAGCAGGAGCGCGATCACGCAGACGGCGCCGATCTGCAGGCCGAGCTTGGCGCGGTGAGGCATCTCGCCAGAAAGGGTAGCCGGGCGGATTCGGGAGCGGGTGCGGCTGCCGCGCCCGCCGCGCCGCGTTATGCCTTGACGATGAAGACCGGGGTGCCGATCCCGACGTGCTCGAACAGCCACTCGGCGTCACGGATCAGCATGCGGATGCAGCCGTGGGAGGCCGAGTAGCCGATCGAAGCCGAGTCCGGGGTGCCGTGGATCCCCACGTACTGCGCGGAGAGCCCCATCCAGCGGGTGCCGAGCGGGTTTCCGGGCCCGGGTGGGACGGGCTTGTCGTCCTGCGCCCACGGGGACGGCGGCGGGTACCACCACGGGTTCTTCCACTTCACCTCGACCTGGAAGCGGCCGAGCGGCGTCGGGTAGGACGCCTGGCCGGTGGCGACCCGAAACTGGCGCTTCAGCCGCTGGCCGTTGTAGAGGAACAGGCGCTTCGACTCGCGCCGGATCACGACCACGGGGCCGAAGCTCGAGGGAGTCAGCCTGGGCCGGAGCACCGTTCCTTCGAGCTCGAGCGGCCCTCGCACTCCGGTGCGCAGCGCCCGCACGATCGCGGCCGTCATCGCCGAGCGGCGGACGCTGAACCCGTCACGCGGCTTCGTGATCCTGGGCGCGAGGTTGACGAGGCGAACCCTCGAGTCGACCGCGGCCCGCGAGTACGTCTCGTCGAGCCCGGCGACGTACGCCCGCACGACGTTCCCCCTGACGGCGACGACCAGGTCGATGGCGCTGCCGGGTACCGCGGCGAACGCCTTGCCGATCGCGCCGTCCACGTACGCCTTGGCACCCAGCTGCTCGGGGGTGACGCTCCAGCGCCTGCGCCCGTGGCTGAAGGCGAGCGGCTCGGCGAACGCGGCCTCGACGAGAGCTCTCGCATCGTCGGCGGTCAGGCCGCCGACGTCGAGACCGGCGATCGTGACGCCGGCGGGAACGAGAGTGGACGGGTCGCCGGGAGGATCGGAGTCGGGCGGAGGCTCGACGGGCGGAGGAGGCGGCGGATCGTCCGCCGCGCCACTCGGCGCGAGAACGGCGCCGGACGCGGACGCGACGCCCACGACCAGAAAAGCGAGCGCGAGCAGGGGGAGAAGCCTTCTCAGCACGACCCCCGATGGTAGCCGTCGCGGAAGATCCGGGGATCGTTCGAGATCACCCCGTCGACACCGGCCGCGAGCACGCGCTCGAGCAGCGCCGGGTCGTCGACCGTCCAGGCGAACACGCGCACGCCGCGACGGTGGCAGCGCTCGACGGCCGCGGGTGAGAGCACGGAGAAGTGGAGCATCGCGAACGACGCCGCCGCCGCCTCCACCATGCCTGCGATCCGAAGAGGCAGCGCCCGCCGCAGACCCGCAGCGCCCGCGTTGACGAGCGGAGCGAGCGCGCGGCGCTCCGCGAGGCCGCGACGGTCCCAGGGGTAGGAGATCCCGGTGCGCAGGGCCGGCTCGCTCGCTCGGAGCGCGCGCAGGCTGGCGGGGAAGAACGAGCAGGCGATCGTCCGCTCGACGAGGCCGTGGCGTACGAGCGCCGCCGCGATCTCGCGCTCGCGGCCGTGCCATTTGAGGTCGAGATCGAGACCGACGTGCGGGGGGGCCTCGCGGGCGAGGAAGGCGAGCGCCTCGTCGAGCGTCGGGGCGGCCGGCGGGGCCGCCTCGCGCGAGTGGGCGAGCACGAGCCGGCCGTCGGGGGCGTCGACGACGTCGAATTCCACGAGGTCGACGCCGTGCTCGAGGGCGGCGGCCAGCGAGGCGATCGTGTTCTCCGGGGCGAGCGCGGCTGCGCCCCGATGCCCCACGCGCAGGTAGACCCGCTCCTTCCCGGGGACCGTCATGGGGGTAGCTTGCACGATGCCACCGGCGCTTCGTGTTGCATCGGCGGGCCCGAGCCGCGACAATTACGGGTCGCATGGCCGCCAGCCTCCCGCGCCGGCGCCCCGAGGAGGGCGCGCACCCACCGATCGGTGACCCGCTCGCCGTCCACCGGGCGTTCCGGGCCCATCGCCACAAGAGGCTCGTTCGGATCGAGCACCGGCGTGAGCTGAAGCACGCGGGCCGGCGGTTCTGGATCCTCGTCGGCACGCTCTTCGTGGTCGCGGTCTTCCTGAGCGTGACGATCTGGGAGCAGATCCAGTCGATGTTCGGGATCTGAGCACGGTGAGCGAGCCACGCCGGCCCAGCGTCCCGAGCCTTGCCCGTCCGGGCGAGGCACTCGCGTGGCTGACCGGGGTGATCCTGACGGTGAGCGCGTTCACGGGCTGGTATTCGTTCGAGGGCCAGCTGTTCACGGTGTCCGTGCTGGGCTGGAACACGGGGACGCTCGGCAAGCTCGTGCTGTTCGCCGGGCTGGCGGTGCTTCTGCTGCTCGTGCTCGGCGCGACGGGGCTCGAGCTGCCGCCGCAGGTGCCGGCCGGGGGGCTGGTGGCCGGGTTGGGCGGGCTCGCGACGATCTTCGTCCTGATCCGGCTGATCGACATCCCCGACCGGTTCGCGGGCACCGGGCGGGGAATCGGGATCTGGATCAGCCTGCTCGCGGGCCTGCTCGTCGTCGTCGCGGGCCTCCTGAAGGCCAGCGACGAGCTGTGAGCACCGCCGCGGCCGCGGCGCAGCCGATCCCGGCCCCGGCGAGCACGTCCGTCGGGTAGTGGACGCCCGCGTAGACCCGCGAGAAGCCGACCGCGAGCGCGAGTAGCGCGAGCGCGGGCGCCGCCCGGGGAAGGATGACCGCGAGCAGGAGCGCGCCGGCGGCGCTCGTGGCAGCGTGCCCGGAGGGGAACGAGGCTCCGACCGTGGCTCCCGTCAGCGCGTCGACGCCCGGCATGGTCTCGAAGGGGCGAGGGCGCTGAACGAGCACCTTGACGCCGAGAGTCACGAGATCGGCGGCCCAGACGCACGCGGCCGTGGCGGCGAGCGCGGGCAGCACCGCGACCCGGGCGCGGCGGGCGACGAGCGGGGCAAGCGCGATCCAGACGAGCCCGGCGAAGCCGGCGAAGCCGAGCGCGACGAAGAGGGCGTCGAACGGGCCCGCGCGGTGCTCGGCGAGCCACAGGACGGCGTCCCGGTCCACCGCCCTACGGCTCGGTGACCGTGACCGTGACCGCCGGGCCGATCGTGGCGGGGACGAGCGTCCTCACGATCGTCTGCTCCCCGCCCGGCTTCGGAGCGTCCTCGAGCGCCCGGCCGATCACGAGGCCGACGAAGAAGACGATCGCGGCAGCGACGAGCCCGGCCGCGGCCGCGAGGGCGGCTCTCCTGCCGCGACGGCGGCGCGGCGGGGGCCTGCGCTCCCGTCGCGGCGGCGGCTGCTCGGCCTCAGGCCCGTACGCGCTCCCCTCCACGGCACGGGATTCTACGGGCCGAAGTCGAGCGCCCTGCGCGCGTATGCAGCGAAGGCCGCGTCCTGGACGAGCGCGGCGTCGCGGACGCCGGCGCGCGTGCCTGGCAGGGCCCGCTCCGCGACCAGCTCGCGCACCCAGTCCTCGGCGCCCGAGTGCGCGGCGGCGAGCTGCTCGAGC
Organism: uncultured Gaiellales bacterium; assembly: GCA_964370985.1. Taxonomy (GTDB): domain Bacteria; phylum Actinomycetota; class Thermoleophilia; order Gaiellales; family Gaiellaceae; genus JAHDVS01. Next base: position 12,449 of record CAYJLE010000028.1, on the reverse strand, counting down.
GTGAAGTGCTGTCCGACCCGCCGGCGCAGCTCGTCGGCGACCGCGTCGACCAGGTCGAGCAGCTGATCGTGGCGGGCGGGCTCGGAAGCCTCGGCGGCGAGCCGCCGTCGGCCGTCCTCCCACTGGTGGCGTGCGCTCCAGACGGTCACGCGGGCTCCGCGACACCGCAGCGCGCGTCGGGGCACCAGGGCTCCCCCACCTCGGCGAGGATCCGCTCCCCGAGCTCGTAGCCGGGACGGGCGAGAGCGAAGGCAACGTGGGCGTGCAGGCACTTGAGCCGCGCCGGGTTGCGGCTGCCGGCGATGCCGACGTCGAGCTCGGGACGGAGCCGCCGCTGGTCGCGGTCCGCCACGGTGAGGCTTGCGGCGAGCGCCGGGTCGACCGCGGCGAGCGCGGAGAAGCGCGCGACGCCGCCCGCCGCCTCGAGCCGCGATACGGCGGCTACGAGCCACGGGCAGCTCAGCCAGAACTGGGTCGGGAACGGCGCTCCGTCGGCCGTGCGCGGCTCCTGCTCCGTGACGGCGGGATAGCCGTGCGGACAGCGCACCGCGACGCGGCGGAAGGCGCGCACGGGGCGTCCGAGCTGACGTTCGGCGAGCGCACGGTCGTCCATGCGCTCATCGTACGTGGGCGTGCTTCCAGCGCTCGATCCCCTTGACGATGTAGAGCGTCTCACCGGGCCGGACGAGACCGATGCGGCGGGCCTCGCGTTCGATGAACGCATCGCTGGCCGCGTAGGCGACGCGACGCTCGAGGGTCGCGCGGCGCGCCGCGAGCGACGCACGCTCCGCCTTCGCGCTCGCCACGTCGTCGCGCGCGTCGAGGTAGGCCCGTACGGGCTGGACGTAGGCGACGGCGATCGCGCAGATCACCGCGACGCCGAGCCAGCGAGCGAGGTGCGAGGTTCGGAGGGAGCGTCGGCGCACGGACTTGCCTCGTTCGACGCCGGGCCCCGAGCCTCCTACCCGAGTCGGGCCTACGCGGTGTCGACCTTGATCAGGTTTGTCGATCCGGGCGCGTTGACGACGGTCCCCGCCGTGATCACGACGCGGTCGCCGGGAAGCACGATCCCCGTTGAGCGGGCCGCGTCGAGCGCCTCGCCGACGAGGTGCTCGACGTCGCGCCCAGCCTCGATGGCGCGCGGGACGACACCCCATTCGAGCGCGAGCTGCTGGAGGGTCTCGACGCGGTGGGAGACGGCGACGATCGGCCGTCGCGGCCGGTGGCGGGCGACCCCGGAGGCGGTGCGGCCGGACGAGGTCGGGACGAGGATCGCCCGCGCGGAGAGCAGCTCGGCGATGTCGCAGGCCGCGTTCGTGATCGCGTCGCGCACGGTCGGATGGGGCTGCTCGGCGGTGCGGGCCAGCTCGTGGCGGTAGCCGAGGCTGGGCTCGACGGCGCGGGCGATCCGGTCGATGGCGCGCACGGCCTCGACGGGGTGGCGCCCGACCGCGGTCTCGCCGGAGAGCATGACGGCTGCGGTGCCGTCGAGGATCGCGTTGGCGACGTCGGAGGCCTCGGCCCGGGTCGGCTCGGGCCGTTCCAGCATCGACTCGAGCATCTGGGTCGCGGTGATCGCGGGCCGTCCGTGCTCGAGCGCGCAGAGGATGACCTGCTTCTGGACGAGCGGCACCTGCTCCGGGCCGATCTCGACGCCGAGGTCGCCGCGGGCGACCATGACCGCGTCGGCGGCCTCGACGATCGCGGACAGCTCGGCGAGCGCCTCGGCCTTCTCGATCTTCGCGATCACGCGCGCCGTCGAGCCGGCGGCGACGAGCCGTTCCCGCAGGCGGCGGACGTCGGCGGCGGCGCGCACGAACGAGAGCGCGACGTAGTCGACGCCGAGCCCGAGCACGAGCTCGAGGTCGCGCGCGTCCTTGTCGGTGAACGATGGGACGGGCAGGGGCACGCCGGGGAGGTTGACCCCCTTGTGCGACTCGACCGTGCCGCCGACGACAACCGTGCAGACGGCCCGATCCGCCTCGATCCGCTCGACGCGCAGGCGCAGGCGCCCGTCGTCGACGAGCAGCTCGTGCCCGGGAGCGAGCACCGTCGACAGCACGGGTGGCGCGACCGGCAGGTCGCCGTCTCGCTGGGAGCCCTCGCCGGCCACCACGATCCGCTCCCCGGCGACGAGCTCGAGCGGCCCGGGCAGGTCGCCGATGCGCAGCTTCGGCCCCTGGAGGTCGGCGATCAGGGCCAGCGGCCGGCCGGCGCGCGCCTGCGCCTCCCGGACGAGCCTGGTCCGCAGCTCGTGGTCGGCGTGTGTCCCGTGCGAGAAGTTGAGCCGCGCGGCGTCCATTCCGGCGACGACGAGGTCGTCCACGAGCGCGGGCGTGGACGTTGCCGGGCCGATCGTGCAGACGATCTTGGTGCGGCGCTGGCCGACGGTCACCTGGCGGGAGCGTAGCCCGCCCGCGCCCGGGCTGCGAAACGCGGGAATGCCGCCGCCCCCGGGTAGGCAGCCCGTTCCCCGAGCTCCTCCTCGATCCGCAGGAGCTGGTTGTACTTGGCGACGCGGTCGGTGCGGGACGGCGCGCCCGTCTTGATCTGGCCCGCGCCGACGGCAACGGCGAGGTCGGCGATCGTGGTGTCCTCCGTCTCGCCGGAACGGTGCGAGATGATCGCGGCGTAGCCGCTGCGGCGGGCCAGGTCGATTGCGTCGAGCGTCTCCGTGAGCGTCCCGATCTGGTTGACCTTGACGAGGATGGCGTTGCCGACGCCCTGCTCGATACCACGGGAGAGCCGCGCGACGTTGGTGACGAAGAGGTCGTCGCCGACGAGCTGGACGCGCTCGCCGAGGCGGGCGGTCAGGTCCCGCCAGGCGTCCCACTCGTCCTCGGCGAGCGGGTCCTCGATCGACACGATCGGATAGCGGGCGCAGATGTCCTCGTAGAGGGCGATCGTCTCCCCGGTGGAGCGGGCGAGCCCCTCGCTCTCGAAGCGGTAGGAGCCGGCCCGGTAGAGCTCGGTGGCGGCGACGTCGAGCGCGATCGCCACGCGGTCGGCGTGTCCGGCTCGCGCGGCGGCCTCGAGAATCGCCTGGATCGCGGGCTCGGTGCCGTGGAGGTCGGGCGCGAAGCCGCCCTCGTCGCCGACTGCGGTGGCGAGGCCGCGCTCGTCGAGGAGCCGTTTCAGGTGGTGGAAGACCTCCGCCCCGACACGCAGCGCCTCGGAGAAGCTGTCCGCGCCGACAGGGACGACCATGAACTCCTGGACGTCGAGCGCGTTGCGGGCGTGGGCGCCGCCGTTGACGACGTTCATGAGCGGCACCGGCAGCACGTGCGCGCCCTCGCCGCCGAGCCAGCGCCAGAGCGGCTGGCCCGCGTCGGCGGAGGCGGCCTTTGCCGCCGCGAGCGAGCAGCCGAGGATCGCGTTTGCGCCGAGGCGGCCCTTGTTGGGGGTGCCGTCGAGCTCGACGAGCCTGGCGTCGAGGGCGCGCTGGTCGGCGGCGTCGAGCCCCAGCAGCGCGGGGCCGAGGACGTCGGTGACGTTGCCGACGGCCGTGCGCACGCCCTTGCCGAGCCAGTCGGCGCCGCCGTCGCGCAGCTCGACGGCCTCGAACGCACCGGTGGACGCCCCGGACGGGACCGCTGCCCGGCCGCGAGCGCCAGATGCGAGCGTGACGTCGACCTCGACGGTCGGGTTGCCGCGCGAGTCGACGATCTGGCGGGCGTGGACGGCGACGATCGGGGTCATTCCTCCTCCTTGGCCTGGTCGAAGTAGCGGTCCTGCTCGGCCAGGCCGAGCGCAGCGAACTCCTTGCCGTCGGCGGCGGCGCGCCCGCCCGCCCGCTCGACGCGGGCGACGAAGCGCGAGCTGGCGCTGCGCAGCGCGAGCTCGGGGTCGACGTTGAGCCGCCGGGCGACGTTGACGCAGGCGAACAGGACGTCGCCGAGCTCGTGCTGCTGACGCGGGTCTGGCTCGGTCTCCGCGGCGGGCTCGCCAGAGCGAGCGAGCTCGGCGCGCAGCTCGTCGAGCTCGGCGTCGAGATCGGCCAGCGCTCCGACCGCGTCCGGGTAGTCGAAGCCGACGGCGGCGGCGCGGCGCTGCACCTTGCGGGCACGCAGCAGCGCCGGGAGGCTCTCCGGGACGTCGTGGAAGACACCCTCCCGGTCCTCCTGCTCGGCCTTCAGGGTCTCCCAGCGTCTCTTGACCGCGCCCGCGCTGTCGGCGCGGGCGTCGCCGAAGACGTGCGGGTGGCGGCGCACGAGCTTCGCGTGCGCGAAGCGCGCGACCGCGGCAAGGTCGCCGCCGCCGGTCTCCTCGAGCAGCAGGGCGAGGAAGTACACCTGGTAGAGGAGGTCGCCGAGCTCGTCGAGGAGCTTCTCGCTGTCGCCGCAGAGCGCGGCGTCGGCGGTCTCGTACGCCTCCTCGACGGTGTGCGGGACGATCGTGCGCGCGGTCTGGACGCGATCCCAGGGGCAGTCGCGCCTGAGACGCTCGGTCAGCTCCTGCAGGTCGAGGAGCGCGGCGGCGAGGCCGTCTCCGCCGCCCACGGCTACGGGGCGGTGGACGTCGTCGCCGGAGCGGCGATTGTCGGCGGCGGCGCGAAGCCGGTCGCGTAGACGATCTGCCCCTCGTACTTCTGCTTCGTCTCGGTGACCCAGTCGGACATGAGCGTGTTGCGCGCGGCCTGGAGAAGCTGCTCGCGGATCGCCTCCTGCACGTCGGCGAACGGCGTCACGGCCTCCGGCTCGATGTCGCTGAGAGCCTTGATCAGGTGCCAGCCGTACTCGGACTCGACGGGGTCGGAGAGGTCCCCGGTCGCAAGCGCGAACGCCGCCTCCTCGAACGGCTTGACGAGCTCGCCTCTGCGGGCCGTCAGCTTGCCACCGTCCTGCCCGGACGCGGTGTCGAGCGACTTCTCCTTGGCGAGCTTGGCGAAGCTGGCGCCACCTTCGAGCTCGGCGATCAGATCCTTCGCCTCCGGCTCCGTCTCGACGAGGATGTGGGCCACCTCCCGGCTCTCGGGCGTCGTGAACTGGTCGGCGTTCTCGTCGTAGTAGGCCTGCACCTCCTCGTCGGTGACGGCGGCGTCCTTCGTGACCTCCTCGTTGATCGCCTCCGAGATCAGGTTGGCGCGGATGTCGGCGCGGACGTCCTCGTCGGTGAGCGCGAGCGTCTCGAGCTCCGCCTGGTACTTCGCCTCGTCGCCCTCGAAGTACTGGTCCTTGAGCTCCTGGAGCTTGGCGTCGACCTGCGCGTCGGTGACCTCGAGGCCGAGCTGCTCGGCCTCGAGCGCGAACTCGACACGCTGGACGAGCACGTCGACGGCCTGCTGCTTGAGCTCCTCGTACTCGGGGGTGCCCGCGACCGGGAACTCCTGCCCCTGGGCCTCGGAGGCCTTCTGGGCCTGCTCGAACAGGCGCTCGTACGCCGCCTTGGAGACCGGCGTTCCGGCGACGAGCGCGATCGCGTCGGGCGGCACCTCCGCAGCCTCGGGCTCGGCCGCCTTGTCGGAGCCGCCGCCGCAGGCTGCCACGGTCGCGGCGAGCGCCACGACCAACGTAGCGAGGAGAAGGCGGGTGCGCACGACCAGGAAGCGTACAGTCACGCGGCGACCCGCAGGGCGAGGACCGCGTCGACGAGCCCGAGCGCGCCGGGGAGGTCGCCGGTGCGCAGGCCGATCTCCCGGCGCGCGCTCGAGTAGACGGCGGTGGGCGCGAGCGTCCGCAGCGCCTGGAGCTCGGTGGAGCCGAGCACGACCGGCCCGAGCAGGGCCTTGCCGCCGCGGAGGACGAGGTAGTCGCCGCCGAGGCGGGCCAGCTTCAGCTTCGCCTCCTGGATCTGGAAGAGGCGCCCGACCGGCTCGGGCATGGGTCCGAAGCGATCCGCCGTGCCGGCGTGCAGCTCCCGCAGCTCGTCCTCGGTCTCCGAGAGCGAGATTCTCCGGTGGAGGTCGATCTTGGCGGCCTCGGCGGCGATGTACGCGGCCGGGACGTACGCGTCCACGTGCGCGTCGACCCGCACGGGGCGGGCGACGCCACGGCCGGCCCCGGTGAGCTCGGCGACCGCCTCGGCGAGCAGCTCGACGTACAGCTCGAACCCGATCGCGGCGACGTGGCCGGACTGCTCCGCCCCGAGCAGGGAGCCTGCGCCGCGCAGCTCGAGGTCGCGCATGGCGATCTGGAAGCCGGCGCCGAGCTCGGTGTGGTCGGCGAGGGTCGCGAGCCGAGCCCGCGCCTCCGCCGTGAGGTCGGCGGCCTCCGGATAGAACAGGTAGGCGTGGGCGACGGCGTCGCTGCGCCCGACGCGCCCACGGATCTGGTAGAGCTGGGCGAGCCCGAGCGTGTCGGCGCGCTCGACGACGAGCGTGTTGGCCTGCGGGATGTCGAGCCCGGACTCGATGATGGTGGTGGAGACGAGGACGTCGGCGTCGCCGCGCACGAAGACGAGCATCCGCTCCTCGAGCTCGCGCTCCCCGAGCTGGCCGTGCGCGACGAGAAACCGGAGCTCCGGGCAGATCTGGCGCAGCTTCTCGGCGCAGTCCTCGATCGTCTCGACCCGGTTGTGCAGGTAGAAGGATTGACCGCCCCGCTCGTGCTCCCGTACGAGGGCGAGGCGCGCCAGCTCCTCGTCGTACTCGCCCACGTGGGTTCGGATCGGGCGACGACCGTGGGGTGGGGTCTCGATCACGCTGATGTCCCGGAGCCCTGCGAGCGACATGTGGAGCGTTCGCGGGATCGGGGTGGCGGAGAGGGAGAGCACGTCGACTTCGAGGCGAAGCTGGCGCAGGAGCTCCTTCTGGGCGACACCGAAGCGCTGCTCCTCGTCGACGATCACGAGACCGAGGCTCCTCGGCACGACGTCGCGGGAGAGCACGCGATGGGTTCCGATCAGGACGTCGACGGAACCGGCCGCGAAGGCGGCCAGCACCGCCTTCACCTCCGCCGGCCTGCGAAAGCGCGACACCATCTCGACGTTCACGGGCAGGTCGCGATACCGCTCGCGAAACGTGTTCCAGTGCTGCTGCGCGAGCACCGTCGTGGGCGCGAGCAGCAGCGCCTGGCGCCCGTTCGCGACGGCGACGAAGGCCGCCCGGACGGCGACCTCGGTCTTGCCGAACCCGACGTCGCCGCAGACCAGGCGGTCCATCGGCCTGGGCGCTTCGAGATCCTCCTTGACGGCCTCGATGGCGCGCCGCTGGTCGCGGGTCTCCTCCCAGGGGAAGGAGGCTTCGAGCTCCTCGACGAGCTCTCCGTCGACGTCGTAGGGGATGCCTTCGGCGCGCTGGCGCTGGGCGTAGAGGGCGAGCAGCTCGCCCGCGAGCTCGCGCGCTCCCTCGCGGGCGCGGGCCTTGATGTTCTGCCACGCCTTGCCGCCGAGCTTCGACAGCGCGGGTGCGGCCCCGTCGGCGCCGACGTAACGGGAGACCTTGCCGATCTGCTCGTGCGGGACGTAGAGGCGGTCGTCGCCGCGAAACGCGAGGAACAGGTAGTCGCGGGTGACGCCGGCGACGGTCTTCGTCTCGAATCCCAGCAGCCGGCCGACGCCGTGGTCCTCGTGGACGACGTGGTCGCCGATGCGCAGGTCGGCGAAGGTCTGGAGGGCCCGACCGAGGCGAGCGTCCGCGCGCGGCGGGCGCTTGCGGAACACCTGCGTGTCGGGTAGGAGGACGAGTCGAAGCTCCCGCGACACGAACCCCCGCCGTGCGGGTGCGACGGCGAAGCAGAGCGCCGGGTCGACGGGTAGCGGCTCCCCGGGCTCGAGCAGCCGCGCCTCGACCTTGCGCAGCAGCGAGCGCGTGCGCAGCGCCTCCCCGCGGTGCGCGAAGGTGACGACGACCCGGTTGCCGGAGCGCACGAACGCAGCGAGCTCGTTCTCGGCCTCGGCGAGACCCCGGGCGGCGATCGCGGGCCGCTGGGCCTCGAACGCGAGCGGCTGGCCGGCTGGCAGAGGCTCGATCTCGACGGCGACGGGGAGCGGCTGCTCCCTGCCGAGCTCCTCACGCCAGACCTCGCGGACGCGAGCGGGCTCCCAGACGAGGTCGGCGCCGGGCAGCGGCACGACGAGATCACCGGGCTCCGCCGCGCCCGCGTCGAGGCGGCGCTCCGCAGCGGGGAAGATGACCGCGTCGGCCAGCGGGTGCAGCGTCCGCTGGGTGAACGGCGAGAAGGCGCGGATCGTCTCGACCTCGTCGCCGTAGAACTCGATGCGCACGGGCTCGCGCCCGGTCGTCCGGAACACGTCGACGATGCCGCCGCGGACGGCGAACTGCCCCCGCTCCTCGACCCGCTCGACCCGCTCGTAGCCGGCGAGCACGAGCCGCTCGGCAAGCACCCCGGCGCCGAGCTCGTCCCCGGCTGCGACCCGGATCGCCTCGGCGCGCAGCCCCTCCGGAGGAAGCCCCTGGGCGAGGCCGAGCGCGGAGGCGCAGACGAGCCCTCCCCCGCCGAGCACGGCGAGGGCCCGGGCGCGCTCGCCGACGAGGTGCGGCGGCGGCGCGAGGCCGCTCTCGAACGTGACGCCGCGCGACGCGAGCAGCCCCACCCGCTCCACGCCCAGGTACCAACCGGCGGCGTCGGCGGCATCCCGGGCGTCAGCGTCCTCCGGCAGGAGGCAGACGAGACCGTGCCCCGGCGTGGCAAGCCAGCGCGCGGCGAGCAGCACGGGCAGCAGCGGCTCCGAGACGCGAGCCCGGCCGGCCGGGCCGGCAGCGACCAGCTCCCCGAGCCGCTCGCTTGCGGCCAGCTCGAGCGCGAGCGCCCGCAGCGGCGCAGCCGCCGCGGCGCCAGCCTCCTCCTCCTCGTGGCGGTGCCCCGGGTCCATGGCGATCGGCGGAACATCTGTTCCGCCACCCCCCAATCCTAGCCCGGCGGCGGGGCACCCCAACCCACCACCCGCTTTCCAGCGTAGCCGCGAGGGGCGCACACGTGTGAGACCGGATGTGACGGCTTGCGCGCGAAAGTCAGCCGCGTTCGTTGAAACGCTGCCGGGCGGCCTCGAGGCCTTCCAACGCGATCGTCTCGACCGCGTCGGCGGCGCGTGCGACGATCGCCTCCAGGTCGACCTCGGGCGGAAACGGCGAGAGCACGAAGTCGGCGACCGGCCGGCGGTCACCCCGCTCGGGGCGCCCGACGCCGATCCTCAGGCGCATGAACTCGCCGTTGCCGAGATGACCCACGAGCGAGCGCAGCCCGTTGTGCCCGGCGAGCCCGCCGCCGAGGCGCGCCTGCAGCCGACCGGGATCGAGATCGACGTCGTCGTGGACGACGAGGAGCGAGGCCAGCGGCAGCTTGTAGAAGCGCACCGCCGCGGCCACGGAGCGCCCGGACTCGTTCATGTACGTCTCTGGCTCGAGGAGAACGATGCGGCGGCCTTCCACCCGCAGGTCGGCCACGCGGCCGGAGAACCGCGACCGGAAGCTCGCACCGTGACGCCGCGCGAGCTCGTCGGCGACGAGAAAGCCCGCGTTGTGGCGGGTGAGTCGGTAGCCGGCGCCCGGATTTCCGAGCCCGGCAACCAGGAGGTCGAGGGTAGACGGCGTCTCGCCCCGACGGAGCAGGCGCACCGGCTACTCGGCGGCTTCGGCCTCGGCCCCCGCCTCGGCCTCGCCGGCCTCCTCGCCCTCCTCGACGACGCCCTCCTCCTCTTCCGGAAGCGCCGCGCGGCGTGGCGTGGCGACCGCGGCGAGCACGATCTCGCCGTCGTCGAGGATCGTCGCGCCTTCCGGCGCGACCAGCTGGCTGACCTGAAGGCTGTCGCCGATCACGAGCGCCGACACGTCGTGCTCGATCCGGTCGGGCATCTCCATCGGGAGCGCCTCGACCGTGACCTCGCGCACCATCTGGGTGAGGACGCCGCCAAACGTGAGCCCCTCGGGGGTGCCGACGAGCTCCACGGCGACCTGCGACTGGATCAGGCGGTCGAGCCGGACTTCGTGCAGGTCGATGTGCACGAGCGTCGAGCGCAGGGGGTCGAGCTGGTAGTCCTTGAGCACCGCATGGTGGGCCTTCTGCTGGCCCTCGATCACGACGTCGAGGATCTGGTGCATCCCGTGCGCGCCGCCGAGGGCGCGCCGCAGCTCTCGCTCTGTGACGCAGAACGCGCGCGGCTGCCCGCTGCCGTAGAGGACGCCGGGCACCAACCCGTCGCGCCGGAGCCGCCGCGCGTCGCTACTGCCGCGGCTCTCCCGCTCCTGCACCTCGAGTCTGACTCGTCCGCCGGCCATACCGGCCAGGAGTGTAGCCAAACCGCGCCGCGTGCCGCACGGAAGCAAGCGATCGGCGAAGATCCACCCGTGACGGAGCACGGTGCCCCGGGGCCAGCGTGGCGACTCGCCCGCCTCGGGGAGATCCCGGCGCTGCCTCCGACCGACGAGCGGTCGTTCTGGAGCTCGTGGACCGCGGATCCCACGTTCCCGGACGGCTGGCACTCGGTTGGCCGGCACCTCGGGATCAGCGCGTTCGGGGTGAACGCAAAAGAAGCCGACGCCGGGCAGGAGCTCGTCGCGCGGCACGCGGAGTCGGAGTTCGCCGCCCAGCAGGAGCTGTACATCCTCGTCCGGGGCCGGGCCCGGTTCACCTGCGAGCGAGAGGAGCTCGAGCTCGGGCCCGGCGACATGCTTCTCGTCGAGCCGGACGTTGTCCGGGCTGCCATCGCCCTCGAGACTCCGACCGCCATCGTCTGCGTCGGCGGCGTCCCGGGCGAGGGCTACCGATCGCCCGACTGGAACGCCAGCTAGCCTCGCCCGCCGCTCCCGGGAGCGGGGACGCCGCCGGCACCGGCGGCTGCAACAATGGCGCATGGCCACGGTCGTCGAGACCCCGCTTCCGGGAATCGGGGTGCGCTACGAGTTCACGACGGACAGCGGCGACCGGCTCGGGGTGATCGTCCACCGTAGCGGCCGGCGGGATCTGCTCGTGTACGACCGCGACGATCCCGATTCCTGCCGCGCGGTCCGGGCGCTCGACGACGACGACGCGCGCACGCTCGTCGACCTGCTCGGGGGCTCGGAGGTGGCGGAGCGACTCGACGTGGCGCTGCGCCAGTCGGTCGAAGGACTCGTGCTCGAGTGGGTCGAGCTCGGGCGCGAAGCGCCCGCCGCCGGACGTACGCTCGCCGAGATCGGTCTGCGCAAGCGAACGGGTGCGTCCGTCGTCGCGGTCGTGCGGGACGGCGAGACGGTGCCGTCGCCGCGGGCCGATTTCCGTCTCGAAGCGGGCGACACCGCCGTCGTCGTCGGCTCCGCCGGCGCGATCGTGGAGGCGCTCGAGCTGCTCCGGCATGACTGACCCGCTCCCCCTGGGAGCGGGAGCCGAAGGTACCGGAGCGGTCCTCCTCGAACTCGGCCTCGTGGCGGCCGCTCTGGCCGTGCTCGCCCGGCTCGCGCTCCGCAGCGGATTCTCCCCCGTCCCGCTGTATCTCGTCGCCGGCCTCGTTCTCGGCGCGGTACGCCCGCCGGCGCTGTCGGCCGAGATCATCGACCTGGGCGTCCAGATCGGGGTCGTGCTCCTGCTGCTCATGCTCGGCCTCGAGTACTCGGGAGAGGAGCTGATCGAGAACCTGCGCTCCGGCCTCCCGGCGGGCGCGGTCGACATCGCGCTCAACTTCACGCCGGGGCTGATAGCGGGCTTCGCCCTCGGCTGGGACTGGCGCGCGGCGATCGTGCTCGGCGGCGTCACCTACATCTCCTCATCCGGGATCGTCGCAAAGGTGCTCACCGATCTCGGCCGGCTCGGCAATCGCGAGACCCCGGCTGTGCTCTCGATCCTCGTGCTCGAGGACCTGGTGATGGCGTTCTACCTCCCCCTCGTGGCGGTGCTCCTCACCGGCGCCGGCGTCGCCGCGGCACTCGGCTCGGTCGCCATCGCGGTCGCGGCAGCCGCTCTCGCCCTGTTCGCGGCGGTCCGCTTCCACCGCGTGCTCTCCCGCGTCGTGTCCCATGCGAGCGACGAAGCGCTCCTGCTCACCGTGCTCGCGATCGTGCTCGTCGTCGCCGGCGGAGCCGAAGCGCTCAGCGTGTCCGCCGCGGTGGGCGCGTTCCTGGTCGGGATCGCCCTGTCCGAGCAGGTCGCGCACCGCGCCGCCCAGCTCGTATCACCGCTCCGGGACGTCTTCTCGGCGGTCTTCTTCGTCTTCTTCGGGCGGCAGGTCGACCGCTCGAAGCCCCTGGGCCAGGCCGCGGTCGCGGCGGCGCTCGCGGTCGCCACCGCGGCCACGAAGCTCGTGACCGGCCGCTGGGCGGCGCGGCGGATCGGCGTCGGCCCCCGCGGCCGTCTCCGCGCCGGGGCCGCGCTCGTCGCCCGCGGGGAGTTCTCGATCGTGATCGCCGGACTCGGCGTGGCAGCGGGCGTCGAGGCGGCGCTCGGCCCGCTCTCCGCCGCCTACGTGATTGCGCTCGCGGTCGCGGGCCCCGTGCTCGCTCGCTTCGCCGAGCGCCTCCACGGCCCGCGGTGGCGCCACGAGCCGAGTTCTCGCGCGTGATGGCTAGAAGAGCTGGTTTT
>CAYJLE010000027.1:30188-45469 GCA_964370985.1 uncultured Gaiellales bacterium | reverse complement strand
ACGACCGCGTCCAGCCGTCCGAAGCGCTCGATCGTCGCGGTGACGAGCGACGCAACCTGCTCGGGGTCGGAGACGTCGCACGACCGGGCGAGCACGGAGCCCGAAACGGCGAGTTGCCGCTCGGCGACTGCCAGGCGCTCGCCGCCGCGGGCGCAGATGGCGACGCGGTAGCCGGCGGCCAGGAACGCCGCCGCCGTCGCCTTGCCGATGCCGCTCGAGCCGCCGGTGACGAGCGCGACCGCCTCACCCATGTGAGCCATGCCGTCGGGCAGCGGCCGGTGCGCCAGCAAGTAGCAAGGCCGCGCGATCCTATCGCTCGGCGCCGAGGCCGCGCACTCCGAGGGGCGGCCGCGCTAGAGTCGCCCCGTGGCGTCACGCGCACCCGCTGACGTGATCGAGCGGCTCGCGGGCCGGCTCGCGGCCGAGCTCGGGCCCGAGCGGGTATCGGCCAGCGAGGCGGTGCGGGCGCGGCACGGGGAGGGCGAGTCGTACCACGAGCCGGCTCCGCCCGACCTCGTCGTCTTCCCGCAGTCGACCGCGGAGGTCGCGCGCGTCGTCGCGGCCTGCCGGGACGCCCGCGTGCCGATCGTCCCGTACGGGGCGGGCACGTCGCTCGAGGGGCAGATCGCCGCGCTCGAGGGCGGCGTCTGCGTCGACCTCTCGGGGCTGAGCCGGATCGTGCGGGTTGACGTGGACGACCTCGACGTGACCGTCGAGGCCGGCGTCACGCGCAAGCAACTCGAAGCTCGCCTCAGGCCGGAGGGGGTCTTCTTCCCGGTCGACCCCGGCGCAGACGCGACGATCGGCGGCATGATCGCGACGGGCGCCTCCGGCACGACCACCGTCCGCTACGGGACGATGCGCGAGAACGTCCTCTCGCTGACCGTCGTCACCGCCGCCGGCGACGTGGTTCGGACACGCTCGCGGGCGCGCAAGTCCTCCGCTGGCTACGACCTCACGCGCCTGTTCGTCGGCTCGGAGGGAACGCTCGGGATCGTGACCGAGGCGACGCTGCGCGTCTACCCGACCCCCGAGGCGATCTCGGCCGCGGTCTGCTCCTTTCCGGCCCTCGACGGAGCGGTCGCCTGCGTGATCCGCGTGATCCAGCTCGGGCTTCCCGTGGCGCGGATCGAGCTCCTGGACGAGGTGCAGATGGACGCGATCGAGCGCCGCTTCGGGCTCGGCTATCCGCTCCGGCCGACGCTGTTCCTCGAGTTCCACGGCAGTCGGGCCGGCGTCGACGAGGCGGCCCAGGCGGTCGGCGAGCTGGTCGCGGAGTCGGGCGGCGGCGGCTTTCGCTGGGCGGCGAGCGAGGAGGAGCGGCGGGCGCTCTGGGAGGCCCGCCACGGCGCCTACGAGGCGAGCCGGGCGCTGCGCCCGGGGGCGAGGGGCTTCTCGACGGACGTGTGCGTTCCGATCTCGCGACTCGCCGAGTGCATCTCCGCCACCCGCCGGGAGATCGACGAGGCCGGGCTGCTCGCCCCGATCGTCGGCCACGTCGGCGACGGGAACTTCCACGTCAGCTTCCTCATCGACCCCGACGAACCGGGCGAGCTCGCGCGCGTCGAGCAGATCCACGATCGCCTGGTGCGCCGGGCGATCGCGCTCGGCGGCACGTGCACGGGCGAGCACGGCGTCGGCTACGGGAAGGCGAAGTACCTGACGCTCGAGCACGGGGACGGCGGCGTCGAGCTGATGCGCCACGTGAAGGCGGCGCTCGACCCCGACGGGCTGATGAACCCCGGCAAGGTGCTGCCGCGGCCCTGAGCACGGTCGCCGGCGTGCTGGCCCGGGAGGCGCGGCGCGCGTCTCCACCGCGGCGTTGACACGGCCCTCAGGGCATGTAAGGATCCAATCCGACCGGATTCCGGGCAATAGTCGGCGACACGGGGGAACAGTAGGATCCAATGAGACAGGCTCCCAGCCGGGGGGAAGCGGTGCGGCTCGTCACGCGCGAGCTTCGCGACGCGATTCTCGACGGGCGGCTCGAGCCGGGCGAGCGCATCGGCCAGGCCGCGGTCGCCGAGCGCTTCGGCGTCAGCCGCCTGCCCGTCCGGGAGGCGCTTCGGGCACTCCAGAACGAGGGGCTCGTCACCATTGTCCCGAACGCGGGCGCGCGGGTGGTCAGGCTCGACGCGACCGAGCTCGACGAGGTGTACTGGCTGCGCGAGCGGCTCGAGCCGGCGGCGATCGCCCTGAGCGTGCCGCTACTCACCATCGACGAGCGGCGCGTCGTGAGAGAGCACGTCGAGGAGATGGAGCGTGTCGCCGCCGCCGCGGGGGACACGGCAGCCTGGCTCGCGGTCGACGTCGACTTCCACCGGGTGCTGCTCTCCCGGGCGCCGCTTCCCGAGGTGCAGCGGCTGATCGCGCGCCTCTGGAACGTCGCGCGGCCGTACAGGCTCGCCTACCTCCAGGCCTCGTTTCCGGCGTCGCTCGAGATCGGGCACATGGAGCACCGTCTCCTGCTCGACGCGGCCGAGCGCGGCGACCCCGTGGACGCCGAGCGACTGCTGGCCATCCACATCAGGCGCACGCGCCTCGCGCTGCGCGAGCACCCGGAGCTCTTCGACAGCTGACCCCAGCAGCGAGGGAAGGAAGAAGCCGTGGACTACGACATCCCGACCACCCGCTCCGCCGAGCTGGCCGAACGGCTCCGCGGTCTGCTGCCCGGCGGCGACACCCGCACCGGGACGTTCTACCCGCCCTACCCACTCGCGCTCGCCCGCGGCTCCGGCTGCCGGCTCTGGGACGTGGACGGCAACGAGTTCATCGATTGCGTCAACAACTTCACGTCGCTCGTGCACGGCAACGCGGCACCTCCGATCGTCGAGGCGCTGCGTGCCCAGCTCGAGCTCGGCACGGCGTTCCCGGCGCCGATCGAGCTCCAGGCCGAGCTTGCCGAGCGAATCTGCCGGCGCGTCCCGTCGATCGAGCGGGTGCGCTTCACGAACTCGGGCAGCGAGGCGGTGATCCTCGCGATCCGGGCGGCGCGCGCATTCACCGGACGCGAGGAGATCGTCAAGGCGCGCGGCGGCTACCACGGCTTCTGGGAGCAGGTGCCGATGGCGTTCGGCGCCCCCGGGATCCCGAAGGGCGTCGAGGCGCTCGCCCGCGAGGTCGACTACAACGACGCGGCGCAACTCGAGGGAACGATGGCTCGCCACGGCGGGCGGGTCGCCGCGATCATCCTCGAGCCGGTGCTCACGGCCGGCGGCGTGATCGCCGGGGAGCCCGCGTTCCTCGAGGCCGCGCGGGAGCTTGCCGGCCGCCACGGCGCGCTGCTCGTCCTCGACGAGATCGTGACGCTTCGTCTCGGGGAGGGCGGCGTTCAGGGCACGCTGGGCATCCGGCCCGATCTGACGACGATGGGGAAGATCATCGGCGGCGGCCTCCCGGTCGGCGGGGTCGGCGGCCGCGCCGACGTGCTCGACGTGTTCAACCCGCTGCGCCCGGGCCACATCGTCCACTCGGGCACGTTCAACGGCAACGCGCTGACGCTCGCAGCCGGCTGCGCCTCGCTCGACGCCCTGCCCGCGAGCGAGGTCGCGCGCCTCAACGCGCTCGGCGACCGGCTCGCCGCCCGGACCCGGGAGATCCTCCCGGAGACCGTCGTCACCTCCGCGGGGTCGCTCGTCCACGTCCACTTCGACACCGGCCCCGTGATCCGCTCCTACAGGGACACGAACATGGGCAGCGAGACGCTCGCCCGGTTCCACCTCGCCGCACTCGCCGAGGGCGTCTACCTCGCCTCCCGCGGGCTTCTCAACCTCTCGACCGCGATGGACGAGGCGATCGTCGACGAGATCGCCGCCAGGCTCGAGCGGGCCGCGGCGCGCCTGCGAGCCGGGACGCCGGCCGGAGCGGCCGCCTGAGCGACACGATGGCGCGCGACCCCGCTCACGACATCCTCTTCGAGCCGGTGCGGATCGGCCCGAAGACGATGCGAAACCGCTTCTACCAGACGCCCCACTGCACGAGCTTCGGCAGCGAGCAGCCCGGCGCCCAGGCCGCGCTCCGGGCGATGAAGGCCGAGGGCGGCTGGGCCGTCGTCAACACGGAGTACTGCTCGATCCACCCGGAGTCGGACGACGCGCCGTTCGTGCCCGCCCGTCTCTGGGACGAGCGCGACGTCCGCAACCTGGCCGCGCTGGCCGACCAGGCGCACGAGCACGGGGCGCTCGCCGGAGTCGAGCTCTGGTTCGGCGGCGCCCACACGACCGGCTACGACAGCCGCCTCGCCTGCCGGGCCCCGTCCCAGATTCCGAGCGAGGCGGTCTGGTGGTCGTCCTGCTACGCGATCGACCGGGACGAGATCCGCGAGCTCCAGGGCTTCTACGTCGCCGCGGCCAGGCGGGCGCGCTCGGCCGGCTTCGACATCGTCAACGTCCACGGGGCGGAGACGGGCTCGATCCCGCAGCACTTCCTGATGCGCTGGTTCAACAAGCGCACGGACGAGTACGGCGGCTCGTTCGAGAACCGGGCCCGCTTCTGGCGGGAGACGATCGAGCTCGTTCGGGAGGCCGTCGGGGACGACTGCGCGATCACCGCCCGCCTCGAGATCGACACGCTCCACGACACGGACGAGGGCATCCGCGTCGACGAGGAGGGCATCGGCTTCATCGAGCTCTGCGATCATCTCGTCGACTTCTGGGACCTCCAGGTCGGCGGGCGCACGGCGGCCGAGTGGGGCGACGACGCCGGCCCGTCGCGCTTCTTCCCGGAGAACTTCCAGCGCGCCTGGGTCGAGAAGGTACGCCCGCACACGACGAAGCCGATCGTCGGCGTCGGCCGCTTCACCAGTCCGGACACGATGGTCGCCGCGATCCGCTCGGGCCAGCTCGACGTGATCGGGTCCGCCCGCGGCTCGATCGCCGACCCGTTCCTGCCGCGGAAGATCGAGGAGGGGCGGCTCGACGACATCCGCGAGTGCATCGGCTGCAACATCTGCGTCTCGCGCTTCAACCAGGCCGCCCGGATCGTCTGCACGCAGAACGCGACCGCGGGCGAGGAGTACCGCCGCGGCTGGCATCCGGAGCGCTTCACGAAGGCCGCCAACGCCGCCCTCGACGCGCTCATCGTCGGCGCCGGCCCCGCCGGGCTCGAGTGCGCGCGCGTGCTCGGCGAGCGGGGAATGCGCCGCGTGCACCTCGTCGAGGCACAGGACGAGCCGGGCGGCGCGATGCGCTGGATCCCGCGTCTGCCGGGGCTCGGCGAGTGGGGGAGAGTCGTCGACTACCGCGCGGTCCAGCTCGCCAAGCTCCGCAACGTCGAGCTCATGACCGGGCTGCGCCTCGACGCTGGCGCCGTCGCCGACTACGGGGCCGACATCGTCGTCGTCGCGACCGGCAGCCACTGGGCGACGGACGGCCTCAACTCCCAGACCCACGACACGATCCCCGGGGCGGACGCGGGGCTGCCCCACGTGCTGACGCCCGAGCAGGTGATGCTCGACGGCAAGGAGCCGCCCGGAGGACGGGTGCTCGTCTACGACACCGACGGCTACTTCATGGGCGTCTCGCTCGCCGAGCGACTCGCGCTCGACGGGCGAGACGTCACGCTCGTCACCCCGCTCGGCAACGCCGGCCCGTACCTGTTCTTCACCGGCGAGGGAATCCGGATGAACGTGCGCCTGCGCGAGCTCGGCGTGCGGGTCTTCGCGTCGCACCTCGTCACCGGGATCGAGCCCGGCCGGGTCGCCGGCTCCCACGTCTTCGAGGGCCCGCTCGAGTGGGAGGCCGACGCCGTCTGCCTCGTGACGCAGCGCGTCTCCGACGACGCCCTCTACCGGGAGCTGAAGGCCTCGGGCGTCGAGCGCCTGTACCGGATCGGCGACTGCGTCGCGCCCCGCTTCGTCGCCGACGCCGTCTTCGACGGTCACCGGCTCGCGCGCGAGATCGACTCCCCCGACCCCCGCGTCGCGCTCCCGTTCATCCGCGAGAACCGCGTCCTCGGCTCGACCGACGCCGACTATGACGCCGTCCTGGGAGGTGCCCGATGAGCGAGGGCCCGGCCGAGCGCACGCCCCTCCACGACCTGCTCGCCGCCCGGGGCGCCGAGTTTCTCGAGTGGGACGGCTGGACGTGGACGGCGCGGGTCGGCGACCCGCTCGCCGAGCACCACGCCGTGCGCGAGCGGGCGGGCATGTGGGACTTCTCGGCCCTGCACAAGCTCGACGTGCGTGGGCCCGACGCGCTCGTCGCGGCGGACCGCGTCTTCACGAGCGACGTCCTCTCGATCGAGGACGGCCAGGTCCGCTTCGGCGTGATCTGCGACGAGGCCGGGAAGATGCTCTCCGACGGCAACGTCTTTCGCCACGCCGCCGATCGCCTGTGGGTGACGACCACGCTCGAGTCGGACCTCGAGCACATCCTCGCGGTCACCGACGGGCTCGACGTCGAGATCGAGCGCATCACCCGGGAGCTCGTGGTGATCCAGCTCCAGGGGCCGAGCTCCCGCGAGTTGCTCGCGCCCGTCTGCGATCGGGACGTGCGCGAGCTCGCCTACTTCCGCTTCTGGCCCGAGGAGGTGCGGGTCGGCGGCGTTCCATGCCGGGTCTCGCGAACGGGATACTCGGGCGAGCTCGGGTACGAGCTCTGGTGCCGGCCCGACGACGCGCCCGATCTCTGGCTCGCGCTCGAGGCAGCCGGCGACGTCACCCCGTACGGGATCGAGGCGCTCGAGACGCTCAGGATCGAAGCGGGACTCCTGTTCGTGTTCCGCGACTACACGCCCGGCGAGACCGACCCGCTGACGCTCGGGCGCGGCTCCAGCGTCGTCCTCGACCGGGGCGACTTCTGCGGCCGCGACGCGCTTCGCGCGATCGCCGCCGATCCGCCCGGCCGGATGGTCACGCTCGTTCTCGATGGTGACGTCGTCCCCGCCTACGGGGCCGCCGTTACCGCCGCCGGCGAGCCGGCCGGCACTCTCACGAGCCCCTGCGCGAGCCCCACGTTGGGTCGCGTGATCGGGCTCGCAATCCTCGAGCCGCGCTTCGCCCGCGAGGGGCTCGCGCTCGAGGTGGACGTGGACGGAGCGACCGCCGAGGCCCGCGTGGCGTCGCTCCCGCTGTACGACCCGGACAAGCGAAGGCCGCGGGCGTGACGGACGAGGCGACCGACGGTCGCCGACACCAAGGAGGAAAGATGCGACGCGTTCCACCGATGATGGTGCTGCTGCTGGCGCTGCTCGCCCTGTCGCTCGGGCTTGCCGCCTGCGGCGGCGGGGACGACGAGGCCGCGGAGACGGCGCCGGCCGAGACCGAGGCCCCCGCCGAGACCGAGGCCCCCGCCGAGACCGAGGCGCCGGCCGAGACCGAGGCCCCCGCGGAGACGGAGGCGTCGGGCGAGCCGATCGTGGTCGGCTTCGCGGTCGGCCAGAGCGGCTTCATCGAGCCGTACGACGTTCCGCCCGCGAGCGCTGCCGAGATCGCGATCGAGGAGCTCAACGCGAGCGGCGGCCTGCTCGGGAGGCCGATCGAGACCGTCTACGCGGACACGAAGTCCGACATCAACGAGGGCGCGAACGCCGGCATCAAGGTGCTCGAGGACGGCGCGGAGCTGATGGTCGTCAGCTGCGACTTCGACTTCGGCTCTCCGGCCGCGCTCCAGGCGCAGGGAGCGGGCGTGATCGCGTTCTCGACGTGCGCGGCCTCGACGAAGTTCGGCCCGGAGGGGATCGGCGACCTCGCCTTCACGATGGCGACCGCCGCGCCCGCGCAGGCCGCGATCATCACCGAGTTCGCCTACAACGACAAGGGCCTACGCAACCTCTACCTGCTCCTCGATCCGACGATCGACTACGAGAAGCAGTTCTGCGCCGCGGGCAAGCAGCGCTGGGAGGAGCTCGGCGGCACCGTCGTCGGCGAGGACACGTTCCAGCAGGGCGACGAGTCGATCGCCTCGCAGATCACGCGCTTCAAGGGGCTCGACCCGCAGCCCGACGCGATCCTGCTCTGCTCCTACCAGCCCGGTGCGAGCGCCGCCCTGCGTCAGGTTCGCGCGGCCGGGATCGACGCCGCGGTGATCGGCGGGGAGGACTGGGACGGCTCCTACTGGCTCGAGGCCGTGCCCGATCTCGACAACCTCTACTACGCGACCTACGGCTCGATCTTCGGCGACGACCCCGATCCGAAGGTCAACGAGCTCGTCGCGAAGTACACGGAGACGTTCGGCGAGCCTCCCGCGACCGCCCACTTCCTGACCGGCTACAGCGTGATCGAGGCCTGGGCGCAGGCGGTCGAGCAGGCCGGCACCACCGAGGGGCAGGCGGTGCGCGACGCGCTCCAGTCGCTCCAGGACGCGCCCCTGCTCGTCGGGCCGACCTCCTTCACGCCCGAGTGGCACATCCAGCTCGATCGCTCGATGCGCATCCTCGAGGTGCAGGGCGGGCAGCCGAGCTTCGTGAAGGAGGCCAGGCCGGAGTCGACGCCGCTGCCCGAGTAGCGGATTCGCGGAACGAGCTGCGACGTGGGCGGGCTGGAAGCCGCAGGGGTCAAGGTGCACTTCGAGGGCGTCAGGGCTCTCGACGGTGTCGACCTCGAGCTCGAGCAGGGGGAGCTCCTCGGCCTGATCGGGCCGAACGGGGCCGGCAAGACCACCCTGGTCAACGCGCTCAGCGGCTTCCAGCGGCCCACCGACGGTGCGATCCGGCTCGAGGGCGAGGAGGTGACCGACTGGCCGCCGCACCGGCTGGCCCGCAGCGGCCTCGCCCGCACGTTCCAGAACCTGCGTCTGTTCGGCGGGCTGACCGCGTTCGAGAACGCCGAGCTCGGCGCGCTCGGGGTCGGCCTCGGTCGCCGTGAGGCCCGCAGGCGCGCCTGGGAGGCGCTCGAGCTGCTCGGCCTCGCTGACCGGCACGCCGAGACCGCGCGGGCCATGCCCCAGGGCGAGGAGCGCAAGCTCGGCCTCGCCCGTGCGCTCGCGATGCGGCCGCGCTTCCTGCTCCTCGACGAGCCGGCCGCGGGGCTGAACGAGGCGGAGAGCGATCGGCTCGTCGCCACGATCACGAGGGTCGGCGAGTGGCTCGGCTGCGGGATCCTCGTGATCGAGCACGACATGCGGCTGATCATGCGGCTCTGCCGGCGGATCCAGGTGCTCGACTACGGCAGGACGATCTCGATCGGCACGCCCGAGGAGGTGCGTGCCGACCCGGCGGTCGTACGCGCCTACCTCGGGGCGGCTGCCGGGCAGGAAGGCGGCGATGCTGGAGCTTCGTGACGTCACCGTCCAGTACGGACGGGTCGCGGCGGTCCGCGGGCTCAGCCTGGACGTGGCAGCAGGCGAGCTGGTCGGCCTGATCGGCCCGAACGGCGCCGGCAAGACGACGACGCTGATGACGATCCTCGGCGTGCTCGCGCCCGTGAATGGATCGATCCGGCTCGACGGCGAGAGCATCGCCGGGCTCGCCCCCGAGCGGATCGCGCGGCGCGGGGTCGCGCTCGTCCCGGAAGGCCGGCGGATCTTCGGCACCCTCACCGTCTCGGAGAACCTCCGGCTGGCCACGACGTCCCGGCGCGACCGGGACACGGCCGAGACCGCGCTCGCGGAGGTACGCGAGCGCTTCCCGATCCTCGGGGAGTACTGGTCGACCCCCGCCGGGCGGCTGTCGGGAGGCGAGCAGCAGATGCTCGCGATCGGGCGCGCGCTCGTCGCACAGCCGCGCCTGCTCCTGCTCGACGAGCCGTCGCTCGGGCTGGCGCCGCTCGTCGTCGACCAGGTGTTCGAGACCCTGCGGGGGCTGCGGGACGAGGGGATGACGATCCTGCTCGTCGAGCAGAACGCGCGCCGCACGGTGGAGCTCGCCGACCGCACGACCGTGCTGCGGGCCGGCACGGTCGAGCTCCAGGGCACGCGCGACGAGCTCGCCGGGCTCGTCGAGGTCGAGTCGGTCTACCTGGGGATGGGCTAGCGCCGTGACCACGGTAATCCAGTACGCGATCGACGCGATCAGCCTCGCCAGCCTGTACGCGGTGCTCGCGCTCGGGATCGCGCTGATCTTCGGCGTCATGCGCCTGATCAACTTCGCCCACGGCGAGCTGATCATGATCGGCGGCTACTCGCTCCTCTACCTCGCTGATATGCCCTGGCCGCTGACGATCGCGGCGACGGTCGGGATCGTCGTCGTGTTCGCGCTCGCGCTGGAGCGTTCGGCGTTCCGGCCAGTGCGCGACGCGAATCCCGCCACCCTGCTCGTGACGTCGTTCGCGCTCAGCTACATGCTCCAGAACCTGGCCCTGATCATCTTCGGGGGCCGCGCGAAGACGGTCTCCCTGTCGGCCTCTCTGACGGAGTCGTTCGAGGTGGGCGATCTGCGCATCCCGAAGCTGAACGTCGTCACCGTCGCCGTCACCGCCGCCCTGCTCGTGGGCCTGGTCGCCTTCCTGAAGCGGACGCCGATCGGGATCCAGATGCGCGCCGCCGCCGAGGACTTCACGATGGCCCGGATCCTGGGCGTCCGTGCGAACGCGGTGATCGCGACCGCGTTCGCGCTCAGCGGCCTGCTCGCGGCCGTGGCCTCATACCTGCTGGTGGCCCAGCGGGGGTCGGTCACGCCGGGGATGGGGTTGAACCCCGTGATCATCGCGTTCATCGCGACCGTGATCGGCGGCATGGGCAGCCTCTCCGGAGCCGCCCTCGGCGGGGCCTTGCTCGGCTCGCTCTCGGTGGCGCTCCAGGCGGGCCTCCCCGCCGAGCTGCGCCCGTTTCGCGACGCGTTCGTCTTCGGTGCGGTGTTCGCGGTCCTGCTGCTGCGCCCGCAGGGTCTCGTGGTCACCCGCTCGGCGAGGACACGGATCTGATGAGCCTGCGCCTCGACCAGCTCGGACGGCGGGTCTGGCCGCTCGTCGTGCTGCTCGTCTTCCTCGCCGCCGGAGCGGCCGTCTGCACAACCGGCTCGACCGTGCTGCAGCGCAACGCGACGACGGCGCTCATCGACATCGTGCTCGTGGTCGGGCTGTACCTCTTCGCGGGCAACTCCGGGATCCTCTCCTTCGGGCACATCAGCTTCATGGCGATCGGCGCCTACGTGACCGCGCTGCTGACCGTCCCGGTGGAGCGCAAGGAGGTGCTGCTGCCCGAGCTGCCCGATTTCCTCCTGAACGCGAGCCTCGACCCGCTGCCCGCGGCGCTTGCCTCGGTCGGCGCGGCGGCGCTGTTCGGGCTCGTGATCGCGCTTCCGATCACGCGGCTGAGCGGGCTCGCCGCCTCGCTCGCGATGTTCGCCGTTCTCCTGATCGTCCACGTCGTCGCGAGCAACTGGGACGACGTCACCCGCGGCAAGGGCTCGATGATCGGCGTGCCTGCCACGATCACGGTCTGGTGGGCCCTGCTCGGTGCCATCGGCGCGATCGTCGTCGCGTTCCTGTTCCAGGAGTCGAAACTCGGCCTGCGCCTGCGCGCCTCGCGCGAGGACGAGGTCGCGGCGCGCGCCGTCGGCTCGAGCGTGGTCTTCGACCGCTGCGTGGCCTTCGTGCTCTCGGCAGCGCTCGTCGGGCTCGGCGGCTTCCTCTACGCCCAGTTCCAGACTTCCTTCAACCCCGACGCGTTCTACCTCCAGATCACGTTCGTGACGATCGCGATGCTCGTGATCGGTGGCCTGGGGAGCCTCGCCGGCGCGGTGATCGGCGTCGCCGTGGTGTCGTCCCTGACCGAGGGGCTCCGCCAGGTCGAGTCGGGCGTCGACCTCGGCTTCGCCCGCGTGTCGGCGCCGCGTGGCCTCGCCGAGGTTGGTCTCGCAGTGCTGATGCTCGCGATCCTCGTGTTCCGCCCGGCGGGGATCACCGGCGGACGGGAATTCCACTGGCCGTTCGGGCGCTTCACGGCTCCGCGACCGACTGCCGTCATACCAGCAAGGGAGGATTCGGATGGCTAGTCCCGCAAGGGTGATCGTCAGTTGCGCCGTCACCGGCTCGGTGCACGTCCCGTCGCAGAGCCCGTACCTGCCGATCACGGCCGACGAGATCGCGGAGGCGGCGATCGGCGCCGCACGGGAGGGGGCGGCGATCCTCCACTTCCACGCACGCGACCCGGAGACGGGGCGGCCGACGCCGGACCCGGACGCCTACGCCGCCTTCCTGCCGCGCGTGCGGGCGGAGGGCGGGGGCGCCGTGATCAACATCACCACGGGTGGCGCCTCCGGCATGTCGCTCGACGAGCGGCTGCGCGCGGTGCGGCGCTTCGAGCCCGAGCTCTGCTCGCTCAACATGGGCTCGATGAACTTCGGCATGTTCCCGATGGCGGCGGCGATCGAGAGCTTCCGCTTCGACTGGGAGGAGCGGTTCCTCGAGAACACCCGCAGCTGGATCTTCCAGAACACCTTCAAGGACATCGAGGACATCGTCGGCGAGCTGCGCCAGAACGGCACCCGGTTCGAGTTCGAGTGCTACGACGTCGGGCACCTGTACACGCTCGCCCACTTCCTCGACCGCGGCCTCGTGGAGCCGCCCGTGTTCGTGCAGACGGTGTTCGGGATCCTCGGCGGGATCGGCCCCGAGCCGGACCATCTGCTGCACATGCGCCGCACCGCAGACCGCCTGTTCGGCGACGCCTACGTGTGGTCGATACTCGGCGCGGGGCGCCACCAGACGCGGCTCGTCACGATCGGGGCGATCATGGGCGGCAACGTGCGCGTCGGCCTCGAGGACAGCCTCTACTACGCCAAGGGCGAGCTGGCGCGGTCGAACGCCGAACAGGTCGCGAAGATCGTGCGCATCCTGCGCGAGCTGTCGCTCGAGATCGCGACCCCTGACGAGGCCCGCGAGCTGCTCGCGCTCAAGGGGGCGGAGGCGACCCGGATCTGATGGCCGACGTCGTCTGGAGCCCGACCCCGGAGGTCGTCGAGCGCGCGAACGTGACCCGGCTCATGCGCCGTCACGGCATCGAGGGCTACCGCGAGCTCGTGCGGCGCTCGCAGGAGCAGCCCGAGTGGTTCTGGCCCGCGGTCGTCGAGGATCTCGAGCTGCCGTTCGAGACGCCATGGGAGCGCGTCCTCGACGAGTCCGGCGGGATCGAGTGGGCGACGTGGTTTCGCGGCGCCACGCTCAACATCGCCGAGGCGTGCGTGCACCGCCACGCCCGCTCGGCGCTTGGCGCGACCGCGGCCTGTGTGTTCGCCGGCGAGGACGGGGAGCGGCGGCAGCTCACCTACGCGGAGCTGTCGCGCGAGGTCACCCGCTTCGCGGAGGGCCTGGCGGCCCTCGGCGTCGGCGCCGGCGACCGGGTCGGCCTCTATCTGCCGATGTCGCCGGAGGTGGCGATTGC
Organism: uncultured Gaiellales bacterium; assembly: GCA_964370985.1. GTDB lineage: Bacteria > Actinomycetota > Thermoleophilia > Gaiellales > Gaiellaceae > JAHDVS01. Next base: position 32,210 of record CAYJLE010000027.1, on the reverse strand, counting down.
CACCCACGCCTGCGCCCACCTCGGCGCCGTGCAGGTGCCGATCTTCTCCGGCTTCGCCGCCCCCGCGGTGGCCGAGCGCCTCGCGCACGCGGAGGCGAAGGTCGTGATCTGCGCCGACGGGACGCTCCGCCGCGGCAAGCCCCACCCGGCCAAGGCGATCATCGACGAGGCGCTCGCGGCCGCTCCGTCCGTCGAGCACGTCGTCGTGTGGCGGCGGCTCGGCCTCGACTGCCCGATGACGCCCGGTCGCGACCTCGACTGGGAAGAGGCCGTCGCTGGCTCTCCCGGCACGCGGCCGCCGCTCGCGGTCGACTCCGAGCACCCCTACCTGATCGCCTACACCTCCGGCACGACCGGGAAGCCGAAGGGAACCGTGCACGTCCAGGGCGGCTTTCTCGTCAAGATCGCCTCCGAGGTCGCCTACCAGGCCGATCTCGAGGCGGGCGAGCCGCTCCTCTTCGCCACCGACATGGGCTGGATCATGGGGCCGTGGACGGTGGTCGGCACGCACGCGCTCGGTGGCACGGTCGTGTTCATGGAAGGGGCACCGGACTGGCCCGAGCCGGACCGCCTGTGGGCGCTCGCGGCCTCGGAGCGCGCCGGCGCGATCGGGCTCTCCCCGACCCTGGTGCGGGCGCTCGTCCCGCACGGTGGGGAGATCGTGCGCCGCCACGACCTCTCTGCGCTGCGGACGCTCGTCACGACCGGGGAACCCTGGAACCCCGGGCCGTACCGCTGGCTCGCCGAGACCGTGGGCGGCGGGCGCGTTCCGATCGTGAACATCTCGGGCGGCACCGAGGTCGCCGCCTGCTTCCTCTCCTGCACGCACGTCGAGCCGATCAAGGAGTGCTCGCTCGGCTTCCCCGCACTCGGCATGGCCGTCGACTGCGTCGGCCCGGACGGGGCGCCCGTGCGCGGCGAGGTCGGCGAGCTCGTCTGCCGCAGGCCCTGGCCGGGCATGACGCGTGGCTTCTGGCGTGACCGCGAGCGCTACCTCGACGCCTACTGGCGCACGATTCCCGGCCTCTGGGTGCACGGTGACTTCGCCTCGATCGACGAGGACGGCTACTGGTACCTGCACGGCCGCTCCGACGACACGCTCAACATCGCGGGCAAGCGGGTCGGGCCCGCCGAGCTCGAGTCGGCCGCGGTCGGGCACGAGGCCGTGCTCGAGGCCGCCGCGGTGGGCGTCCCCCACGAGGTCAAGGGTGAGGTCGCCTGGCTCTACTGCGTGCTCGCGCCCGGGCACGAGCCCTCCGACCGGCTCGCGTCCGAGGTCGCGGACGCGGTCGCGGCAGCGCTCGGCAAGGCCTTCCGGCCCGACCGGGTCGTGTTCGTGCCCGCCCTGCCGAAGACGCGCAGCGCCAAGATCGTCCGCCGCGCGGTCCGCGCTGTCGCCGTGGGGCTCGACCCCGGCGATCTCTCGTCCGTCGAGAACCCGGAGTCGCTCGACGCGATCCGGGCCCTGAACCCGGGAGGCGCATGAGCTACCGAATCACCTCCGACGTCGGTGGGACGTTCACCGACGTCGTCGTCGCCGACGAGTCGGGAACGCTGACCCTCGGCAAGTCCCTGACGACCAGAGCGCGGATCTTCGACGGGCTCGCGGCGGCGATCGGCAACGCCGCCGGGAGCCTCGGGCTCGAGGCGGCCGACCTGCTCGCCAGGACCGACCTGTTCGTGTACTCGACCACGCACGCAACGAACGCGATCCTCGAGCGCACGACGGCGCGTACCGCGTTCCTCGTCACCGAGGGCTTCCCCGACGTCCTCGTGCGACGCGAAGGCGGCAAGACGAACCCGTTCGACTTCGGCGAGCCGTACCCGGACCCTTACGTGCCGCGGCGGCTCACGTTCGAGGTGCCCGAGCGGATCGGGGCGCAGGGCGAGATCGTCGAGCCCCTCGACGAGGCCCGGACGCGCGAGCTCGTCCGGGGCCTCGCCGCCCCCCCCCGGCGCGCGGGGGGGGGGTGGCGGGGCGGGGGGGTAGCCCCCCCCGGCCCCCCCGGCGCGGGGGGGCCG
>CAYJLE010000027.1:0-30178 GCA_964370985.1 uncultured Gaiellales bacterium | reverse complement strand
GGGGGGTCGCGCGCCCCCCCCCCCGCCGGGCCCGGCCCGGGGGCGCGCGCCGCGCTCGCCGCCGCCCGCTCCGTCGAGGCGGTCGGCGTGTGCCTGCTCTGGTCGATCGCGAACCCGGTCCACGAGGAGGCGGTCGGCCGGATCCTCGAGGAGGAGCTGCCCGGCGTTCCCTATACGCTCTCGCATCGGCTGAACCCGACGATGCGTGAGTACCGCCGCGCGTCGTCCACCGTCATCGACGCCTCGCTGAAGCCGCTCCTGCAGGGGCATCTCCTGGACATGGAGCGCGATCTCCGCGGCGCCGGCTTCGACGGGGAGCTGGTGATGGCGATCTCCGTCGGCGGTGTCATGCACGTCAGGGAGCTTGTCGAGCGCCCGATCTACGCGGTCAAGTCGGGGCCTTCCCTGGCGCCGATCGCCGGCCGCACGTACGCGGAGGCGGAGCTCGGCACGACCGACGTGATCGTCTGCGACACCGGCGGGACGAGCTTCGACGTCAGCCTCGTCCGCGGCGGCCGGATCGTCTCCACCCGCGAGACCTGGCTCGGCCCCCGCTACACCGGGCACCTGACGGGCCTCTCGTCGGTCGACGTGCGCTCGATCGGCGCCGGGGGCGGCTCGATCGCGTGGCTCGACCCGGGCGGTCTCCTGCGCGTCGGCCCTCGCAGCGCCGGCGCCGCCCCCGGGCCCGCCTGCTACGGGCGCGGTGGCTCCGAGCCGACCGTGACCGACGCCGCGGTCGTGCTCGGCTACCTCGATCCCGCGTTCTTCCTCGGCGGCCGCATGAGTCTCGACGTCGAGGCGGCCCGCCGCGCCGTCGGCGGCCTCGCGGCCGCCCTGGACGAGAGCATCGAGCGGACGGCGCACGGGATCCTCGCCGTCGCGAACGAGCACATGGTCGAGGCGATCAAGGAGATCACGATCAACGAGGGCGTCGACCCGCGCGAGAGCCTCGTCGTCGCCGGAGGCGGCGCGGCCGGGCTCAACATCGTCCCGATCGCGCGGGAGCTCGGCTGCCGGCGAGTGCTCGTGCCGGCGACCGCCGGGGCGCTGTCGGCGTGCGGGGCGCAGTATTCGGACATCGTCGCCGAGCTGGCGGTCAGCCGGCCGACCGCGACCCGCGACTTCGCGTTCGACGAGGTCAACGCGGCCCTGGCGGGTCTCGACGCCTCGATCGACGCATTCGCCGCCGGCCTGCGCGAACGGGGCTTCGAGCGGTTCGCGACCGACTACTCGGTCGAGGCGCACTACCCCTACCAGGTGTGGGACGTCGAGGTGCCGCTCGCGGGTGGGCGCTTCGACGGGCCCGCGGACGTCGAGGCGCTCGAGGAGGAGTTCCATCGGATCCACGAGCGGGTGTTCGCCGTAGCGGAGCGCGGCCAGCAGGTCGAGTGCGTGAACTGGAGGGCGCGCCTGATCGTGCCGCTCGAGCGGCCCCCGCTCGTGCCGGCCGGCACCCGCAGGCACGAACCCGAGCCCCGCACCCGGCGGCGGGCGTTCTTCGACGGCCCCGGCGAGACGGAGGTGCCGATCCATCTCGGCGCCGCTCTGGCCCCCGGGGCGGTCGTCGCCGGCCCCGCCGTGATCGAGGAGCCGACGACCACGATCGTCGTCTACCCGGGCAGCGTCGCGACCGTGTCGGGGCTTCGCAACTACCTGATCGAGATCGAGGAGGGAAGGCCGTGACGACGACGACCGGCGACGTGCCGCGCGGGGCGAGCCGCGACTCCGTTCTCCTCGCCGTGCTCGCGAACCGTTTCGACGCGATCGTCCGCGAGATGACGAACACGCTGTTTCGTACGGGACGCTCGGCCGTCCTCAACACCGCCAAGGACTTTTCCTGCTCGATCGTGACCGCCGATGACCAGCTGCTCTCGGCCGTCGAGGGGCTCCAGATCCACGTGTTCGGCGCCGGCCTCCAAACACCGTGGCTGACCCGCTACCACCCCGACCTGGCGCGGGGCGACGCCTACCTCCACAACGACCCCTACACCGGCAACACGCACACCGCCGACCACACCATCCTCGTGCCGGTGTTCGCGGGCGGCGAGCACCTCTTCACCGCCTGCGCCAAGGCCCACCAGGCCGACTGCGGCAACTCGGCCCCCAGCACGTACATGCCGTTTGCGCGCGACGTGTACGAGGAGGGCGGCCTCACGTTCCCGTGCGTGCGCGTTCAGCGTGGCTACGAGGACGTCGAGGACGTGATCCGTATGTGCCGCGCACGGATCCGCGTCCCGGATGTCTGGTACGGGGACTTCCTCGCCGCGCTCGGCTCGGCTCGTGTCGGCGAGCGCCGGCTCGAGGAGCTGATCGCCGCCTACGGCGTCGACACGGTGCGCTGGTTCGTGCGCGAGTGGCTCGATTACTCGGAGCGCCGGATGGAGCACGCGATCCGCCAGCTCCCGAAGGCGCGGCTGACCGGCTCGGGCGTGCACGACCCGCTGCCCGGTCTCCCCGAGGGGATCCCGGTCGGAGCTGTCGTCGACGTCGATCCGGACGAGGGCGTGATCGCCGTCGACCTGCGCGACAATCCCGACTGCGTCCCGGCGGGCGTGAACCTCTCCGAAGCGTGCACGCTCGCGGGCGTGATCATCGGCGTCTTCAACTGCCTCGACCCGGGCGTGCCCCGCAACGCGGGGAGCTTCCGCCGGCTGCGGGTCAGCCTGCGGGAGAACTGCGTCGCCGGGATCCCACGCTTCCCCGCTTCCTGTTCGATGGCGACCACGAACGTCGTCAACCGGCTGATCAACGCGATCCAGACGGCGTTCGCGCAACTCGCCGACGGGCGCGGGCTCGCCGAGGGTGGAATGTCGATGGGCGTCGGGTTCTCGGTCGTGTCGGGTGCCGACTGGCGCCGCGGCGGCGACCCCTACGTCAACCAGCTCCTGGTCGGCAACAACGGCGGGCCGGGCGCTGCCGGCTGCGACGGCTGGATCACGTACGGCCTGCCCGACTGTGCCGCGTCGGTCTACCACGACTCCGTCGAGATCATCGAGCACAAGTACCCGCTGCGGATCCGCTCGGCGCGCCTGCTCGCGGACAGCGGCGGCGCCGGTCGCTTCCGCGGCGGTCCGGCCTCCGAGGTCGTGTACGGGCCGACCCGCGACCCGATGACCGTCCACTACTTCGGAGACGGGAGCCTCAACCCGCCGCTCGGCGTGCGCGGCGGCCACCCCGGCCTCGCCTGCGAGGCCCGGAAGCGCGGCCCTTCCGGCGACGAGCCGCTGCCTCCGATCGGCGGCCTCGAGCTCGCCCCGGGGGAGTGGATCGTCGGGGTCGAGTGCGGGGGCGGCGGCTACGGCGACCCGGCCGAGCGGGACCCGGAGCGCGTCCGCGAGGACGTCCTCGAGGGGTGGGTCACGCTTGACGCCGCGCGCGAGCTCTACCGTGTCGCGTTCGTCGGGTCGATCGACGACGAGTCGCTGGCGGTGGACGTCGTCGCGACGGCCGCGCTCAGGGAAGTCGCCTGAGCCTCGCTACCCGCTGAAGAGCGCCTTCAGGGCGTCGAATCCCCCCTGGAACACCCCGTCGCCGACGATCTCGACGAGCCCGGCCTCGTCCGCCGGATCGCAGACGAACTCGGCTGTCCACTGCACGTAGGAGCGCTGCCCGTCGGTGACGGGTGTCACGCTCAGCGTGGCGACGTAGTCGCTCAGCGGCATCGCCGCCTCGAGGATCGAGTAGGTGCACGAGCGGTCGCGGTCGGAGAGCGCGAGCAGCCGCTCCCGGATGTGACCGCCGTCCTGGAGCCTGAAGCTGCGCACGCAGCCGACCGAGTCGGACGGCCGCCCCTCCTCGATCTCGCTCGTCGCGATCGCCGGGTGCCAGCCAGGCAGCCCGTTGAAGTCGCGAATGCGCGCCCAGACGGCCTCCGCCGGCGCGTCGATCACGGACGACCGAACGATCCGTGCCATGCCCCTCCTCGTCGAGTTCCCGCGGTGAGCGTACCCGCTGGGGCCGCATCCGGTCAGGCGGCTGCACGCTTGCGGTCGCGCATCGCGTGCTTCGCGCGCCGTAGGAGCTGGTCGAACGTGCAGGGCGCGGCCGGGTCGAGCCGGGCGGCGCCGACGGTCAGGGCGATCCGGGGCGCGTTCTCGCGGCGGGCGTTGAGCCGGGTCAGCGACTCGGCCAGCCGCTCCTGGGCCCGCTCCTCCCCGAACCCGTCCGGGGTGACGTCGCAGAGGACGACGCAGAGCTCGTCGCCGCCGACGCGCGCGATCACGTCGGAGGCGCGGAACGTGCCGGCGAGGAGCGTCACGACGTCGACCAGCAGCCGGTCGCCGGCCTCCCGGCCGTGACGGTCGTTGATGCCTGCCAGGCCGTCCACGTCCACGTACAGGACCGCGAACGGGCGTCGCGTGAACGCCGCCACTCGCACCTGGCGCTCCCCCACGGTTGCGAGGCCGCGACCGTTCAGGATCCCGGTCAGCTCGTCGAGCATCCGCGCCTGCTCGAGGCGGGGGGATCGGCGCGCGCGGTAGGCGGCCTGCGTGATCCCCCATGCGACGAGATCGGGGTGGAGCTGCTCCTTGACCAGGTAGTCGTGGGCACCCTCGGCCACGGCCTTCGCCGCCTGCTCCTCGTCGGCCTCTCCGGCCAGGACGATCACCGGCGTCTCGGGTGCCTGCACGCGCGCCGCGAGCACGGCGCGCGCACCGGCCGACCCGGCGAGGGCGATGTCGAGCACGCACACGTCGGCCGTGCCCTCGCCGAGGCGGTCGAGCCCGGGCACGAGCTCCCGCACCCACTCGAGCTCGAAGTCCTCCGTGCCTCGCGCGGCCAGCGCGTCCTGCACTTGCCGGGCGGTGCTCGGGTCGCCTTCGATCAGGAGCACCCGCAGGGGGGCGCCATTTCGCCTGGTGGCTGAGAGGGGTTTCACCGCATCCGTCCGTTGGGCGCGACCGCCGGCGTGGCCTTGTCTCGTGTAACGGCACCGGGGTCAGCCGGGCCGATCCCCGCTCCCGCGTGGCGGCGGTGCCCCTTCCGAGGGACGGTGCAGCGAGGCTCGCTGGCAGGGGTTCGCCCTGCGACGCCGAACCGGCGCGCAGATGGCCGTGCGCCCCGGTGACGCGACCCCGGCCGCTCCCGCGTTCCCCGGGGGCGGCCTCGATGCCCTGCCCCCCGCGGAGATGGCGCGGCGCGCGGCCGACGTGGGGCGGGTGAAGGCGACCATGCCGATCGCGAGCATGTTCGCGCTCGCCGTCCTCGCGGGCGCCTTCATCGCGATGGGCGCGATCTTCGCCACCACGGTGACCGCGGGCGGCACCGGGCTGCCGTACGGCGTCGCGAGGCTCCTCGCCGGCCTGGTCTTCTCGCTCGGACTGATCCTCGTCGTGATCGCGGGAGCCGAGCTGTTCACCGGCAACAACCTGATCGTGATGGCCTGGGCGAGCAGGCGGGTCTCCACCGTCGAGCTCGCCCGCAACTGGGCGGTCGTCTACACCGGGAACTTCGTCGGCGCGATCACGACGGCCGCGCTGATGCTCGGCACACAGCAGCACACGTTCGGCCGGGGCGCCGTCGGAGCGCAGGCGCGCGCGCTCGCGCGCGCCAAGACCGGGCTCGGCTTCGGCCAGGCGGTCGCGCTCGGGGTGATGTGCAACGCGCTCGTCTGCATGGCCGTCTGGCTCTGTTACAGCGCCCGCACCACGACCGACCGGATTCTCGCGATCGTGCTGCCGATCGCCGCGTTCGTGGCAGCCGGCTTCGAGCACTCCGTCGCAAACATGTACTTCATCCCGATCGGGCTGTTCGTGAAGAGCGACGCCGGCTTCGTCGCCTCGCTCGACGGCCTGCCCGACCTCTCCGGCCTGACCTGGGGCGCGTTCTTCGTCGACAACCTGATCCCGGTCACGATCGGGAACATCGTCGGCGGAACCGTCCTGGTCGGCGCCCTGTACTGGTTCGTGTACCTGCGCCCTGCTCGCGCGGGCGGGGAGGCGCGGTCGTGAGCACCGTCTCGCACCTGCGCGAGAACCCGTTCGAGCTCGCCCGCGAGCAGCTCGCGCGGGTGGCCGCCGCGTTCGAGATCGACCCGAACATCGCCGAGATCCTCGGTCGCTGCAAGAAGTCCCTGGTCGTGTCCGTGCCGGTGCGGATGGACGACGGCTCCGTCAGGGTCTTCGAGGGCTACCGGGTCGCCCACAACGTCGCGCGCGGGCCGGCGAAGGGCGGGATCCGCTACCACCCGGACGTCACCCTCGACGAGGTGCGGGCGCTCGCGATGTGGATGAGCTGGAAGTGCGCGCTCACCGGCATCCCGTTCGGCGGCGCCAAGGGCGGCGTCGCCTGCGACCCCAAGCAGCTCTCCCGCGGCGAGCTCGAGCGCCTGACCCGCCGTTACACCTCGGAGATCATCGCCGACATCGGCCCGGAGCGGGACATCCTCGCGCCCGACGTCGGCACCGACCCGAGTGTGATGGCGTGGATCTTCGACACGTACTCGATGCACGTGGGCTACTCGGTGCGGGAGGTCGTCACCGGCAAGCCGCTCGAGGTCGGCGGCTCGCAAGGGCGGCTCGAGGCGACCGCGCGCGGGGCGCTGTTCTGCGCCCGCAGCGCTGCCCGGATGCTGGGACGTCCGCTCTCAGAGCAGACCGTCGCGATCCAGGGCCTCGGCAACGTCGGCGGCTCTCTCGCCCGGTTCCTGGCCAGCGACGGGGCGCGCATCGTGGCCCTTTCGGACTCGCACGGCGGCGTGCGCGATCTCGCCGGGATCGACGTCGGGGCCGCGCTCGCCCACAAGGCGAAGACCGGGTCGCTTGCCGGGCTGGACGGAGTCGAGCCGATCTCGAACGAGGAGCTCCTGCTTGCCGAGTGCGATCTGCTTGTGCCCTGCGCGCTCGAGCAGGTGATCAGCGAGCGGAACGCCGAGCACGTGCGGGCGCGCGTCATCCTCGAGGGGGCGAACGGTCCCGTCACACCGGCCGCCGACGAGATCCTCGAGGCGAAGGGCGTGGTCGTACTCCCGGACGTGCTCGCGAACGCCGGCGGGGTCGTCGTCTCCTACTTCGAGTGGGTGCAGGGGATCCAGGAGTACTTCTGGTCGGAATCGGAGGTGAACACGCAGCTCGAGGCCGTGATGACGCGCGCGTTCGACGAGACCTGGGCCCTGCACCAGGAGCGAGGTCTCAGCCTGCGCCTCGCCGCCTACGGGCTCGGCGTGCAGCGGCTCGCCGATGCCACCAGGACGCGGGGGCTGTACCCGTGATCGACGGGATCAGGGAGAGCCTGCTCGTGCGGCCGGGGCGGGCGGCGGGCATCCGCGGTCGCGACCCCGGCGACCGCCTCGGTCTCGAGGGCAGGGAGCAGACCCAGCCGATGGTGGAGGCCCTCGCCCTCGCGTTGCGCGGCCTCCAGGAGCGGTTGTGGGCCGAGGCTCGGCGCAGCCTCCTCGTCGTCCTCCAGGGGCTCGACACGTCCGGCAAGGACGGGACGATCAGGCACGTCTTCCAGGGCGTCAACCCGCAGGGCTGCCGCGTCGCCTCCTTCAAGGTGCCGACGGCCACCGAGCTCGCGCACGACTACCTCTGGCGCGTCCACGCCGTCTGCCCCGCCCGCGGTGAGATCGGGATCTTCAATCGCTCCCACTACGAGGACGTGCTCGTCGTCCGCGTCAAAGAGCTCGTGCCGAAGGCGGTCTGGCGGCGGCGCTACCGGCACGTGCGGGAGCTCGAGCGGATCCTGGCCGAGGAGGGCACGACGATCGTGAAGGTCTTCCTCCACATCTCGTCCGACGAGCAGCGCCAGCGCCTCCAGGCCCGCATCGACGACCCGGAGAAGCGGTGGAAGTTCCGGGCGGCAGACCTCGAGGATCGCGCCCTCTGGGATGTCTACACCGACGCCTACGAGGACGCGCTGACGAAGACGTCGACGGACTGGGCTCCCTGGTACGTGGTCCCGGCCGACCGCAAGTGGGTGCGCAACGCAGCGGTGGCCAGCATCCTCGTCGCCACGCTTCGAGAGCTCGACCCGCGTCTCCCCGAGCCGGCCGAGGACCTGAACGGGATCGTCGTCGAGTAGGGACGGGGTGGAGACGTACGTCCCCTTCCTGGCCGGCGAGGCCGCGCTCGTCACCGGTGCCAGCCGCGGCATCGGGCGGGCGACCGCCGAGCGTCTCGCCGCGCTCGGGGCCGATGTCGCCCTGATCCAGCGCGGCGAGGCCGCCGAGGCGGCCGCGGCAATCGAGCTGCTCGGGCGCCGGGCGGTCGTCGTCCACGCTGACCTGGGCGACGCGGACGCGGCCGAGGCGGCCGTGGCCGAGGCGGCGGCCCGGCTCGGGCGGCTCGACGTCTGCGTCGCCAACGCCGGCACGATCCTGCGCCGCGCGGCGCTCGACGTGACGTTCGACGAGTTCCGCCGCGTCATCGACGTCAACCTGGTCGGCGCCTTTGCCGTGTCGCGTGCCGCCGCGCGGATCTTCGCGGCCGGCGGAGCCGGCGGGCGGATCGTCCACGTCGCCTCGCTGCTCTCGTTCACGGGCGGAGTGAGCGTCGCCTCGTACTCCGCGAGCAAGGGCGGGGTCGCCCAGCTCGCGAAGTCGCAGGCCAACGAATGGGCGCCGCTCGGGATCCGCGTCAACGCCGTCGCGCCCGGCTGGACCGAGACGGAGCTGACTGCCGAGCTGCGCGCCGACGAGCGCCGGCACGCGGAGATCACCCGCCGGATCCCGGCCGGCCGCTGGGGGCGCGAGGACGAGGTCGCCGACGCGATCGCGTTCCTGGTCTCCCCGGCTGCCCGCTACGTGCACGGCGCCGTCCTGCCCGTGGACGGCGGCTACCTGGGCCGCTGACCCGCTCAGGCGAGCTCGAGCGCCAGCTCGAGCGGCGGAGCGTCCGGCTCGATCTCCTCCGTCTCGGCCGCGTGCAGGAGCGTCGTCTTCACGATCAGCTTGGCCCGCGCGAAGTTGTCGAGCTCGACGGGCACCGGGCCCATGGGCCGCGCGAGGGCGTACGCGGCCGCGTTCCGCCCGATCGCCCGGTAGGACTCGAGCGTGAGCAGCGGCGCCATCCCGAACAGCTCGAGGTTGTCGAGCGGCTGGAGGTCGGCGCGATGGATCACGGCCGTCCCCTTCGACTGGAGACCGACGGCGATCCCGGAGCCGGACAGCATGGCTCCGTCGTGGCCGATGAACGCGACGTCGGCGGAGCGGCGGACGCGGACGATCCGGGGGTGTGCTCCCCCGGCGCGCACGCCGTCGGAGATCGCGGCGAGCACCGCCTCGTGCGGCAGCCCGCCGATCGTCTCGCGCAGCCGATCGAGGAACGCGGGGCCGATCGCGATGACGACCTCGCCGGGACGCTCCCCCCGGCTCGCCGCGCCACGCACGACGAGCTTCGGCTCCCCCGAGCGATCCTGGAGCGCCAGCGTCGCGGGATCGACCTCGTGCGGCAGCGCCCGCAGGAGCTCCCAGCGCTCGCCTTCCAGCCGGTAGCCGCTCCCGGGGCCCCGGTAGTCGTTCGGGTCGTTGACCGCCGACTCGACCGTCCAGCCGGGCCCGACGATCGCTGCCGTCTGGAGGGTGTCGGCGGCGACGCGCAGGCGCTGGAGGCCGAGGATCGCCTCGGCCACGTCCGTGAACCCGGCCCGGTCGAGGGCGAGCGCCACGTCGATGCCGCCGATTCCCTCGGCCAGCACCCGGTCGCCGGCGGCGACGTCCGCCGCCCGGTCGCGGTCGGGCAGGTCGCGGCTGTCGCGGGCGGTCGGCGCGAGCGCGACCTCCTCGTCGGAGACCGCCGGGAACTCGAGCTCCGCGAAGACCGCCTGGATCGCATGCGCGGCCCGCTCGCGCACCGCAACCGCCTCCTCCTCGGACAGGGGCTCGATGCCGGCGTCGACCTGCCAGTCGCGCTGGATCGTCAGCCACTCGTCGAGGTCGTCGGCGTCGTAGTTGCCGCCGCCGAACATGTTGTCGTACCTCGGCATGACGCTGTAGCCGGACGTGACGAAGTCCGTGCCGGGCAGGAATTGGCCCATCAGCTTGGCCGTCTTGCGGATGGGCGAGTGGGAGGCGATCGCGTCGTTGCCGGAGGCGACCTCGAGGTCGAGCCAGGCCGCGATCAGGTTCTCGGCGAGGATCGCACGGGTGCCGCCGGGGAGCGCCAGCGCGAGCGCGACGGTCGAGATGCCGCCGTTCTGGACACCCTGTGAGCCGGCAGCCCGCACGGCGCAGAGGCACCGTGCCTCGAGGTACAGCATCGAGTAGCCCTGCGCGTGCCCCATCAGGGCCTCGGAGCCCGCGCCCGATGTGAACCGGACCTTGATCCCGCGCGATGCGTAGGCGGATGCGAGGAACGCCTTCGACCACGGCGTGTCGTCCCCGTCGACGAAGCACGGCTCCGTGCCGTACACGGACAGCGTCTCCGAGTACGCGGTCAGTCCCTGGATGCCGAGCTGGAGGTTGCGGCGCTCCTCGACCGCGCACTGGGTGAGCACGCCCGGGCGACCGACCTGGGAGCCGACGAGGATCGCGATCGCGTTCAGCGGCGCGTAGCGGGCGACGCCGACCGTCGTCTCGATCTCGGCGAAGCCCCGAGCCGCCGCCTCGGCCGCGTCGGCGGCGAGCAGGGCCGGGTTCTCCTTGCGGTTCGTGACGTGGGCCTGGTTGGCTGGCCGGCGGCGCGCGCGCAGCTTCTTGAGCGCGAACATCAGCTCGACCGGGTCGAGCAGTCCGGCGACGCGCGCGAGCCGCGCCGGCGTGAGCCCGGCCGAGAGCCGCACGAGCTCCTCGCGCGGGACGTCGACGTCGACGAGGCGCCGTGCGATCTCCGCGTCCGCGAGCGTCGCCGCCTCGGCGGCCGCGTCCGGGTCGATGCCGTGGGCCGCGATGAAGCGATCGAGGATGTCGAACGCAGCCTCTGCGCGCCCGTCCAGCTCGACCACCCGCCCACCCTCGAGCACGAGGCTCGGCTCCGGGTCGTCCGGCCCGTTCAGCGCGACCAGCCCGAGCTCCGCGCTCGGCTTGATCAGCGTCTCCCTGCGCAGCTCGCGCTCGCCGCGCGTCTCGGCCCGCCGCGAGACGCTCACGGCCTCTCCCCCGTCGGGGTGTGGGACAGGAGGCCGCGCTCGGCGTAGGCCGCCCGCGCCTCCCGGACGAACGCCGCCACGCAGGGGGCCGCATGCTCGTGCTCGAGCCGCTCGGCCCACGCGTCGAGCTCGTCCGCGGTCGATCGCCGCGGCCGCAGCGCCGTGTAGACGTCGAGGATCACCTCGTCGGGCACGGAGGCGAGCTCGGCGGCCCGCCCGAGGCTGTCGGCGAGCTGCGGCCGCCCGGCCGCTGCGGCGATCTCCGCCTGGAGGCGCAGCGTCTCGCCGGTCGCGCGGAGGTCCGCGGAGCCGATCTCCCCCGCACGCAGCGCCGCGAGGTCGAGCTTGTCGAGAGGGAGCCCGGAGGGCGTCGTAACGAGGTCCGGCCGCCGCGTCCCAAGGGGGTAGTCGGTGCGCGGGTCGAAAGCCGCCACACGCGGAGGGTAACCGTTTTCCTACAGGGTGGGGAGGGTCTCTCGCAGCACCCGCAGGGCGTTTCCACCGACGATCTTGGCGGTCTCGGCGTCCGTGTAGCCGCGTCCGAGCAGGCCGGCGGTGAACACGGGCAGCGTCTCCACGCGGCGCAGGCCCTCGGGGAAGGGCCGCTCGAGGTCCGCGTGCGCCCCGGCGGCCGTCCCCAGGTACTCCGTGTGGTCGGGGCCGACCGCGACCGCGTCCACGCCGGCGAGGCCGGCGATGTGGTCGACATGGTCGAGGAGGCGTTCGAGGCTGGCGGGCTCGCCGATGAACCCGGGGAAGAAGCAGACGCCGACGTAGCCGCCGGACTCGGCGATCGCGCGGATCTGGTCGTCGCGGAGATTGCGCGGGTGCGGGCAGACCGCGGCGGCGTTCGCGTGCGAAGCCACGAGCGGGCCTCGCGCGACCGCGGCGAGCTCCCAGAATCCGGGCTCTCCGAGGTGCGAGACGTCGATCAGGATCCGATGGCGGTCGAGCTCGGCGACGACCTCGCGGCCGAACGCGGTCAGCCCGCGCGGGGAGTCGACGCCGACGCCGTCGGCGAGCTCGTTGGCGTCGTTCCAGGTGAGCTGGACCGAGCGCACGCCGAGGCGGTGGAAGTGGCGAACCAGATCGAGGCGGCCGACGAGCGGGCGCAGGCCCTCGAGGTGGAGCACGAGCCCGACCTGGTCGGCTGCGATCGCCGCGTCGACGTCGTCCGCCCATTCGACGACGCGCAGCGCGGGGGAGGGATCGGCCTCGGTGCGTACGTCGTCGATCATCTGGAGTGCGCGCAGGTTGGGCCGGCCGTCCGCGTCGTGGTCGCCCGGGACGTCGCCGCCGGCCGCGAGGAACGTGAAGCGGACGCCGCCGGCGCGCAGGCGGCCGAGCCAGTCGCCCGCGAGCGGGTCGGGCTCGCCGGCGCGGCGACGGCGATAGATGTCGCACGGGATGTCCGAGTGGCAGTCGACGATCGGGTGCTCCCGGTGGAGCGCCTCCGCGCGCGCGAGCAGTTCCGGCGAGGCCACGTCCTGATCCTATGCCGGTGACGTGACCGACGCCGAGCGCGCGAGGCTCGTCCGCCGCGCCGAGCGGCCCGACTGACCCCGCAGCCCGCGGCTACCCCCGGTACTCGTCCGGGTTGTGGCGGCCGTGGTAGGAGACCGTGGTCGTGAGCAGCCCGACCAGCGCGACGCCCGGGCCCACCCCGGCGGCGAGCAGCTCCTCCCGGGTCAGCCCGGCGTCGAGGACGAGCGCGCCGACGGCGATCCAGACACCCGCGGCGATCGCGGGGAGCAGGAGCAGGATCACGTGCCAGTCGTGCCACGGGCGGCCGCGGCCTCGCCACAGGGCGTAGTCGCCGAGCGCGAACGCGAGCACGACCGCGCCCGGCACGGGACCGATCAGGGCCCGCTCGAGCGCGGTTGCGTCCGTGAGCACGTACGGCGCGATCGCCACCCAGGCCGCCGCGACGGCGATCGGCGGCGTCAGGAAGGAGGGGAGGACCGATCTACCTGGCCCGCGAGAACCGGTGGACGGCATCGAGGAGCTCCCGGCTCTTTCGCTGCGCCTCTTCCGGGTCGCCCGACTCGAGCGCGCCGCGGACGCAGTGGTTGACGTGATCGTCGAGGATCCTGAAGGCGAGGCTCTCGAGCGCCGTCGTGGCGGCCGAGACCTGGGTGAGGATGTCGATGCAGTAGCGATCCTCCTCGATCATCCGCTCGATTCCGCGCACCTGCCCCTCGATCCGGTGCAGGCGCCTGATCAGCCCATCCTTCCCGGCCGTGTAACCGTGACTCATAGCGCGGGATTCTCCCTGGTCGAGCGGAAGCGTCGCAGCCGAAGCGAGTTCGAGACCACGAACAGGCTCGACGCGGCCATCGCGGCGGCGGCCACCATCGGGTCGAGCAGGCCGGCGACGGCGAGCGGGATCGCGGCCACGTTGTAGGCAAACGCCCAGAACAGGTTCCCCTTGATCGTCGCGAGCACGCGCCTCGACAACCGGATCGCGTCCGCCGCCGCTCGCAGGTCGCCGGACACGAGCGTCACGTCGGCCGCCTCGATCGCCACGTCGGTGCCGGTGCCGATCGCGAGGCCGAGGTCGGCGCGGGCGAGCGCGGGCCCGTCGTTGATGCCGTCACCGACCATCGCAACTGACTCTCCGCTCTCCTGGAGGCGGCGCACCTCGTCCGCCTTGCCGGCCGGGAGGACGTTCGCGAGCACGCGCTCGATCCCCACCGCGGCCGCGATCGCGCGGGCCGTCTCCTCGCGGTCGCCGGTCAGGAGCACCGGGGTCAGTCCGAGCGCCTTCAGCTCCGCCACGGCCGCCACGCTCGTCGGCTTGACCGTGTCGGCGACCTCGAGCAGGGCCCGCTCGACCCCATCCCAGCGCACGGAGACCCCGTCGGCGGCCTTTCGGACCTCGACGTCGTGGCCCTCGACGCGGCCCACCACGCCCTCGCCGGGGACGTTGCGGAAGCCGTCGACGGGTGGGAGCGTGCCGAGCTCGGCGCGAGCCGCGGCCGCGACCGCCCGGCCGACCGGGTGCTCGCTCGCGTCCTCGACGGCGCCGGCGAGGCGCAGGATCTCCGCCCGGGACGTGCCGTTCAGAGGGGTGACGCCCGTGAGCCGCAGCTTCCCCTCGGTCACCGTCCCGGTCTTGTCGAGCACGATCGTCGTGACGCGGCGGGTCTGCTCGAGGATCTCCGGGCCCCGGATCAGGACTCCGAGCTGCGCGCCACGGCCCGTCCCGACCATCAGCGCGGTCGGCGTGGCGAGGCCGAGCGCACACGGGCAGGCGATGATGAGCACGGCCACAGCGGCCGTGAATGCGGCCGACGCGTCACCCGTGATCGCGAGCCACGCCGCGAGCGTTGCCAGGGAGATCCCGATCACGATCGGCACGAACACGGCAGCGACCCGGTCGGCGAGCCGCTGGATCGGGGCCTTCCCGGCCTGCGCCTCGGCGACGAGCCGGGTGATCTGCGCGAGCGCCGTCTCGGAGCCGACTTTCGTGGCACGGACGAGCAGTCGCCCCGACGTGTTCACGGTCGCCCCGGCCACCTCCTGCCCCGGTCCGACCTCGACGGGCACCGGCTCGCCGGTCAGCATCGACCGGTCGACCGCGGAGCTGCCCTCCTCGACGACGCCGTCGGTCGCGATCCGCTCCCCGGGGCGGACGACGAAGATGTCCCCGACCCGGAGCTCCTCGACGGGCACGGCGACCTCGACGCCGTCGCGTAGCACCCGCGCCTCCTTCGCGCCGAGCGCGAGCAGGGCCCGGATCGCGGCACCGGAGCGGCGCCGCGCCCCCGCCTCGAGATAGCGGCCGAGCAGGATCAGCGTCGTCACGACCGCCCCGACCTCGAAGTACGTCTCCGCGTCCTCGAACGCGGCCAGGGCCACGACGGACCAGGCGAGCGCCGAGAGCGTGCCGATCGAGATCAGCGTGTCCATGGTCGCGACGAGGTGCCGGGCGTTGCGGGCGGCTGCCCGGTGGAAGGGCCAGCCGGCCCAGAGCACGACGGGAGCCGCCAGCGCAAGCGCCGCCCACTCCCAGCCGCCGAACCGAAGCGGCGGGATCATCGAGACCGCGACCACCGGGGCGGTCAGCGCGGCCGCGACCAGCAGGCGCGGGCGAAGGGCCGCGGCCGGGTCGGCGCCCTCCTCGTCGTGGGCCCCGGGCAGCGACGCGCCGTAGCCCGTCGCCTCGACCGCTCCGACCAGGTCGGCGAGCGTGACGCGATCCGGGTCGTAGCGCACGCTCGCCCGCTCGGTCGCGAAGTTGACGCTCGCCTCGACGCCTTCGAGCCGGTTCAGCCGCTTCTCGATCCGCGCAGCGCAGGCGGCGCAGGTCATCCCCTCGAGCTCGAGCTCGGTGCGCAGCGGGGGCGGGGCGGTCGCAGTGCTCACTCGGCCTCGTAACCGGCCTCGACGATCGCGGCACGCAGCGCGGCGTCGTCGAGCCCCCGGCCACGGACGACCACGAGCTTCGCCTCGAGGTCGACCTCGACCTCCTCGACGCCGCGCACCGTCGCCAGCTCCTGCTCCACCGCCGCCTGGCAGTGCCCGCAGCTCATTCCGGGAACGCGGTAGGTCAGGCTCTCGGACACGAGCCGATTATACCCGTAAGGGGTATGAAAGCAAGGCCGGCCTAGCCGTTCGGCGTATCCGCGCCGACGTCGCCGCCCGAGCCGCCACCGGCCCCCGCGCCTTCGTCTTCCGACCCCTTCGCAGGATCCTTGGTCTGCTTGGGCCCGTACTCGACGATCGAGTTCTCGGGCAAGTAGCGAACCGTCCAGCTCTCGTCGCGGCGCAGCTTCTTGCCCCGGTAGACCTTGCGCCAGTAGTCGACCGTGAAGCCCGAGATCCCGCCGCTCTGGACGGTCGTCTCGGTTCCGGGCGGCAGTGACGGGTTGTACACACGGATCGTGGACGCCGACGTGTAGTTGTAGGGATCGCCGGTTGCGGTCTCGACGCGCCGGCCCAGCTTCGAGGAGTAGAAGCGCACGGTGATCGACGTGTCGGCGCCCTCGACCTTGACCAGGACCCCGGCGGGCCAGTCGTTCTTGAAGATCAGCTCCGGGCCGCCCCAGGACACGGTCGCCTCACGGCCCATCGGGTAGCGCGAGATGTAGAACTCGTGCGGGGTGTGCTGGATCAGGTCGAGCCCGGCGAAGAAGGCGGCGTTGTAGAACGTCGTCGCCACCTGGCTGACGCCGCCGCCGACCACGTCGACCAGCTTGCCCGCCTGGATCATGGGCGCCATCACGAAGCCCCGCGCCGACGTGCGCTCGCCGAGCGCCTCGTTCAGGGAGAAGCGCTTGCCGGGTGCGATCACGTATCCGTCGAGGATCGAGGCGGCCAGCTTGATGTTGGTCACCCGCCCGGGGCAGCAGTCATACGGAGTCGTGAACTCGGACACGAGCTCGGTGATCTCCATCGCCTCGGCCTGCTCCGTGGTCAGCTCCGGCTCGAGCGTCTCGAAGCTGACTTTGACCTTCGGCTCGCCGGCGGCCCCGACGAGGGCGGCTGCGACCTCCGGGGTGGCAACGGCTCGCCCGTCCCGGCCCGGTACGACGACGACGCGCTTCCCCTTGACGCGGAACGTGGCGTCGCGCGGCTCCCGCTCGTGCTCGCGGAACGCGCGGCTGAGCGGCCGCTCGAGCAGGGCTGGGTCGAGCGAGACCCGGATCGTCCCTCGCCGGTTGCGCACCGTCAGGGCCTCCCGCACGAGCGCCGGCGGGGGCTGCCAGCGGGTGCTGCGGAAGAAGACCGTGGGCGGGTCTGAGAGCAGGGACTCGACCGAGGCCTTGACCGCCGTCGCCTCGTCGGTCGTAACCCCCGGCGCGGTCTCGGTCAGCTCGAGCTCGACCTCGCCTTCCGGCAGGCCGGCGAGCGCCTCCTCGGCAGCCTCCGTATCGAAGGTGACTCCCGGCTGGGCCGGGATGACGAGCACGGCGTCGCCGGCGAGCGTCACCTTCGCGGAGACCGCTCGTCGCTCCACCTCTCGCGCGATGCGTGCGAGCACCCGGGCGAGCTGCTCCGGCTCTGTCGCGTAGGTGAGCGGGATCTCGACCGGGTCCGAGAGCCCCAGCCGGGCCTTGAGGCGGCTGATGCTGCCGCGGCTATCCTGCGCCACGCGAAGGGCCTCGTCGATCGATGCCCGCAGGCCGAGCTGCTTGCCGGTGGTCTGCAGGCTGCCGCCCTCGTAGGTCAGCTCGATCGGCCGGGCGGCGAGCTCGGCGACCTTCCGCTCGAGCAGGCTTCTGGCCTCGTCGGGGGCGAGGCCGCCGACGTCGACGCCACCGATCAGCACATCGGGCGGCAGGCGCCCGCTGTCCGCTCGCGCGAGCCAGGCTCCGCTGCCCGTCAGGCCGGCGAGCGTCAGCACGACCACGAGTGCGGCGACCCGCCAGACGCGCCGCCGCCGTCCCGGCGGGCGGTAGACCGTGTAGCACTTTCCCGACACGTCTTCGGGTAAGGGTACGCGGTCGGCCGGCGAACGGGGCGGGTAGCGGGCGGGGCGGCTAGACGCGTCGCTCGCCTGCGACGCGACGGACTTCCTCGAGGGAGGTCTGCCCGGCGAGCGCGAGCCTCAGGCCATCCTGCTGGAGTGTGTGCATCCCCGACTCGACGGCCGCGGCGTACAGCTCCTCGGCGGTCGAGCGCTCGATCAGGAAGCGCATCGCGGGGGTGACTCTGAGCGTCTCGAACATGCCGAGCCGTCCCTTGTAGCCGTCGGAGCAGAGAGCGCAGCCGCGCGCCCGGTGGACGGCGATCTGCTCGGGCAGGCCCGTGTCGTCGAGACCCATGGCCCGGACGTCGTCGCGGGTCGTCTGGTACGGCTCCTTGCAGGCCGGGCAGAGCTTACGGACGAGTCGCTGGGCGAAGATGCAGTTGACGGTCGAGGCGAGCAGCGACGGGTCGACGCCCATGTTCTTGAGGCGCGACACGGAGCTGGCCACGTTGTCGGCGTGCAGCGTGGTCAGCACGAGATGCCCGGTCATGGCGGCCTGGACGGCGATCTTGGCGGTCTCGTCGTCGCGGATCTCGCCGACCAGGAGCACGTCCGGGTCGGAGCGCAGGATCGTGCGCAGCCCCTGTCCGAACGTGAGCCCGGCGCGCGGGTTCACCTGGATCTGGTTGACGCCCTCGAGCTGGAACTCGACCGGGTCCTCGATCGTCATCACGACGCGTCCCGGGTCGTTCAGCATGTCGAGCGCCGCGTACAGCGTGGTCGTCTTGCCGCTGCCCGTCGGGCCGCAGGAGATCACGCAGCCGTAGGGCTGCTGGATCGCGTTGGTCAGGGTCTGGGTCGTCTCGTCCGAGAGCCCGAGCTGTGCGAAGTCGAGCGATCTCGACGTCCGGTACAGGATGCGCAGCACGACCTGCTCCCCGTGCATCGTCGGGAGGACGGCGACGCGGATGTCCATCGGCTCGCCGCCGAACCGGATCGACACGCGGCCGTCCTGGGGCATCCGGCGCTCGGCGATGTCGAGCTCGGCCATGATCTTGATCCGCGTCGTGACCGCGGGCATGAGGTCCGTCGAGATCGTGCGCACCGGGCGCATGACGCCGTCGATGCGGGCTCGCACCACCATTCGGTCGAGCTGCGGCTCGAGGTGCACGTCGGATGCGCCCTCCTCGATCGCTCGCTTGATCACCTCGTTGACGAGCGTGACCGCCGGGCCGCTGTCGGCGGACTCGCGCACGTCCATGACGTCGAGGCGACGGACCTTGCTCGCGGTCGCGCCGTCACCGGGGTCGACTTCGACCTCGACGTCGTCGCGCTCGCCCGCCGGGTGGAGGCGCTCGAGCGCCGCGTCGATGTCCGACTCGGTGGCGACGGTGAGCTGAAGCTCGAGCCCGAGCGCGATGCGCAGGTCGTCGGAGGCGAGGACGTTGGTCGGGTCGGCCACCGCGACGACGACCCTGTCTCCCGCGAAACGGATCGGCACCGCCCGGTAACGGCGAGCGAACTTCTCGGGGAGGAGCGTGGCGGCAGCCGGATTGGGCGGAGATGCGTCGAGGTTGACGAACTCGAGCTGGTACTGCGCGGCGAGCGCCTGCGCGATCTGCGCCTCCGTCACCCAGCCGTGCGCGACGACGAGCTCACCCAGACGCTGGCGGGTACCTCGCTTCTCCGCGAGGGCCTGGTCGAGCTGCGCCTGCGTGAGCAGGCCCTCGCGCACGAGGAGCTCCCCGAGGCGAAGGCGCTCCCGTCCGAGGGCGGCCGCGGCTTCCATGCACCGCATGTATCGGCGGTGGGCGGGGAAGCTTGAACGGGTCGTCTACGCGGGGGCCGGCTGCGGCGCGGGCGCCCGCGTCTGGCGGGTTCGCGCCGCGAAGGCGAGCACGGCGACGATGACGCCGATCGCGAACACGATCGCCGCGCCGCCCGGGATCCGCGTCACGCCCTGCATGGCTGCGCCGACGAGCGCGGCACACGGGATCGTGAGCAGCCAGGCGGTCAGGATGTTGCCGGCGACGCCCCACCGGACGGCGGAGAGGCGCTTGGCGGCGCCGGCGCCGAGCACCGAGCCGGAGACCGTGTGGGTTGTCGACACCGGGAAGCCGTAGTGCGCGGTGAAGTACAGGGTCAGGCTCGTCGAGGCTTCGGCCGCGAAGCCCTGCGGCGGCTCCAGCTTCGCGATCCGCTGCCCGAGCGTGCGGATGATCCGCCAGCCGCCCGCGTACGTGCCGGCGGCGATCGCCGCCGCGGCCGAGAGGATCACCCACGTCGGCGGCCGCTCGAAGTCCGGCTCGAGGTGCCCGGCCGCAACGAGGGCGAGCGCCACGATCCCCATCGTCTTCTGCGCATCGTTCGTCCCGTGGGTGAAGGCGAGGAAGCTCGACGAGATGAGCTGGAGCCGGCGAAAGACGCGGTTGACCACGCCGGGCGCCCGGCGTCGGATCACCCACATGAAGACGGTCATGAACACGAGCGCGCCGAGGAGGCCGAAGATCGGTGCGCTCAGCGACGGGATCAGCACCTTGTTCGTGAGGCCGTCCCAGAGGATCACGTCGAACCCCGCCTTCGCGATGCCCGCGCCGAGCACTCCGCCGACGAGGGCGTGGCTCGAGCTCGACGGTAGCCCGAAGTACCAGGTCAGCAGGTTCCAGGAGATCGCTCCGATCAGGCCCGCGAGCACGACACGCAGCGTCATCGCCTCCGGGTTGACGATTCCCTTCGCGATCGTGGCTGCCACCTTGAACGACGCGAATGCGCCCGCGAAGTTCAGGACCGCGGCCAGGGCGACCGCGCCGCGCGGATGCAGCGCGCGCGTCGAGATGCCGGTCGCGATCGCGTTCGCCGCGTCGTGGAAGCCGTTGGTGAAGTCGAAGAAGAGCGCGACCGCGACGACCGCGACGAGCAGCAGCGTTCCGTCCACCGGCGGCTCAGGCGTTCTTGACGATGATGTTCCCGACGACGTTCGCCGCTCGCTCGCAGCCGTCGACGGCTTCCTCGAGCGCCTCGTAGATGTCCTTCCAGCGGATCACGAGCAGGGGGTCGATCCGGGGATCGTGGAAGAGGGCACCGATTGCGTCACGTACGACCCGGTCGGCGTCATCCTCGAGCCGCTTGACCTCGACGAGGGCGGTCTGCGCTCCCTTGCGCCCCTTGAGCTCGCGCAGCGCGAGGGCGAGCTGCTCGACCGCGGTGACGAGGATGCGGCACTGGTCGATCGCGCTGCGGCTCGTCGACTCGACGGCGTACAGATCGAGGAGCTCGGAGGCCTGCTCGATCGCGTCGACGACGTCGTCCATGGCGGTCGCGAGCTCGTAGATGTCCTCCCGGTCGAACGGCGTCACGTAGTGCGTGTTGAGGAGCTGGATGATCTCGTGCGTGACCTCGTCGCCAACGCTCTCGAGCCGCTTCACCTCGCTGTGCGCGACGGTGGTGTTCGGATGGTTGCGGAAGCGCTCGTCCGCGAGGCGTGCCGACGCGAGCGCGTTCTCGCCCGCCCGGACGAACAGGTCGTAGAACTCGCTCGACTTCGGTACCAGTGCCAGTCTCACCGCCGTGCGCTCCTTCGCGTCGGGAATTCGCAGTGCCGCCGCGAAGCCTGAGTGAAGGGGTGGTGATCAGGCGGTTACGAAGTGGTGACTATCCGGTGACAGGGGTCAGACCCCGGGGTCAGACCCCTTGATGCGTGGCGACTGAGATTTCCGGGGCTATTCGGCTCCCGATGCGCCATCGCGGCGCACGGTCACCGGTGCCTGACCCCGGGGTCTGACCCCGTTCGGGCGGCGGGGGCATGTCCGGCGAGGCCGGGTCGATCCGCCCTACGACGGGTGGGAGGCGTCCTCGAACTCGCGGAAGTCGCCGCTGACGAGGTAGGCGGTCTGCTCGCCGATGTCGACCGCGTTGTCGCCGATCCGCTCGAGGCAGCGGGAGACCACGATCATGAGCAGCGCCCACTCCCGGGCCGCCGCGTCCCCCTCGAGGCGGGCGAGCTCGCTGACCACGCGGCGGTTCGAGCGGTCGATCAGCTCGTCGAGAGCGACCAGCGACTCCGCGAGAGCGAGGTCTCGCTGGCGGAACGACTCGAGCGCGACGCGCGTCATCTCCTCGGCGCGCGAGCCCATCTCCTCGAAGCCCTCGACGACGACGTCCGCAGCGTGGCCGATGGTGCGCCCGACCTTCGCCATCTTCGCGATGTTCACGCACAGGTCGGCCATTCGCTCGAGGTGCAGGTTGATGTGGAGGATCGCGAGCACGAGCCGAAGGTCGCCCGCGACCGGTGTCTGGCGGGCCAGCACCGACTCGACCTGCCGCTCGACGTCGTGCGCGCGCGCGTCGACCAAGTCGTCGAACGCGATCACCTCGTCGGCGAGCTCCGCGTCCCGCTCCCGCAACGCGTTCAGGGCGCCCCGCAGCGCCCGCAGGACGAGGTCGCCCTCCTCCTGGATCGTCGCTTCTAGCTGATCCAGCTCCGCCTGAAGCTCGACTCTCATCCGAACCGCCCCGTGACGTACCCTTCCGTCCGCGGATCCGCGGGGTTGGTGAAGATCTTCTCGGTCTCGTCGTACTCGACCAGGATCCCCGTCCGGTGGCCGCGATCGTCGACCTTGACGCCGAAGAACGCCGTCATGTCGGCCACGCGCGCGGCCTGCTGCATGTTGTGGGTGACGATGATGATCGTGTAGTCGCGTTTGAGCTGATGCATCAGATCCTCGATCGCCGACGTCGAGATCGGGTCGAGGGCCGAACACGGCTCGTCCATCAGTATCACCTCCGGGTCGACGGCGAGGCAGCGGGCGATGCACAGCCGTTGCTGCTGGCCGCCCGAGAGGCCGTACGCGTTGTCCTTCAACCGATCCTTGACCTCGTCCCACAGCGCCGCCTGCCGGAGCGCGCGCTCCACTCTGCCGTCGAGGTCGTCCTTCAGCCCGGTCACTCGCGGCCCGAACGCGATGTTGTCGTAGATCGACTTCGGAAACGGGTTGGGCTTCTGGAACACCATCCCGATCAGCTTGCGCGCCTCGACCGCATCCACCTCGGGGGCGTAGAGGTCCTGCCCGTGGAAGAGCACCTGGCCTTCCACCCGAGCGCCGGGGATCAGATCGTTCGTCCGGTTGAAGCAGCGGATGAATGTGCTCTTGCCGCAGCCGGACGGCCCGATGAACGCCGTGATGTGGTGTCGGTAGACGGCCATCGAGACGTTGTCGAGGGCGGGCGCCCCGCTGTACGTGACCCGGAGGCCCTCGACGTCGAACACGGTCTCGCGGTACGCGGGAGCCGTGCGCGGAGCGAGCTCGGGGGTCTTCGTGGGCGTGGGTCGCAGCGTGCCGAGCGCGGTGGGGATATCGGGCATCGTCACCACTTTCTCTGGTAGCGGTTGCGGAGCCAGATCGCGAACGCGTTCAGTGCGAGCAGCATCCCGAGCAGGACCATGATCGCCGCCGCGGCGAGGAACTTGAACTCCTCCTGCGGCCTGCCGATCCACTGGAAGATCTGGATCGGAAGCGCCGTGTAGGGCCCCATCAGGGTGGGGTTGATCGCCACGTACGTCAGCGCGCCGACGAGCAGGAGCGGTGCCGTCTCGCCGATCCCGCGCGAGACGGACAGGATCGAGCCGGTCGCGATCCCCGGGATCGAGGCTGGCAGCACCTGTCGCCAGACGACCTGCCAGCGGGTCGCGCCGAGCGCGTACGCGCCCTGGCGGATCGAGTCGGGCACGGCCCGGATCGCCTCGCGTGCCGCGACGATCACGGTCGGCAGCACGACGAGGGTGAGGATGATCGCGCCGGCCAGGAGCACCCGGCCGAGGTCGAGGCCGCGGACGACGAACGCGAGCCCGAGGATTCCGTAGACGATCGAGGGCACGGCCGCCAGGTTCTGGATGTTGACCTCGAGCAGCCGGTTGTACCAGCGCTCCTTGTGGGCATACTCCTCGAGGTAGACGGCGGTGCCGACCCCGAGCGGGACGGAGAAGGCGATGATCAGGATTCCCAGGTAGAGGGACGCGAGGATCGCCGGCCGCGCGCCCGCCTTCTCGGGACTCGCCGACGGCGAGTTGAGCAAGAGCTGCGACGTCAGGTGGGGCACGCCGTCGATCAGCACGTCGACGATCAGGGCCGTGAGCGTGGCGAAGCCGACGAGCAGCGAGAGGAGCAGGAAGCCGAGGAAGACGCGGCCCGCGAGCCGGTCACGGGGGTTGCCAGGACCGAGGATCGTGGCCTCCCGCGCTGTCCGCGCGATGGATGGCGCGGTCACTCGTAGATCTCCCGGAATTTCCGCACGAGGCGGATCGAGACCACGTTCATGACGAGCGTGAGCGCGAACAGCGTCAGCGCGACGGCGAAGATCGTCTTGTACTCGATCGAGCCGGTCGGGACGTCGCCCTGCCCGGTCGCGCCGACGAACGCGGTCATCGTCTGGATCTGCTCGCGCGGATCGAGCGTGAGCTGTGGCTGCCCGCCCGCGGCGATCAGCACGATCATCGTCTCGCCGACGATGCGCGAGATCGCGAGCACGAAGCTCGCGATGATCCCCGAGATGGCGGCGGGGACGACCACGCGCGTCGCAACCTTGTACCGCGTCGCGCCGAGCGCATAGGCGCCGGAACGCAGGTCGAGCGGCACCGCGGTCATGGCGTCCTCGGAAAGCGACGCGACCGTCGGGATCACCATCACGCCGACCACGAGGCCCGCACTGAGCGCGTTGAACGTGCTGACGTCGATCCCGAGGTCCTGCAGGAGCGGCGTCGTGAAGAGGAGCGCGAAGTAGCCGAAGACGACCGTCGGGATCCCGGCCAGCAGCTCGAGCGCAGGCTTGACCGTGCGGCGAACGCGCTCGCTTGCGTACTCGCTGAGGAAGATGGCGGCTCCGAGCCCGAACGGGATACACACGAGGCTCGCCCAGATCGCCACGGAGAACGTGCCGGCCAGGAGCGGCGCGACGCCGAAGTCGGAATTCGCGAACAGGGGCGCCCAGCGGGTGCCGGTGATGAAGTCGATGAAGTTGATCTCGCGGAAGAACTCGATTGCGGGCTGGACGAGCGCGACCACGATGCCGACGGTCGTGGCGACCGAGACGGCCGCGCAGAGGAGCAAGGACGCCCTGACAGCGCCCTCCCCGTAGCGGCGCCGGGAGGAGCGCAGCCGGGGTACCGGCCGCGCTCCTCCGCTCGCGCTCGCGTCGTGCGTCGTCACGGTGCTAGCCGAGCGCTCCAGCGAGGGTCGCCTGGGCCTCGGCCTTCTGCTCGTCGCTCGGCGGGATGTAGAGCGCCGCCTCGGCGACCGCGTCGATGTTGTCGAGGTAGTACTGGAGGAACGCGGCGACCTCCGGCCGCACGAGCGACTCCGTCTTCACGTAGATGAAGAGCGGCCGTGCGAGCGGGGAGTAGGAGCCGTCGCGGGCGGCCTCGGCGGAAGGGGCGACGCAGCCCGAGCCGCCGTCGATCTCGAGCGCCTTCAGCGTGTCGGCGTTCTCCTCGTAGTAGGTGAAGCCGAAGTAGCCGAGCCCGCCCTTCTCGCCGGCCACCCCCTTAACGACGACGTTGTCGTCCTCGGAGGCGGTGTAGTCGGCCCGGCTCGCGCCCTCCTCGCCGTTGACCTCGTCGGTGAAGTAGTCGAACGTGCCGGAATCCGTTCCGGGGCCGGCGAGAACGAGCTCCTCGTCCGGGAACGCCGCGTCGACCTGGTTCCAGTTCGTGACGGTCCCCTCGGCCTCGGGCGCCCAGATCGTGTTCAGCTGCTCCACGGTCATGCACGAGACCCAGTCGTTCTCCGGGTTGACGACGACCGTGAGGGCGTCGATCGCGACCGGCAGCTCGACGAACTCGATGCCGGCCTCGGCGCAGAGTGCCGCCTCCTCGTCCTTGATCGGGCGCGAGGCGTTCGAGATGTCGGTCTCGCCGGCGCAGAAGCGCTCGAAGCCGCCCCCGGTGCCGGAGATACCGACGGTCACGACGACGCCCGCGTTCTCCGCGCCGAACAGCTCGGCCGCCGCGGTCGTGAGCGGCCCGACCGTGCTCGAGCCGTCGGCCTCGACCGAGCCCGAGAGCTCCTCGGCCGGGGCCTCGGTCTCCGCGGGGGCCTCGGTCTCCGCGGGGGCCTCGGTCTCCGCCGGGGCCTCGGTCTCCGCCGGGGCCTCGGTCGTCGCTGCTGCCGTGGTCTCCTCGCTCTCCTCGTCCGAGTTGCCACAGCCCGCCGCGATCACGGCGAGCAGGGAAACGGCAAGCGCGAGCAGGAGCAGCCTGCGTACGTGGCGAATTGCCATTCTTCTCCTTTCGATCATCGGTTCGAGGCCAGTCTTCCGGCGCGGATCCGCGCCGTGGGCGACGGTCCGGTGAAGCTCCGGTGAAGAGGTGGTGAAGGCCCGCGCTACGGCGCCGGGAACGAGCAGCGGATCGTCAGCCCGTGCCCGCGCGAGCCGAGCGCCTCGACCGTGCCGCCGGCGGAGGTGACCACGTGCTTGACGATCGCGAGTCCGAGCCCGGTACCGCGGGAGGCCCTCGCGCGGTCGGCCCGGTAGAAGCGCTCGAACAGACGCGGCAGGTCGGCGTCGGTGACGCCGATGCCCGTATCGCTCGCGACGAGGACGACCGTTCCGTCCGTCCGCGTCGCACCGAGCGTGAAATCGGCTCCGGGCCCGGCGTAGCGGAGCGCATTCTCGGCCAGGTTCTCGACGACGACGCGCAGCATGCGCGGTCTGAGGGGTAGCTCGACCGACTCGTCGCACTCGACTCGAATGCGGATCGCGGCCCGCGCGGCCCGCTCCCCGAGCGCGTCGGCCGCCTCCTCGAGCACCGGCAGCGCCGGCGTCCAGCCGAGCGAGACGACCTCCCGGCCGGTCTCGAGCTCGGAGAGGAAGAGCACGTCGTCGATCAGCTCGCGGATCTGCTCGACCTCTCCGCGTGCCTGCTCTGCCAGCTCGGCCGGGTCCGCCCCGGGGAGGTCGACCGATTCGAGCAGCGCGAGGATCCGCGCGAGCGGGGTGCGCAGCTCGTGGGAGACGGCGGCGGTGAAGCCGGCTCGCAGCTCCTCGTACGCGGCCAGCTCGCCGGGCTCCGTGAGGTACAGCAGCGTCTCCTCGTGTCCGTCGATCTCGTAGGTGACCGCGAACGGCACGCGTCGCGAGTCGGGCCTGTACGCGTCCTCGGGGAGCGGCGCCCCCTCCTCGATCCCCTCGAGCGACTCGCGGGCGCGGCGGCTCGACGCGAGCACGCGCCGGTCGGGCCCGAGCACGAGCACGAGTTCGCGGCTTTCCTCGACGAGGCGGCGCCCGCGCTCGGCCGCGAGGCGGAGCGCCGCCAGGTCGTCCGGGTCGGCGTGCCGACCGGTCACGGGCTCCATACTGTCAGGTGGGATGCCCCGGGTGTTGATCGTTGAGGATGATGAGGTGATTGCGCAGGGGATGGCGCGTCATTTGCAGGCGGCGGGTTTTGATCCGTTGTGGGTGGGGAAGGGTGAGGCGGGGTTGGCTCGGTTGCGGTTCGAGCGGCCTGATGTGTGTGTGTTGGATTTGATGTTGCCGGGGATTGATGGGTGGCGGTTGATCGAGACGGCGCGGCGTGAGGGGATCGGGACGCCGATCGTGGTGGTGTCCGCTCGGGGGACGGAGCATGATCGGGTGCATGCGCTCGAGATCGGGGCGGATGATTATCTGGTGAAGCCGTTTTCGATGAAGGAGTTGGTGGCGCGGGTGCGGGCGGCTGCGCGGCGTGGGGTGCGGGCGCAGGGTGAGGAGCGTGGTGAGGCGATCGAGGTCGAGGAGTTGCGGGTTGATCCGGGGGATGTGCAGGCGTTCGTGTCGGGTGTGAGTTGCGAGTTGACGCCGACGGAGTTTCGGCTTCTGTATGCGCTTGCGTTGGAGCGGGGTCGAGTGGTGTCGCGGGATCAGCTTCTGCAGCAGTTGTGGGGTCGTCGTCAGACGCGGCGTGACCGCACGGTCGACGTGTTCGTGCGGCGCATTCGCGACAAGATCGAGCGTTGCTCTCCCCGGCACAGCTTCATCCAGACCCGCTACGGGGTCGGCTACAAGCTCGAGGCGATTCCGAAATGACCTCGTAGGGGCGGGTCAGGACCCGCCCCATTGCGCGATCGCCGCGCCGCCGAGGGCTGCGACGGCGACGACGGCGAGCGGCGGCAGCCGCCACACCGCGAGCAGCGCGAGGCAGGCCGCGGCGAGCGCGAAGTCCTCGGGCTGCTCGATCGCGCTCGTGAACACGGGACGGTAGAGGGCGGCGAGCAGGAGCCCGACGACGGCGGCGTTGACGCCGGCGAGCGCCGATGCGAACCCGGGCCGCCGGCGCAGCGCGTGCCACAGGGGCAGCGTTCCGAAAACGAGCAGGAACGAGGGCAGGAAGATCGCCGTGAGCGCGAGCGCGGCACCGGGGACGCCGTTCGGCTCGGGACCCATCACGAATCCCAGGTAGGCGGCGAACGTGAGCAGGGGGCCCGGGATCGCCTGGGCGGCGCCGTAACCGGTGACGAACTCGTCGGCGGAGACCCAGCCGGGGCCGACGACCTCCGCCTCGAGCAGGGGCAGGACGACGTGGCCGCCGCCGAAGACCAGCGAGCCGGTGCGGTAGAAGCTGTCGGCGACCTCGCCGGCGTGGCGGGGCGTCGACCTCGCCGCTACCCGGAGCGCGACGAGCAGTGCCGCGAACAGCGCGAGCGAGGCGAGCGCGAAGCGGCGCCCCACGGGCGAGCGTCCGCCGTCGCCGCTCGCGGCCGGGATGGCGTCGCCGAGCAGCCGCCAGCCGGCGAGGGCGCCCGCGGCGATCACCACGACATGGGCGAACGCGGAGGTCCAGGCCAGAACCACCGCCGCCCCGGCGACGGCGATCGCGATGCGCTCGCGGTCGGGCGTCAGCGTCCGCGCCATGCTCCAGACGGCGAATGCGACCACGGCCACGGCGGCGATCTTCAGCCCGTGCAGCCACACCCGCTCGTCCCCGTCGAGGTCGCTGACGCCCCAGGCGAACAGGCAGAGCAGAACCGCGGACGGAACGGTGAAGCCGAGCCAGGCGAGCAGGCTGCCGAGCTTCCCGGCCCGGACGAGGCCGACCCCGATCCCGACCTGGCTCGATGCCGGGCCGGGCAGGAACTGGCTGAGCGCGACGAGCTCCGCGTAGGCGCGGTCGTCGAGCCAGCGGTGCCGGCCGACGTACTCGTCCCGGAAGTACCCGAGGTGCGCGACCGGCCCCCCGAAGGAGGTCACGCCGAGCCGCGCTGCGACGAGGAGCACGTCGAGGGCCCGGCGCGCGTCGGGGCGGGACACGGGCGCCAGCGTAGCGGCGACGCGACCGCGCCCAGGGTGGCGGTCGGCCCGGGTTCTCCTTCCCTTCACCAGCCTGTAACCACGACGCAACCGCGCGGCAACCGCGCGGACTGGAACGATGGTGGCAATGCCCCGGGTGTTGATCGTTGAGGATGATGAGGTGATCGCGCAGGGGATGGCGCGTCATTTGCAGGCGGCGGGTTTTGATCCGTTGTGGGTGGGGAAGGGTGAGGCGGGGTTGGCTCGGTTGCGGTTCGAGCGGCCTGATGTGTGTGTGTTGGATTTGATGTTGCCGGGGATTGATGGGTGGCGGTTGATCGAGACGGCGCGGCGTGAGGGGATCGGGACGCCGATCGTGGTGGTGTCCGCTCGGGGGACGGAGCATGATCGGGTGCATGCGCTCGAGATCGGGGCGGATGATTATCTGGTGAAGCCGTTTTCGATGAAGGAGTTGGTGGCGCGGGTGCGGGCGGCTGCGCGGCGTGGGGTGCGGGCGCAGGGTGAGGAGCGTGGTGAGGCGATCGAGGTCGAGGAGTTGCGGGTTGATCCGGGGGATGTGCAGGCGTTCGTGTCGGGTGTGAGTTGCGAGTTGACGCCGACGGAGTTTCGGCTTCTGTATGCGCTTGCGTTGGAGCGGGGTCGAGTGGTGTCGCGGGATCAGCTTCTGCAGCAGTTGTGGGGTCGTCGTCAGACGCGGCGTGACCGCACGGTCGACGTGTTCGTGCGGCGCATTCGCGACAAGATCGAGCGTTGCTCTCCCCGGCACAGCTTCATCCAGACCCGCTACGGGGTCGGCTACAAGCTCGAGGCGATTCCGAAATGACCTCGTAGGGGCGGGTCAGGACCCGCCCCATTGCGCGATCGCCGCGCCGCCGAGGGCTGCGACGGCGACGACGGCGAGCGGCGGCAGCCGCCACACCGCGAGCAGCGCGAGGCAGGCCGCGGCGAGCGCGAAGTCCTCGGGCTGCTCGATCGCGCTCGTGAACACGGGACGGTAGAGGGCGGCGAGCAGGAGCCCGACGACGGCGGCGTTGACGCCGGCGAGCGCCGATGCGAACCCGGGCCGCCGGCGCAGCGCGTGCCACAGGGGCAGCGTTCCGAAAACGAGCAGGAACGAGGGCAGGAAGATCGCCGTGAGCGCGAGCGCGGCACCGGGGACGCCGTTCGGCTCGGGACCCATCACGAATCCCAGGTAGGCGGCGAACGTGAGCAGGGGGCCCGGGATCGCCTGGGCGGCGCCGTAACCGGTGACGAACTCGTCGGCGGAGACCCAGCCGGGGCCGACGACCTCCGCCTCGAGCAGGGGCAGGACGACGTGGCCGCCGCCGAAGACCAGCGAGCCGGTGCGGTAGAAGCTGTCGGCGACCTCGCCGGCGTGGCGGGGCGTCGACCTCGCCGCTACCCGGAGCGCGACGAGCAGTGCCGCGAACAGCGCGAGCGAGGCGAGCGCGAAGCGGC
>CAYJLE010000026.1:2920-49525 GCA_964370985.1 uncultured Gaiellales bacterium | reverse complement strand
GGGGTTCGGGGCGGGCCGGGGCGGCCCCGCAACCCGTCCGTTTCCCGATGCTCGCATCGTCTCGGGCGGGACAGGTCCCGCCCCTACACCTCCCCTGCGGTTCCAGTGCAACGTCGTGAGACGCCGCGCTAGAGGCCGAACGGGTTCGGCGTCCTCGCGCCGATCCCGACGAGCACGCTCTTCGTCTCGAGGTAGGCCTCGAGCGTCTCGAGCGCGAGCTCCCGGCCGAACCCGGACTGCTTGTAGCCGCCGAACGGAATCCCCGGCCGGGCCGTGAACGGCGTGTTCACCCCCACCTGCCCCGCCCTGAGCCGCTGCGCCAGCCGGTGGCCGCGGCCCGGGTCGCCCGTCCAGACAGTGGCGAACAGGCCGTAGCGGACGTCGTTGGCGATCCGCACGGCGTCGTCCTCGTCCTCGAACGGGATCGCGGACACGACGGGCCCGAAGATCTCCTCCTGCGCGACGGTCATCGCGTTGTCCACGCTCGCGAGCACGGTCGCGGGGTAGAACGCCCCGGGCCCGTCCGGGATCCCGCCGCCGCAGACCACCTCGGCGCCCTCCTCGACGCCGGCGGCGACGAAGCCGTGGACGCGCTCGCGGTGCGCGCGGGAGATCAGCGAGCCGAGCTGGGTCTCGGGGTCGAGCGGATCGCCCGCGCGGATCCGCCCGGCCGCAGCGGCGACCCCGGCGACGACCTCGTCGTAGACGGATCGCTCGACGAGCAGTCGCGAGCGGCACTCGCAGCTCTGCCCCGCCGAGGCGTAGACCGCCCAGGCGGACGCGGGGATCACCTCCGCGAGCGGCGCGTCGGCGAAGACGACGTTGGGGCTCTTGCCGCCGAGCTCGAGCGTGAGCCGTTTGATGCCCGCCGCTGCGAGACGCATCACCTCCGCGCCGGTACGCGTCGAGCCTGTGAACGCGACCTTGTCGACACCGGGGTGCGAGACGAGGTAGGCGCCGGTGGTGGGGCCGTCCGCCGGCAGCACGTTGATCGCACCGGCGGGGAAGCCGGCGGCGGTGGCGAGCTCCGCCACCCGGAGCGCCGTCAGCGGCGTCTGCGGGTCCGGCTTCAGCACGACCGAGCAGCCCGCGGCGAGCGCCGGAGCGAGCTTCCAGCCCGCCATCAGGATCGGGTAGTTCCAGGGGACGATCTGGGCGCAGACCCCGACGGGCTCCTTGAGCGAGTAGTGGAGGAGCGAGCTTCCGAACGGCGTCGCGCGGCCCTGGATCGAGGCGATCCCGGACGCGTAGTAGCGCAGCACCTCGGCCGCGCCCGCGACCTCGCCCCGGGTCGAGGAGATCGGCTTGCCGGTGTTACGCGTCTCGAGCTCGGCCAGCGCGTCGCGCTCGGCCTCGATCGCATCGGCGAGCGCGTGCAGGAGGCGGGAGCGCTCCGGCGGCGGCGTCTTGCCCCAGCGCCCGTCGAGCGCGCCGCGCGCGGCCGCCACCGCCCGGTCGACGTCGGCCTCGCCGGCGAGCGCGCAGCGCGCGAGCGGCGCGCCCGTCGCCGGCTCGGAGAGCTCGCGGAGCTCGCCGGACGCCGCCTCGACGAGCTCGCCGCCGACGAAGAGGCCGTGAACGCGGCCCGCGGTCATGCGCCGGGCCTCTCGAACAGCGCGGCCTGCCCCTGGCCGACGCCGACGCACAGCGTGGCGAGGCCGTAACGACCGCCGCGGCGGCGCAGCTCGTGGAGCAGCGTCACGACGAGGCGGGCGCCGCTCATGCCGAGCGGGTGCCCGACGGCGATCGCCCCGCCGTTGACGTTCACCCGAGCCGGGTCGAGGCCGAGCTCCCGGATCACCGCGAGACTCTGGGAGGCGAACGCCTCGTTCAGCTCGACGAGGTCCAGGTCGGAGACCGCAACCCCGGCGCGATCGAGGAGCTTCCGCACCGCCGGCACCGGGCCGATGCCCATCACCCGCGGATCGACCCCCGCGACCGCGCTCGCGACGAACCGGCCGAGCGGCTCGGCGCCCAGGGCCCTGGCCTTCTCGGCGCTGGCGACGACGAGGGCGGCGGCGCCGTCGTTGATGCCGCTCGCGTTGCCCGCGGTGACCGTGCCCCCGGCGCGGAAGACCGGCTTCAGCGCGGCGAGTTGCTCGAGCGTTGCCTGCGGGCGGGGGTGCTCGTCGGTGTCGAAGCCCTCGACGGGCACGATCTCGTCGGCGAAGCGCCCGGCAGACCGGGCCGCCTGCCACCGGCGCTGGCTCTCCAGCGCGAACGCGTCCTGATCCTCGCGGCTGATCCCGTGCTCGACGGCGACGTTCTCGGCGGTCTCGCCCATCGACTCGGGCGGGAAGCCGAGCCGGGGGTTGACGAAGCGCCAGCCGATCGTCGTGTCGAACGCCGTGCGGTCGCCGCGCGGGAAGGCGGTCTCGGGCTTCCCCAGAACGAGCGGTGCCCGGCTCATCGACTCGACGCCGCCGGCGACGAACAGGTCGCCCTCGCCCGCCCGGATCGCGTGGCAGGCGGCGACGACCGCGGAGAGGCCGGAGGCGCAGAGGCGGTTCACGGTCACGCCCGCCACCTCCTGCGGCAGCCCGGCGAGCAGCGCCGCGAGCCGCGCGACGTTGCGGTTGTCCTCTCCGGCCTGGTTCGCGCAGCCGACGTAGACGTCCTCGATCTCGCCCGGCTCGACGCCGGCGCGCTCGACTGCCGCCCCGATCGCGCGGGCCGCAAGGTCGTCCGGTCGGACGCCGGCGAGCGCGCCCGCGTAACGGCCGATCGGGGTGCGCACGGCGGAGAGGACGACCGCGTCCGGCACAACCGCAGCCTACCGCGCGGCCGTCAGGGGACGAACTCGACCCGCACGGGGCCGGGGAACGCCCCGATCTCCTCGCCGCGGCGCAGGAGCTCGGTCACGGCCGCGCGGCCCTCGTCCCCGTAGTCCTGCGTGAGCTCGTTCACGTACATGCCGACGAACCGGTCGGCGAGCGCCGGATCGAGGCCCCGCCCGAACTCGAGCGCGTACTCGAGCGCCTGCGCGCGATGCTCGAGCCCCGCCTCGATCGAGTCGTGCAGGATCCCGGACAGGACGTGGAGGGTGTCGGCGCCGAGGTCGCGCCGGGCGACGTTGATCCCGAGCGGCAGCGGGAGCCCCGTCTCGAGCAGCCACCACTCGCCGAGATCGACCACCTTGTGGAGGCCCTGGCGCTCGAAGGTGAGCTGCCCCTCGTGGATGACGAGCCCCGCGTCGGAGCGCCCTGCCGCGACCTCGTCCATGACGCTCTCGAACGGGACCTCGCGGTAGGAGAAGTCGTCCCCGAGGTAGAGCCGCAGGGTCAGGAAGGCTGTCGTCATCCGGCCGGGGACGGCGATCTCGACCCGCTCGAGCTCCTCCCGAGTGAGCGGCTCGCGGGAGACGACGACCGGCCCGTAGCCCGAGCCCATGCTGGCACCGTGCGGCAGCAGCATGTAGCGCTCCTGCACGAACGGGTAGGTGTGCAGCGAGATCGCGGTCACCTCGAGCCGGCCCTCGAGCGCCCACTCGTTGAGCGTCTGGATGCCCTCGAGCACGTGCTCGAACTCGAACCCGCGGGGATCGACCCGCCCGCTCGCCAGACCCCAGAACATGAACGCGTCGTCGGGGTCGGGGCTGTGGCCGAGGCGAATGAGCATGGAGCGCGTGAGGCTAGCAATCCTGCGTCCTCCGCGGGGAGAGAGCCATCGGTGCTGCCGTAGAATTTCCGGCGTGTCGAAGGTCGAGCTGTCCGACGCGATTCAGGACTACCTGAAGGAGGTCTACAAGCTCCAGGCGAGCGGTGGGCGCGCCACCACCACGGCGATCGCGCGGGCGATGCACGTTGCGCCCTCGTCCGTGACCTCGATGCTGAAGAAGCTCGCCGCGCTCGGGCTCGTCGAGCACGCGCGCTACCGTGGCGTGCGCTTGACGCAGCCCGGGGAACGAGTCGCGCTCGAGGTGATCCGCCACCACCGGCTGCTCGAGCAGTACCTGGCCCAGACGCTCGGGCTCGCGATCGAGGCGGTGCACGCGGAGGCCGACAGGCTCGAGCACGCCCTCTCGGAGGAGCTCGAGGCGTTGATCGACCGGGCGCTCGGGTATCCGACCCATGATCCCCACGGGCACCCGATCCCCAACGCCGAGCTCGAGCTCGCGCACGCCGAGCTGCGCCCGCTCGCGGAGCTCGCCCCGGGCGAGCGCGCCACCGTGCGGCACGTCCCGGACGGCGACCCGGCACTGCTGCGCTACCTCTCGAAGCTGTCGCTCGTGCCCGGCCGCCAGGTCGAGGTCTGCAGCGCCGCCCCGTTCGGCGGCCCGGTGACGGTGCTGGTCGAGAAGACGGAGCACGCGATCTCGCGCGAGCTCGCCAGCCAGATCGGCGTTGCGTAGCGGGAGCGCCCGCTAGGGGCGCGGCGGGTGGCCGAAGAACCAGCGCTCGAGCGGCCGCAGCAGCTCGTCGTCGGAGAACTCGGGCACCGGCTCGCTGACGCCCTCCGTGCGCGAGACGGCGAGATCGTCGCGCAGGGCGGCGTTGGCGGCTTCGAGCGCATCGCCGAGCTCGTAGCCCTCGAAGACGTAGTCGTCGGGCCTCGGCTCGGGCACGGCCCGGTTGTTCGGGTTGATCGCCCGCCCCACGCCCCAGACCGCTCCCGGGCGACGCTCGATCCAGATCACGATCTCCTGGCGTGCCCCGTCGTCGCCCACGCCGTGCAGGACGCGCTCCGCGAACCGCATGCCCTCGGACGCCTGCTTCACCCGGCTAAGGATACAATCCCGCTCGTGGGCCGTCTCTCCCGGTACCTGCGCAACCCGTTTGCGTCGCTGTTCTCTCGTAGCACCCGGGAGGATCAGCTCGCTGCCTACGTGATCCGGGAGCACAAGCTCGGCCGCGATCTCGACGACATCCTCGACGACCCGTACATGCGCAACCGCGCGAGCGACCTCGAACGGCGCCGGCTGCTCGAGCGGCCGGACCTGATCCGCGCGATCGGCGAGGACACCGCCCGTGCCGGTCAGTCCGAGTAGCGCAGCTCACGAGGCCAGGGCCCGCTCCAGCACGAGCGCGGCCAGCGCGGCGTCCGCGAGCGCGGCACCCGAGCTCTTGTAGAGGACGACGTCGCCGTCGAGCCCGCGCGGCTGGATCGTCCCGTCCACGACGCCGGCTAGCTCATGCACCTCGAGCCAGTCGAGCACGCCGCGCTCGACCGGCTCGGCCAGATCGCCCGCCTCGAGGCGCGCCTGCGCAAGCGAGTCGCAACACACGAAGGAGGCGCGCTCGAGCACCGCGTTGTCGAGCTCGCGGTCCTGACGGCGCGTGCCTCCGGCGGCGAGCACGCAGGCGCCCGGGCGTAGCCAGTCGCCGCGCAGCACGGGGTCGCGCGAGCTCGTGGCTGTGACGACCACGTCCAGCTCGGCCGCGTCGCGGCCGTACTCGGCCGGCTCCGCCCCCACCCGCTCGCAGAAGGCGGCCAGCCGCGCCGGCGTGCGGCAGTAGGCGACGACCCGGTCGAGCCCCGGTAGCGCCACCCGCAGGCACTCCACATGAGCGGCCGCGAGGCGGCCGCACCCGATCAGGCCGAGCGCCAGAGACCCGGGCCGGGCCAGCCGGCGTGCCGCAACGGCGGACGTCGCGGCGGCCCGCAGTGCGGACAGCCGGCCGGCCTCGACGAGCGCCAGCAGCTCACGGCCGTCGGCGGCGGCGAGCACGACGACTCCGCGCGCGCCGAGGAGCGCGGTGACGGCGCCCAGCTCGAGCTCGCGGTCGGCCAGCGGCGCTGCCGTCAGGGTGCCTGCCTCGAGCGACACCCGAGCCGCCGGCGGGCACTCGATCGCGCCGGCCGCAACACGGGCGAGGCATGCCTCGACGGCGGCGATCGCGTCAGCCGGGGCCAGCAGCGCCTCGACATCGGCCTCGCGCAGGTGGAGCGTCACGGGCGCCTCGGTACGATCGCACCCATCCCGGACCCTCCTCGCTCGAGCGTGCACGCGGACGCGACCCATGCGCCCGAGAGGATTCGAACCTCTGGCCTCAGCCTCCGCAGGGCTGCGCTCTATCCCCTGAGCTACGGGCGCGCCGGAGCGACCATTGTAGCCGTGCGCCCGCCGACGCCGAGCGCTGCATCCTCCGGCACCTCGACGCGAACGTACCCGAGCGCGACGACGGCACCGTCCGCGGAGACTGCGCTCGTGACGCGGCCGACCGTTTTTCCGTCGAGGAGGATCGGGCTCCCCGGCTCGAGCGGCAGCTCCCCCTCGATCTCGAGCACGCGCAGAGCCCGGTTGGGGTGGCCGCGGTAGTGCAGCCGGGCCACCGGCTCCTGCCCCGGGTAGCAGCCCTTCTGGAAGCTGACCGCGCGCTCGACGAGGCCAGCCTCGGCGGGGAGGACGCGGTCGTCGATCTCCCTGCCGAAGCGGGGCGTGCCCGCCCGGATCCGCAGCCGTTCGAGCTCTTCGCCGTCGAGCTCGACCGCGCCGGTGGGAGGCTCCGTGTCGAGGAGCTCGTAGCCCACGACGCCGTAGTCGGGGGCGCGCACGGCGAGCGCGCCCGCTGGCGGCTCGGGGTCGAGGATGACCCACGATCTGTGCTCCTCGAGCGCGATCTCCGCGCGAGCTGCAAGCCGGGTGCGCGAGAGCTCGGCCCGGACGGTCTCCCCGAGCTCCGGCTCCGTCAGGAGCAGGTAGTCGTCCCGGCCGCGACGCAGGACGCGCAGCGTCGCGATCACCCGTGCCTTCGCCGTCAGGAGCAGCGCGTCGCACGACGCGCCGATCTCGAGCTCGAGCACGTCGTTCGAGACCATGCGCTGGAGGTGGTCGCCGGCGTCCGGTCCGGCGACTCCCACGAAGGCGCGCGGCCGGCGCGCGACGCGCACGCATCGGCTTGCCACCACTCCATTGTAGGGAAGCGCCTCGAGCGGCCCGCGCGGCCCGGGCGGGTCATGACCCGCCCTACACGTGGTCTCGGGGAGCGCTCGACTCCCACGCGCGCGAGAAGATCGGCTCGGCGCCGTCGTAGACGTCGACCTGGTTGCGCGTGAAGAAGCGCTCGGCGTCCGCCCACATCGCGCTTCGCACCTCGACGCGGCGCCGGTGGGGGCCCCGGCCCACGACGACCGTGTGATCGGTCTCGACCCGCGCCGAGAGCGGGGCGCCCTCCACGATCGAGAACGTCTCCCGGTAGGCGTCGTCGAGCACGATCCCGTCCGGGAGCCGCCGCTCGCCCCCGCCGTAGGTGAAGACGAGCTCGACGCGTCCCGTGAAGAGGTCGCGGGTCACGACGCGCGAGGAGTGACCGGGCGAGAGCTCCTCCACCTCGAGGGGCGGCGCGCCTTCCGGGGGAGCGAACGGCGCCAGGTCGCGATCCTCCGTGCGCGGCTCCCGTACCGGCAGCACGAGGGAGCTCGAGCCGCAGACGACGGTCAGCGTCGCCGGCTCCGGCGACGGCCAGAGCATTGGCCAGTAGCAGCTCGAGAGCGCGAGGCGAATCCGGTGCCCCGGCTGGAAGGCGTAGCCGGTCACGTCGAGGCGCACGGCCACGTCGTAGCGGCGGCCCGGCTCGAGCGGCTCGGGACGCTCGTGCCCGGACCGGTGGGTGAGGTTGAGGAAGCCGCGCGAGACGAGCGCCGAGCTGCCGTCGGGCGCGACGTCGCAGAGGCGCGCCGCGACGAGCGCGCGAGGCCGATCGGCCGCGACGACGACCCGGAGCTCGGGGAAGCCGAGCAGCTCGACCCGCTCGGGCAGCGGCACCGAGTCGAACACGAGCGAGAGCCCGTCGTCGCGGCGCTGGTCCCCAGGCAGGTCGGCGACGTCGCCGTAGGGGCACCAGAGGCCCGAGTCGAGCCCGGTCGCCTGGAGCGACGCGTGGGAGAGCTCGAGCTCGGGGCCCGGAGCGGAGTCGAGCACGCCCCTGCCGAGCCAGAGCCGGCGCAGCTCGAGCCCGGCCGGCGGCCACGCCTCCTCGGCGACCCAGCGGCCCGGGTGCGTGCGAACCCTCGTCCGCGGGCGGGTGGGCTCCTGGAGCCAGGCGCGCAGCAGCGGCTCCTCCATGATCCCCGTGTCGATCCCCTTGAGCCAGTGGTCCCACCAGCGCAGCGATTCCTGCAGGAACCCGATCGCCGGTCCCGGCACCCCCTCTTCGGGGAACGCGTGCGCCCACGGCCCGATCAGCCCCTTGCGCGGGCAGGAGAGCCCCTCGAGCAGGCGCGGCACCGCGTTCGTGTACCCGTCGGCCCAGCCGCCGACGGCGTACACGGGGCAGCGGATCGCCGCGTAGTCCTCGCAGACGGAGCCGTGGCGCCAGTAGGCATCGCGGCGCTGGTGAGCGAGCCAGGCCTCCACGTAGGGCGGCGTGCCCTCGAGCCGCTCGAGCCAGCGCTCCCGCCACCCGGGCCCGACCACCTCCGGCTCGGGGGCCGCGGCGTTCCAGACGAGCATCTGGGAGGCCCAGGGGAGCATGTCGACCGCGAGCACGCAGCCGCCCGCGTAGTGGACGTCGTCCGCATAGCGGTCGTCGGTCGAGCACACGGTCAGGATCGCCCCGAGCGCCGGTGGGCGACGGGCCGCCACCTGGAGCGCGTTGAAGCCGCCCCACGAGATCCCGAACATGCCCACCGCGGCGCTGCACCAGGGCTGGGCGGCCAGCCACGCGATCGCCTCGACCAGATCGTCCTGCTCGCGCGGCAGGTACTCGTCGAGAAGCAGGCCGCCCGAGTCGCCGCTGCCGCGCAGGTCGACCCTGACCGCCGCGTAGCCGTGGCCGGCGAGGTAGGGGTGTCGCAGCGCGTCCCGCGCCGCCGTCCAGTCGCTCTTTCGGTAGGGGATCGCCTCGAGCAGGGCGGGCACCGGGCTCGCGTCCGCGTCCTCCGGGAGCCAGATCCGGGCGGCGAGCCGGCAGCCGTCGGAGAGCGGGATCCAGACGTTCGGGATCTCGCGTACCCGGCGGGGAAGATCGGCCCTTGCTCGCATCCGTCCGGTCACGGAGGATAATGCCGCCAGCTCGGACGACCGCGATGCCAATCCACGCCACCCGCTTCGGCAAGGCCCTTCCGTCCGGCGGCACGATCGGCGTGCCCGCACCGGCAAGCCCCGCGCACAACCGCTCCGAGGTGCTGCGGGGAGTCGAGTGGTGGGAGGCGCGGGGCTATCGCGTGAAGCTCTCGGAGGGGATCTACGCGCGCGACGACTGGGTCGCGGGCGACGCCCGCGACCGGGCGCGCGACGTCGAGGCGATGTTCGCAGACCCCGAGGTCGACGTCGTCCAGTGCGCCGGGGGCGGGTACGGCTCGGCCCAGCTCATCCCCCAGCTCGACTTCGACCTGATCGCGGACAACGCCAAGCCGTTCGTCGGCTTCTCGGACATCACGGCTCTGCACGTCGCCATCCGCCAGCGCGCGGGGCTCGCCACGTTCTACGCGAACGGCCTGATGGGCGTCGGCGACAAGGAGACGACGGAGTTCTCGAAAGCCCGCCTGCTCTCGGTACTCGGGGGCGAGACGACCGGCGAGGTGCCGCGCGACCCCGACGATCCCTACGTTCGGGCGATCAGCGGCGGCACGGTCACCGCCCCGCTCGCCGGCGGCTGCCTCTGGCTCCTGATCCAGACGCTCGCGACCCCCTGGGAGGTCGAGCTCGACGGCTGCATCCTCTTCTTCGAGGACACGGACCTGCCCACCTGGTACCTCGACGGCGCGCTGGTCCAGCTCACGCAGGCCGGCAAACTCGCGGGCGTTGCCGGCGTCGTAGTCGGGGAGATGTGGAAGTGCGACTGGCCGGAGCACGGCTCGAACGACTTCGCACGGACGAAGTCGGTCGAGGACGTGCTCGAGCAGCGCCTGGAGCCGCTCGGCGTCCCGGTGCTGTACGGGCTCCCGCTCGGCCACGGCAAGCACCTCGCGACGCTGCCGCTCGGCGTGACGGCGACGCTCGACGCCGACCGGCGGACGTTGACCGTAGACGAGCCCGCGCTGCGGGCGTAGGATCGCAGCCCCGTGGGCACGGGGACAGATGGGGAAAGGAGACACGGAATGAGGGCACGGATGTTCCTCCTGCTCGCCGCACTGGCGGGAGCGCTACTCGTCGCGAGCTGCGGCGGAGGAGACTCGGAGAGCGCGCCGCCCGCGACGACCGGCGGCGAAACGCAGGGTGAGACGCAGGGCGAGACGGAGACGGAGGCGCCGCCCCCGGACACGGGAGCCGCCACGACCGAGCAGGAGGGCGGCGAGATCGTCAAGGGCGGGATCCTCCGGATCGGCTCGGCCGACCACATCGACTCGCTCAACCCCTTCGTTGCCTTCAACGCGCAGGCCTACGTGGCCTTCGTCATGACCTACCCCGTGCTCGTCCAGTACGGCCCCGGGTACGTGTTCGAGGGCGACTGGGCCGAGGACTGGACGACCTCCGACGACGGCCTCGTCTGGACGTTCACGGTCAAGCCCGGGTCCTG
The DNA here is from genome assembly GCA_964370985.1 of uncultured Gaiellales bacterium. GTDB lineage: Bacteria > Actinomycetota > Thermoleophilia > Gaiellales > Gaiellaceae > JAHDVS01. The sequence goes on along the minus strand of CAYJLE010000026.1, from coordinate 39,125 downwards.
GTCGGACGGGGCCCCGCTGACGGCCGAGGACGGAGCGTGGACGTGCAACACGATCGTCCAGTACGCCAAGGGCCCGACCGCGGCGCTGGCGCCGTTCCTCTCGCACGTGAAGGAATGCTCGGCACCCGACCAGCAGACGCTCGTGATCACCTACGACCAGCCGGTCGGAAACGTGCTGCCGCAGTTGCAGCAGTTCTTCATCCTGCCCAGGCACGTCTGGGAGCAGCACCTCGGCAACGACGGCAAGGATCTGAAGAAGGTGAAGCCGGAGGACAGCCTGCCGCTCGTGGCCGGAGGCGCGTTCACGATCACGAAGTACGAGAAGAAGGGCACGACGATCTACGAGAAGAACCCCGGCTTCTACGGTCAGGAGCCGTACGTCGACGCCGTCGGCCTCCAGGTCTTCACGAACGAGGACGCGATGATCGCGGCCTTCCAGGCCGGCGACCTCGACGCGGTCGACGAGCTGCCCGCGAACGCGGTAGTGAGCATCGAGGCCGACGAGAACCTGGTCGTCCACCGCGCCCCCGGCTTCCAGGTCAACAACTTCATCTTCAACTCGAACCCGGACAAGGAGCGCAACCGCGAGCTGCTCGACCCGAAGGTGCGCGAGGCGATCGCGTACGCGATCGACAAGCAGGAGATCGCCGACACCGCCTACGCGGGCCTCGCCAAGCCGTGGGGGAGCATCATCGCCATCCCCTCCGGCGACTTCGTGAACCCGAACCTCCAGCCGGAGCCGTTCGACATCGCGTACGCCAACCAGATCCTCGACGAGGCCGGGTACGCCCGCGGCTCGGACGGGATCCGCGTCGACCCCGACGGCGAGAAGATGGAGTACGAGGTGATTACGCCCACGGGCGTCCAGGGGATCAACCGCGAGTTCGAGATCGTCCGCGCCGGGCTCGAGCAGATCGGGATCGCCGTGACCCAGAAGGCGCTCGACGACACGACCGCCTTCGAAGAGATCGGCGCCCCCGACTGGCAGTACCTGACCTTCGACATGGCGATGTGGGACTGGGTCGGGTACTTCGACCCGGACTTCGTGCTCTCGGTTCTCAAGTGCGACCAGTACGGCGGCTGGAGCGACACGGCCTACTGCAATCCCGAGTACGACGCGCTCTACGAGGAGCAGGGCGTGACCGTCGACCAGGACGCCCGCATGGAGATCATCTGGCGGATGCAGGAGATCCTCTACAACGACCGGCCCTATATCCAGCTCGTCAACCTGGAGGCGAACGCGGCCTGGTCGAAGAAGTGGGACGGGCTGCTGATGCCCGAGCTGACCGGCCTCTCGAAGCGGCCGTGGGTCGAGGCGCACATGGTCGAGGGCTAGAAGGGCCGGCGGAGGCGGCCGGGAGGGGCTCGTTGGGCACGCGCGGCGCGAACTACGTCGTCAAGCGGACGCTGTTCGCCCTGATGACGATCCTCGTCGCGGTCACGCTCAACTTCGTCCTCTTCCGCGCCGCCCCCGGCGACCCCGCGAGCGCGCTGCGCTGCCGCGCCTGCACGCCCGAGTTCAAGGAGCAGCAGCGCCGGGAGTTCGGGCTCGACAAGTCGAAGCTCGAGCAGTACGGGATCTACATGAAGGAGCTCGCCCAGGGCAACCTCGGGAGCTCCTTCAGTACGCGACGGCCCGTCTGGGACGAGCTCGGCCCGGCGCTCGCGAACACGTTGCCGATGATCGCGCTGGGGACGGCGTTCTCGATCTTCTTCGGCATCCTCTCGGGGGTGGTCGCCGCCTGGCGGCGGGGCACGTGGGCCGACTGGGGCAACGTCTCCTTCTCGCTGTTCTTCTACTCGCTGCCGACGCAGTGGCTGGGCCTGATGCTCGTGATCGTGTTCGCCGGCACCCTGCCCGTGTCGGGCATCTCCGACCCGTTCCTCGGGTTCACCGACCCGGGCTGGTGGGCGGTCTTCGCCGACCGGATGAAGCACATGCTGCTGCCGTCGCTGACGCTCGGACTCGTGCTGTACGGCGACTACGCGCTCGTGACGCGCTCGTCGCTCTTGAACACGCTCGGCGAGGACTACATCCTCACCGCCCGCGCGAAAGGGCTCGGGAGCTTCGCAATCGTGCGCAAGCACGCGCTGCGCAACGCCCTCCTCCCGATCTCGACCCTGATCGCGATCTCGCTCGGCTACCTCGTCGGCGGCTCGATCCTCGTCGAGGCGGTCTTCTCCTACCCGGGCATCGGCCTCGAGATCTTCGAAGCGATCTTCGAGCGCGACTACCCGGTGCTCCAGGGCGCCTTCCTGATCCTGACGCTCTCGGTCGTCCTCGCGAACTACGCGGCCGACCTGCTCTACCTGAAGCTCGACCCGAGGATCGCGGCGTGATCGCGTCCGGCGCGGTCGAGCCCGCCGGGGCCGCCGCGGCAGCCGGCCTCCCGTCGCGGGTGTGGTCGATCGTCCGGGGTCAGCCGGCCGCCACCGCCGGCACGGTCATGCTCGCCCTGTTCGGGCTGGTCGCGATCCTCGCGCCCTACGTGGCGCCGTACGGGGCCCGCGAGAAGGTGGGGGAGCCGTTCGCGCCGCCGTCGGGGAGCCACCCCTTCGGCCTCGACGACGGCGGCGTCGACATGCTCACGCTGATGATGCACGGGGCGAGAGTCTCGCTCCTCGTCGGCTTCGCGGCCGCCGCCGTGGCGATGCTGATCGGCGGGACGATCGGACTCCTCAGCGGGTACTTCGGCGGCAAGCTCGACACGGCCCTGAACGCCGTCACGAACTACATGATCGCGATCCCCGACGTGCCTCTGATCCTCGTCATCGCCGCCCTGTTCGGCCGCAGCCTGACCAACATCATCGTGATCATCGGCGCGATCTACTGGACCTACACCGCCCGGATCATCCGGGCGGAGGCGAAGAGCCTGCGCGAGCGCACCTTCGTCGGCCGTGCGCGCGCTCTCGGAGCGGGCAACACCCGGATCATCGTACGCCACGTCCTGCCCCAGGTCGGTCCGCTCCTGATCGCGCAAACCGTCCTATTCGTCGCGTACGCGATCTTCGCCGAGACGTACGTCACGTTCCTCGGCCTCGGCGACCCCAGCCTGATCTCGTGGGGCAAGCTGATCGCGAACGCGTTCGAGGCCAGCGCGATCACCGCCGGCGCCTGGTGGGCGATCGTGCCGCCGGGCTTCGCCGTCGCGTTCGTAGTGCTCGCCTGCACCATGGTCGGCCGCGCGCTCGAGGATGCGCTCAACCCGCGGCTGCGCGTCGGCCACCTCTCGGTGCACCGGTTCCGCGTTCGCCGGCTGACGGAGGACGAGGCCCGGTGACGCTCCTCTCCGTCGAAGGTCTCCACGTCTGGTTCGAGCTTCGCGGGGGCGGCGAGCTGCACGCGGTCCGCGGCGTCACCTTCGAGCTCGCCGCCGGCGACCGCTTCGGGCTCGTCGGCGAGTCGGGCTGCGGGAAGACCACCTCGATCCTCGCGCTCATGGGCCTGCTCCCGCCGACGGCGAGCGTCGCCGGACGGGTCGTGCTCGACGGGGAGGACATCCTGGCCGATGGCGAAGCGAGCGTGAGCGGCCACCGCTGGCGCGATATCGCCATGGTCTTCCAGGGCGCGATGAACGCCTTCAACCCCGTGCAGCGCGTCGGCGACCAGATCGTCGAGCCGCTCGAGCTGCACGGTCTCGCGGAGGGGAGCGTCGCGCGGCAGCAGGTCGGCGACCTGCTCGAGCTGGTCGGGATCCCCCGCAGCCGCGCCGACCGGTTCCCCCACGAGTTCTCGGGCGGCATGCGCCAGCGCGCGGCGATCGCGATGGCGCTCGCCTGCAGGCCAAAGGTGCTCCTCGCAGACGAGCCGACCACCGCCCTCGACGTCATGGTGCAAGCGCAGATCCTCGAGCTTCTGACGAGCCTCGCCGACGATCTCGGTCTCGCGCTGATCCTCGTCACCCACGATCTCTCCGTCGTGGCGCAGACCTGTGAGCGCGCGGGGGTCATGTACGCCGGGCGGATCGTCGAAGCGGGGCCAACCGAGACCCTCTACCACGACCCGTGCCACCCCTACACGCGGCTCCTCTTCGCCGCCACGCCCGACCTCCACGGCGAGGGGGCCGTCGCCTCGATCGCCGGAACGCCGCCGCGGCTCGACCGCGAGCCGCCAGGATGCCCGTTCGCGCCGCGCTGCGATCGAGTCTTCGAGCCGTGCGTCTCGGTCGTCCCACGCCCGCTCGTGATCGCGGCGGCGCACGAGGCCGAGTGCCACCTGAACGATCCGGCGATCAGGGCAGCCTCATGAGCGCGCGCGACCCTGGAGCTCACGGCGCCCCGCCTCTGCTCGAGATCGAGGGGCTCGTCACTCACTTCCCGATCGCGCGTGGCATCGCCGGAGCGGTCGCGAGGCAGCCCAGGCAGGTCGTTCACGCGGTCGAGGGCGTCTCCTTCACCCTCCGGGCAGGGGAGCTGCTGGCTCTCGTCGGCGAGTCGGGATGCGGCAAAACGACCACGGCCCAGACGCTGCTGCGGCTCCTCGACCCGGTGGCCGGAACGATCCGCTTCCGCGGCGAGGACATCACAAGAGTCGGGGCGCGGGCGCTCCGGCCGCTCCGCCGCCGGATGCAGATGATCTACCAGGACCCGTACGAGTCGCTCGACCCCCGCTTCCGCGTCCGCCAGACGATCGAAGAGCCGCTCATCGTCCACGGCATCGGCACGAGGTCCGAGCGGGCCGGGCGGGTGCGGGAGGCCCTCGAGCGGGCCGGGCTGACGCCGCCGGAGCTCTTCCTCGAACGCTTCCCGCACGAGCTCTCCGGCGGCCAGCGCCAGCGGGTGGCGGTCGCAGCCGCCCTGACGCTCGAGCCCGACCTGCTCATCGCCGACGAGCCTGTCTCCATGCTCGACGTCTCCGTCCGGGCGGGCATCCTCGCGCTCCTCGACGGCCTGCGGGAGGCGGGGCTCGGGATCCTCATGATCACGCATGACCTGTCGACCGCCGCCCACTACGCCGACCGGATCGCGGTCATGTACCTCGGCAGGATCGTCGAGGAGGGGCCGGCCAGGGAGATCGTGCGCAACCCACGCCACCCGTACACGCAGGCGCTCATCTCGGTCGTCCCGAAGCCCGACCCGCGCGAGCGCTCCCGGCCGCAGATTCTCCAGGGCGAGACGCCGAACCCGATCGACGTTCCCCCCGGCTGCCGCTTCCATCCCCGCTGCCCGCTCGCCTTCGACCGCTGCTCGACTGACGACCCCGTCGAGCTCCTCGACGCGGGGCCGGACGGGCACCGGGCGGCCTGCTGGCTCGTCGGCGGCGCCCGGCACCCGGGCCCCTGAACGACGGAAGGGCCGGTCGCCCGGCCCTTCCGAAGTCGATCCCCTGGTGGGGGGTCTCTACATCATCCCGCTCATGTCGGGCATGCCGCCGCCACCGCCGGCGCCCGCCTTCTCCGGCGCCTCCGCGACGATCGTCTCGGTCGTGATGATGTTCTTCGCGATCGAGGCCGCGTTCTGGAGCGCGGAGCGGGTGACCATCGTCGGATCGATGATCCCCGACTTGATCAGGTCCTCGTACTCGCCCGTGTCGACGTTCAGGCCCTGCCCCTTGCCGGCGTTGCGGACCTTGTCGATCACGACCGAGCCCTCGAGGCCCGCGTTCTCGGCGAGCTGGCGAAGCGGCTCCTCGAGCGCGCGGATGATGATCCGGGCGCCCGTGCGCTCGTCGCCGTCGAGCTGGTCGAGGTTCTTCTTCGCGAGCTCCGCGGCGTTGAGCAGCGCGACGCCGCCGCCGGGGACGATGCCCTCCTCGAGGGCGGCCCGGGTGGCCTGGAGCGCGTCCTCGACGCGGTGCTTCTTCTCCTTCATCTCGGTCTCGGTCGCGGCACCGACCTTGACGACGGCAACGCCGCCGGCGAGCTTCGCAAGCCGCTCCTGCAGCTTCTCGCGGTCGAAGTCGGAGTCGGTCGTCTCGATCTCGCCCTTCAGCTGCTTGATCCGGGCCTTGATCGCGTCGGAGTCGCCGGCACCGTCGATGATCGTGGTCGAGTCCTTGTCGACGACGACCTTGCGGGCGCGCCCGAGCTGGGAGAGCTTCGTGTTCTCGAGCTTGAGGCCCATCTCGTCGGTGATCACCTCGCCGCCCGTGAGGATCGCAATGTCCTCGAGCATCCGCTTGCGGCGGTCGCCGAAGCCGGGCGCCTTGACGGCGACGGCCGTGAACGTGCCGCGGAGCTTGTTGACGACGATGGTCGCGAGCGACTCGCCCTCGACATCCTCGGCAACGACGAGCAGCGGCCGACCGGCCTGGATGACCTGCTCGAGCACCGGCAGGAGATCCTTGACGGCGCCGACCTTCTGGTTGGCGATCAGGACGTACGGATCCTCGAGGACCGCTTCCATGCGCTCCGCGTCCGTGATCATGTAGGGCGACAGGTAGCCCTTGTCGAACTGCATGCCCTCGGTGAACTCGAGCTCGAGGCCGAAGGTCTGCCCCTCCTCGACGTTGACGACGCCGTCCTTGCCGACCTTCTCGATCGCGTCGGCGATCACGTCGCCCACCTCGCGCTCGCGCGCGGAGATGGTGGCGACCCGGGCGATGTCCTCCTTGCCCGAGACCTCCTTGGACTGACCCTTGAGGTCCTCGACGACCCACCCGACCGCGCTCTCGATGCCGCGCTTAAGCGCCATCGGGTTCGCGCCGGCGGCCACGTTCTTCAGGCCCTCGCGGATGATCGCCTGGGCGAGGACGGTCGCGGTCGTCGTGCCGTCGCCGGCCACGTCGTTCGTGGCGGTCGCGACCTCGCGGACGAGCTGCGCACCCTGGTTCTCGAACGGATCTTCGACCTCGATCTCACGCGCGATCGTGACGCCGTCGTTCGTGATCGTCGGCGCGCCGAACTTCTTGTCGAGGACCGCGTAGCGACCCTTCGGGCCGAGCGTGACCTTGACGGCGTTGGCGACCGTGTTGACGCCGCGCTCGAGCGCGCGACGCGCGTCCTCGCTGAACTTGAGCTCCTTGTGTGCCATTCAGGTTTCCTCCGTGCCTTTCCTAGGCGGCTTTCTTCGACTTCTTGGTCTCGGTCTTCACAACCTTTGCGAGCACGTCGGACTCCCGAAGGATCAGGTACTCCTCGGCGCCGATCTTGATCTCCGTGCCGCCGTACTTGGAGAAGATGATCTCGTCACCCTCGTCCACGTCCATCTTCACGTGCTCGCCGTCCTCGTCCCGGGGGCCCGGGCCGGCCGCCAGCACGCGGCCCCGCTGCGGCTTCTCCTTCGCCGTGTCCGGCAGAACGATGCCGCTCGCCAGGACCTCCTCCTCGTCGAGAACCTCGACGATGAGGCGGTCACCAAGAGGCTGCAGATCCATGTAGCGCTCCTCCTGTCTTCGCCGTTTCGTTTTGCTGGCACTCGTAGAAGGCGAGTGCCAGAGAGCAGCTCGATGCGAACTGTAGCGCAGACGAGGCGCGTCTCGCAAGTCGCGCCTGGCACTCGGCAGGCGCGAGTGCCAATCGGGGCGGTCGGCGCCCGCCCGTGCTCCCGGACCGGGAACCTCTATCATTCGCTGCGCCCCGTCGGGCGCCCATGCCGAGCTACGCTCTCAACTTCTACTCGCCGATCGTTGCCGATCAGCTCCGCAGCCGGCGCAAGACGGCGACGATCCGGCTCGGGGACAAGTCCGGGAAGTACAAGAAGGGGATGATCGTCCGCGTCCTCGCCGGCACCCGCTTCGGGCCGCGGGAGCTGATCTTCGACGCGGTGATCGACAAGGTCGAGGTCAAGCCGCTCGGAGAGCTGTCCCCGCGCGAGGTCACGCACGACAACCCGGAGCTGCGCCGAACGGACGAGGTCGCGCAGTTTCTCTCGCAGCTCTATAACCGGGTCGTGACCGAGACCGACACGGTCACGGTGATCTACTTCTCGGAGATCCTCAACGGGGCAAGGCCCCGGTAGACGCGGCCGGCGACGCTAGCGGCGGGAGGCCCGGCGGATCGGAACGCCGAACCCGGTCGGCTCCCTGAGCGCAGCGCCGCACTCCTCGCAGTCGACCGCGAACACGGAAGGGATTCTCGCGTCGCAGGCGGGGCAGCGGCTCACGTAGCCGACGCCGCACGCCGGGCACGCCGACGGCAGCTCCGCCTCGCCGCCCTCGAAGTAGCGCTGAGCGTGGCCGCACGCCGGGCAGAACGCGACCCAGTCGCCGAGGGTCTTCCGCCGCTCCTCCTGGAGCCAGGTCCGCTTGCGGGCCACGGCGCCACTCTAGTCGCGCCGGGGGGTCGGGAGCCGTCGGCTAGAGTTGGCGGGAGCGACGAGAGGAGACGCTCGCATGGCCCTCGCCAGGGAGGCCGAGCCGGTCGGCTCGCTCCACGAGATCAGAGAGGCCGGGCTCGCCCGGGATGACCTCCTCACCATCTACCGCCACCTCCTCGTAACCCGCGGCGTCGAGGAGCGCGGCCACATCCTCTACAGGCAGGGCAAGATCCCCGGCAGCTTCTACACGGGCCGCGGGAACGAGGCCGCCGCTGTCGGCGTGGCCACCGCGATGGGCCCGCACGACGTCGGCGCGCCACTCCACCGCGACATGGGCGTCCAGATCGTCCGCGGCGTGGAGCCGTGGCGGATCTTCGCGAACTACATGGGCCGGGCAGGCGGGCCCGCGAAGGGCAAGGACGGCAACGTCCACATGGCCGACGACCACCTCGGGCTGATCGCGATGGTCAGCCACCTGCCGGCCGTGATGCCGGTCGCGGTCGGCTGCGCGCTCGCCTTTCGCATCCGCGGGGAGGCCCGCGTCGCGGTCACCTGGTTCGGCGACGGCGCCTCCGCGCGTGGCGACACCCACGAGGCGATGAACTTCGCCGGCGTGCGGCGTCTCCCCGTCGTCTTCGTCTGCGACAACAACCACTGGGCCTACTCGACCCCGAGCCATCTCGAGTACGCGTGCGATCGGATCGCCGACCGGGCGCAGGCCTACGGCTTCGAGGGGGTCGTCGTCGACGGCACCGACGTGCTGGCCGTGTACCAGGAGGCCAGGCGGGCGATCGAGAAGGCGCGCGCTGGCGGGGGGCCGACGCTGCTCGAGTGCGAGACGATGCGCATGGAGGGCCACGCCGCGCACGACGACGCGTCCTACGTGCCCAGGGAGATGCTCGAGGCGTGGGCCGAGCACGACCCGATCGACCGGTTCCGCGCCTGGCTGCGCGAGCACGCCGGTCTGACCGAGGACGAGGAGGACGGCCTCCGCTCCGACGTCAAGCGGCTGCTCGAGGATGCGGCACGCCGCGCGGAGGAGAGCCCGCTGCCCGAACCGGAGACCGCGCTCGAAGGGGTGTACGCGGAGCCCGGCGAGCTCGACGTGCCCCACTTCCCCTGACATGGCCGAGCTGACCTACGTCCAGGCGATCTCGCAGGCGCTCGTGGAGGAGTTGCGCCGGGACGAGCGTGTGTTCCTGATCGGCCAGGACGTGGGCATGTTCGGCGGCGCGTTCAAGGTCACGAAGGGCCTCCAGGAGGAGTTTGGCGAGTGGCGGGTGATCGACGCGCCGCTGTCCGAGATCGCGATCGCCGGTGGCGCGATCGGGGCCGCGCTCGTGGGCATGCGCCCGATCGCCGAGATCCAGTTCGCGGACTTCGTCTCGATCGCCTGGGATCAGCTGACCACCGTCGCCGCGAAACAGCACTACCGCGCCGGCACGCCGGTGCCGCTGGTCGTGCGCCTGCCGTCGGGCGGGGGCTTCTCCGGCGGCCCCTTCCACTCGCAGAGTCCCGAGTCGAGCTTCGCGCACGTGCCCGGCCTCAAGATCGCCTGCCCGGCGACCCCGGCGGACGCCAAGGGCCTGCTCGTCTCGGCGCTCGCCGACCCGAACCCCGTCCTCTTCTTCGAGCACAAGCACCTCTACCGGCGCATCAAGGGGGAGGTTCCCGACGGTCGCTTCGCCGTGCCGTTCGGCAAGGCGCGCATCCACCGCGAGGGCTCCGATGCGACGATCGTGACGTGGGGGGCCATGGTGCACACGGCTGCGGAGGCGGCCGAGATCGTGGCGGCCGACGGGATCTCGGCCGAGATCCTCGACCTGCGCACGCTCGCGCCCTGGGACCGCGAGGCCGTGCTCGGGTCGGTCGCGAAGACGTCGAAGCTGCTCGTGCTGCACGAGGACGTACGCACCGGCGGGTTCGGCGCGGAGATCGCGGCAACCGTCGCCGAGGAGGCCTTCGAGTCGCTCGACGCGCCCATCACCCGGATCGCCGCGCCCGACACCCCCGTCCCGTTCTCGCCGCCGCTCGAGCGGCGCTTCATCCCCCAGGTGGAGGACGTAGCTCGCGGCCTGCGCGAGCTCGCCGCCTACTAGTCTCCGGAGGAGCGATGGCCACAGGAACCGCAGCCGAAGTGGTGATGCCCCAGATGGGCGTGTCCGTCTCCGAGGGCACGATCACGCGCTGGCTGAAGTCGGAGGGTGACGTCGTTGCCGCCGACGAGCCGCTGCTCGAGATCTCGACCGACAAGGTGGACACCGAGGTGCCGTGCCCCGCCGACGGGGTGCTCGCCCGGATTCTCGTGGGAGAAGGCGAGACGGTCGCGGTCGGGACGCCCCTCGCGACAATCGTTCCGCCCGGGGGCGAGGCACCGCCCGGGGGCGAGGCACCGCCCGCGCCCTCGCCTGCTGCCCCGCCGGCAGCGGAAGCTCCGGCGGCGGCGCCTCCCGCGGCGGAGCCCGAGCTGGCGCCCGCGAGCGGCGACGGCGAGAACGGCCAGGGCGAGGGTCGCGCGTTCGTCTCCCCGGTCGTCGCCCGGATCGCAGCCGAGCACGGGGTCGACGTGAGTCGCGTGCCGGGCACCGGCCGCGGCGGGCGCGTGACCAAGAAGGACATCCTCGCGCACGTCGAGGCCGGCGCGGCCGAAGCGGCGCCCGCCGCGCCTCCCGTCGAGACCCCGCCCGCGGAGCCGCCGCCCCACCTCGCGCCGCCCGAGCGGGCGCCCGCCCCGCCCGCGGTCGCGGCCCAGCCGGCCGCGGCGGTGACGCTCCCCGGCGAGACGATCGAGCCGCTGAGCGTGATGCGCCGGGCGATCGCCGAGCACATGACCCGCTCGGTCCAGACGTCCGCGCACGTCACCTGCGTGTTCGAGATCGACATGTCACGGGTAGTCGCGATCCGCGAGCGGCTGAAGCGCGACTTCGAGGAGCGCCACGGCGTGCGCCTCACGTACCTCCCGTTCATCTGCCGCGCGATCGTGGACGCGCTCGGGACGTGGCCACGGCTGAACGCCGAGATCCGCGGCGACACGATCGTGACGAAGCGTTTCGTCAACCTCGGCGTCGCGGTCGCGCTCGACGACGGCAAGGGTCTGATCGTCCCCGTGATCCGAAACGCCGAGGAAAAGAACCTGCTCGGGCTCGCACGCTCCATCGCCGATCTCGCCGAGCGGGCGCGCACCAAGCGGCTCTCCCCGGACGAGGTCCGCGGCGGCACGTTCACGATCACGAACCCGGGCGGGTTCGGCGCGATCATGGGCACGCCGATCATCAACCAGCCGCAGGTCGGGATCATCGACGTCGAGGCGATCGTCAAGCGTCCCGTCGTCGTCACCGACGAGCGCGGAAACGACGCGATCGCGATCCGCCCGGTCATGAACCTGTCGCTCTCCTACGACCACCGCCTCGTCGACGGCGCGTACGCCGCTCCGTTCATGCGCGACATCCGCACGAGCCTCGAGACCTGGGAGGAGGAGGCGTATTAGGCGCGGCGCCTACCTCGTGAACGCCGGGCTGACGGGCTACCGGGAGGCGTGGGAGCTCCAGCGCAACCTCGCCGCCGCCGTCTCCCAGGGCGCGATCCCCGACACGGTCGTCCTGATCGAGCACCCGCCGACGATCACGCTGGGACGCCGCACCTCCGGGGAGGAGCTCCACGTGCCGCACGGGCTCGGCGTCGAGGTCGTCGAGACCGACCGCGGCGGGCGCTCCACCTACCACGCTCCCGGCCAGCTCGTCTGCTACCCGATCCTCGACCTGAACCGCCACGGGCGCGACGTCAGGAAGTACTGCCGCGATCTCGAGGAGGTCGTGATCCGGACCCTCGCCGGCTTCGACCTCGAGAGCGCCAGGATCGACGGCCTCACCGGCGTCTGGCTCCGCGAGCCCGACCGCAAGATCGCCTCGATCGGCGTCCACATCGCGCGGTGGGTCACGACCCACGGCTTCGCGCTCAACGTCGATCTCGACCCCGCGCCGTTCACGGACTGGATCACCGCCTGCGGGCTCGCGGACGCGGCCTTCACCACGGTGGCCGCCGAGCTCGCGCGTCGCGTTACCGTCGAGGAGACGCGTCCCCGCGTCGCCGCCGCGCTCGCCGACGTGTTCGGCCTCGCCCTCGAGGAGCTGCCCGCCGGCGATGCCCTCGACCTCTGGCCCCAGCCGGTGCACGAGCGCGTCGTGAGGAAGCCCGTCCGTTCCGCCCCTCCGGAGGAGCCCCGTGGAGTCGAGCGAGTCGCTGCCGGTAGCTGAGCGGCCGCGCCGGCCCGAGTGGATGAAGGTTCGGGCGCCGAGCCGCGACTCACGCTACTTCGAGGTGCGCGAGCTCCTGCACGGGCAGAGGCTCGCGACGATCTGCGAGGAGGCACGCTGCCCGAACATCGGCGAGTGCTGGGGCCGGGGCACCGCGACGTTCCAGATCCTCGGCGAGACGTGCACGCGCGCCTGCCGCTACTGCTACGTGCATTCGGGCCGGCCGGAGGGCCCCCCCGACCCGCTCGAGCCGCTGCGCCTGGCGCAGACCGCGAAGCAGATGGGGCTCTCGCACGTGGTCGTCACGTCCGTCGACCGCGACGACCTCCCGGACCGGGGCGCCGGCCAGTTCGCGGCCGTCACCCGCGCGCTCGCCCGGGCGCTGCCGGACGCGTCCGTCGAGCTGCTCACGCCCGACTTCCTCGGCGTCGAGGACGAGGCGCTCCGTACCGTGCTGGCAGAGCAGCCGCAGGTGCTCGGCCACAACATCGAGACCGTCCGACGCCTGCACCGATCGATGCGAGGGGCGAAGGCGGACTACGACGGGGCGCTGGGACTGCTCGCCCGCACGAGGGAGCTCGCGGCCTACCGGGTGCTGACGAAGTCCGGGCTGATGGTCGGGCTCGGAGAGACGAACGACGAGGTGCTCGAGACGATGCGCGACCTGCGGGCGCACGGGGTCGACGTGGTCACGATCGGCCAGTACCTGCGGCCCTCGCCCAAGCACGTCGCGATCGCCCGCTGGGTGCATCCCGACGAGTTTCGCGCCTTCCGCGAGGAGGGGGAGCGGATGGGCTTCGGCAGCGTCTTCGCGGGCCCGCTCGTGCGCTCCTCCTACCGCGCCGACGAGCAGCGCCACGCGGCCGAGAGCGGCCGCGGCGCGGTCGCCTACTGAGCTCCCGGCGCTAGCCGTGCGGCCGCGCCATGGCGCGGAAGTCGAGCGCCTTGTCGAGCACGTCGTCGCTGACGCCCCGCTCGCGGGCGACCTCGCGCAGCGAGCGACCCGAGGCGGACGCCACCTTCACGATCTCGGCGGCGGCGTCGTAGCCGATGTAGGGGTTGAGCGCCGTCGCGGCCGAAAGCGTCAGCTCCGCGTAGCGCGCGCACTGCTCCCGGTTGGCCTCGATCCCGTCGACGCACTTCTCCGCGAGCAGCCGGGATGCGCTCGCGAGCAGCCCGATCGACTGGAGCAGGTTGCGGGCCATCAGCGGCACGAACACGTTCAGCTCGAAATGGCCCTGCATGCCGCCGACCGTGATCGCCTGGTCGTTCCCGATCACCTGCGCGGCGACCTGCGTCACGACCTCCGGGATCACCGGGTTGACCTTCCCCGGCATGATCGAGCTGCCCTTCTGGAGCTCGGGGAGGAACAGCTCGGCGAGGCCGGCGCGAGGGCCCGAGCCCATCAGCCGCAGGTCGTTCGCGATCTTCGTCAGCGAGACGGCGACGACCTTGAGCGCGCCCGAGGCCTCGACGAGCCCGTCGCGGGCGGCCTGCGCCTCGAACGGGTCGGCGGGCGGGTTGATCGCGAGCCCCGACTCCTGCGCGAGCAGCGTGCGCACCCGTGCCGCGAACTCCGGATGCGTGTTCAGCCCGGTGCCGGTCGCCGTCCCGCCGAGCGGGATCTGCCCGAGGCGCCCGAGCATCGACTCGAGGCGGGCCGCCCCCTCGTGCACCTGGGCCGCGTAGCCCGAGAGCTCCTGCCCCAGAGTCACCGGTACCGCGTCCATCAGGTGCGTCCGACCGGACTTGACGACGTCGGCGAACTCGGTCGCCTTCCCCGCCAGCGAGGCTTCGAGCTGCCGCAGCGCCGGCAGCAGGTCGCCGACGACGTCGTCGAGGGCCGCCAGGTGCACGGCGGACGGGAAGACGTCGTTCGAGGACTGGCCCATGTTGACATGGTCGTTCGGGTGCACGCCCTCGCCCGCCAACGTCGCGATCACCTCGTTCGCGTTCATGTTCGAGGACGTGCCCGAGCCGGTCTGGAAGACGTCGATCGGGAACTGGTCGTCGAACTCGCCCGCGGCGACGCGATCGGCCGCGGCCGCGACCCGGTCGGCGAGCTCACGGTCGAGCAGGCCGAGCTCGGCGTTCACGCGGGCGGCGGCAGCCTTGATCCGCGCGAGCCAGCGCGCGACGGAGACCGGGATCGGCTCCCCCGAGACGGGAAAGTTCGCGATCGCCTTGCGCGTCTCGCCACCCCAGAGCTCCTGCCGCTCACCTGCAGCCACGGGTCGTGAGTCTAGTCGGGCGGGGGGGTTGCGCGGGGAGGCAGCGTGCGCGACGATTCGACCTGGAAGCGATGCTTGAAGACGCCGCCTTCGCAACGACCGGGATTCCGGAGCTCGATCTCGCGCTCGGAGGGCTCTACTGGGGCGACAACGTCGTCTGGGAGCTCGAGGGCTCCGGCGCGGTGGAGCCCTTCTTCCGCGCTGCCACTGCCCGGGCGGATGCGTACCACACGGCCGCGTACGTGACCGTGACACGCTCGCCCGACGAGGTGCGCGCCGCCTACCCCACGCTCGAGGTGCTCGACGCCCGTCCCGGGTCGCCGCTCGCCGGCGCCGACCCCCTGATCCGGGAGATCCGGGCCCGCTGCGCCGTCCTCGAGCGCGACCTGCTCCTGTTCGATCCCCTCGACGTCATGGCCGAGCAGTGGGGCGCGGACTGTGCCCAGCACTTCTTCACGCACGGCTGCCCGATGCTGCTCGAGCTCGGCGCGATCGCCTACTGGTCGCTCGCGGTCGGTAGCTACCCGCTCGCGCTCCGGCGGGAGATCGAGGAGGTCACCCAGTGCGTCCTCGCCGTCGCCGACGGGCGGGTGCGCATCGCGAAGGCGGAAGGCCGGCCGTTCGGCGTCCAGGGCACCGTCTTTCGCTACGAGCTCGAGGGCGACGCCGTGAGCCTCGCTCCCGCGCCCGCGGCCGCGCGCCTCGGCGGGGCCCTGCGCTCGATCCGTCTCCAGCGCCACCTGTCGCAGAGCGAGCTCGCGCGGCTCGCCGGCGTCTCGCCGAGCGCGGTCTCCCAGGCCGAGCGGGGCCAGCGCGGCCTCTCGCTCGAGACGCTGCTCGATCTCACCTCGAGGCTCGGCATCACCCTCGACGAGCTCCTCCGCGGAGAGGTTGCCCCGGGCTACCGTCTCGCCCGCCGCCACGACCCGCGCCGCGCCGCCGACAGCAAGCCGGTGGCGCTGCTCGACGACCCGCAGGCCGGTCTGCGCGCCTACCTCGTCCGCCTGCCGGCGAAGGGTACCTCGGAGCTCGGCTTCACGCACAAGGGCGTCGAGCTGATCGCCGTCGCCAGTGGCCTCGTCCAGGTCGTGCTCGCGACCGGCCGGCCCGTCCTGCGCCACGGGGAGGCGCTGCTCGCGGAGCGCAGCGGCATCTCGGCCGTGCGCAACCTCTCCGACTCCGAGGCGGTGGTCTTCTGGATCCTCCGCGACGCGCCCGTCCGGCCCGAGGCGGCGCCGGTCTAATCCGGCCGCGTCAGCGAGAGGCGCCGAGCGCGGTCGCGAGCAGGTCGTGCCAGGTCACGAGCTTCACGCGAGGGCGACCCTGCTGCTCGCCCCGCGCACGCTCGGCGCGGTCGATCGCCTCCCAGCCCTCGTAGCTCACGACCCGGCAGCCGCGCCCGGCGAGCAGCTCGTCGACGCTCGACCCGGCGGCGGCGTGCCGCCGAAGCCGCCCCGCTCGGGCATCCTCGAGCAGGCCCGCGACCGTCTCGGCCGCGCACTTCTTGTTCGTTCCGATCACGCCGCTCGGCCCCCGCTTGATCCAGCCGGCGCAGTAGACGCCGGGGAGCGATTCGCCCGCCGCGTCGAGCACGCGGCCGTCGCAGTTCGTGATCGTGCCGCGCTCCTCGTCGAACGGCACCCCGTCGAGCGGAACGCCGCGGTAGCCGACGCTCCGCAGCACGAGCCCGCACGGGATCACCTCCCGGTCGTCGGTCGGGACAGCCCGGACGCTCCCGCGCCCGTCGGGGACGAGCTCGTTGCGCACGACCTCGATCGCCCCGACCCGCCCGTCCCCGTGGATCGCCACCGGTGACGTCCGGAAGCGAAGCCTCAGCGTCCGCCGCTTTCCGGCGGGGCGGCGCGACGCGTATTCGCGTAGCACCTCGAGATTGCGCTCGGCGGTCGCGTCGCCGCCGGCATCGCCACCCGCGTCCGACCCGAGCTCACGTGGGTCGACGGCCACGTCCGCGTCCGCGAGCTCCCCGAGCTCCTTGAGCTCGGGCGTCGTGAACGCGGCCTGGGCCGGCCCCCGCCGCCCGAGCACGAGGATCTCCCGGATACCCGAGCTCACGATGGCGGCGATCGCCTCGCCGGTCGTGTCCGTTGTCGCCAGCTCCGACTCCGAGAGCGCCAGCATGCGAGCCACGTCCACGGCCACGTTCCCGTTGCCGATCACGACGACCCGCTCGCACGAGAGGTCGAACCCGACCCGCTGGAAGTCCGGATGGCCGTTGTACCAGGCCACGAGCTCGGTCGCGGGCCACGAGCCGGGCAGGTCCTCGCCCGGGATCCCGAGCCGCCGGTCGGTCGCGGCTCCGGACGCGTACACGACGGCGTCGTAGAGCGCCACGAGCTCGCCGTGCGCGAGGTCGCGCCCCGCCTCGACGTTTCCCAGAAAGCGGAAGCCCGGCTGCCGGGCGATCTTCTCGAACACGCGCGAGACGACTTTGATGTTCGGATGGTCGGGTGCCACGCCGAGGCGCACGAGCCCCCACGGCGTCGGAAGCCGCTCGATCAGGTCGACCTCCGCCGGGACGTCGGCGGCGAGCAGCTGGCCGGCTGCGTAGAAGCCGGCAGGGCCCGACCCGACCACCGCGACGCGAAGCGGCCGGTCGGTCGTCACATGCTGTCCCGAAGCGGGCCCGCAGCCGTCAGTGACCGCAGCCGGAGCCGCAGCCGCCGTGACCGGCGTCCGCTTCCTCGGCCTCGTCCTTCGCCTGGAACGAGGAGCCGCAGCCGCACGAGGAGACGACGTTCGGGTTCTCGATCGAGAAGCCGGCGCCCATCAGCCCGTCGAGGAAGTCGATCTCCGCACCCGTGAGGTACGGAGCGCTGTACGGGTCGACGACGATGCGCACGCCGTGGAGCTCGAGCTCGTGGTCGCCATCCTGCGGGCCGCGATCGAACCCGAGCGCGTACTGGAAGCCCGAGCAGCCCCCGCCCTGAATCGCGATGCGGAGCACCTCGGCCTCGCCGGCGGGCTCCTGGCCGGCCAGCTCTCTGACTTTCCCGGCCGCGCGCTCCGAGAGGGAGAGCAGCTGGCCTGTCTCGGTCGTAGCCATGGCCCGATTCTAGCAACCGCGGCACGGGCGACCGGAAGGCAACGCGGAGTGGGGCTTTGTGACACTCGTGGCAGGGGAAACTTGCCCGCTCAGACGGCACTCTTCCCGCTCGCGCGGCGCGCGCTTGTGGCGATAGGATGCACCCGGTGCTGGACAGCTATCTTCCGCTCTTCATCTACGCGCTGCTCGCGCTCGCCATCCCCGCGTCGATGATCGTGCTCTCGTTCGTCCTGTCGACGCGACCGGCCCGCCGCACGCGGGACCGGACGCTCCCGTTCGAGTCGGGCGTCTCGACCGGGCCGCCCCCGCGACAGCGACTGTCCGTCAAGTTCTATCTGATCGCGATGCTGTTTCTCGTCTTCGACATCGAGGTGGTGTTCCTCTACCCGATCGCCACCATGATCGGGGACATCGGCTGGTTCGCGGTGGCCGAGTTCGGCTTCTTCCTCGCGATGCTGGTCGTCCCGCTCGTGTACGTCTGGAAGAAGGGGGCGCTCGAGTGACCCGCGCGGCGCCGCGGCGGCGACTCGCCGATCTCGGCCTCTCCTCCGAGCGTTTGCTGATGAAGGACAAGGGGGCGGGCGTGTTCGAGCGCGAGGTGGCCGAGCTCGAGGAGCGGCTGCTGCCGACCACACTCGAGAAGGCGATCTCCTGGGCGCAGACGAAGTCGATGTGGCCCGACACGTTCGGGCTCGCCTGCTGCGCGATCGAGATGATGTCGATCGTCTCCGCGCGGTACGACATCGCCCGCTTCGGGATGGAGGCGTTCCGCGCCTCGCCCCGGCAGGCCGACCTCCTGATCGTCTCGGGACGCGTCTCGCACAAGATGGCCGCGCCGCTGCGTCAGATCTACGACCAGATGCTCGAGCCGAAGTGGGTGATCGCGATGGGGGCCTGCGCGAGCTCCGGCGGCATGTTCAACAACTACGCGATCCTCCAGGGCGTCGACCGGATCGTCCCGGTCGACATCCACGTCCCCGGCTGCCCGCCCCGCCCGGAGGCGCTCATGGAGGGCATCGTCCGGCTGCACGAGAAGGTGCGGGCCGGCGTGCCGCCCGCCTACGAGTTCCGGAAGGTCGCGACGTGACGGCCGGGGTCCGCGCCTAGTGGCGTACGAGCACGTCCCCGGGTACGTCTCCGAGGAGACCGCGCGCGGCGAGACGACCGTCGTCGTCGAGCACGAGCGCGTGCGCGAGGCCGCGGAGTACCTCCGCGACGCGCACGGCTTCAACTTCCTCGCCGATGTCGCGGCCGCCGACTACCTCGGCTGGGGCGAGGTCGGCGTCGCCGGCTCCTGGGGCAGCCCGGGCGGCCGGGACGGGAGCTCCCCGGGCTCCGGCGGCCTCGCGAGGCTGCCGAGGCCGAAGCCGAAGCGCTTTTCCGTCTCCTACCACCTGCTCTCGCTGCGCCGGGGTGCACCGCGGGTGCGCCTCCAGGTCTGGTGCGACGACGGCGAGCCGGTCCCGAGCGTCGTGCCGGTGTGGCCGACCGCCGACTGGCTCGAGCGCGAGCAGTACGACCTGCTCGGGATTCACTTCGAGGGCCACCCGAACCTCGTCCGGATCCTGATGTCCGAGGACTGGGAGGGCCACCCGCTGCGCAAGGACTACCCGATCGGCGGCGAGCCCGTGCGCTTCTCGGAGGCCGAGTGACCGGCCGGGGCGCGGCCCCCGCGATGGAGTTCCCCGCCACCGGCGCCGCGCGCGTGCGGCGCGTCTCGGTCGGCGAGCCCGTCTACCGCGGCACCCGCATCCCCTCGCCGATCCCGACGATCCTCCAGGTGCCCGAGGAGGTCGCCGCGACCGGGGACGTGCTCACGGTCAACTTCGGCCCGAACCACCCTTCGACCCACGGGGTCCTGCGGCTCGTCGTCGATCTCGACGGCGAGCGGGTCGTCGGCATCCGCGCCGTGATCGGCTACCTCCACACGGGCTTCGAGAAGTCGATGGAGTCGAAGTCGTACTGGAAGGCGATCACGTATCCGGCGCGGATGGATTACCTCTCCTTCCAGCAGAACGAGCTCCTGTTCGTGATGGCGATCGAGAAGCTGCTCGAGACGGAGCCGCCGCCGAAGGCGATCTGGATGCGCACGCTGCTCGCCGAGCTGACCCGCATCCACTCGCACCTCGTCTGGCTCGGCACGACCGGCCTCGAGCTCGGCGCGATCTCGATGTTCTGGTACTGCTTCCGCGAGCGCGACCAGATCCTCGACCTGATGGAGATGGTCGCGGGGGCGCGCATGCACACCCGCTACTTCCAGGCGGGCGGCCTCGCGGAGGACATCCCGCCCGGCTTCGCGGGAGAGTGCCGCAAGCTCATCGACGTGATGCCGGGCCGGATCGGCGAGTACGAGGCCCTGTTCGACCGTAACCCGATCTTCCTCGAGCGCACCAAGGGGATCGGCCTGCTGTCCGCCGAGGACGCCATCGCGCTCGGCCAGTCCGGGCCGATGCTGCGCGCATCCGGAGTGGACTGGGATCTCCGGCGCGACCAGCCCTACCTCGCCTACCCGGAGCTCGACTTCGACGTCCCCGTCTACCCGGAGTGCGACGTGTACGCCCGCTACCGGGTGCACATGGACGAGCTGCGCCAGTCGGTCCGGATGATCGAGCAGTGCCTCGACGGGATGCCCGACGGCCCCTGGATCGTCGACGACCGCAAGTTCGTCCTGCCGCCCCGCGGCGAGTTGCACACGTCGATGGAGAGCCTGATCCACCACTTCAAGCTCGTGAGCGAGGGCTACCGCGTCCCCGAGGGCGAGGTGTACGAGACGATCGAGAGCTCCCGCGGCGAGCTCGGCTGCTACCTCGTCTCGGACGGCGGCCCGCGCCCCTGGCGTGTCCACTTCCGCGCTCCCTCCTTCGTGGCGCTCCAGGCGACCGCCGCCTGCCTGACCGACAGCCTGATCGCGGACATGATCGCGATCGCTGCCTCGCTCGACCCCGTGATGGGAGACGTGGACCGCTAGATGAGCGAGCTCCAGGATGAGATCCAGGCCGTTGCGCAGCGCTACCCGGCGCGCCGCTCCGCGGTGATCCCGGCGCTGCGGCTCGCCCAGGAGCGCTACGGCTGGCTGCCCCCCGAGGCGTTCCGCGAGGTGGCCGCCGCGCTCGACCTGACGCCCGCGTACTGCAAGTCGGTCGCGAGCTTCTACGACATGTTCCACCTCGAGCCCGTCGGACGCCACACGGTCGAGGTCTGCACCAACGTCTCCTGCGCGCTCGTGGGGGCGCAGCACACGCTCGAGGCGTTCGAGCGCCGGCTCGGGATCCGGGCCGGCGAGACGACCCGGGACGGCGCGGTCAGCCTCCGCACGATCGAGTGCGCCGGCGGGTGCGGCTGGGGCCCGGTCGTCGCGATCGACCATCGCTACCGTGAGCCGGTGCGGCCCGAGGACGTCCCGGGAATCGTCGAGGAGCTGCGGGGCACGAATGGCTCCTAGGCAGGTCGTGTTCGAGCTGGCCGAGCGCGCCGACGTGACGCGGCTCTCCGACTACGAGCGCGCGGGCGGCTACGAGTCGCTGCGCAAGGCGCTCGCCATGGAGCCGGCGCAGGTGATCGAGGTGCTGCTTGCCTCGGGCTTGCGCGGCCGCGGCGGGGCCGGGTTCCCGATGGGCCGCAAGGCGAGCTTCCTGCCGAAGCCCGATCAGACGCCGAAGCCGATCTACCTGGCGGTCAACGCCGACGAGTCCGAGCCCGGCACGTTCAAGGATCGCGAGATCATGCTGCGCGTCCCCCACCAGGTGATCGAGGGGATCCTGATCGCGAGCTACGCGATCCAGGCGCGAGCCGCCTTCCTCTACATCCGCGGCGAGTAC
This sequence comes from uncultured Gaiellales bacterium, assembly GCA_964370985.1. Taxonomy (GTDB): domain Bacteria; phylum Actinomycetota; class Thermoleophilia; order Gaiellales; family Gaiellaceae; genus JAHDVS01. Next base: position 17,563 of record CAYJLE010000026.1, on the reverse strand, counting down.
CTGACCGAGTACGAGGTGCTGAAGACGGCCCTCGAGGAGGCTCTCGACCGCGGCCTCGTCGGCGCGAACATCCTCGGCTCGGGCTACTCCGTGACGATCGTGCTCCACCGGGGCGCGGGCGCGTACATCTGCGGCGAGGAGACCGGGCTGCTCGAGTCGCTCGAGGGCAAGCGCGGCCAGCCCCGCACCAAGCCGCCCTTCCCCGCCATCGCCGGCCTGTACGCGGCGCCGACCCTGATCAACAACGTCGAGACGCTCGCCACCGTCCCGCGCATCCTCGCGCTGGGCGGCGAGAGCTACGCGAAGCTCGGTGTCGAGAACTCCTCGGGGACGCGCGTCTTCTCCCTCTCCGGGAACGTCGCACGCCCCGGCAACTACGAGCTCGAGCTGGGCATGAGCCTGCGCGACCTGATCGTCGGGATCGGCGGCGGCGTTCCCGGCGGGCGCCAGCTCAAGGCTGTCATCCCGGGCGGCTCGTCGACGCCGGTGCTGACGGCGGACGAGCTCGACACCCGGCTCGACTTCGACTCGATGGCCCGCGCCGGCACGATGCTCGGCTCCGGCGCCGTGATCGTGATCGACGACCGCTGCTGCATGGTGCAGCTCGCGCTCAGGGTCGCGCAGTTCTACCGGCACGAGTCGTGCGGCAAGTGCACGCCCTGCCGGGAGGGCACGCGGTGGATGGTGGAGATCATCCGGCGAATCGAGCTGGGCACGGCCGGCCAGGGCGAGCTCGACCTGCTCCTGAACGTCTGCGACCGCATCCTCGGCCGGTGCCTCTGCCCGCTCGGCGATGCCGCCGCGATGCCGGTCGCGAGCTACGTGGCGAAGTTCCGCTCCGAGTTCCAGCGGCACATCGACGAGGGCGGCTGCCCCTTCCGCGGCACGTCGTCGCTCGAGGGCGTCCTCGCCCCCGTCGACGAGCACCACGCTCAGGTCCGCTCCCGCATCGAGGTTCCCGCATGAGCGCGCTGCCCGAGCAGGTCACGATCACGATCGATGACCGCTCGGTCTCCGTGCCGAAGGGCACGGGGCTCGTCGAGTCGGCGCTCCGGGCCGGAATCGAGATCCCCGTCTTCTGCTACGAGCCGCGGCTCGGCCCGCCGCTCGGCGCCTGCCGGATGTGCCTCGTCGAGATCGAAGGGCTACCGAAGCTCCAGGCGGCGTGCACGCTGACCGCGCAGGACGGGATGGTCGTCAAGACCTCGGCAACGAGCGCGCAGGCGGCTGACGGCCAGGAGGGCGTGCTCGAGTTCATCCTGCTCAACCACCCGCTCGACTGCCCCGACTGCGACAAGGGCGGCGAGTGCCCCCTCCAGGATCTCACGCTCCGCTACGGGCCCGGAACCAGCCGCATGGTCGTGCCGAAACGGACGTTCGACAAGCCGATCCCGATCTCGCCGTTGATCGCCCTCGACCGCGAGCGCTGCATCCTCTGCTACCGCTGCACGCGCTTTTCCGAGCAGGTCGCCGAGGACGGGCAGCTCGTCGCCCTCAACCGCGGCGCGAGCTCGATCATCGCCACGTTCGAGGACGAGCCCTACCGCGCCCACTTCACCGGCAACGTGATCGACCTCTGCCCGGTCGGGGCGCTCACCTCCACCGTCTACCGGTTCCGGGCTCGTCCCTGGGAGATCCAGAACGTGCCGACGGTGTGCGCCATGTGCCCCGTCGGCTGCAACGTCTGGGCGACGACCCGCGAGGGCAAGGTCGCGCGCGTCCTCGCTCGCAATCACCCGGAAGTGGACGGGGGCTGGCTCTGCGACAAGGGCCGCTTCGCCCACGACCATCTGCGCGCCGCCGACCGGCTGACCGAGCCGATCCGCCGCGTCCGGATGCGGGGCCTCGTCGCCGTCCCCTGGGAGGAGGCGCTCGATGCCGCCGACGAGGGGCTGCGCGCCGCCGGCGCGTCGGTCTGCGTCGCCTTCTCGGGTGGCGAGACCGTGGAGCAGGCGGACGCGCTCTCCCGACTCGTCCGGCAGGGCCTCGGCGCGGACGTCGCGCTTCTGCCCGACGACCCCGACCCTGCGCTCGACGCGTTCCGCGCCCCGCTCGCCGCGATCCGCTCCGCCAGCGTCTGCCTCGTCGTCGGTGACGAGCCGGTGCTCGAGCGGGCGCCGATCGTCGACCTCTGGCTGCGTGCGGCACGCCGTGCCGGCGCAGAGGTCGTGACCGTCGGTCCGGCCGGGGCGATCGCCGCCGCGCCGGGCTCGGCCGCGTCGGTCTGCGCGGCGCTCGCCGCCGGCAGCCCGCCGGAGGAGCTCCGCGAGCTCGCCCGCAACCTCCGCGAAGCCGATCGCGTCGCCCTCGTCTGGTCGGGCGACGACGACACCGGGGGACGGCACCTCGCCGCACTCGCCGCGGCGCTCGGGCTCGGCGAAGACTCGGGCGCGTACCTTCTGCCGCGGACGCCGAACGGCCGGGGCGTCGCGCAGGCGTGGCGCTCGGCCGGCGATGGACGCGGGACCGACCCGTCCGGCGAGGAGGAGCTGGGCGCGCTGATCGTCTCCGGTGACGAGGCGCTCCGCGACGCGCGCGTCGTCGCGCTCGCCGACCGCGCCCGCTTCGTGCTGACCACCGCCATGTTCATGAACGAGGCTGCCGGCCAGTCACACGTGATCCTTCCGGGCACCGGCTACCTCGAGCGCGACGGCACCGTCGTCAACCTCGAGGGTCGCGCCCAGCGCCTCCGGCGTACCGTCGAGCCGTCCGGGTGGGACGAGCTCTCCTTCTTCGCGCAGCTCGCGCGGCGCTTCGGCATCGACGTCGATCCCTGGGCGCACGCCGGCGCGGACGAGCGCGCGGCGCTGCCCGCCCGCTCGGGCGCCGCGCCGGTCGGCCCGGCCCCCGCCGCGCGCGTGCCCCAACGGGTCGCCGCAGGCGAGGGGAGCTTCGAGCTCGTGCGCTACCGGGCGCTCTTCTCGGGCGCCGCGGTCGAGCGCGTGCCCCAGCTCGCGTTCCAGCGCCCGGCCGCGGAGGTCGAGCTCCCCGACGGCGACGCGAGCCGGCTCGGCATCGCCACCGGCGAGCGGGTCGTCCTGCGCTCGGGGGAGGTCTCGCGGGAGCTCGCGGCACGGGTCAACCGCCGCCTCGCGCCCGGTGTCGCCCGTGTCGCGGAGGAGCACGCCGACGGGCTCGCGGACGCGGTCCGGATCGAGAAGGCCTAGGCGATGGACGTGGCGACCCTGAACCAGCCCTGGTGGATCGACCTCCTGAAGGCGATCGTGGTCATCAACGTGTTCCTCGGCGTCGTCGCGTACGCGACCCTGATCGAGCGCAAGCTGCTCGGCCGGATGCAGCTTCGCTACGGCCCCAACCGGGCCGGCCCGTTCGGCCTCCTCCAGCCGATCGCCGACCTCGTCAAGATGGTGCGCAAGGAGGCATTCGCCCCCGCCGCCGCGGCCGATCTGCTCTACATCGTCTCGCCGCTGATCGCGGCGTTCACCGCCCTGACGTCGTTCGCGCTCATCCCCTGGGGACCGGTGTGGTCGATCGGCGGCTACGACGTCACCGGCTGGGTCGCCGACGTCCCGATCGGGCTGATCCTCCTGTTCGCGCTCGGCTCGCTCGGGATCTACGGGTTCATCGTCGGCGGCTGGGCGAGCGGGTCGAAGTACTCGCTGCTCGGCACGATGCGCACGTGCGCCCAGATGGTCTCCTACGAGGTCTCGCTCGCGCTGTCCGTGCTCGGCGTCGTCCTGATGGCGGGCTCGCTCTCGCTCGTGGACATCGCCGTGCGCCAGCAGGAGACGATCTGGTTCGCCGGGCCCCAGTTCGTCGGGCTCCTCGTCTTCTTCGTCGCGGGCGTCGCCGAGACGAACCGGGCCCCGTTCGACCTGCCCGAGGCCGAGTCCGAGCTCGTCGCCGGCTACCTGACCGAGTACAGCGGCATGCGCTGGGGGGTGTTCCAGCTCGCCGAGTACGCGAACGTCGTCATGCTCTCGAGCCTCACCGTCACGCTCTTCTTCGGCGGCTGGGGCGGGCCGGGCCTGCCGGGGCCGATCTGGTTCGCGATCAAGCTCGCCTGCGTCCTGTTCGTGATGATCTGGATCCGCGCCACGCTGCCGCGACTGCGCTACGACCAGCTGATGCGCTTCGGGTGGAAGGTGCTCCTGCCGGTCGCGACGCTGAACGCGCTCGTGACCGCGATCCTGGTGGTGGCGGTCTGATGCAGAACCCGTTCGAGGGCGTCAAGGGCTTCGCGGTCACGCTGCGGCAGATCTTCCGCCAGCCGATCACCCAGCAGTACCCCGAGTACAAGCGCCCGGTCTACCCCCGCTTCCGCGGGCGCCACCGCCTCCACCGTCACGAGAACGGGCTCGAGAAGTGCGTCGGCTGCTCGCTCTGCGCCGCCGCCTGCCCGTCGGACTGCATCCGCGTCGTGGCCGCCGAGAACTCGCCCGGGAACCGGGTCTCGGCGGGCGAGCGCTACGCGCGGATCTACGAGATCAACCTCTCGCGCTGCATCTTCTGCGGCTACTGCGAGCTCGCGTGCCCGTTCGACGCGATCACGCTCGGCAACGAGTTCGAGCTCTCCGAGTACTCGCGCGACGACCTGATCTACACGAAGGACATGCTGCTGCGGCCGCCGACCAAGACCATGCCCGTCGCCGACCGCGACCGGTACGACACGCCCGACCCGGTCTGGAAGCGGGAGAGCTGAGCGGATGATCCTCGCCTCCCTCGCCGGTGACGTGCTCGTCTGGGTCGTATGGGCCGTCGCCGCCATCGCCCTGCTCGGCTCCGGCTTCGCGGTCGTCCTGTTTCGCAACCCGTTTCACAGCGCGCTCGCCCTGATCCTGAACCTCGGCTCGCTCGCCGTGCTCTACCTGTTGCTCTCGGCCGAGTTCGTCGCCGCGGCCCAGGTGCTCGTGTACGCGGGCGCGGTGATGGTGATGTTCTTGTTCGTGATCGCCTACCTCGGCGGCCGCGCAGACGCTCCCTGGGCGGGCGGCCAGGCCGCGGTGCGGGTGGCTGCAATCGTCACGTGCGTCGCGCTCCTCGCCGAAATCGTGCTCGTGATCGCGCTCGACGCCCGCGACAGCCTCTCGAGCGCGACGGAGATCACCGAAGGCTTCGGGAGCCCGAGGGAGCTCGGGCGGCTGTTCCTCGGCGACAACCTGCTCGCGTTCGAGGTGTCGTCGCTCGTCCTGCTGATCGGGGCGGTCGGCGGCGTCATCCTGGGAGCCACGGTGCGGCACGGGGAGGTCGAGGAGTAGTGCTCGGGCCCACCGTGGCCGCCTACCTGGTGCTATCCGCGATCCTGTTCGCGACCGGCGCCGCGGGCGTGCTGATCCGCCGCAGCCCCCTGATCGTGCTGCTCGCGCTCGAGCTGATGCTGAACGCGGGCAACCTGGCGCTGATCGCGTTCGCGCGCCAGCACGGAGACAGCGGCGGCCAGGTGTTCGCGCTCGCGGTGATGGTCGTGGCGGCCACCGAGGTCGTCGTGGGGCTCGGCCTGATCGTCGCGATGTCGCGCAAGCGGGTGGAGCTCGACGTCGACACCCTGACGGAGCTCGAGGGATGACGGCGGCCGCCTGGCTCGCGCTCTTCTCGCCGCTCGGCGCCGCGGTCGCGCTCGCCGTGCTCGGCGACCGGATCAGCCGGAGCAGGGCCGGCCTACTCGTGTCCGGCTCGGTACTCGTCTCGTTCGTGAGCTCCGCCTACGTGCTCGCGCGCCTGCTCTCCGAGCACCCCGAGGAGCGCTCGCACGTCTCCACGCTCTGGACCTGGCTCTCCGCCGGCGACCTGCAGGTTGGCTTCGAGATCCTCGTCGACCCGCTCTCCGTGTTCATGATGCTGGTCGTCTCGGGTGTCGGCTTCCTGATCGTCTCGTACGCGACCGGCTACATGAGGGGCGACGAGGAGGAGCGTCGCTACCACGCCTACAAGGCGCTGTTCGTGTTCTCGATGCTCCTGCTCGTCCAGTCGGGGAACCTGCTGCTCCTGCTGGTCGGCTGGGGCATGGTCGGGCTCTCCTCGTACCTCCTGATCAACTTCTGGCACCAGCGGCGCAGCGCGGTCGCGGCCGGCAAGAAGGCGTTCATCGTCAACGCGTTCGGCGACGCGACCGTCGCGCTCGGCCTGTTCCTCGTGATCCAGCGCGTCGGCGCGCTCGACTTTGCATCCGTGTTCGGCAGCGCCGAGGCGAAGATCGGCCGCTCGAGCACGGTCGCGGTCTTGATCGCGCTCGGGCTCCTGGGCGGCGCGGCCGCGAAGTCGGCGCAGGTGCCTCTCCACACGTGGCTCCCGGACGCGATGGAGGGCCCGACCCCGGTCAGCGCCCTCATCCATGCGGCGACCATGGTCACCGCCGGCGTGTACCTGATCGCGCGCACGCACGTGCTGTTCGAGCTCGCGCCCGTCGTGCTCCACACCGCCGCGGTGCTCGGCGGCGTGACGCTGCTCGTCGCCGGGGTGATCGCGCTCGTCCAGACGGACATCAAGCGCGTGATCGCCTACTCGACGATGAGCCAGATCGGCTACATGTTCGTGGCCGCCGGCGTGGGCGCGTACGGCGCCGGGATGTTCCACCTGATGACCCACGCCTTCTTCAAGGCGCTCCTGTTCATGGCAGCCGGCCTCGTGATCCATGCGCTCGCGGGCGAGCAGGACATCCGCAGGATGGGCGGGCTCGGGCGTGAGTTGCCGCGAACGACACGGGTGTTCCTGATCGGGACGCTCGCGCTCGCCGGCGTGCCGCCGCTCGCCGGCTTCTTCTCGAAGGACGAGATCCTCGCGAACACGCTCGACGGCGGCCCGCTCGGGATCGTCCTGTTCGTGTTCGGCGTCGCCGGTGCGTTCCTGACCGCCATGTACGCGTTCAGGCTCCTGTTCGTGGTCTTCCGCGGCAAGCAGTCCGGGCACGTCCAGCATCACCTCCACCGGGAGCCGCACGAGGGACCGCTCTCGATGGTCTGGCCGGTCGGCGTCCTCGCCGTCCTCGCGGCCGTGGGCGGTCTCGTCTCCGTCCCCGGCGGCTGGCACGCCGTCGACACCTGGCTCGAGCCGGTATCGCGGCCGCTCGTGCATCCGGCCGGGTGGATGGAGGCGTTCTCGCCGATCCTCTCGGTGTGCGTCGCGCTGCTCGGGATCGCGGTCGCCTGGCGGCTCTGGGGACAGGCGAGCGACCTGCCCGCGACCCTCGCCCGGCGCTACCCGCTCGCCGCCCTCGCCCTCGAGCGGAAGCTCTACTTCGACGAGGCCTACGACGCCCTCCTCGTCCGTCCCGCCGCCCGGCTCGCCGTCGCCCTCGAGCGTGCCGTCGAGCGGCCGATCGTCGCCGGCTCCGCCCGCGCGACCGCGGGCGGGATCCGCGGGCTGGCAAGCCGGGTCGCGGCGATCCAGTCCGGGCTCCTGCGCGTGTACGCGCTCGTCATCGCGGTCGGGCTCGCGACCCTCATCCTCGTCTTCGTCTCGGTGCGCTGATGCTGTCGACCTTCCTCGTCTTCCTCCCCATGGCCGGCGCGATCCTCGTCTGGTCGCTCCCCTGGCGGACGCCACGCCAGGCGGGCGGCTTCGCGCTCCTGCTCGCGCTCGCCGAGCTCGCGATCTGGGTGGGTGGAACAGCCGGCTTCGACTACGGCAACCCCGGCCTCCAGCACTCGACCAGCGCCGTGTGGTCGGGAGATCTCGGCATCTCCTACAAGGTCGGCCTCTACGACTGGTCGCTGTGGCTGGTCGGGCTGACCGTCGGGGTGATGACCGTCGCGATCGCGTACGGGCTGTGGGTCGGTCGCGAGCGGGCGCGGGCCTACTTCGGCCTGATGCTGTTCCTGACCGGCGCCACGGTCGGGGTGTTCGTCGCCCAGGACCTCCTGCTCTTCTACGTGTTCTACGAGGCGATGCTGATCCCGCTCTACGTGCTGATGGGCGTGTGGGGCGGAGCCGGACGGTCGCTCGCAACGATCCGGTTCGTGATCTACACGATCGCGGGCTCCCTCCTGATGCTGGTCGCGATCGTCGCGCTCGGGCTCACGGAGGGGACGTTCGACCTGACCCGGATCGGAACGAGCGGCAGCCTCGTCATGTTCCTCGGCTTCGCGGTCGCGTTCGGGATCAAGGCGCCGGTCTGGCCGCTCCACGGCTGGCTTCCGGACGCCTACCGGGAGGCACCTCCCGAGGTGTCGGGGGTGCTCTCCGGCGTCATCTCGAAGACGGCCGCCTACGGTCTCCTGCGGATCGCGATCCCGGTCTTCCCCGAGCCGGTCGAGGACATGCGGGTCGCAATCCTCGCGCTCGCCTCGATCGGGCTCGTCTACGGCTCCCTGCTCGCGTTCCGCCAACCGGACTTCCGCGGCGTCGTCGCCTACTCGAGCCTCGCGCAGATGTGCCTGATCGTGATCGGCCTGTTCGCCGTCAACGACTCCGGCCTGAACGGCGCGCTGCTCCTGATGGTCAACCACGGCCTCGTCTCGGCGGCGCTGTTCCTGATCGCAGGCTGCATCGAGCGGCGCACGCTCACGGGCCAGCTCGCCCGCCTCGGCGGCATGGCCCGGGGTCGGCCGATCCTCGCAACACTGCTGATCACGACCGGTGTGATCGCCCTCGCCGTCCCCGGCTCGAGCGCGTTCGCGGCCGAGTTCCTCGTCCTCAACGGCGTGTTCACGGTCGGCTGGGGCTGGGCCGTCGTCGGGGCGATCGCGATCGTCCTGGCCGCGATGTACATGCTCCGTGTGATCTCCGCCGCCCTCCACGAGGAGCAGGGCCCGGCGGTGCATGACCGCCAGCTCGACCTCCGGCCGGCCGAGGTCGGCCTCATCGTCCCGCTCGTCGCGGTGCTCGTCTTCCTCAGCCTCTGGCCTGCGAGCGTCACCGACCACAGCTTCGGGGGCACCCCGACGGCGACGGTCACGAGCCGCTTCGAGGCGCCATGAGCATCGACACGCCCGCCATCGACTGGGCCGGGCTCTCGCCCTACCTCGCGCTCCTCGGCGGAATCGTCGCCGCGCTGCTCTCCTCCGTGTTCCTGCGCAGCCCGGCCCGCAACGCGGTCGGCTTCGCGATCGCCTCCCTGGCGCTGCTCGGCGCGCTTGCGGCGGCGATCACGCTCTCGGTCGTCGACGAGACCGGCTCGGGCATGATCGCGGACGCCCTGCACCGCGACCGTCTCGCCGACATCGCGCAGATCGTGGTCGTCTGCGCCGGCCTGCTCGCCGCGCTCCTGCTCGTCCGGGAGCCGGACGCGGAAGAGCGCAGGGGCGACGCCTACGCGCTGCTCTTGTCGGCGACCGCCGGGATGGCGCTCTTCGTCGCCGCCGGCGACCTGATCGTGCTGTTCCTCGGGCTCGAGTGGTTCTCGATCTCCCTCTACATCCTCTGCGCGATCACGCCGGAGCGCACGCGCTCGCTCGAGGCCTCGCTCAAGTACCTGATCGTGGGCGGCTTCGGGTCTGCGGTGCTGCTGTTCGGCAGCGCGCTCGTGTACGGGGCCAGCGGAAAGCTGCGGTTCGCGGAGATCGGGCTCGCCGGCCCGGGGAGCGACCGGCTGCTTCTCGTCACCGGGCTCGCGATGCTGCTCGTCGGCCTCGCCTTCAAGGTCTCGGCGGCGCCGTTCCACATGTGGACGCCCGACGTCTACCAGGGCGCGCCGACCCCGGTGACCGGCTTCATGGCGGCGGCAACGAAGGCTGCCGCGCTGGTCGTCGCGCTGCGCCTCCTCACGGAGGCGTTCCCCGGGGAGGCGGAGCTCTGGACGATCACGCTGGCCGTGCTGGCCGTCGCGTCGCTCGCGGTCGGGAACCTCGGGGCGCTCGTCCAGCGCGACCTCAAGCGCCTGCTCGCCTACTCGAGCGTCTCCCACGCCGGCTTTCTGCTGATGCCCGTCGCCGCCGGCAACGCGCTCGGCGGTCGCGCGCTCCTCTACTACCTGATCCCGTACGCGGCGCTCTCGGTCGGGTCGTTCGCGGTCGTCGCCGCCCGCGAGCGCGAGCTCGGCCGGGCGGTCACGATCGACGGGATGACCGGCCTCGGCTGGGAACGGCCGGTGCACGGCGCGGCGATGACGACGTTCATGCTCGGCTTCATCGGATTGCCGCCGACCGGCCTGTTCCTCGGCAAGTTCTACGCGTTCTCGGCCCTCTACGAGCGCGGCTGGACCTGGCTCATGATCATCGGCGCCGTCTTCACGGCCGTCTCGGTCGCCTACTACCTCGGGGTCGTTCGCGCGATCTACGCGCGCCCGGCGCTCGCAGCCGCTGTCGCGGGCGGCTCGCCGCCGAGGGACACCGCGGTCGATGTCGCGATCGTCGCCTCGCTCGTGATCGCCGTCGGCACGTTCTTCGGCGTCGACCCCCTGATCGACGTCGTCACGCGCGCGGTGGCGGAGCTGACGTTCCCGTTCTGACCGGGCCTCATCAGCAGGGAGCTTCCTCCGCCCGGGCTGCCGGGCCGTCCTGGCTCCAGGTCCGGCCGAGGTACGTGACCTCGGCACAGTAGCTCGCGGCTTCCACCCGCTCGAGGCGGAGGGTGCCGTCGACGTCGAGCCGGTAGTCGGTCGCGAGCGCGACCGGCGTCGCGCCGACGTACGTCCCGTGGTCGGCGTGATAGGCCTCGAGCGTCGTCGCGACCGCGGTCGTGCTCGCCCGCGCGACCGTGCTCGCAGTCCGCCCTCGCTGGGCCTGAACCTGGGCGACCACGATCCCGCCGAAGACCACCACGATCGCGAGGATCACGAGTCGCTCGACCCTGGCTATGGTTCGAGTCCTGGACATGGTCGCCGCAGGGCGCACGCGGAGCCCGCGGGCATCTAGATCGGCGAGACGGCCCGGAACCTTAGCGATGCGCCCGGAAAGGGGGAGTCGTGAGCGGATCGCTGATGTGGCTGGGACACAGCGCCTTTCGGCTCGACAGCCCGGGCGGGCTGCGCCTCTACATCGACCCGTGGCTCGGCAACCCCTTGTGTCCGGAGACGGAGCGCCAGCCCGAGCGGGTCGACGCGGTCGCGCTCACCCACGCGCACGCCGATCACGTCGGGGAGGCGGTCGCGCTCGGCCAGCGCTTCCGCCCCCGCCTCGTGGCGATGGTCGAGCTGGCCCGCTGGCTCGAACGGCAGGGCTTTCCGGACGCCGCGAGCGGTGGCTTCAACAAGGGCGGCACCGCCGACGTCGGCGACGTCCGGCTCACGCTGACGCATGCGTTCCACTCGAGCTCGACCGCGGACGGCGAGTACGCGGGCGAGCCGTGCGGCTTCGTGATCGAGCTCGGAGGCGGCACCCGCCTCTACATCGCGGGCGACACCTGCGTGTTCGGCGACATGGCCCTGATCGCCCGCCTCTACCGCCCGGAGCTCGCGATCCTGCCGATCGGCGACCGCTACACGATGGGGCCTCGCGAGGCCGCAGCCGCGCTCGAGCTGCTGGGCGTGGCACGCTGCGTTCCCTGCCACTTCGGCACGTTCCCGGCCCTGACCGGCACGCGCGAGGCGCTGCGGGAGCTGGCGCCCGGGGTCGAGGTGCTCGATCTGGCGCCCGGCCAGGTCGTGGAGCTGTGAGCCCGTCGACGTTCTCGATCGTCGCCTGCGACCTCGCGCGGGGCCAGTGGGGGGTTGCGGTGGCATCGAAGTTCCTCGCGGTGGGATCCGTCGTCGCGTGGGCCGAGCCCGGCGTCGGAGCGATCGCAACGCAGGCGTGGGCGAAGGTCTCGTACGGGCCGGACGGGCTCGAGCTGCTTCGCCAGGGGCTCGACGCCGGCGCCGTCGCCGCACGCCTCACCGGCCCCGACGAGGGCCGCGACCAGCGCCAGCTCGGGGTGGTCGACGCCCTGGGCCGCGTCGCGTCGTTCACGGGCTCCGGCTGCCTCGAGTGGGCCGGCGGGCGCACCGGCCCCGGGTACGCCGCCCAGGGGAACATCCTCGTCTCCGCGGCGACCGTGGCCGCGCTCGCGCGCACGTTCGAGCTCCGCGACGAGCTCCCGCTCGCCGATCGGCTCCTCGCCGCGCTCGCGGCGGGGCAGGCGGCCGGCGGCGACCGTCGCGGCCAGCAGTCAGCCGCCCTGCTCGTGGCCGAGCGCGAAGGCGGCTACGGCGGGTGCGGCATCGCCGTCGATCTCCGGGTCGACGACCACGAGCACCCGCTGGCGGAGCTCGGGCGCCTGTACACGCTGCACCGGCTCTACTTCGAGCGGACGCCGGAGGAGCGGTGGCTCGACGTCGACAGCGTGCTCGCCGCCGAGATCCGCGGCCGGCTCGACCGGCTCGGCTACGCGGGGCACGACCTGGGGCACGACTTCGAGCGCTGGGCTGGCGTCGAGAACCTCGAGGAGCGCGTGCGGGGGCTCGAGCGGATCGACCCGGTCGTCCTCGCCGAGCTCCGCAAGCGATAGCGGCCGCTAGGCCGAGACGAGCGGCAGCGTCCTCGTGATTCCGACGCCGAGCTCGCGCGGGATCGCGAGCAGCGCCTCCGCGATGGCCCGGATCGCTCTCGACGCCTCCGCGTCGGGCCGGGACAGCACGACGGGGTCGCCGGCGTCGGCGGCCTCCCGCAGCTCGGGGTCGAGCGGCACCCGGCCGAGCAGGGGCGCGCCGATCGCGGCCGCGAGCTGGTCGCCTCCGCCGGAGCCGAAGATCGCCTCGCCCGTACCGACGAGGTAGGACATGTTCTCGATCACGCCGAGGAGCCGCATGTTCGTCTTCCGAGCCATCTCCGCGGCCCGGACGGCCACCTCCTGCGCGGCGCGCTGCGGGGTCGTGACGACGATCACCTCCGCCCTGGGCAGGAGCTGGCCGAGCGAGATCGACACGTCCCCGGTGCCGGGCGGCATGTCGACGACGAGCCAGTCGAGCTCGCCCCAGTGGACGTCGGAGAGGAACTGCTCGAGCGCCCGGTGGAGCATGGGGCCCCTCCACATGACCGGGGCGTTGTCCTCGAGGAAGAACCCGATCGACATCACCTTGAGGTCGCCGCGCACCGGCGGCACGATCATGTCGTCCACGGCCACCGGGCGCTGGTCGATGCCGAGCATGCCCGGGATCGAGTAGCCGTAGACGTCCGCGTCGAGCACGCCGACCCGCTGGCCGAGCGCCGACAGCGCTGCGGCGAGGTTCACGGTCAGGGACGACTTGCCGACGCCGCCCTTGCCGCTCGCGACGGCCACCACCCGCGTCCGGGCGTCGACCGAGAGGCCCTTCGCGCGCTCGGTCACGCCGCCGCGCAGCCGGGCCGTGAGCGCGGCCTTCTCCTCGGCGCTCATCACGTCGAACGCGAGCGACACGCGCTCGACTCCCGGCAGCGTCCCTACCTCCCGTTCGACCTGCTCCTGGAAGCTCGACCGCAGCGGGCAGCCCGGGACCGTGAGCGCGATCGTCACGCCGACGTCGTGCCCGTCGATCCGGATGTCGCGCACCATCTCGAGCTCGACGACGGAGCGACGCAGCTCCGGATCGATCACCCGCTCGAGCGCCTTCAGGACGTCCTCACGCGCGACAGCCACGCCCCCAGGCTACCGAAGGCCCGCGGGGGCCCGCGCCGACGGTCGTGCGCGGCCCGGCGGCCATCATGGCAGTAATAACCCGCACCCAGGTTGCGGGAGTCCCCCGAAGGCACGCGCCCGGCGGCGCAGTACCGTTATGGCGCAGAGACGTCCCCGAACCGACTGGCTACGACTTCGAAGGGGGTGCGGTATGAGTCTGACCGACCGCGAGACGTGGACGCTCATTCATGGAATGATCATCGGGTCCGCGTTCCTGCTCGCCTTCGCCGGCGGGCTCGCGGGCCTCTGGAGCCTCCGCGGGGAGCTGGTGACCTCCGCGGGCATCCGCGAACGCCTCTTCCGCCTGAAGATCGGGATCACCTCGATGGCGATCCTCGCCTGGGCGACGGTACTGACGGGTACGTGGATCGTCTATCCGTGGTATCGCGAGAAGCTGGCGGGCGACGAGGGCGCCGGGTGCGTGGGGCAGCAGACCCCCGGGAGCGAGTGCTCACCGAGGGACTTCCTGCTCTCCTCGGCGAACACCGAGGACTGGCACAAGTTCGGGATGGAGTGGAAGGAGCACATCGCCTGGATCTCGCCCATGCTCGCCACCGCGGCGGCGCTGCTCGTCCTCTACTACGGCAGCGACCTCGTCAAGAACCGCAAGCTCCGCACCCTCACCATGGTTCTCTTCATCGCAGCCTTCGCGGTCGCGGCGATCGCCGGCCTCTTCGGCGCGCTGATCACGAAGGCCGCTCCCGTCCACTGAAAGGAGGTCGCGTGGCAGTCGAGACGACAACCAGCGCTTCCCCGGAGCTCACTGGCGAGCGACCGTTCGGTCCCGCGGCGGCCGTCCTCCTGGCGGCCGGGCTCGGGGCGTTCGTCCTGGGCCTCCTGACGACATTGAGCGAGGCGTCCGAGGGGATGCACGACTTCCTCCAGATGTACGATCGCGTCGGCCCGCTTGCGGGAAAGACGATCCTCGCCGGGGCCGTCTTCTTCGGCTCGTGGGGGATCCTGACCGCGGCGCTCCGCCACCGGAACCCTCCGGCCAGGCCCGTCCTCGTCGTGATGGTGGTCCTGCTCGTGATCGGGTTCGTGATGACGTTCCCGATCTTCTTCCAGGCGTTCGCCTCAGAGTAGGAGCGCCTCCGTCAGTCGCGCGCAGTCGCCCGGGGGTAGCCCCGCGCCCACCCCCGCGCGGGCGGCCACCGCGAGGGGGGCCGCGTCGCA
>CAYJLE010000026.1:0-2910 GCA_964370985.1 uncultured Gaiellales bacterium | reverse complement strand
GCCGTCCCCGCCCCCCGCCGCCGCCCCCCGGGGCCGGGGCCGCCCCCCCCCCCACGACGCGCGAGCGGGCGGCCACGTCGAGGGGTGCCTCGTCGAACGCGCCGGCCTCGGGGAGCTCGATCGAGAGGCCGCGCTCGCGGACGAGCAGCTGCGCGGCCGCGATGTCGACCGCGCGGATCGGCCGCAGCGAGACGACCGCGTCCACGCGCCCGGCGGCGAGCTGGCAGAGGGACAGCGCGAGTGACCCCATGATCCGAAGCCGCGGGGCCAGGTCGAGGAACGCCCCGACCCGCGCGGCAACGTACTCGGTCAGCGTCGCCTCGAGTGAGAGCAGCTCGATCTCGTCCTTCGGGCCCGGGCAGTCGAGCGGCAGCCCGTCGAGCCACGCCCCCTTGCCGCGCTCCGCGACCCACTCCTCGCCGGAGCCGAAGTCGTGGACGTAGCCGAAGACGACGTCGCCCATCGCCGGGCCGGTCGCGACGGCGACGGACAGCGCGAAGAACGGGATCAGCCGTTTCGCGTTGACGCTCCCGTCGATCGGGTCGACGACGACCCGCCACGCGGGGCTCTCCCCGAAGACGCGCTCGCCGAGCTCCTCGGACACGAGCACGAGGTCGACGCCGGTTGCGTGAAGCGCCTCGAGGCGCCTCTCCATGGCACGCTCGGCCGCGATGTCGATCGCGACCGTGTCGTCGCCGCCCTGGCCGCGACCGGCGGGCTGCTCGCGCTCGGCGCGCGTCGAGAGCTCGGCGAGCGCGTGGTGGATGTCGCCGGCGACCTCCCGGCAGAGGGTCAGCCATGGGCCCCCGGCGCCGGCCGGGACGGCGGGGTCACCGCTCACTCGTCGAACGGCGAGAAGAGCAGACCGCTCGCCAGCTTCGGGTAGAAGTACGTCGACTTCTGCGGCATCGTGCGGCCGCTGCGGGCGATCTCCTGCACTTCCGCCACGGTGGGCGCGCGTACGAGCAGGGCCGCTCCCGCGCGGCCGCTCGCGACCGCAGCCTCCGCATCCGCGACCGACGGGGTGAACGCGACGTGCTCGAGCGCCAGTCGATCGACGGCGGCGACGTCGAGGCGCTCGAGCGGGTCGCCGGCCTCCGGCGCCTCCGCGAGCACCACCTCGCCGGGCGAGACGACCACGAACGCCGGGTGGTCGCGGCCGAGCGCGTCGAGGCGCGCAAGCCCTTCCCGGGCCCCGCCTGGCACGCTCGTCAGCCGCAGGTCGCCGTTCAGAAGCGGCGGCTCCCCCTCGACGAGGCGATGGGTCGGGAAGATCGTCAGCCCCTCGTCCTGCGCGCTGACGAGGACCGTGAGCACATGGGATGTCCCGGCGCTTCCGTCCTCCAGATGGAAGCGCAGCGCCGCGTCGTAGCGGTGATGGCCGTCGGCGATCACGAGCGGAGCCTTCACCGCCGCCACGGCCGCTTCGATCTCGTCGGGGTCGTCCACCCGCCAGAGGCGGGCAATCGAGCCGCCGAGGGAGGCCTCGAGCTCCGGCGGGCCCGCAACGGCGGTGGGTGCAGGGCCATCGTGCAACGCGAGGACGGGCGAGAGCTTCGTTCGCGTCGCGCGCAGGAGCTTGAGGCGGCGCTCGGACTGCGCCGGGAAGATCCGCTCGTGCGGGAGCACGACGCCCGCCTCGTACGGCTCGAGCCGCACCCTCGCGACGAGCCCGGCCCGCGTACGGGAGACCCCGTCGGGCCCGACGAACTCCTCCTCGAGGCGCCAGACCGCGGGCCGCACCTCGCGCCGCAGCACGCCCGCGGCCGTCCACTCGGCCAGGCGCAGGCCCGCCTCGGCAGGCTCGCGCGGGCGGATCAGCCGGATCACGTTGTACGGGCTCGAGGCCGCCAGACGGTCGCCGTCCTCCTTCGAGATCACGTCCCAGGGCGGAGCGATCAGGCGGTCGAGCGGGCCCGCGACCTCGGGGTCGTAGCGCAGGGCGCGAAACGGCTCGGCGAGACCCACGCCGGCGAGCTTACCATCCTCTCGCCGGCCTAGACTCCGGTCGTGAGCGCCTCGACCCCGATTGCCGAGCTGGCCGCAGACCGCACCGCGGAGGGGGTTTTCGCGGTGGCCCGCAAGCAGCGCCTGCGCACGCGGTCGGGCGCCCCGTACCTCGCGCTCGAGCTCGTCGACCCGACCGGCCGGCTCGAGGCCCGGGTGTGGGACGACGTCGAGCTGATCGACCGGCGCTTCGAGGAGGGCGACGCCGTCCGCGTGCTCGGCCGCGTCGAGAGGTTCCGGGACCGCCTCCAGCTCGAGGTGCGGGCGCTCGAGCGTGCCGGCGTCGACGCCGCCACGCTCCTGCCCGCCTCCCGCCGCGACCTCGACGAGCTCGACGGCTTCCTCGAGTTCCTCACGGCCGAGATCCACCACGCGGGGCTGCGGGCCGTCCTCGGCCGCGTCCTCGACGACGCGGAGGTGCGCGAGCGCCTGCGCCGTCTGCCCGCCACCTCCGATGGCCACCACAGCTACGCCGGGGGACTGCTCGAGCACACCGTCAACGTGACGACGCTCTGCCGCGAGACCGCGAGCGTCCACCCGCGGCTACGCTCCGACCTCCTCCTCGCCGCCGCCCTCCTCCACGACGTCGGCCGCGTCCGCGAGCTCGACCGTGGCCCGCTGTCCCTGCCCACCCGCGAGGGAGCGCTGCTCGGGCACGTCCACCTGGGGCTGCGCCTGATCGACGAGCGCAGCGCCGCGCTCGACGTGGAGACGCGCGCGGAGCTCCTGCACGCCGTCGCCGTCCACCACGACCTCCGGGGAGCGCGCACCGCCGAGGCGGCCGTGCTCTACCACGCCAACCAGCTCGACGCGGTCGCGGCGACCCGCCCCGTCGAGACGCCGTAGCGGCACCGCGAGGCTCGATCGTTGCCCCCGCTCTGAGCGGTCCGTGGGGGGGGGGGG
>CAYJLE010000025.1:47307-49846 GCA_964370985.1 uncultured Gaiellales bacterium | reverse complement strand
GACTACCAGGTGCTCGTCGTCGCCGAGAAGTTCCAGACCGGCTTCGACCAGCCGCTCCTGCACACGATGTACGTGGACAAGGTCCTGACCGACCTGAACGCCGTGCAGACGCTCAGCCGGCTCAACCGGATCCACCCGCAGAAGACGGACACGTTCGTGCTCGACTTCCGCAACGAGGTCGAGCAGATCCAGGACGCCTTCCGCCCGTACTTCGAGCGCACCGAGGCCGTGCCGACCGACCCGAACCTGCTCTACGACACCCACCGGGCGCTGTGGGACTTCGGCGTCCTGCGCGAGGAGGAGGTCGAAGCCGGCGTGAAGGCGCTGCTCGCGGTCACCGAGACGAGCGGGCACGAAGCCGTCTACGCGGCGCTCGACCCGGCGCGGGCCCGGTTCTGCGAGCTCGACGAGGAGGCGCAGGACGCCTTCCGGGACGTGCTCGCGCGGTTCGCGAGCATGTACGCGTTCGTCTCGCAGATCGTGTCCTACGTCGACCGCGAGCTCGAGCGCGACTACCTCTACGGTCGGGCGCTGCTCGCCTACCTGCCCGGCCAGGCAGCCGAGCGTCTCGATCTCGGCAGCGAGGTGGAGCTCACGCACCTTCGGATCGCCAGCACGTTCGAGGGCTCCGGCGCGCTCGAGGAGGGCGGCGGCGAGGTCGTCGCCATCTTCTCCGGCCGGGGGAAGGAGCACGACCCCGAGCAGGCGCGCCTCTCCCGGATCGTCGAGGTGATCAACGAGCGCTTCGGCCTCGAACTGGGCGAGGCCGACCAGCTCCTCTTCGACCAGTTCGAGGAGACCTGGGCAGCCGACGAGAGCCTCGCCGCCCGCGCCCGCACGAACACGTTCGAGAACTTCCGCCTCGTCTTCGACCGCGCCTTCATCGAGACCGTCGTCAAGCGGATGGATCAGAACGCGGACATCTTCAAGCGCATCCTCGACGAGCCGGAGTTCCAGCGCACGGTGCTCGACTACTACGCCGAGCGGCTCTACGGGCGGCTCCGCGCCGAGCACGATCAGCTGGGACTGTCGGAGGCTCCGTGAACGTAAACGCGCGCCGGATGGCGGTAGCCGCCGTACAGCACGGGCCCGGCTGTCGGTCGGAGAGCCGGTTACGGTCATGTTTGCCCTCAGACGGAATGGCCGCACTCTTGCCTCAGCCAGGATCGAGATCGGTTCGGGCGTGCGGACTCTGCCGCTCGCGATCGGTCGTCGCGTCCGGGCCGGCAAGGCTAGGTACGACCTCCTTGTTGCTGACGCTGCTGGTAACTATCTGAGGCTGCGGGGCGCGCTCGTGGTTCCGAAGTGAGGCGCGGTTCATGCCGGAGCCGAGTGAGCCGCTGCCTCTGATGCCTGATCGAGCACGGGCCCGCGCTCGCCTCCCATGATCACGGCTTCCCCCGCTTCGCCCGTCTGCGGGTAGGCGACCCGCTCGGCTGAGACCGCGTCGATCGACCCGGCTCAGACGTGGAGCCGGCGGCGCCCGGTCTCGCCGCCCGGCTTCGGCTCCGCCGGCGGCCGATCGAAGTGCACCTTCAGCGCGAAGAGCGCGACGACGAGCGCCCAGATACCCCCGACCGGGAGGATCCACGGCTCCCAGTCGCCCCGGTTGCCCTGGTCGCTCCACCGCTCGAAGCCGCCGTTGTCCTGCCATTCGATCAGCGCCCAGAGTGGGGTCACTACGAGCATGCCGAGCGCCCAGGCGGCGACGTGGAACCTCGACCGACCGAGCCGTCCGAGCCGCGCGACCGCGAAGCTCCCCAGCTCGGCGTCCGCAGGCGCGCCGCCCGACGCCCTCAGGCGTTCCACCTCGCGCTCGACCTCCGTCCCGGTCGCGGGCCGCTCGAAGTGAGCCCGCAGCGCCATCAGCCCCACGATCAGCCCCCAGACGCCGACGCCCAGCGCCACGAGGGTCGGGTTCCAGTCGCCGGGGTTGCCCTGGTTGCCGAAGTGCCGGAACGAGCCGTTGGCCCGCGACTCGTGGAGCGCCCAGAGCGTCGTGAGCAGGATCGTCCCGAGGCCCCACGTAGCGGCGTGGAGCTTGAGCCGGCGCACCCGCCTGGCCTGCCCGCGCGCGGCGGCGCGAATCGCCTCCGCCTCGTCTTGTCCCTCGGTGGGCATACCCGAGCCCCGGTGCTCAGGCGGCGGCGGGGGCCCGCAGACGGTGGAGGAGATCGGTGAGGAAGTCCCGTCCGCTCGGCTGCCAGCCGGAGCGCAGCACGATCCGCTCACGCCTCGGCAGGACCTCGCCGACGTCCTCCGCGGGGACGAGCAGGAGGCGCCGGCCCAGCAGACCGGCCCGGACGACGATCGCGTCGGCATGCCCCGCCTCGCTCGTCGAGACGACCTCCTCGACCAGTCCGACCCGTCCGCCGGCCGCGTCGACGCGGAAGCCCTCGCAGTGGTCGAGCCAGTAGGCGTGCGGCTCCATCTCGGCTCCCTTCCGTCGGGGACTGGCCGCACGAGTCTCGCCGGCGCCGGTACCCGCGCCATCGGGGAGGGCACGCATTCTCGCTGCGGCTTTGCCGCAGCATTGCTG
>CAYJLE010000025.1:9529-47207 GCA_964370985.1 uncultured Gaiellales bacterium | reverse complement strand
CGAGCAGCTCGTCCGGAACGGCGTAGCCGCGCTCGAGCGCGAGCTCGGCGCGCCGATCGAAAACCCGCTGCTCGAGCATCGTCCAGCCGAGCGCGTCCGCGAGCTTGTTGAAGATCACGAACAGGGCGGCGACATGGAGCGCATCCTCGATCGCCTCGTCGTCGACGCCGGCTGCCCGCACGCGCTCGACGTCGGCGGGGCCGACGGCGGCCGGCTCGGTGACGACCCGCTCGATCAGCCCGAGCGCCGCCCGCAGCGGCTCGGGAATCGGCGCGCTGCGGTAGTCGTCGAGAACGGCCTGGACGAGCTTCGCATCTCCGAGCGCCCGCGACGCGGTCGCGCCATGCTGGCCCAGTCACCAGGGGCACTGGTTGAGCTTCGACGTGTACGTCGCCATCAGCTCGCGCTCGCCGACGCTCCACGCGGACGGGCCGCGGGTGGCGGCCTGGAGCCAGTCGGCGCACGGCTTCCCGAACAGCTCCGGGCGGTAGAGCAGCACCCGCACCACATCCGGCGGCTCCTCGGTGCCGAGCGCCTCCCGGAGCTTCTCGAGCGCCGCGGCCGCGTTCGGGCGATGTCCGCTCTCGACGACGCGAAGGCGCACTCAGCTCGTCTCCGCCCGCAGGGCCCGCAGCCCGGCGTCGAGTCGCTCGAGCGCCGAGCCGACCGCAGCGGCGACCGTCACCTCGAAGATCTCGTCCTCCGAGTAGCCGGCCTCCTTCAGCTCCTCGACGTCGCGGTCGACGACCTTGTAGGCGTGGAGCGCGACCTTGTCCACGTAGGCGGCGAGCCCCTCGGGGACCGGCGTGCGCGCCTCGCCCAGCGCGAGCTCGCCCGCCCGGGTAGCCGCCGCCGCGCGCAACTCCGCGGCCGGGTCGCCGGGCGCCAGCACGGCCTCACGCAGCCGTTGGACTTCCACCGCGAAGCGGCCAGGCGTTCCCATTCCCTTCGAGGCTACCGGCCGGCCCCACGCGGGGTCAATGCGCCTCGACCCGGTGGAGCCCGATCGGTCGTGGGCTACGCGACGTCCCGGCGGACTCGGGGCTCGGCGGTGAGCGCCGCAACGAGCAGGCGCGCGAGATCCGGGCCGACGCGATCCTCGAGGCGGTCGGAGGCGGGCTCGGGCTCCTCCTCGGCGAGCAGCCGCTCGAGCGCCGCCAGGTGCGCAAGGAGCCGGCGCGTCCCATAGGGGGCGCCGGGCGGCACTCCGACGAAGGTGGAAGTCCCCATGCAAGTCTCGCCTTCGCAGTGTGGCCCGCGCGGTGGCGCCCGGCCTCACCCCGCGGGGGCATCTTGGGCCACCCCCGCACTCAGTCGCTGCGCCCGCCCCGGATCAGGCGCAGCGCCGGGCGCCGCGGGGGCGAGAGGGCGTCCGCAGCTCCGGCCTCGAGCCTGCGGTTGCGTGCCTTCAGGCGGGTCACGTTGGCCGTGATCACGAGACGGCCGCTCCCCGGGGGGGCAACGGGAACGAGCCGCTGGAGATACGTGCATCCGTCTGCGCAGCGAAACAGATGCTCGTGGCGCTCGGCGGGAGCGTCGAGCGCAGCCAGCACGGCCTCCAGGAAGCGGTGGCGTTCCCCGACCCGTAGCAGGAAGCCCGGCAGGGTCAGAAGCTCCGCGAGCGGGCGGCCGACGATCTCCGACGGCTCGACGCCGTACGGGTCGCGGACACGCCCGTTCGCGTGGATCACCCGCTCGTCGCCGTCCACGACCAGGATCGCCTCGGGCAGCTCCTCGAGCACGCCCGGGCAGAGCGTGGCCCGCGGGGGGAGCGCCGCTGCCGGGTCGAGGTCGGCCATCTCGGTCACGCGGGGTGGACGAACCCGGCGGGTGGAACTTGCGCTTGGCGAACGGAAATCACCCGTGTGAGGGAGGGGTGGCCCGCGGATGCTCCCTCCCCGGGGGGATCCGCGGCGCGCCGGCGCCCGGTTGAATGCTGGTCCAGTCCCGTGCTGCCGAACGGGACGGGGCTGTCACCGACATGGCTACCGCCGCGTCCGAAGTCTCCAGCCCTGCCGCGCGGGCGTCCGATCCGGGCACCGTCCTCGCCGGGCTGTTCGACGGGCACGCCCGGACGGTCTACGCGCTCTGCGCCGTGCTGCTCCGGGACGCCCACGAGGCCGAGGACGCGACCCAGCAGGCGTTCCTCTCGGCCTTCGAGGCGATCGGTGCGGGCACGCTGCCGGAGCGCCCCGAGGCGTGGCTCTACTCGATCGCCCGGAACGAGTGCCTCGATCGTCTGCGCCGGCGGGCGCGCAGGCCGGAGAGCCCGCTCGAGCGCGAGCCCGTCGCTCCCGGCGCCGACGTCGTCGCGGAGCGCAACGCAGCGCTCGCCGCCCTCTGCGCGGCCCTGCGCGATCTGCCAGCGCGCCAGCGGGACGCCCTCGTTCTGCACGAGGTGTGCGGGCTCGGCTACGCGCAGGTCGCCGCGGCACTCGGGGTCTCGACGGCCGCGGTCGAGTCGCTGATCTTCCGCGCCCGCCGCCAGCTCGGCGAGCGCTCCGGCACCGTGCGGGCGCTCGCGGCGGCGCTCGTGCTCCCGGTGGGCCTGCGCGAGAGCGTGGCAGGCGCGGCTCCCGGCTTCGGTGCCGGCGGCGTGGCCGGTGTTGGCGCGTCCGGCGGCTCCGCGCTGTCGGCGGGCGGCGTCGCGGCCTCCCTGACCGCGAAGGTCCTGGCACTGCCGATCGCGGGCAAGCTCGCCGTTGCGGCGGCGGTCGTGGCCGGGGCGGGGTCGGTCGGGTACGGCGTCGAGCAGGCCGCCGGCGGCCCGGCGGCCCCACGGGAGGCTTCCGCGCCGCTGGTCGTGGCGCCCGCGTCAGTCGCGGCGCCCGCCATCGTGTTGCCCGGCAGCAATCCCACGGAGGACGCGAGTGCGTCCGCCTCCGACGAGGCTCACGCGGAACCCCCACCCGCGGCAGCGCAGCAGCCCGCCGAGGAACCCACCTCGGGGGCCCCCGCCGCTTCCCGGCCGCCCGGTCACGCGTCCGGACTCCCGGCTCCCGCGCCGCCGGCGAAAGAAGCTGCCGCTCCTCCCCCCGACGAGCTGCAGCACACGGAGGACGCGAGCGAACCGCCGGCGGCTGTCGAGGAGCCTCCAGCGAGCGAGAGCGAGCCGCCGGACGAGCCGCCGGACGAGCTCCCGTCCGACCAACCCGGGGATCCTCCGCCGTCGGGTGGGGACGGCGATGGTGACAGCGCCGGCGGCGCCGACCCCGTCGACCCGCCCGCGGGAGGAGGAGGCGATCCGGTCGACGAGAGCGATGGCGGGGAGGGGGAGGACGCGGACGAGGCGGGGGACGGGGAGTCCGGCGGGAACGGGGACGGCGCGGGAGACGGCGGCAACGGGGACGGCTCGCCCGGCGGCGGAGCGGATGATGAGGGCCAGGAGGCCGGCGACCCGGCACCCGGTCCCCCGGAGGCCCGCTGCAGGGCCTGGCGCCGTATGGACGCCGTCCTGCACGCCCTGCTCGACGCCGACCGTCTCGAGCGCTGGCACACGCTGGGCGCTCGCCTCGGCTGCAGCCACTGAAGCGCCCGCGTCTGCGTCCGGTGCGCGTGCTCAGGGAAGCAGCTTCAGGAACGTCTCGACCACGTGCGGATCGAACTGCGTCCCCGCCCCCTCCCTGAGGCGCCGGCGCGCTTCCTCGCGGGACAGACGGGTGCGGTAGGGCCGGTCGCTCGTCATGGCGCTGTAGGCGTCACAGACGGCGATGATCCGCGACTCGAGCGGGATCTCCTCGCCGAACAGCCCGTCCGGGTAGCCGCCGCCGAGCCAGCGCTCATGGCAGTGGCGGACGATCGGGCGCACCGCGGCGAGCCGCTCGATCGGGGCGACGATCCGCTCCCCGAGCCTGGGATGCTGCTCGACGAGCGCCCGCTCGGCCGGAGTCAGCGGGCCCGGCTTGGTCAGGATCTCCGAGGGGATCCCGATCTTGCCGATGTCGTGGAAGAGAGCTCCGAGCTCGAGCCGCTTCAGGGCGGCGCCCTCGAGGCCGAGAGCGGCGCCCACGTGCAGCGCCATGTCCGTGAGCTCGCGGGCGTGCGAGGATGTGTACTCGTCGCTGGCCTCGAGGGCGTTCGCGAGCGCCTCGACGGTCGAGAGGAACGTGCGCTCGAGCGCCTCGAAGCTCGACGCGTGGGACAGTGCCAGCTTCGCCTGGTCGGCGAGCCCGGTCAGGAGCCGCAGCCGGCGCGGCGAGAGCCGCTCCTCGTCGGCCGGCTCGGACACGACGAGACAGCCGTGCCGGCCGGCCTCGAGCCGGAGCGGCGCGACCGCGAAGCGGGCGCTCGTCCACCCGGGCAGGGCCTGCGGCGCCGCGTCGTCCCGGGTCGCCACGTACGGAGCGTCGTGCTCGGCCAGCGTCAGGGCGCGTTCGGCGCTGAAGCGGATCGCCGTCAGCACCGTCGCCTCGTCGTCCGTGTAGCCGTGGTGGGCGCGCAGGACGAGATCGTGATCCGCAGCCGTCTGGAGCCAGATCGACGTCCGGCAGGCGCCGATCACCCGGCTCGAGAGCTCAGCCACCCGCTCGAGCGTGTCCTCGAGGCCCTCGGCCAGGGCCACCTCGCGGCTGAACTCGAGCAGCGAGCGCGCGATCTCGGCGCTCTCTCGTGCGTGCGCGGCCTCGAGCCGCGCCTCCTCGTAGAGGCGCGCGTTCTCGAGCGCGGAGGACGCGTGGCCCGCGAGCACCTCGAGCAGGCGGACATCGTCCTCGTCGAACTGGTCGAGGCCGAGCTTCGAGATCACGATCACGCCCGTCACCCGTGATCCGTACAGGAGCGGCACCGCCACGATCGACTCCTCGACCTCCGGCGTGCCGGGCACCTGGATCGCGTAGTCGCACTCGAGCGCGTTCCCGATCAGGAGCGAGCGGCCGGTCTGCGCGGCCCGCCCGGTGATGCCCTCCCCGAAGAGGCAGGTGAGGACGTCGGCGCTCTCCGCCCTGTCCAGGCCGAGCTCGCCGCAAAACGCGATCGGCACGAGGCGGTCGCCCTCCGCGAGATAGACCCTCCCGTTGTGGTAGTCGAGCAGCGCCCGCAGCTCGGCGACGATCGTCGCGCCGAGCTCGGCCCGGTCGTTCAGCCGGTTCAGCTTCCCGACGATGCTCTGGAGCAGCTTCAGGTGCGCGATCGAGCGCGCATCGCGCCTGGCCTCCGCCGCGGACTGCGGCCGCGCCGGGTCCCGCTCGCCGAACACGACCACCCTGGCGCCGCCCGCCGCCTTCGCCGACATCATCGCCGACTCGGCGCACGCCGCCAGCCCGGGTGCGTTGAGCGCGTCCCCCGGCGCCTGCGCGACGCCGATCGACATCGTCAGCCGGCCGGCCGGCTCGAAGGCCGTCCCGGTCAGCCTCTCCGCGATCCGCTGCGCGAGCACGACGGCGTCCGCGGTGCTGCGACCTCCCATGATCACGGCGAACTCCTCGCCGCCAACGCGGCAGACGATGTCGTTCTCCCGCGCCGTCGCGATCAGGAGCTCCCCGATCCGCGCCAGCGCCGCGTCGCCCACACCGTGGCCGTGGACGTCGTTCAGACGCTTGAACTCGTCGATGTCGAGCATCACGAGCGCGACCCGCGTGCCGTCGCGACCCGCGCGCGCGACCTCCGCGCGGAGGCGCTCGTGGAAGGAGCGGTGATTCTCGAGCCCCGTCAGCGGGTCGGTGCGAGCCTGGTGCTCGAGCCGCGCCCTCGTCTCGGCGTTGTCGATCGCGAGCGCCGCGGCGTCCGCGAACCGCTCGGCCAGCTCGAGCTCGTCCTCGGAGAACGACGCGTCCTCGCCCAGCCTGTACACGTTCAGAGCGCCCTTCACGGCGCCCCGGGCGATCAGGGGCACCGAGATCAGCGCCTCCGGCTCGTCCGGCGGGGTGCCCGGGATCGTGGCGGCCCGTGGGTCGAGCTGCACCTGTGCGATGCAGACCGCCTCGCGGTGCTCGACCGCCCAGCCGGTGATGCCCTCGCCGAACCGGCACGGGCTGCCGAGAATCTCGGGCGCCCAGCGGTCGCGCGCCAGCACCGGCACCAGCATCCGCCCGTCCGGATCGGCCCGGTAGACGGTCAGCGTGTCGTGAGGGACGAGCTCGGCGAGCGCATCGGCTACCCGGTCGAGCAACGCGTCGAGCGTCTGCTCCGACAGCAGGTCGTGGAAGAGGTCGGCGAGGCGCCGGTAGGAGTCGGCGTCCCCCGGGCGGTGGGAACGGCCGTTCGGATCGCCGTCCCGATCGGTCGGGCGTGGCGCGCGGAGCCGCAGGGTAAGTCCTTTCGTCGGAGAGCGTCTCCATTCCAGATCGTGGCCTGAACGGGTACGCGGCATCCCCCGGCCGGGTGATCTCGCGGCGGCGGCGGCCCGCAGCGGCCGGCGCTAGTGTTCCTGCCAGATGGGCAGGATCGTCGTCGGAGTCGACGGCTCCCCGGGAGGCCAGGCCGCGCTGCGCTTCGCGCTCGAGGAGGCGAGGCTGAGGCGCGCGACCCTCGACGCCGTGCACGCGTGGCTGATGCCGCTGTACGAGGGGGTTCCCGGGCCGTTCGTGGTGGGCCTGCCGGCCGGCCCGCCCCTCGACGAGGTGCGCCGGGAGCTCGAGAGGGCCGCCCGCGACGTCCTCGACCGAGCGCTCGCGGACGCCGGCCCGGCAGACGGCGTCGAGGTGCGACGCGCGGCCGTGGAGTCAGCCCCCGCGAAGGCGCTGCTCGACGCCGCGGTCGGAGCTGACCTCCTGGTCGTCGGCTCTCGCGGCCGCGGCGGCTTCAAGGGGCTTCTCCTCGGCTCCGTCAGCACGCAGTGCGCGAAGCACGCCCCGTGCCCCGTGGCGGTCGTGAAGCCGCCGCCGCACGGGGAGCAGCCCGCGACGTGAGGCGAATCCTCGTCGCCACCGACGGCTCGCCGCTCGCCGCCGACGCGCTCGGAGCCGCGCTCGAGCTCGCCCGCGACCAGGGGGCCGAGCTGCACGTGCTGCACGTGCTCGCGCCCGCCGACCCGGGGGCCCCGCAGCCCGACTCGAACGGATCGCTCCCGCCCGGTGGCGACGATGTCCTCGGCGAGATGGCCGGCCGCGCCGCGGCGCTTGGCGTTCCGTGCGCGGTGGAGCTACGGCGCGGCGACGCGGCCGACGAGATCGTCGCCTGCGCCGGCCGGGTCGCCGTCGACCTGGTCGTCGTCGGTAGCCGGGGCCGCGGCGGTCCCGCCGGAGCCCTGCTCGGCAGCGTCTCCAGCGCCGTCCTGCACCGGTCTGACCGGCCCGTCCTCGTCGTCGGGGGCACGCACGCCCCCGGCGGCGCCTAGAGCCCGTGTCCGGAGCGCATGCCGGAGCCCGCGACGTGATCCTCCGGGACGGCACGACGCTGCGCCTGCGCCGGCCCGTCGCGGCCGACGCCGACGCCGTCGTCGACCTGTTCAGGGGGCTCTCCGACCAGAGCCTTCACTACCGCTTCCACGGCCACCCCGCCGTGGGGGATCGCCTCGTTGCTCCGTTCCTCGACCCGGACGGCCACGATCGGGAGGCGCTCGTGGGCACGCTCGTCGAGGACGGCACGGAGCGCGTCGTCGCGCTCGCGAGCTGGGTCCGGCTTCGCGACCCCGCGGTTGCGGAGGCCGCCTTCGTCGTCGAGGACGCGCTCCAGGGCCGGGGGATCGGCACGCGGCTGCTCGAGCAGCTCGCCGCCCTCGCCGCGGCGGCCGGAGTCGAAGGCTTCGTCGCAGAGGTGATGGCCGAGAACCTCGGCATGCTGCGCGTCTTCGGGGATGCCGGGTTCGACGTCAGCCGCACGCTCGAGGGTGGGACGATCGAGGTTCGCTTCCCGATCGTCCCCACGGACGCCTACCGGGAGAAGGTCGACACGCGCGACCATGTGGGGGTGGTCGCGTCGCTCCGGCCCTTCTTCGCGCCGGCCAGCGTCGCCGTCGTCGGAGCCTCCGCGAAGCCGGGCTCGATCGGGGGCAAGCTGTTCGCGAACATCGTGGACGGCGGCTTCGCCGGACGCGCGTACCCGGTCAACCGCTCCGGCGAGGCGGTGGCGGGAGCGGCGGCGTTCCGAACGTTCGCCGACATCCCCGAGACGGTCGAGCTCGCGGTTGTCTGCGTGCCCGCAGACCGGGTGCTTGCGGTCGCCCGGGACGCGCTCGAGCACGGGGTACGCGCCCTCTGCGTGATCTCCGCCGGCTTCGCGGAGATCGGCGGCGAGGGGAGCGAGCGCCAGGGCAACCTGCTCGCCCTCGTCCGCGCGCACGGCGCCCGCCTGGTCGGTCCCAACTGCCTCGGGCTTGCCGCCACCGGCTGCCGGCTGAACGCGACGTTCGCCAGGGAGTCGTTCCCGCCCGGCCCGATCGGCTTCGCCTCGCAGAGCGGCGCCCTCGGGCTGGCCCTGCTCGAGAAGGCGGACGCCCGCGGGCTCGGCTTCTCGGCATTCTTCTCGATCGGCAACAAGGCCGACGTCTCCTCCAATGACCTGCTCGAGTACTGGCAGGACGATCCGGATACCGGGATCGTGCTTCTGTACCTCGAGTCGTTCGGCAACCCGCGCAAGTTCGCCCGTGTCGCGCGCCGTGTCGCGCGGCGCAAGCCGCTGCTCGCGATGAAGAGCGGGACGTCCCGGGCCGGCGCGCGGGCCGCGAGCTCGCACACGGCGGCGCTCGCGGGCTCCGAGACCGCGGTCAACGCGCTCTTCCGCCAGGCCGGCGTGATCCGGGCTACGACGCTCGAGGAGCTGCTCGACGTCGCGGCGCTGTACGCGAGCGGCTCCGCTCCCCGCGGGAGGCGCGTGGGGGTGCTGACGAACGCGGGCGGGCTCGGGATCCTCTGCGCCGACGCCTGCGAGGCGGCCGGCCTCGAGCTGCCCCCGCTCTCGGCCGGGACCCGCGCGACGCTCGCGGAGCTCCTGCCGGCAGAGGCCAGCCTGGCGAACCCGGTGGACATGCTCGGCTCCGCCACGGGGGAGACCTACGCCGGCGTGCTGCCCGTGCTTCTGGCCGACCCGGGGCTCGATGCGCTCGTCGTCCTGTTCGTGCCGGCCGCGACGGTGGGGGCTGCCGAGGTCGCCGCGACGATCGCTGCGGCAGCGGCCGCCAACGACACGGGCAAGCCGGTGCTCGCTGTCGTGATGAGCGAGGAGGGGATTCCACCCGGGCTGCGCAACGCCGCGGGTGTCGCCTCCTTCGCCTACCCCGAGTCGGCGGCAGCGGCGCTCGGGCGTGCCGCCGACCGGGCCGACTGGCTCAGGCGACCCGCCGGCTCCGTCCCGGAGCTCGCCGGGCTCGACATCGCCGCGGGGCGCTCCGTCGTCGAGGCCGCGCTCGCCCGGGGCGGCGGCTGGCTCGACTCCGGCGAGCTGCGCCGGCTCCTCCACGCCTACTGTGTTCCGCTCGTCGCCGAACGCACCGCGGAGACCGTCGAGGAGGCGGTCGCCGCCGCCCGCGAGCTGGGCTTCCCGGCCGTCGTCAAGACCGCGACCCCCGGAGTGCACAAGGTCGACGTCGGCGGTGTCGCGCTCGGGCTCACGACGGAGCAGGACGTGCGGGCCGCAGCCGAGCGGATCGGTCCGCCCCTGCTCGTCCAGCCGCACGTGCACGGCCACGCCGAGCTGCTCGCCGGCCTCGTCCAGGACCCGGTCTTCGGGCCTCTCGTAGCGTTCGGGCCCGGCGGCAGCCTCGCCGAGCTCGTCGGGGAGGCGTCGTTCCGGATCGCCCCGCTCACTGACGTGGACGCGAGCGAGCTGGTGGTGTCCGGCAAGGCGGGACGGCTCGTTCGCGGCTTCCGAGCGATCCCCCCGTCGGATGCGGACGCGCTCGTGGAGCTCTGCCTGCGTCTCTCTCGTCTCGGCGACGATCTGCCCGAGGTGCTCGAGCTCGACCTCAATCCGGTGCTCGGCCTCGAGCGGGGCTGCGTTGCCGTCGACGCCCGTGTCCGGGTCGGGCAGGCTGTGCCGGTGACGCGGGCGAAGACCTGGTAGCCGCGGCGTGCGGGTTTTTCCACCACGAAATCAGCGATCTCACCGATGCGGGACGCCGTCGGTACGACGACGCTTTCGGGCACCGTGACCCTCGATCGCGTGATCTGCGGCGTCGACGGCTCCGAGCAGGGCCTCGAGGCCGTGCGCCAGGCCGCTCGCCTCGTCTCGGAGAGCGGCCGGCTGCTGCTCGTCGCCGTCGCGGAGCTCCCGGTCGCCGCGCAGGCCGGGTGGGCCGCGCCGGCCGCGGCCAGCGGCCTCGCGACCGAGGCCGGGGAAGCGCTCGAGCGGGCGCACCGGGAGGTGGCGCATCTGCGTCTCGCGGAAACGCGTCTCCTCGAGGGTCCGGCGATCACCGTGCTCGCCGACGTGCTCGAGACCGAGCGAGCGACGCTGCTCTGCCTCGGAACCCACGAGCGCCGCCGTGCCGCCGGCATCCTGATCGGGAGCCTGACCACGACGTTCCTGCACGAGGCGCCGTGCTCGGTCCTGGTCGCCAGGCCCTCCGAGGTCGCCGAGAGCTTCCCCTCGTCCATCGTCGTCGGGATCGACGGATCGCCGGAGTCTGTAGCCGCGCTCGCCGTCGCCGAGGTGCTGCGCGACCGGTTCGGCGCCGCGGTGTCCGTGCTCATGGCGACCGGGGGCAAAGCCGTCGAGCCGGCAGCGGTGCGGGAGTACCACCAGGCGGTCGAGATCGTCGCCGGGAATCCTGTCGACGTGCTGACGGCCGCTTCGGCGGGGCATGACCTCCTCGTCGTCGGCAGCCGCGGCCTGCACGGCGTGAAGGCGCTGGGATCGGTCAGCGAGCGGGTCGCCCACCGGGCGAGCTGCTCGGTCCTCGTCGTGCGCTGACGGCCGGCGAGGACGGCCCCGCTTGCCGCGCTGCCGATCTAGGATTGGCGCAGGATGACTCGTTGGGAAGCCGAGGTGGGCGACGCCGTCTCCGTGGGCGGGCGCCGGCTGCACGGGGCGACCCGCCGGGGAGAGATCGTCGAGGTGCTCGGTGAGGCGGGTCACGAGCGCTACCGCGTTCGCTGGGAGGACGGGAAGGAGTCGATCTTCCACCCGAGCCCCGACGCCGTGCTCGAGCCCCGGCGGCGGCGGCGCTCGAGCCCGCACCCCGCAGCGGCGACGGTGAAGCCGAAGCCGCCCGGGGCCGCGGCGAGACCGCGGCCGCGCCCCCGCGCCGAGGTGCGGGTCGGCGACCGCATCGTCGTACGCGGCCACCATCTCGGCGAGCCCGACCGCGACGGCGAGATCCTCGAGGTCGCCGACGACGGTGGGCCCCCGTTTCGGGTGCGCTGGTCTGACACCGGACGCGAGGTGCTGCTCTTCCCCGGGCCGGATGCGCTCGTCGAGCATTTCCGCCGCGGGCGCAAGCGCGCGCGATGACGCCCGCAGCCCGCCCGGACCCGCCGGGCGCGCTCCTCGTCGACCTCTACCAACTGACGATGGCCCAGAGCTACTTCGCCGAGGGGATGCACGGGCTGCCGGCGACGTTCAGCCTGTTCGCGCGGAGCCTGCCGCGCGGCTGGGGCTACCTCGTCGCCGCCGGCCTCGACAACGTCCTCGCCTACCTCGAGCGGCTCGCCTTCCACCCCGATGAGCTCGCCTACCTCGAGGAGACGCGGCTGTTCACCGGCGCCTTCCTCGATCGCCTGGAGCGGCTCTCGTTCACGGGGGCAGTCCGTGCGCTTCCCGAGGGGACGCCGTTCTTCGCGTCCGAGCCGGTGCTCGAGGTGACCGCGCCCGTGCTCGAGGCCCAGCTCGCCGAGACCGTCGTCCTCAACACGATCCACTACCAGTCGCTCCTGGCCGCCAAAGCCGCTCGTTGCGTCGACGTCGCACGCGGTCGGACGCTGGTCGACTTCGGGCTGCGTCGAACGCACGGCGCGGACGCAGGCCTGCGGGCCGCGCGCTCGAGCTACCTGGCCGGGTTCGACTCGACGTCGAACGTTCTCGCGGGCAGGCTCTACGGCATCCCGACGGCGGGCACCATGGCCCACTCCTACGTCGAGTCGTTCCCGGACGAGCTGGCCGCATTCCGGGCGTACGCACGCGCCTACCCGGATCACGCGATTCTGCTCGTGGACACCTACGAGACCATCAACGGTGTCCGCGGGGCCGTCGCCGTCGGGCGCGAGCTGGCCGAGCGGGGGCACCGCCTGCGCGGCGTGCGGCTCGACTCGGGCGACCTCGGCGCACTTGCCCGTGAGGCGCGCGCGATCCTGGACGAGGCGGACCTGGGAGACGCGACCGTGTTCGCGAGCGGTGGCCTCGACGAGCATGACGTCGCCAGGCTGCTCGCCAACGCTCCGATCGACGGTTTCGGGATCGGCTCCAGGCTGGGAACCGCCGCGGACAGCCCCTACCTCGACATGGCGTACAAGCTCGTCGAGTTCGACGGCCGGCCGGTCATGAAGCTGTCGGCGACGAAGGCGACGCTGCCCGGCGCAAAGCAGGTCTGGCGCCTCCCGGCCGGCGACGAGATCGCCCTGGACGTGCTCGGGCTCGAGCTCGAGGAGCCGCCAGAAGGGGGGGATCCCCTGCTCGTCCAGGTGATGGAGGGGGGCCAGCGCTCCTGGCGCGAGCCGCTCGACCGCTCGCGCGCCCGCTGCGCCCGGGAGCGCGCACGCCTGCCGGCGCCGGCCCGGACGCTCGACGCCACGCCCTGCGAGGTCGAGCTGAGCGGGCCGCTCGTGGCGCTTCGCGACCGCGTCGCGGCCGCCGCCAGGCTTGCGCACGGGCTCGGTAGTTCCCCGCAGGGCGGATCAGCGAGGCTCCCGATGACGGCTGCGGCACCCGGCGCGAGGATACAGTTGCGCTCGCGCCTACGAACACCAGGAGGGCACCAGATGAAGGTCAAGGACGTGATGGTGCAGGACGTGCTGACGGTCGCTCCCGAGACGTCGCTCAAGGAGGTCGCCGCGGCGCTCGCCGGCCGCGGGGTCTCGGGTCTGCCTGTGGTCGACGGATCCGGCACCGTGGTCGGCGTCGTCTCCGAGGCGGACATCCTCATGAAGGAGCGTGAACCCGCCCCCCGCCGCAGCGGGATCATGGGCTGGCTCGCCGGTCCCCCGGACCCCGCCGAGCTCGCGAAGCTGGACGCGCGGACCGCGGGGGAGGCGATGACCTCGCCGCCGCTCACGGTAGCTCCCGGCGAGTCGGTGGCGCGAGCGGCCGCCATGATGGTCGACGAGGGCGTGAACCGCCTCCCCGTCGTCGACGGCGACAGGCTGATCGGCATCGTCACCCGCGCCGACCTCGTGCGTGCCTTCACCCGGGACGATCAGGCGATCGCGCGGGAGATCACGGAGGATGTCGTGCTGCGGAAGTTCTGGACCGCCCCCGAGAACGTCAGCGTCGGGGTCGAGCACGGCGAGGTCACGCTGGGCGGCGAGGTCGAGTCACGCAGCGTCGCCGAGCTGATGGCCGCGTTCGTCGAGCGCGTGCCGGGCGTCGTCTCCGTGGACGCGTCGCAGCTCTCCTGGCACGAGGACGACCGGGGCTAGTGGCGGCACCCCGGATCGTCGTCGGCGTCGACGGGTCGGAAGGGTCGCTCGAGGCGCTGCGCTTCGCGCTCGAGGAGGCTCGCCTGCGCGGCGGGACGGTGGCGGCTCTGTTCGCCTGGAGCATCCCGTTCGTCGCTGACGTCCCGACCGGGATGCTCCCGGAGTTGATGGACGACTTCCGGGCGGACGCGGAGACGCTGCTCGAGGAGCAGCTCGCGGCGGTCGGGGACTCGGGCGGCGTCGAGATCGAGCGGATTGTCGTCGAGGGCCCCCCGGCGCAGGCGCTCGTAGGCGCGGCGGAGGGGGCGGCCCTGCTCGTCGTCGGGTCCCGCGGGCGCGGGGGCTTCAAGGGGCTGCTGCTCGGCTCCGTCTCGAGCCAGTGCGCGCACCACGCGCCCTGCCCGGTCGTGGTCGTTCCTCCGCGCAAGACCTAGGACGAGGCCGCCTCGAGGGCCGTGCGGGCCCGCCGACGGGCACGCACGAGCACATCGTCTTCGTCGTCCGCCGCCCGAGCGAGCCACGCCTCCAGGTCGGCCGCGAGCTCGCGCAGGCGCTCCTCGCGGACACGCGAGGTGAGCGGCTTGTTGCCCTGGAGCTTGAAACCGCCCTCCAGCCAGCCCTCCGGGTAGTACCAGTCCTTGAACCAGGTGCAGCCGGCGGCGAGGAGCGCGCTTCCGACCGGCGTCGCGGGCGGCGGATAGCCGCGCTTGAGGCCGCGCTCGGTCTCGTCGTCGCCGTAGCCGACCATCAGGTGACTTCCCGCCGGGAGCAGGTCGGCGAGCGTCGCGACGATCTCCGCCAGGAACGCCTCGTCCTCCCGGTCGGGGACGATCGCCTCGAGCCACGGACGCACATGTGCGGCCGGCCGGCCGGCGAAGAACTTGACGTGCGCCGCCGGCTGCGTGCCCGCCCCCGCGTACACGACGGCATCGCTCTCCTCGGGAAAGCGGCCGCGGGCGACATGCGCGACGCGCAGCGGCCCGCGCCCCGTGGGGCGCCCCTCGAGACGCTCGAGCGACATCGCGCCGCCGGCTACTCCACGTCCGCCGAGTCGGTGGCGAGGGTCACGGGGGCCGGCGCGTCGATCGGCGTCCAGCGGCCCGCCAGCTTCTCGCTCACGGCCGGCATCGTCGTGTACTCCATCTCGTCCATCGGGAGCCGCTCCGGCTCGAACGGGCCCATCCGCCTCATGTAGTCGGTGACCTCGAGCGCCGTCGCCCGCGCCCGGTCGAACGAGATGTCGCCGAGCATGTCGCGTGGCCCGACGAGCCTGCCGTTCGCGAGCTGGAAGCCCATCCCGGTCACCCGAGGGGGGCCGTCGAAGCGGGCCGGCGTGTTCGCCTCGAGGCTGCACGGCATCAGCGGCCCATGGTGGGAGCCGCGCATCCAGCCGGCGACGAGGTGGGGGAAGGCGAACGGCTCCAGCACCTCGCCGATCGCAGGAAGGCCGGACTGGGCGCGCACGATCATGATCGGGTCGTCCTTGCCGACGTAGCGCCCGGCGATCAGGGCAAGCCGCTGGGTCGACGTGACCGCCGCGGGCTCGTTGCCTCCCTTTCGGAACACGTGCTTGATCACGAACCGCGATGGCGTGCCGATATACACGAGCAGGTCGTACAGCTCCTCGGGCGCGTCGAACGTCGTCGAGCGGCTCTCGAACAGGTCGTGTACCTCGAACGTGAACCCGCCGTGCATGCTCGGGTCGATCACGAGCCCGGCCGTGTTGAACGGGTCGGCGAACATCTTGTAGAGCGGGAGGTTCCAGGCCCCCGGCTCCGTCTTGTCGGCGGCAAACACGACGAACGGCTCCGACGGTCGCTCCTCGATCTCCACCTCGGCCACGCCCGGGCCGGCACCGCGGATGTTCCCGGAGAACGAATCCGCCAGGAGGTCCTGGCCGGCCCCGTACAGGTGCAGGCGCTTGGCGACCTCCGTGCAGGCCATGAACGTGTCCCAGGCGAACTCGTGCACCCGCTCGGCGTCGACGCCATGCTCGTGCGTGAGGACGAGGTTGACGTCGTCCCCGCAGGAGTTGACCTTGCCGTCGATCAGCAGCCCGTGGGCGATCGCGTCGCGGACGCGGCCCTCGGCCGCCTCGATCATCTCGGGATGAACCGCGCTGTGGCCGACGAACCCGCCGATGTCCGCCTTGATTGCGCTGATGGTGACCTTGCCCATGTGAGCTACCTCCCTGTGCCGTCTGTTGCCGGCGCCGCCCGCGTCGTCCTGGTCTCTGTCTCCGGGTCACGATATCCGCTGGCACGGGGCCGGGAGCGGGGTGGCGACCGGTCAGCAGCCCCGCTCGTCGGGGAGCAGCGGCCGGAAGGGGAGGGCGAAGGCCTCGCCGCCGCTTCGCCACGGGGTCAGCGTGTTCGCGCGCTCCGCGTCGGGCAGGAGGCGCGCCAGCTCCTCGCCCGAGACGACGGCGCAGCGGGCGTCCGGGGCGAACGGCCACGGCTCCCCGAGCGCGGCGAGCGCCGCTGCGATCCGGGGAGCCACGACGCGCCCAGCATAGGCGCTGCGGCTTTCCCGCACGGGCGATCCGCGCCGTTCCCGATGCGGGTCCCTCGCGCCACCTGCAACGATGAACCTGCCAACCATGACAGCGCAGGCGGGATACGAGGCTCACGTCGCCGCCCTCCTCGACCACGGGGAGGAGCGGGGCTGCATCGAGCTGTCCGAGATCCACGAGCTCGCAGATGCGTTCGACCTCGGCGAGGAGGAGTTGGCCCGGCTGTACGAGACGATCGAGGCGCGCGCGATCCCGGTCGAGGACGGCTGCCGGCCCGGCGAGGTCGCGGCGCACTTCGAGAACGGACAGGTCGCGGCCGCGACGACCGACGCGCTCCAGCTGTTCCTGAACGAAGTCGCCCGCTACCCGCTGCTCACGGCCGCCCAGGAGGCACAGCTCGCCAAGAGAGTCGAGCGCGGCGACCGGGAGGCGAAGGAGCGCATGATCAACTCGAACCTGCGCCTGGTCGTGTCGATCGCGAAGCGCTACCAGGGCCACGACCTGCCGCTCCTCGACCTGATCCAGGAAGGGATCTTCGGGCTGATCCGCGCGGTCGAGAAGTTCGACTGGCGCCGGGGCTACAAGTTCTCCACCTACGCGACCTGGTGGATCCGCCAGGCGGTGCAGCGCGGCGTGGCCAACAAGTCGCGGACGATCCGCGTCCCCGTGCACGTCAGCGAGCGCGAGCGGCGTCTCGCCCGGGCCGAGCAGGAGCTCACCGTGAAGCTCGGACGCCCGCCCGAGGACGATGAGCTCGCGGCGGCCGCCCGGCTGACGCTCGCGCAGCTACGTGAGGTCAGGGGGGCGGCCCGCGCCGTCACGAGCCTCGACCGCCCGGTCGCCAACGATGGCGCCGATCTCGGCGAGCTGATCCCGGCGGAGGGCGCGGAGGCGGTCGAGGAACTCCACGTCTCGCTCCGCGAGGAGGCGCTGCGCCGCGCCGTCGAGGCGCTACCCGAGCCGGCCC
Source organism: uncultured Gaiellales bacterium (assembly GCA_964370985.1). Taxonomy (GTDB): domain Bacteria; phylum Actinomycetota; class Thermoleophilia; order Gaiellales; family Gaiellaceae; genus JAHDVS01. The sequence continues at coordinate 30,283 of CAYJLE010000025.1, read as the reverse complement.
GCTCGGTCGTGCGGCTGCGCTTCGGCCTCGACGGCGACGAGGGCCCGGTGTCCCTCGACGAGATCGGCCGGCGCCTGGGCATGGGCCGCGAGCGTGTCCGGGCGCTCGAGACCGATGCGCTCGAGCGGCTCGCGCTCGAGCGCGAGCTCCAGGCGCTGAGCGACGCGGCGTAGCTGCCGGGCGCTCAGTCGCGTTCGCCGCGGCCGGTACCGAAGTCCCGCAGTCGCTCCGCGTACCCGCGCAGCCGATCCTCGACGAGGCGGTGGACGGTGGCGTCCGGAAACGAGCCGTCGGGGCCGCGCTCGCCCGCCGGGCGACCGGTGAGCAGCTCGAGCCCCTCGTCGACGGTCGCGACCGCCCAGATGTGGAAGCGGCCTTCCCGCACGGCATCGACGACCTCGTCGGCGAGCATCAGGTGCTCCACGTTCGCCCGCGGAACGACCACGCCTTGCTCGCCCGTGAGGCCCTTCTCGCGGCAGACCGCGTAGAAGCCCTCGACCTTCGTCGTCACGCCCCCGACCGCCTGGATCTCGCCGTGCTGGTTGACGGAGCCGGTGACCGCGATCGACTGGCGCAGCGGCAGGTCGGACAGCGCGGAGAGGAGCGCGTACAGCTCGGTCGAGGAGGCGGAATCGCCCTCCACGCCGCCGTAGTCCTGCTCGAACGTCAGGGTCGCGCCCAGGGCGAGCGGCCACTCCTGCGCGTAGCGCCCGCTCAGGTAGCCGGAGAGGATCAGGAAGCCCTTGGAGTGGATCGGGCCGGACAGCTCGATCTCCCGCTCGATCGACTGGACGGAGCCCCGGCCGAGGGAGACGCGGGCCGTCACGCGCGAGGGCTTGCCGAACGCGTGGTCGCCGAGGTCGATGACGGCGAGCCCGTTCACCTGCCCGACCCGCTCCCCGTCGACGTCGATCATGATCGTGCCGTCCGCGATCCGCTCGAGCACGAGCTCCTCGACGAGGTTCGACCGCCGCTCCTTCTCGGCGATCGCGCGGTCGACGTCGGCGGCGATGACGAGCCCGCGGCCCGCCTTGCCCGCCCAGAAGCTCGCCTCCGTGACGACGTCCGCGACCTCGAGCAGCCGCGTCGAGAGCTTGCGCTGGTGGTCGCGCAGGCGCGCGCCGTGCTCGACGAGCCGCGCGACCGCGGTGCGGTCGAAGGGGGAGAGCCCCTCGTCGCGCACCCGCCGGGCGACGAACGCGGCGTAGTCGCCGACGTGCTCGTCCGACCAGTCCATCTCGGGCGCGAACTCGACCTTCACCTTGAACAGCTCGCGGAAGTCCTCGTCGAGCGCGTGGAGCAGCCGGTAGACCTCGGCCGGGCCGATCAGCACGACCTTCAGGTCGAGCGCGACCGGCTCCGGTCGCACGGTCGCGGTCGGGAACGCCGAGAGCTGCTCGCCGAGGTTCTCGATCCGCGCCTCACGCGTCAGCAGCGCCCGCTCCAGCGCGTCCCACGCGAACGGGTTGCGAAGGAGATCGAGCGCGTCGAGGACGAGGAAGCCGCCGTTCGCCCTGTGCAAGGCGCCCGCCTTGATCTGGTGGAAGTCGGTGACCATCGTCCCGAACGCGGCCCGGTAGTCGATCCTGCCGACGAGGTTGTAGTAGGTGGGGTTGCGCTCCAGGATGACGGGCGCGCCGCCGTCGGCGCCGTTGCCGATCAGGACGTTGACCCGGTAGCGGGAGAGGCGATCGTCGCGCTCGCCCGCCCGGAGTCCTGTCAGCAGGGCCGGCAGACCCTCCTCCGGCGATCCGCGGAAGTCCCCGAGGCGGTCGGGCAGATCCTCCTCGACCTGGGCGAGATAGGCGAGCACCTCCGCCTCGTCGGCGAAGTGCTCCCGCAGCTCGTGGAACAGGGGCCCGAGCGCGAACTGCGCGACGTCGCGGTCGAGCGTCCGCATCCGCTCGCCCGCCTCCTTCTCGAGCTGGCGCAGCTGGCGCACGACGGCCGCGACCCGCTCCTGGATCTCCGAGCCGCGCCGCTCGATCTCGTGCTGCTCGGCCTGCGGGAGGAGGGCGAAGTCCTCCTGGGAGAGCGGGTGATCCTGCGCGAGCGGGACCGTCACGATGCCCGCAGGCGTCATCTCGACCGCGAAGCTGCGCTCGGCCGCGAACCGCTGGAGCTCTCCGGTGAGCTGGTCGCGCCGGCCGCCGATTGCCGCGAGGATCTCGCGGCGGCGCCGCTCGTAGTCCTCGCTCTCGAAAGCCCGCGGGATCTCACCACGCGCGGCGTGGAGGAACTCGTCCATCTGGTGCGCCAGCTCGGCGCCGCGTCCCGCGGGCAGCCGGATCGCGTTCGGCCGGTCAGGCTCGACGAAGTTGAAGACGTAGACCCAGTCGTCCGGAGCGGGCCGCTCGCGCGCGACGCGGGCGAGATGGTCGAGAACCGTGCCCGTCCGCCCGGAGCCCGGGCTGCCGGCGACGAACAGGTTGTAGCCGGTGGCCGACACGTCGAGCCCGAACTCGATCGCCTCGAGTGCGCGGGGCTGTCCGATCGTGCCCTCGAGCGGGCCTACCTCCGTGGTCGTCTCGAACGGGAGCGTGGCGGGATCGAGCCTGCGGCGAAGCTGCTCGGGGGCGAGAAGGAGACGGTCGGAGGCGCCGGTCACCTGGGCGAATACTCTCAGATCCCGGTTCCGGGCTCGCGTCGTGCGGCCCGGTCGAGGAGCGCGATCACCTCGCCGTCCTCGACGGCCGCGAACTCCCTGTACCACAGCCCGACCGCCCCGAAGCCGGCCGGCTGCTCGGGGCAGACGACCGAGTCGGCGTCTCCGCGGAGACGCTCGACTGTCTCGGGGGCGCCCACCGGCACCGCGACCACGACCCGCCGGGCGCCGTGCGCGCGGGCCCAGCGTATCGCGGCCTCCATCGTCGCCCCGGTCGCGAGGCCGTCGTCGACGAGCAGGCAGGCGCGCCCGGCGACGTCGAGCGCGGGACTGTGCGCGTGCAGGCGCCGGTCGAGCTCGTCCGCGCGAGCCAGCGCGGCGGCGACCACCGCTTCGATCTGCTGCGGCGTGAGGCCGTCTGCGGAGCGTACGTAGACGCCGCCGCCCGGCGTGACCGCGCCGAGCGCGTACTCGGGCTGGAGGGGATGGCCGACCTTGCGTACGGCGAGCGCGTCGAGCGGCAGGTCGAGCGCCGCTGCGACCTCCGCGGCCACGGCCACCCCCCCGCGCGCGAGCCCGACCACCACGCCGTCGCCGGCCCGCTCCCGCTCGAGCGCGGCGGCGAGGAGCCTCCCCGCCTCACGGCGGTCGCGGAACGGCAGGCGGGCGCTCACGCCGGCGTGATCAGCCCGTAGTGGCCGTCGTAGCGGTGGTAGAGGACGCGGCCGCGGCCGCCCGACTCGGCGAAGAAGACGAACGGCTCACCGCTCGCCGCCAGCCGCTCCTTTGCACCCTCTACGGTCAGCTCGAGCGCATCCTGGAGCACTTCGAGCCGGCCGTCCAGCCGGTGGAGCACCGCATCCCGCCCGGTCTCCGCGTTCTCGAACAGGTAGAAGTCGTGAGCGAGCAGCTCCATCTCGAGCGCGGCCTCCGCGGGCGTGACGGCGCCGACCTCGTAGCGCTTGTGCTCGACGAGCTCGCGCTCGGCGGCGGGGCGCGAGACGCGGCTCGGGCCGGCGAGCGGCAGCGCGCCGTGCCGCCATTCCCCGGGCTCGGTCGTCGCGGGCCGGCGGTCGCTCAGGTGGTCGGAGAGGATGCGGAGCCGCCGCTCGAGACGGTCGACCAGGAGGTCGACCGCGGCCGTCAGCGTCGGAGCGGCCACATGGGCGCGCACGCGGCGGCCGCTCACGTCGAGCGATGCCTTCGCGCTCGACGGGCGCTCGGTCGCCTGGTTCTCGTGCTCGGTCAGCGTCACCCGCGCGAACAGCACCGGCCGCGGCGCGGCGCGGGCCGCGTGGCGTACCTTCTCCTCCGCGTACTCGCGCGTGCGCGCAGTAACGGAGCCGCGGGCAAGGATCTCGAGCTCGAAGTCCGGGGTGCTCATCGTGTCCTCCTTCGGCCCCGGGCGTCAGCCGGGGGACGGTTCGGCCGCAGCCGCGAGGGCTGCGGTGTCGTCGAGCCTACCGTCCTCGAGCCACAGGACACGGTCGGCGATGTCGCGGAGGCGCGGGTCATGGGAGACGACCACGACCGCGCTCCCCTGCTTCCGCGCGAGGTCGCGCAGGAGCTCCATGACCTCGTGCCCGTGGCGGGAGTCGAGGTTCGCCGTGGGCTCGTCGGCGAGGAGCAGGGGCGGGTGGTTGGCGAGCGCGCGCGCAATCGACACACGCTGCTTCTCGCCGCCGGAGAGGTCGCGGGCGTGGAAGTCGAGGCGACCCTCCAGCCCCGCCTCGACAAGCAGGTCACGGGCGCGCCGGGCGGCGCTGGAGCCCGTGACACCGGCGACGTTCAGTGCGACCTCCACGTTCTCGCGTGCCGTCAGCGACTCGAGCAGGTTGAAGGTCTGGAACACGAAGCCGACGAGCTGGCGGCGGATGCGTGGAAGCTCGAGCGCCGGCAGCGCGGCGACGTCGAGGCCCTCGATCAGCACGCGGCCGGAGGTGGACCGCAGCAGCGCGCCGATCATCGTCAGGAGCGTTGTCTTTCCCGAGCCGGACGGGCCCATGATCAGGGTGATCTCGCCGGATCCGGTCTCGAAGCTCACGCCGTCGACGGCCCGGACTAGCGTGCGCCCCGACCCGAAGACCTTCGTCAAGCTCTCGACCTCGAGCAGCGGTGTGGCTCTCATGCCCTGAACACCATGGCGGGATCGATGCGATTGATGCGACGCACGGGGACGAAGGCTGCCAGGATCGACACGACCAGCGCTGCGGCGAAGATCCCCGCCGCGTCGGCCCAGCGCAGGTCGGTGACGAACTCCGGAACCCCGCGCTTGATCAGCGTGGCCGCGAGCGCCGACGCGGTCACTCCGATCGCGGAGCCGGCGGCTCCGACGATCAGGCTCTGCGTGACGACGATCCGGTAGACGAACGCGTTCGACGCGCCGACGGCCTTGAGCACGCCGAAGTCCCGGGCTTTCTCGATCGTCGCCGTGTAGGTGGTCAGCGCGATCACCGCGCCGCCGATCACGAGCCCCATCGTGACGAGGACGCCGACCACGGGCAGGAAGCCCTGGTCGACCAGATCGCCCATCGCGTCGGCGAACTCGGCGCTCGTGCGCGTGTCGATCCCCGGGACGGCTGCCTCAACCGCCTGTCCGATCGCCCCGGGGTCGGCGCCGGCAGCGGTGGCGAGCAGGAAGAAGCTGACGTAGCCGCCGAGCCCGAGCAGCGCGCGTCCGTCGTCGCCGTGGAGGAACCCGACCTGGAAGATCGGGTTCCCGCCGGAGTTGACGCGCTCCACGACGAGGTCTCGGTCGAGTACGCGCAGCGTGTCGCCGGCACGAACGCCCGCATCGCGGGCGAAGGCGCTGTCCACGATTACCTGCCCGGGGCCGGGGAGGAAGCGCTCGCGTGCTTCCGGGGCGATCGGAATACCCGGGGGCGCGGCCAGGGACATGAAGAACACGTCCTGCTCCCGGTCCGCGTGCTCGAAGCCGATCCGCCGGGCGTAGACCGTCAGCACTGCCTGGACGCCGGGGATGCCGGCGATCGCCTCGAGCCGGTCTGCGGGGATCGCGGAGCTGGCCCGGAACGGGTCGGTCGTGCCGCGCTGGGCGACCCAGAGATCGCCGGGAAGGTCCTCGAACACCGCCGACGCGCCGCTCCAGCCGCGGTACAGACTGAGGATGACGAGGACGAGCAGGACCGCGAACGCGACGCCGGCCACCGACATGGCGAGGCGCCCCTTTTCGGCGAGCAGGTTGCGTCGCGCGACCGGAACCATGAGCCACCCCAAGCATCGCCAATTCCAGCCCGCGTGTCATCGGTTGGATCGCGGAGCGGGCATGCGGGGAAGTACGGAGGATCGCTCGGGCGTTCGCCGCCGCGTCACGTCAGGCCGGTCTGCGACGATAGGCGCCGATGCGGGGAGGGATCGCGTTCGTCGTCGCGGCGCTCGCCATGGCCGGCGCTCCCGCCATGGCCGGGGCGGCGACGCTCGTCGTCTCCGCGCCGCCGGTGGCGCCTGGCGCGCCACGCGACACGACGGTCGAGCTTCGCGCGGGCATGGTGGACGCCGCGCGCCTCGTCCTCTACGCGCCCGCGGGCCTCGCGGCGAGCCTCGACGCCGCGTCCCCGGGCCGGGCGCTGTCGGCGACGCTCGTCGGGCCCGGTGGCCCGGTTACCGTGTCCGGTCCGCTCGTGCTCGCTCCTGCGGGAACCGAGGCGTGCGGCGCCGCCGGGCACGACGCGGTGTGGGCGCTCGAGCTCGGCATGGCGAGCGTCCCCGTGGCGGTGGACGCGCTCTCGCCGGGAGAGCCGGAGAGCGCGTACGGCTCCTACCGGCTCGAGCTCTGCCCGCCGTCGGGGCTGGCGCTGCGCGCGCTCGAGCTTCGACTCGACGGGGTGTTCGCCGCCCCCACGGCGGTCGGCGCCTACACCTGGCGTGTCGTGCTCGATCCCGGCGATCCCGCGGCCGCGGTCGAGGCGCGCTCCACGGAGCTTCTGCCCGTTCGGCTGACGCTCCGCGGCTCGTACGATCGTGGCGGCCGCGCCGCCGTTCTGGCGGGGGCCCTGACGGCCGGCGGTCGCACCCTGCCCGGCTCGTCGCTGGTCGTGCAGGCGGGCGCCCGGGCGTCCGCACTGGTGCGGAGCGGATCCGCGCGCACCGACGCCTCCGGGCGCTTCCGCGCCGAGCGGAGCATCGTGCGAGACACGGTCTTCCGCGTCACCGCGACCGCCCCGGCGCGACCCGACCCGGACGGCTGCGACGCGCCGATCGTTCCGGGCGGCTGCGTGTCGGCGACGTTCTCCCCGTTCAGCGTGCGCAGCGAGCCCGTGACGGTGCGTGTCCCGGCGGCCCCGGTGCTGCGCTACGGCAGCCATGGCGCGGACGTCCGGCGTCTCCAGGCGGAGCTCGTCCGTCTCCGCTACCTGCCCGGCGGGGCGGCGAACGGCGCCTTCGGAGAACGGACCTGGCACGCGGTCGTCGCCTTCCAGGGCTGGCAGGGCATCGGCCGCACCGGCGTCGTCGATCGCCGCACCTGGGCCGCGCTCGACCGCGCGGGGGCGCCCAGGCCGTGGGGTGGCCTCCAGCGGGGCGTCCAGGTGGACATCGCCCGCCAGGTGCTGCTCCTCGTCCGTGACGGCGTCGCGGTACGGGCGATCCACATCTCGAGCGGGGCACCCGGCCACTGGACGCCGCGCGGCCGCTTCTCCGTGATCCGCAAGGAGGTGCTCTCCTGGTCGACGCCGTTCAGCTCCTGGATGCCCTACGCCAACTACTTCAGCGGCGGGTACGCGATTCACGGCTACGCGAGCGTTCCCTCCTACCCCGCCTCCCACGGCTGTATTCGCGTGCCGATGGCCGAGGCCGCGGTCGTCTTCGCTGCCGCGACCTACCGGTCGCCCGTCTGGGTGCGGTAGCACCCGGCTGCGGCAAAGCCGCAACGACTGTCAGGGGGCTCCCCGATACCCGCCCGCGGCTGGTATCGTAGATTCGTTCCGACTGGTACGAAGGGATGCATCGTGAGCCGTCGGTTCTCGCTCGAGTGGAGTGCTGGTACCCGGGTCGACCCGCCCCGGGCGGGGGCGGGAAGGGCGCGCTGAGCGATGGGCGAGGCGATCAGGATCGAGGTCGCCGGGCCCGCCGAAGCGGCCGATCTCGTACGCGCCCTCGCGGCTCGCGGACTGCCGGCTCGTGTTGCCCTCGACAGGGCCTCGTCGGTGGAGGTCGTGTCGCTCCGCGAGGACACCGCGGACGTGCTGCGCGACCTCGTGCCCGTGCTCGACTGCTGGTGCGCGGGCGACGAGAGCGCGGCCGTGCGGCTCGTCGTGGGGGCGGCAGAGGAGCTGGCGCGCCCGCTTGCCGCGGCCTGAGTGAGGCGACGATCAGTCCGGGTGGACGGCGGCCGCGAGGTACTCGACGGCGCCGTCGAGCGTCGCGAGTCGTCCGTAGTCGGCCTCGGGGATCTCGACGCCGAGGTCCCGATGGAGCGCGACCGCGAAGTTGAGGAAGTCCATGGAGTCGATGTCGAGCTGGTCGCGCAGGCCGACTGCGGGCTCGAGCGTCGCCGGGTCCGCCTCCGGCGCGATCTCGCCGAGGGCGTGCAGGACGACCTTCCTGATCTCGTCGCGGGTCACAGCTCTTCCGGGTGCTGGAGCAGGCGGTCGACGGCGGCGAGGTAGAGGCCCGCGCGGTGGCCGTCGACGACCCGGTGATCGGCCGCGAGGCTCGTGTGGCAGACCGGGCGGACGAACAGGCCGCCGTCCTGCGCCCAGGGGCGCTCGACGATCCGGCCGAAGCCGACGATCGCGAGCTGCGGCGGGAAGATCAGCCCGTACACGCTCTCGACGCCCTGCTCCCCGAGGCTCGTGACCGTGATCGTCGGGTCGGCCAGCTCGGAGCTGCGCAGCGACCCGGCGCGGGCTCGCTGCACGAGGTCTCGGAATGCGGCCATCAGCTCGTCGAGCGTGCGGCGGTCGGCGTCGTGCAAGGCCGGGGCGACGAGGCCGCCGCCGCGAAGCGAGATCGCGACCCCGACGTGGATCGCGTCGGCGCGTACGGCCCGGCCGTCTCGCCAGAAGCCGTTCAGCTCCGGCACCTCGCGCAGGGCGAGCGCGACCGCTCGCAGGAGCAGGAGACCCGGGAGCAGCCGGCTCTCGACCGGCCGCTCCCCGTTTGCGCGCTCGAGCCACGAGAGCGCCCGGCTCATGTCGATCGTCTGGGCGACGTGGAAGTGGGGGATCTCCGCATTCGAGCGGGACATGGCTGCGGCGATCGCCCGGCGCATCCGGGCGCTGCGCTCGTCCACTTCAACCGATCGAGCACCGCTCGCAGCAGCCTCGACGTCCGCGCGCTGGATCCGCCCGCCGGGGCCGCTGCCAGCCACGCCGGTGAGCTCGACGCCGAGCTCCGCGGCAAGCTGTCTCGCGGACGGCGAGGCGAGCACCCGGCCAGTCGAGGCGGGCGGGCCCGGCTCGACCACCGCCGCGACCGCGGGCTCTTCGTCGCCGCGGATGATCGCGAGCGGCGTCCCGACCGGAACGGTGGTGCCGGGCTCGACGAGGAGGCGCTCGAGCACGCCGCCCGCGAACGCCTCGACCTCGACGTCGGCCTTGTCGGTCTCGACGACGGCGACGATGTCGCCGCGCCCGATCCGCTCGCCCGGCTGCTTGAGCCAGCGCGTGAGCGTGCCCGCGCTCATGTCGGCCCCGAGCACCGGCATCAGGAATTCCGCCACTTTCGACGTGGGACCGGCGGCTAGCCGGCCATCGCTTCCAGCTCCCGCAGCAGGCTCCAGCGCGGGATCGTCGCCATCGGTCTCTCCTTTCCTTGCTGCTTCTCGACCGAACGAGCCAACCTGCACAAGTGTCGGGGAGGCCAGCCCGGCGGGCATCGGGGTACGCGCCGATCGGGGCTTCGGCTTACTACGGAATCGGTCCCGCCGGCCAGCGGCAGGCCCCGGTTTCGGCAATCATTCGGGTGTTGTCGGCTGCGAAAGGAAGGTCGTCATGACCAGGGTCGGTGAACGGGCGAGGCCCGGCGATCGGATCGTCGTCGAGGCCCATCACGTCGGCGCGGCGCGGCGGACCGGAGAGATCCTCGAGGTGCTGGGCGAGGCTGGCCACGAGCACTTCCGGGTGCGCTGGGAGGACGGGGCCGAGACGGTCTTCTACCCGTCGAGCGACGCGAAGGTCGAGCCGGGAGCCGCGAGCAGGCGCTGATCCCGCCTCAGCCGAGCGTCTCGTGCGCGGCGGCCGCGATCGTCTCCGCACGCGGCAGCGCCGCGTCCTCGAGGTGCCTCGCGTACGGCATCGGCACCTCGGCGGAGCAGACCCGCGCGACCGGCCAGTCGAGCAGGTCGAAGCCGCCCTCCATGATCCGCGCTGACACCTCGGCCGCCAGGCCGTAGCTGCGCCACGACTCGTCCACGAGCACGGCCCTGTGGGTCTTCGCGACCGAGTCCAGGATCGTGGCCGTGTCGAGCGGGCGCAGCGTGCGCAGGTCGATGACTTCGGCGTCGACGCCGTCGGCGGCGAGCAGCTCGGCCGCGTCGAGAGCCTTGACGACAGAGCCTCCCCAGGCGACGAGCGTCACGTCGGCGCCCTCGCGGCGCACGGCCGCGCTGTCGAGGTCGGCCGGCCCCGCGTCCGGGTCGGTCTCGCCCTCGAGCGGGTACAGGGTTGCGTGCTCGAACAGGAACACGGGGTCCGGCTCGAGCAGGGCGGCGGGGAGCATCCGGCGCGCGTCGTCGACGCAGGCGGGGGCGAGCACGCGGATTCCCGGCACGTGGGCGTACCAGACCTCGAGCGAGTGGGAGTGCTGGGCGGCGAGCTGGCGACCCCCGCCCGTGGCCATGCGCACGACGAGCGGGACCGAGAACTGCCCGCCCGACATGTACCGGATCGCCGCGGCGTTGTTCACGACCTGGTCGAGCGCGAGCAGGCTGAAGTTGACCGTCATCACCTCGACAATCGGCCGCATGCCGCCGAGCGCGGCGCCGATCCCCGCGCCCACGAACGCGGATTCCGACAGCGGCGTATCGCGGACACGCTCGGGTCCGAACTCCTCGAGCAGCCCGTGGCTGACCGCGAACGCCCCGCCGTAGCGGCCGACATCCTCGCCCATCAGGAACACCCGCTCGTCCCCGGCGAGCGCCTCGCGCAGCGCCTCGCGAACCGCCTCCCGGTAGGTGAGCGGGCTCATCGCGGTGTCGTGACGTCGAGGAGCAGGTCCTCCACGGGCTCCCAGGGCCCCGCCTCCGCCGCGGCGACAGCGGCCTCGACGCGCCCGGCGACCTCGGCCTCGATCGCCGCGAGCTCGGCGTCGCCGAGCAGGCCGTCAGCCACGAGCCGCGCCTCGAAGAGCGCGATCGGGTCGCGCTCCCGCCACCGCTCGATCTCGTCCTTCGTCCGGTAGCGGTCCGGGTCGGACATCGAGTGCGCCCGGAAACGGTAGGTGCGCAGCTCGAGGAAGTACGGCGCGCCGCCCCTGACGACGTCGGTGGCGGAGCGCACCGCGCGCTCGACCGCGACGACGTCCATCGCGTCCACAGCCTCCGCGGGGATCGCGTACGCCTGGGCGTGCACGCGCAGGTCGGTCTGCGACTCGGAGCGCTCGAGCGCGGTCCCCATCGCGTACAGGTTGTTCTCGCACAGGAAGAGCACCGGCAGGCGCCAGAGCGCAGCCAGGTTGAGCGACTCGTGGAACTCGCCCTCGGCGGCGGCGCCCTCGCCGAAGAAGCAGGCGGTGACCCGCTCGAGTCCCCGCAGCCGGTCGGCGAGCGCGAGCCCGACCGCGACCGGCAGGCCGCCGGCCACGATCGCGTAGCCGCCGTAGAAGCGCGTCCGGGCGTCGAAGAAGTGCATCGAGCCGCCGCGGCCGCGGCTGCACCCGTTCGCCTTTCCGTACAGCTCCGCCATCAGCGCGCCCGGGTCGATGCCGCGGGCGAGCGCGTGCCCGTGCTCCCGGTAGGTCGCGACGATCGCGTCCTCGGGGCCGAGCGCTCGGACGGCGCCGACCGCCGCTGCCTCCTCGCCGATGTACAGGTGGAGGAAGCCGCGGATCCTGCCGAGGCTGTAGAGCTCGGCCGCCTTCTCCTCGAACCGCCGGATGAGCAGCATGTCGCGCAGGAGCGCGAAGGCGTGCTCGTGCTCGATCCTTCCCCCGGCGGTCATCCGGCCACCTCGAGGGTCGAGACGTCGCCCTCCGGCAGCCCCAGCTCACGGGCCCGCAGCAGCCGCCGCATGATCTTGCCGCTTCGCGTCCGCGGCAGCCAGGTCACGATCTCGACCTCCTTGGGAGCGACGGCGGCGCCGAGGCGGCTGCGGGCGAGCGCGAGCAGCTCCCGCGTCAGCTCCGGCGAGGGGTCGAAGCCGTCCTTCAGCGTCACGAACGCCTTCACGAGCTCGCCCGCGACCGGGTCGGGCTTGCCGATCACCCCGGCCTCGGCGACCGCCTCGTGCTCGAGCAACACGCTCTCGACCTCGAACGGACCGATCAGGTGGCCGGAGCTCTTGATCACGTCGTCCGCCCGCCCGACGAACCAGAAGTAGCCGTCCCCGTCGCGGCGGGCGAGGTCGCCGGAGAGGTAGTAGCCGCCGGCGAAGCAGGCTGCGTAGCGCTCCGGCCGGTCGAGGTAGCCGCGGAACATCGACGGCCAGCCTGGGCGCAGCGCGAGCTCGCCCTCGACGCCCGGCTCCGCGATCTCCTCGACGCCACCGTCTCCGGTGCGTCGTACGATCGCGGCCTCGACGCCGGGCAGTGGGCGGCCCATCGAGCCGGGCCGGATCTCCGCCGCGGCGACGTTCGCGATCATGATCGCCCCCGTCTCGGTCTGCCACCAGTTGTCGTGGAACGGTAGCCCGAGCGCCTCCTGCCCGAACACGACCCCCTCCGGATTCAGCGGCTCTCCGACGCTCGCGAGGAAGCGCAGCGCCGGATAGCTGCGCGCCCGGGCGAGCCCGGCCCCCGCCTTCATCAGCATCCGGATCGCGGTCGGCGCCGTGTACCAGACCGAGACCCGCTCGCGCTCGAGGATCCCGTACCAGCGCTCCGCGTCGAAATCCCCGTCGTCGACGACGCTCGTGACCCCGGCCGTGAGCGGCGCGATGATCCCGTAGGACGTGCCGGTCACCCAGCCCGGGTCGGCGGTGCACCAGAAGACGTCCTCGTCGTGGAGATCGAGCGCGAGCCGGCCGGTCGCGTGGTGGGCGACGACGGCCTCGTGGACGTGGATCGCGCCCTTCGGCGTCCCGGTCGTGCCGCTCGTGAAGTGCAGGAGCGCCGGGTCATCGGGGGCGGTCGGCGGGATCTCGTGCTCGCCGGAGCCCCGCTCGAGCAGCCCCGCGAAGCCGTGGGTTCCCGCCTGCGGCTCGCCGACGACGATCACGTGCTCGAGGTGGGGCAGCGAGCTCCTGAGCGCGGCGACCTTGCGTGCGTACAGGAGGTCGGTCGTGACGAGCGCCCGTGCGCGGGAGAGCTCGAGCCGGGTGCGGATCGGCTCGGGCCCGAACGCCGAGAAGAGCGGGCAGAAGACGCTTCTGTTGCGAAGGGTGCCGAGCGCGGCCACGTACAGCTCCGGGATCCGGCCGGACAGCACGCAGACCACGTCGCCGGCGCCGACCCCGAGCCCCTGGAGCGCGTTCGCGAATCGGGATGTCCGCTCCCTCAGCTCGGCGTACGTCGCCTCCGTGGCGCCGCCGGAGCGATCGAGCCAGCGGAAGGCGACCCGGCCGGCCCGCGGGCCAGCCGCGTGGCGGTCGAGGGCCTCGTGGGCGATGTTCAGGCCTCCCCCGCCGGGCAGGCCATCGAGCTGCGCGCGCATCCGCTCCCAGAAGTCGGGCGTGCGCTCGGCGTCGGGATCCGGGAGGTTGGGCGCGACCGCCCGGCCCGCGGGCGACTTCTCGATGGCGGCCCAGTGCACGCGGCCATCTTCGCGCTCCCGCCCAGCGGGCGCATCGGGGCGCCCGCGGAGCCGGGACCTCGGGAAAACCCCGACCGCTTGCGTAGCATGGGCCGGGTGAGGATCGTCGCCGCGCTCGGCGGGAACGCGCTCGTTCGCAGGGGCGAGCCGGCCGAGGTCGCGGTGCAGCGGCGCAACGTGGCGGCGGCGGCGCGCGCGGTCGCGGTGCTGGCCCGCGAGCACGAGCTCGTCGTCACGCACGGGAACGGGCCCCAGGTCGGCTTGCTCGCGCTCCAGGCCGAGGCCTACCGGGACGTGCGCGCCTACCCGCTCGACGTGCTCGGGGCCGAGAGCGAGGGGATGGTCGGCTACCTGCTCGAGCAGGCGCTCGCGAACGAGCTGCCCGGACGCGATGTCGCAACCCTGCTCACGCAGGTCGTCGTCGATCCCGCCGATTCCGCCTTTGGCCACCCATCCAAGCCCGTCGGGCCGCTCTACGGGGAGGCCGAGGCGCGGCGGCTCGCCGCGGAGCGGGGTCACGCGGTCGCCCGCGACGGGGAGGGCTTCCGTCGCGTCGTCCCGTCACCCGAGCCGATCGGGATCGTCGAGCTGCGTGCGATCAGCCTGCTCGTGGCCGCCGACGTGCTCGTGATCTGCGTCGGCGGCGGCGGCATCCCCGTGCGGATCGACGAGGACGGGGCCCTGCGAGGCGTCGAGGCGGTGATCGACAAGGACCTCTCGGCGGCGCTGCTGGCGCGGCTGCTCGGTGCCGATCTCCTGCTCTTGCTGACGGATGTCCCCGGTGTCGTGCGGGGTTTCGGCACCCCCGGGGCAACGACGGTGCCGCGCGCGACGCCGGCCGAGCTGCGGGCACTGGAGCTCCCGGCGGGCTCGATGGGCCCCAAGGCGGAAGCGGCCTGCCGTTTCGTCGAGCGAACGGGCGCCGCGGCCGCGATCGGGTCTCTCGAGGACGCCCCGGCGATCGTGCGCGGCGAGGCCGGAACCGCGATCCGAGGGAGTGCGTAGGGGCTCGCGGGCCCCGTCAGCGCAGACGGCCGGATCCGTCCTGGGGGTCGAGGCCCCGGAGCGGCCCCCGACCGAGGCGCGCGAGCGTTTCCCCCTCGAGCTGGCGGACACGCTCGCGCGTCAGGCCGAGCTCTTGCCCGATCGCATCCAGCGTCCGCTGCTCTCCGGCAAAGCCGAACCGCAGCTCGAGGATCCGCCGCTCACGCTCCGGGAGCCCCCCGAGCGCGCTGCGGACGAGCTCACGGCGGAGCGATCCTCCGACGATCTCCTCCGGGTCCGCGGACGAGTCGTCCGCGAGCAGGTCGCCGAGCTCGCCCTCGCCGTCCTCGCCGACCCGCTGGTTGAGCGAGGCACCCACGAACGCCGCGGCGGCCGCCTCGTCGGCATGCTGCGCGTCGAGCCCGGTGGCGGCTGCCAGCTCCTCGATGCTCGCGTCGCGACCGAGCGTGAGCTCGAGCCGGTGCGCGGCGCCGTTCAGCTTGCGCTGGCGCTCGAGCACGTGCACCGGCAGCCGGATCGTGCGGCCCTGGTTCGCGATCGCCCGCTGGATCGCCTGGCGGATCCACCAGGTCGCGTACGTCGAGAACTTGTAGCCCCTGCGCCAGTCGAACTTCTCGACGGCGCGGTTGAGCCCGAGCGCCCCCTCCTGGATCAGATCGACGAACGGGACGCCGCTCACGCGGTACGCCTTGGCGATCGAGACGACCAGGCGCAGGTTCGACTCGACCATCCGGCGCTTCGCGGCGAGATCTCCCCGCTCGATCCGGCGTGCGAGCGCCACCTCCTCGGCGGCGCTGAGCAGGCGATGGCGCCCGATCTCCTGGAGGAGGAGCTGGAGGCTGTCGGCCGTGTCGCTCTCCACACGGGGCTCCGGGACGGAAGCGGCCTCGCCCTGGCCGGCCGCACCGATCTCGACACCGATCACGTCGAGCTCGTCCCGGAGCTCCGCGAGCTCGTCGTCACAGAGCTCGAGGCCTGAGACCAGGGCCTCGAGCTCCTCGTCGGTGACGAGCCCGCATTCCTCGGCCCGCTCGAGGAGCGCACGCGCCCCAGCGTCCGCAAGCACTCGTTCCGGTACCACGTGCGGTCCTTCCCGTCGTTTGCGGAGCAAGTCTCCTCCAGTCGTGGGGAGACGTCATCCGCGGGAACCACGAACGTGTCTTCGGGAAAGCCGCAGACTTCGACCCTGCGCCGTGGCGTGCCAGAATTGCGGGTCGGGGGAGTGTCGCGGGAAGGGCGGTCGGTCTGAGCCAGGTGACGTTGGACAGTGGCAGCGGAGCGGGAGGCGACGGCGAGCCGCCCTTCGGCGGCGCGTACGGACGGCTGAAGCTGCTCCTGCTGCTCGCGGTGGCCGTGCTGCTCGTCGTCGGCGTCTTCGCCCTCGTCGGCAAGGTCGCCGGCTACACGAGGACGCTGAACAG
This sequence comes from uncultured Gaiellales bacterium, assembly GCA_964370985.1. Taxonomy (GTDB): domain Bacteria; phylum Actinomycetota; class Thermoleophilia; order Gaiellales; family Gaiellaceae; genus JAHDVS01. The sequence continues at coordinate 14,385 of CAYJLE010000025.1, read as the reverse complement.
GCTCAAGGATGCGGAGCCGCTCTGGCTCTCCGTCTGCTTCGTCTCGCAGGTGCTCATGTACTTCGGCTACGTCTCCGTGGTTCGCGCGATCGTCCGTCATGACGGCGGGCCGACGCTCCGCCCGTGGCTCGCGACGAAGGTCGTGCTCGCGTCTCTCGGCGCAACCCGTCTGCTCGGCGCGGGCGGCGCCGGGGGGCTCGCGATCCTCTACTGGCTGCTGAGGCAGATCGGCAACACGCGGCGGGAGGCTGCCGTTCGGGTGCTCGCGTTCAACACGCTCCTGTTCGCGTGGTTCGGGGCGGCCGCCGCCGCCGCGGCGCTGCTCGCGCTCCTCTCGGCCCGGGGCGACGTGCCCCCGGCGATGACCGTCCCCTGGCTTGCGGGGGTGGCCGCGTGCGCGGCCGCCGCCGCCTGGCTCAGCGCGCCGGGCCGCTCGCGCAGGCTCGCCGCCGCGGCGGGAGGGGGAAGGGCCCGCCAGGGGCTCGCGGCCGCGGTGGCCGGCGTGGTCGTCGCGCGACGACTCTGCCGGGAGGACGCGACCCGACGGGCGGCGCTCGTCGGTGCGCCCGCCTACTGGCTCGCGGACATGGCCTGCCTCTGGGCGGGGCTGCGTGCCTTCGACGTCCGGATCGCGATCCCGGAGCTCGTCCTCGCGTACGCCACCGGCTACCTCGCGAACATGCTGCCGCTTCCAACCGGCGGCATCGGCGGCGTCGACGCGGCCACGACTTTCGCTCTGACCGCGCTCGGGGTTCCGCTCGCGCCGGCCCTGCTCGGCGTGTTCGCCTACCGCTTCTTCAGCTTCCTCCTGCCGACGGTACCGGCGGTGCTCACCCTGCCGGCATTGCCGCGGGCCGGCCGCGAGCTGAGAGAGGGGCAGGCGGATGGCGGTCGCGCGACCTGATGCGCTCAGACGACCGGGACCTCGGCGAGCAGGCTCGTGCCGCCGCCGGGGGACGAGCGCACCGTGAGGCGGCCGCCGAGCAGCGTGACGCGCTCGCGCATCCCGACCAGGCCCAGGCGCTCCGGAGCGACGTCCGCAGGCGAGAAGCCCCGGCCGTCGTCCTCGACCGCGGCGACGACCGTGCCGTTGGAGCGGGCGAGGGAGATCGTCACGTTGCGCGCGCGCGCGTGCTTGACGACGTTCGTGACCGCCTCCTGGACGATCCGGTAGAGCGCGGTCTCGACCTCGGAGGGGAGCCGCTGCCGGTCGGCCAGATCGGACCGGAACGTGACCGCGATCCCGCTCTGCTCGCTCAGCGTGGTCGCCAGCCGCTCGATCGCGGGATTGAGCCCGAAGTCATCGAGCACTTTCGGGCGCAGCTCGACCGCGAGGCGGCGAACGTCGCGCAGCGTGTCGACGACGAGCTCGCGGACGGCAGCGAGCCCCGCGCGCTCCGTGGACGCCGCGCGGGCCTCGAACTGGCCGAGGCCGAGCAGGATCGCTGTCAACGCCTGCCCGGTCTCGTCGTGCAGCTCGAGAGCGAGACGCCGCCGCTCGAGCTCCTGCGCCTCGAGAATCGAGCGCAGCGTGTCCTGCGCGACGCGCTTGCTCAGATCGACCGCCACGGCCGCCCGGTTTGCGAACGCCTCGGCGAGGCGCAGATCGTCGTCGCTGAAGGCCGGGTCGGCGCCGACCTTCTCGTGGCAGGCCAGCACGCCGATCGGCCGATCGCCCGCGAGCAGCGGGACGAACATGGCCGCCTGCCCGCCCATCCGCCGCGCCGCCTCCTGATCGACCTCCGGGTCGTCGACCACCGAGTCGACCCGCTCGGAGCGTCCCCGCGCGAGCACCCGGCCCGCCTTGGAGCGATCCCGGTCGAGCTGGATGCCTAGCACTCGCTCGGTCCCCGTTCCCCGGGCGGCCTCCACCCGGAGCCTTCCATCGGGCCCCGGCAGCATCACGGCCACGAGGCGGGCGTCGATCAGCTCGCGCAGGTTCCCGGCGATCAGCTCGAGCAGGCGCTCCAGCTCGAGCTCGGAGGTGAGCCCGCTCGCGACCTCGTTCAGGGACTCGAGCTGCTGCAGCCAGCGGGTCGAGGACTCGTAGAGGCGGGCGTTCTCGATCGCGACACCGGCCTGCGTCGCGAGCAGGCCGACCAGCTCCTCGTCCTCCTCGGTGAAGCCGGTTCCATCCTGCTTGTCGGCGAGGTACAGGTTCCCGTACACGGTGTCGCGCAAGAGCACCGGTACTCCGAGAAACGACGTCATCGGCGGGTGCCCCGGCGGGAAGCCGGCCGACGCGGGGTGGGCGCGGACGTCTGCGAGACGGAGCGGGCGCGGGTCCTCGAGCAGGGCGCCGAGGACGCCACTTCCGGTCGGCGGCGCGCCGATCGCCGCCGCGGTCGCCTCGTCCACGCCCGTATGGATGAAGTGCTCGAGGCCCCGTCCGCGGGCGGCGACGAGGCCGAGCGCGGCGTAGCGGGCGCCGGTCAGGTGGGCGGCTGCTCCCACGAGCCCCTGGAGGACAGCGTTCAGCTCGAGCCCCGAGTTGAGGGCGATTCCGGCGTCGAGCAGCGCCCGGAGGCGCACGTTCGCCTGCTCGAGCTCCTGCTGGAGGGCTGCCCGGTGCCTCATGCTGCGCTCGACGAGGATCCCGACCGCGAGCGTCAGGGCGGGCCAGACCGCGAGCGCGGCGTACCCGCCCGCGCCGAACTCGGAGACGAAGACGACGAACACGACCGCGCCGCAGAGGGCGACGAGCGCCCCGGCGAGCGCTCCCGCGAGGATCGAGGTGGCCGTGCCGACGGCCACTCCGATCGCGGCCGGGATTCCCAGAGTGGCGCCCGGCGACGCGAAAGCGAGCGGGATCACGCCCGCGGTGACGAGCGCGCACGCGCCGATCGTGGTCGCGACGCGGTGGCGGCGCAATAGCGCGATCCCGGGTACCCCCACGGTCGCAGGCTAGCGCGTGATCGCGCGGCGCAGCCGCCACGCGGCGAGCGCGAGCAGTACCGCTGCGAAGCCGAGCAGCACCCCGAGCTCGAGCAGGATGTCCTCGATGCCGCCGCCCCTGCGCACGAGCTCGGCGAACGCGTCGTTGCCCCAGGCGTGCGGTGTCACGTGCGCGACGTCGCGGACGGCCCGCGGGAAGACCTCGAGCGGCACCATCGACCCGCCGAGCGCGGCGAGGCCGAGGCCCGCGAGGAGGCTGACGGAGACCGCTTGCTGCTCGCTGCGAAACGTTGCTCCGAGCAGCATGCCGGCGCCGGAGCCGACGAGGCAGAACGCCACCAGGACAGCGGCGGCGCCGAGCGGGTCGCCCCAGTCGACCCGGAAGGCGAGCAGCGTCCCGGCGAGGATGAAGGCGCCCTGGACGAACGCGACGCCGAAGCGCCCGAGCGCCTCCCCGATCAGGATCGTGCGTGCCGAGGTGGGCGTCGACAGCATCCGGCGGGAGATTCCGAGTCGACGCGTCGCCATCAGCGCGGAGGCGCCCGTCAGCGAGGTCAGGAATACGAACAGGAGCAGCTGCTGGCTAGCGCCCAGGTCGAAGGTACCGAGGTCCCGGCGCGCGATCGCCTCCCCGGCGGTCGTCTCCTCGACCGTGACCGCGGGCAGGGTGGACGCAACCATCCCGGCGAGAGCCAGCGCCTCCTCGAAGTCCGCGCCCGTCCGCGCCGTCGCGAACCGTGCTGCCCGGAGCTCCGCCGCCTGACCGGCGGCGGCCGCGGCCACCGCTGCCCGAAGCTGTGGGCCGAGCTGGTCGGGACGGGCGAGGAAGTGCAGCATCGCCGTGCCGCCGGAGCGGACGGTTTGCTCGTAGCTGCCGGGGAGCTCGAGGCCCGCGTCGACGCGTCCGCGCTCGACCGCCGACTCGAGCTCGCCCGGCGAGTCGTAGCGCACCACGTCGAGGTCGTGGTCCGCGTCGAGCGCCTCGACGAGTTTCGCCCCGAGCGCGCCCGACTGGGTGGCGACGACGCCGACGCGTGGGGTGAGGCCGCCCCCGAAGGTGGCGCCGAGCAACAGGATGATCAGCATCGGCAGCACGAACACGAAGAAGAGCGTCGAGCGCTCCCGGAACAGCCGCCGGACGTTCGTGCGCGCGATCGCCAGGGCCTTCACGGCTCGACCACCCGGCCGAGGCGCGCGAGCGCGAAGCCGCCGGTGACTGCCGCGAACGCGAGCATCGCGCCCACCGCCGGGAGCACGGCCACCGGGCCGGCGCCGCCGGCGAGCTCCCCGAGCCCGTGCAGAAACCACGCGTGCGGGGTGAGCAGGCTGAGCGTCGCGATCGCTCCGCCGATCCGGGCGACCGGGAAGAAGGCCCCTCCGAGCAGCCCGAGCGTGAGGGCGGCGATCGCCTGCGCGTAGCCCGCCTGCTCGGCCGTCCTGGCGATCGTCGCGATCAGGGCCATCACCCCGATCGCGGACAGCACCCCGGCGAGGAGCACGAGCGCGACCCCGGCCGGATCGCCCCAGTCGGCGCCGAGGAAGAGCGAGGTCGCGACCGCGAGTACGGCCATGCTCGCGAGCCCGAGCGCGAAGCTCGTCAGGAGCTTCGCCCCGAGGATCGAGCCACGCGGGATCGGCGCCGCCACGAGTCGCCAGAGCGTTCCGTCGCGACGCTCGTCGAGCAGGCTCGTGACGCCGAACTGAACCGTGAAGAAAAGGAAGAACACCGTCATCCCGGCCGCGTAGAACGTCTCGGTGTCGAGCTCGCGCCGCTGGGTCGAGACGTCGCGGATCTCGATCGGGCTGGGCGTCGCGGCGGCGGCTGCGGCGAGCTCCGTCGGGTCGATCGAGCCGGCGGGTTCGCCGGCCAGCACTGTCGCGACGGCGAGCCGGACGGCGTTCAGCTCGGCGGCGAACCCGTCGGCGATCGAGCGGGCGACCTGCGAGGCGATCGGAGCGTC
>CAYJLE010000025.1:0-9429 GCA_964370985.1 uncultured Gaiellales bacterium | reverse complement strand
CGCCCGTCACGTCGTGCAGCGTCAGGCTGAAGATCGCTGCCAGCGCGAGCGGGACGACGACGGCGATCATGATCGCCGAGCGGTCGCGCAGCCGCTCCCGCAGGTCCTTGCCGGCGATCAGGAGCGCCGCCCGCACGCCTAGTCGCGCAGCGCCCGGCCGGTGAGGTGGAGGAAGACTGCCTCCAGGTTCGGCTCCGCCACGTCGACCGAGCGCACCGTGACGCCCGCCGCCCCGAGCGCAGCGAGCAGGCCCGGGAGCGCAGCCGCCGCGCCGTCGACGAGCAGGTCGATGCCGTCGTCGTGGCGGCTCGCCTCGCGCACGGTCGGCAGCGCCAGGCAGGCGGCGAGGCCCGTTTCGAGCTCCCCCGCGGCCGAGAGCCGCACGCGGTCGGTCTCGCCGACGAGCGCGATGAGCTCGCGGCGGGTGCCCTCCGCCTTCAGCTGGCCGGCGTCGATGATCCCGACACGGTCGCAGAGCCGCTCGGCCTCCTCCATGTAGTGGGTCGTGTACAGGACGGCCATGCCGGCGCCGGACAGCTCCTCGACGCTGCCGAGGATCGCGTTGCGGCTCTGCGGGTCGACGCCGACCGTCGGCTCGTCGAGCACGAGCAGCCGTGGGCGGTGCAGCAGGCCGATCCCGATGTTGAGGCGGCGTTTCATGCCGCCCGAGAACTCGGAGGCCCGGTCGTCGGCGCGGTCGGCGAGGCCGATCACCTCGAGCACCTCGGCCACGCGCGCCCCGACCGTGGCGCGGGGAAGCCCGTACAGCCTGGCGAAGAACGCGAGGTTCTCGCGTGCGGTCAGGTCCGGGTAGATCGCGAGCTCCTGCGGGACATAGCCGATCTCCGCCTTCGCTTCGACCGACCGGGTCGTCATCGGCCTGCCGGCGACGGTGACATCGCCGCCGTCGCGCTCGAGCAGGCCGCAGACCATCGAGATCGTGGTCGTCTTGCCGGCGCCGTTGGGGCCGAGCAGGCCGTACGTCTCGCCCTCTGCGATCGCGAAGCCGACACCGTCGACCGCGACCAGGTCGCCGAAGCGCTTGCGCAGCGCCGTGCACTCGAGGACGGGGGCTCCGGCGCGCTGCACGGCCGGGCTAGGTCTCGTCGAGGAGCCCGGCCTGGAGCGCGTGGCGCACGAGCTCGGCGCGGGTCGTGAGGCGCAGCTTCTGCATGATGTGCGCCCGGTGGGTCTCGGCCGTCCTGACCGAGATGTAGAGCATCTTCGCGATCTCCTGGTTCGTGTGGCCGAGCGCGAGCAGGCGCAGCACCTCGCGCTCGCGCTCGGAGAGCGGATCGGCCTCCGCCCGGGCGTGCGCCTCCGCGTCCGCCGCAACGAGCCGCGCCCCGAGCGCGGGGTGGACGTAGCGGCCACCGGCGGCGACCTCGCGCACCGCGGACACGACCTCGGAGTCGGCCGCCTCCTTGAGCACGTAGCCGCTCGCGCCCGCCGCGAACGCCTCGCGGACGTAGCTCGGGTCGTCCTGCATCGAGAGCATCAGCACTCGTGCGTCGGGCGCCGCGTTGCGGAGCTCGGGCGCCGCGTCGATGCCGCTGCGGTCGGGCATCACGACGTCGAGCAGGATCACGTCGGGCTGCAATCGACGCGCCTCGCGCACCGCCTCCTCCGCGCTCCCGGCCTCCCCGACGCACTCGAGGTCGTCCTCCTGCTCGAGCAGGAGGCGAAGCCCGCTGCGAACCACCGCGTGATCGTCGACGAGAAGAATCCGGATCGCGCCTGCACCGTCCGACACGGCGTCATTATCGGGCATGGCCCGGCGGCGGGGCGGCTACGCCGGGGGCGTTCCGGGCCGCGCCCAGGCGAACGCCGGCTCGGCGATCCGCGGGCGCCCGTCGAGGCACTCGCGCCACGCCGCGGCCGCCCTCAGGACGCCCGGGTCGCCGACCAGCCGCTCCACCGCTCGCTTCGCTTCCGGGCCCTCGAACACGAACACCACCTCGTGGTCGGTCAGGTACACGTCGTGGCGGAGCAGGGGCGTCGTCTCCGGGTCGAAGGGCGGGCCGCTCTCGATCAGCAGGCGGGCCGTGTCGCGCGTGCCCTCCCGGAGCGCGGCCACGACGACGATCCTGCTCATACCGGCGTGGGGCGTACGAGCTCGCTGAGGCGCTCGGCCATCTCGTGGATCATGCCAAGCCCGACGGTGCTCGTGACGAGCAGGATCGAGTCGCCCGACTCGACGGTGAGGCTGGAGCGGCCGTCGATCCGCTCGCGCGCGGTGCGCCCGACGCGCACTCCCGAGACGTCGGCGTAGGCGAGCTCGATCGAGTTGGGCTCGCCGACGCGGTCGATACCCTCGAGGCGCAGGGCCCCCGGGCCGAACGTCAACTCGCCCGAGCACACCTGCCCGCCCGGGTGCCGCCACAGCACCGCGTAGCTCGTGTCACGGCGCCCGTCCCTGCTTCCCCGCATGCAGAAATGGTCGCTGCCAGCGGTGGCGGCGGCATCCGGCCGCCCGCGGATCGCTGCTTCGGGAAAACCCTGATTCCGTCAGCCGGCGAGCCGGCGCAGCACGAAGGGGAGGATCCCGCCGTGGCGGAAGTAGTCTCGCTCCCGTGGCGTGTCGAGCCGGACGCGGGCGGGGAAGCGACGCGGCTCGCCACCGTCGGGCGTCGCGACGACGGCGACGTCGCGGGCCTCCGCGCCCTCGATCCCCTCGATCTCGAACCGCTCGCGGCCGGTCAGCCCGAGCGACTCCGCGGACTCGCCGGCCGGGAGCTCGAGCGGGAGGATCCCCATCATGAGCAGGTTCGAGCGGTGGATCCGCTCGAAGCTCTCCGCGATCACCGCCCTGACCCCGAGCAGAGCGGGTCCCTTGGCGGCCCAGTCGCGCGACGAGCCGGAGCCGTACTCCTTGCCGGCGAGCACGATCATCGGCACGCCCTCCTCCCGGTAGCGCAAGGAGGCGTCGAAGATCGAGAGCGGCTCGCCGTCCGGCAGGTGCGTGGTGACGGAGCCCTCCGCCCCCGGTACGAGCAGGTTGCGCAGCCGGACGTTCGCGAACGTTCCGCGCACCATCACCTCGTGATTTCCGCGCCGCGACCCGTACGAGTTGAAGTCCTCGCGCGCGACGCCATGCTCGGCCAGGTAGAGGCCGGCCGGGCTGTCGGCACGGATCGAGCCCGCCGGGGAGATGTGGTCGGTGGTGACGCTGTCGCCGACCATGACGAGGCAGCGGGCCCCGCGCAGGTCGCTGACCGGGGCCGGATCGAGCGGCAGCCCGTCGAAATACGGTGGCCGCCGGACGTACGTGGAGGCGTCGTCCCACCGGTAGAGGTCGCCGGTCTGCACCTCGAGCGCGTTCCAGCGCTCGTCGCCCGTGAACACGTCGGCGTAGGTGGCGCGGAACATCTCCTCGTCGAGGGAGCTCGCGATGACCTCGTCGATCTCCGCGGGGGTCGGCCACAGGTCGCGGAGGTAGATGTCCTCACCGGCCGCGTCCTGCCCGAGTGGCTCGGTCGTGAGGTCGACGTCCATGCGGCCGGCGAGCGCGTAGGCGACGACGAGCGGCGGCGACGCGAGGTAGTTCGCCCTCACGTCCGGGTGGATCCGGGCTTCGAAGTTGCGGTTGCCCGAGAGAACCGAGCAGACGACGAGCTCCCCTTCGGCGATCGCCCTCGAGATCGCGCCGGGCAGCGGTCCCGAGTTGCCGATGCAGGTCGTGCAGCCGTAGCCGACGAGGTTGAATCCCAGCGAGTCCAGATACCGGGTCAGGCCGGCCCGGTCGAGGTACTCGGTGACGACCTTCGACCCGGGCGCGAGGCTCGACTTGACCCACGGCTTGCGGGCGAGGCCGCGCTCGACCGCCCGCTTCGCGAGCAGGCCCGCCCCGACCATCACGGCCGGGTTCGAGGTGTTCGTGCAGCTCGTGATCGCGGCGATCACCACGGAGCCGTGAGCGAGATCGAACGTGTCGTCGCCGAGGTTTACGCGCATCCTGGTCTGCGCGAGCGTGCCGCCGGGCGCCGCGGAGGCGGTGTCGGGAGGGCTCGACGAGCCCGGAGCCGCGTCAGCGGTCGGGTCGCTGGCGGGGAACGTGGCCGCGACCTGCGCGTCGTGGGAGCCGTTCGCGAAGGGGACGCCGAGGCCGGCGAGCGCGTCCGCGAACGAGCTCTTCGCCTCGCGGAGCGGCACGCGATCCTGCGGGCGTCGCGGGCCGGCCAGGCTTGGCTCGACGTCCCCGAGGTCGAGCTCGACGACCCGGGTGTACTCGGGCTCGCGGTCGGGGTCGTGAAACAGGCCCTGCTCCCGCGCGTACGCCTCGACGAGCGCGACGTGCTCGGGGCGGCGTGCGGTCAGCTCGAGGTAGCGCAGCGTCTCCTCGTCGATCGGGAAGAAGTTGCAGGTGGCGCCGCACTCCGGCGCCATGTTCGCGATCGTGGCCCTGTCCGCGAGCGGCAGCCGGGTGAGCCCGTGGCCGAAGAACTCGACGAACTTGCCGACGACGCCGACGCTGCGGAGGATCTCGGTCACGGTCAGCACGAGGTCGGTGGCGGTGGCGCCCGCGGGGAGGTCGCCGCGCAGCCGGAACCCCACGACCTGCGGCACGAGCATCGAGATCGGCTCTCCGAGCATCGCCGCCTCCGCCTCGATCCCCCCGACCCCCCAGCCGAGGACGCCAAGGCCGTTGATCATGGTCGTGTGGGAGTCGGTTCCCACGAGCGTGTCCGGGAATGCCTGGCCGTCGCGCGTCTCGACGACCCGCGCGAGGTACTCGAGGTTCACCTGATGGACGATCCCGGTGTCGGGCGGGACGACGCGGAAGCTGCGGAAGGCCATCTGGCCCCAGCGCAGGAACGCGTACCGCTCGCGGTTGCGCTCGAGCTCGAGCTCTGCGTTGCGCCCGAATGCCCGGGGCGTCGCGAACTCGTCCACCTGCACCGAATGGTCGATCACGAGCTCCGCGGGCAGGAGCGGGCTTACACGGGCCGGGTCGCCGCCGAGCGCCGCGAGCGCGTCGCGCATCGCAGCGAGGTCGACCACCGCGGGGACCCCGGTGAAGTCCTGGAGCAGCACCCGGGCGGGCATGAACGAGATCTCCTCGCTCGGCTCGTCCGCCGGCGACCAGCGCGCGACCGCCTCGACGTCCGCGGCCGTGACCGTCTCGCCGTCCTCGAGGCGCAGCACGTTCTCGAGCAGCACCCGGAGCGTGTAGGGGAGTCGCGAGACGCCGTGCGTGCCCTCGAGCGCCTCGAGCCGCGCGATCTGGAACGATCGCCCCCCGACTTCGAGCGTGGAGCGCGCACCGAAGCTGTCACCCATAGTTGGAGACTAGCGCCCCGGGTGGGGCCGGGACGCGGTACCCTCCGGCCGTGCCGCTCGACCCGGACGCCCGCGCCTATCTCGACCGCCTCGCGGCCACCGGCGTCCCCCCGGTCACCGAGCTTTCGCCGGCGGAGGCGCGCCGCAACACGGAGGCCGCTGCGCCCGGGCTATTCGGGCCGGTCGAGCCCGTCGGTGCGGTTGTCGACCGGACGCTGCCGGGCCCGGTCGGCGTGCGCGTCTACGAGCCGGCCGGGCAGGGGCGCGATCGGGGGGTGCTCGTCTTCTTCCACGGCGGCGGCTGGGTCACGGGCAGCCTCGACAGCCACGACGGCGTCTGCCGCGCGCTCGCGGCCGCGACCCCGTGCGTCGTCGTCGCCGTCGACTACCGCCTGGCGCCCGAGCATCGCTTCCCGGCCGCCGTCGAGGACGCGTGGGCCGCGACCGCGTGGGTCGCCGAGCATGCAGCGTCGCTCGGGGCCGACCCGGCGCGGATCGCCGTCGGCGGAGACTCGGCAGGCGGCACCCTGGCTGCGGTCGTGGCGCTGCGCGCCCGCGATCGCGGCCTTCGGCTCGCGCTCCAGCTGCTCGTGTACCCGGTCTGCGACGCGGCCTGCGACACCCCGTCCTACCGCGACTGCGCCGAGGGCTACGGGCTGACGGCTGCCGCCATGCGCTGGTACTGGCAGCAGTATCTCGGGCCCGATGGCGACCCGGCAGATCCCGAGGCGTCGCCGCTTCGCGCCAGCGCGCTCGCGGGTGCGGCGCCCGCGCTCGTCCTGACGGCCGAGCACGACCCCCTGCGCGACGAAGGGCAGGCATACGCCGCGCGCCTGCGCGAGGCGGGCGTCCCCGTGACGCTCGCGCGCTACGACGGGCTGATCCACGGCTTCTATCGCATGCCCGCGGCGATCGGGCGCGCACGGAATGCGCTCGCCGCCTCTGCCGCGGCGCTGCGCGTCGCGTTCGGCGGGCCGTAGACAGCGAGCCGGGAGGGAGGGTCGCCGCAGCACCCTCCGCTCCCGTCGGGGGTACCCTAGCCGGCGCTTGACACGGCTGCAACGTGCCGGGCGGGCGGCGATCGGCTTCTATGATGGGCCGTCCCGGCGAGCAGAGAGGAGCGATGACGATGGCGAACGTGCGCCTGCGCGCGATGGGGGCCGCCGATCGGGCCGAGGTGGCCGAGCTGATCTGCGTGTCGATGAACACGTGGGACATCCTCCACGGCCTCGCACCCGGGCGCTTCAGCGGCGGCCCGGCCCAGACGGACCTGTTCGGGCACGTCTACGAACGGCTCGACCCCGGTTGCTGCGTCGTCGCCGAGAGCCCCGACAACGGGCGCCTGGCCGGCTCCTGCTACTACCGGGAACGCGAGACGCACCTGGCGCTCGGGATCATGAACGTTCACCCGAACTACTTCGGCCGGGGCATCGCACGGAGCTTGCTCGAATTCGTCACCGACCGCGCCGACGCCGCCGGCAAGCCGCTGCGGCTCGTCGCCTCGGTCATGAACCTCGACTCGTTCTCGCTCTACAACCGGGCCGGGTTCGTCCCGCGGCTGCTCTACCAGGACTTCCTCGTCTCCGTCCCCGAGGGCGGCACCGGTGTGCGCCCCGCCGGGCTGGAGCGCGTGCGTGACGCGACGCTCGACGACGTCGAGGCGATCGCCGCGCTCGAGCTCGAGCTCAGCGGGATCAGCCGGCGCAAGGACTACCGCTACTTCATCGAGAATGCCGATGGCTTCTGGCATGCGCTCGTCTACGAGGGCGAGGGAGGGCGGATCGACGGCTTTCTCGCGTCCGTCTGCCACCCGCTCTTCGACGAGATCGGGCCCGGGTTCACGCGCACCGACGAGGAGGCGGCCGCCCTGCTCGTCGCGCAGCTCGACCGGCGGCCCGGGGGGACGTCGCTGATCCTGGTCCCGACCGATCGCGCCGAGCTCTCGCGCCTCCTCTACACGCTCGGCGGGCGCAACTGCGAGCTGCACGCGGCACAGGTACGCGGCCCGGCCGAGCCCTTCCGGGGGGTCAGCCTGCCGACGTTCCTCCCCGAGACCGGGTAGCCGTGCCCGTCTTGCTCACGGGGGCGACCGGCTTCCTCGGCCGCCACCTCGTGCCGCTCCTAGTCGCGCGGGGCGAGCCGCTGAGAGCGCTCGTCCGCCCCGGAACCGAGGCGAGCGGGCTCGCCGAGCTCGGGGTCGAGATCGCGCGCGGCGAGCTCGGCGACCGGGAGGCGCTGCGGCGCGCCGCAGCCGGGTGCGGGCTCGTGTACCACCTCGCCGGGGTCGTGGCGCACGAGCAGCGCGACCTCCCGCGTCTACGGGCCGTCAACGTCGAGGGCGTGCGCGCGGTCCTCGACGGGGCCGAGCCGGGAGCGAGGATCGTGCACGTCTCGAGCGTCGCCGCCGTCGGGCCGGCTGCGTCGCCCGACCGGCCCGTCGACGAAAACCACCCGTTTCCCGCGTTCGCCGAGCGCTTCGTCTACGCGCGCACGAAGCGGGAGGGCGAGCGGCTGGCCCTCGCCGCGGCAGCCGCCGGTCGCGACGTCGTCGTCGCCAACCCCGGCTTCCTGCTCGGCCCCGGCGACGTCTACCGCATCTCGACCTGGCCGGTCCTGCGCTATCTCCGAGGCGCGCTGCGGGTGCACGTCCCCGGCGGGCTCAGCTACGTCGACGTCCGCGACGTCGCCGCCGCGCTCGTCACCCTCGCCGAGCGCGGCCGGGCGGGCGAGCGCACGATCCTGACGAGCGGGGAGGGCAACCTCTCGTACGCCGACTTCTTCCACCGGGTCGGCGAGGTGACCGGGGTGCGCAGGCGCATGGTCGGCCTGCCGCCTCGCGCCGCGGTGCTGGCGGCGCACGTCGTTCCCTGGCCGGTCAGGCCCGGAGAAGTCGCCGCCGCCGCGCACTGGTGGTTCTACGACCCGGCCAAGGCGCAGCGGGAGCTCGGGCTCGCCACGCGCCCGCTCGACGAGACGATTCGAGACACGGCCGCCGAGCTCGGGTAGCGGGCCCGGCCTTCCGCCTACGTCATCGGCACCTGGCGCAGGACCTTCGGCTCGATCCGGTCGAGGATCTCGGGCAGGCTCTCGCCGGTTGCCGTGATGCCGTGGTTGCGCAGGCCGATCACGGCGTGCACCGGGTCGGGCTCGCGGGCGAGCAGCTCGGCGACGCTCCGTGCCAGCTCCTCCGTGCCGCACGGGTAGTTGACGTCGGTCGCCTGGATTCCCTCCATCCACGCGTGGACGTGCAGGATCGCGCCGACGTCCGGGTGGGCCTGATAGATCATCCAGTGCTCGATCGCGTCCACCGACACGCGCCGCGGCTCGACGTCGGGCGGCACGCTGAGGACGATCCGCCCGTGTTCCTCGTCGTAGTCCGAGACGAGCAGGATGTCGCGCCCGGCAACCTCGAGCTTCGATTTGTCGACGCCGCTCGCGCTCATCCAGAACCGCCGCGAGTCCTTGCGGGCCGAGAGGTTGCCGTACGAGAGGCCGCCGATCCCGTACAGCCGTTTGACCTGGCGCAGCTCGCGCTCCTCGAGGAGGTCCTCGATCGGGAACGGGGCGGGGAGGAGGTCGAGGTCGCCGAGCCGGCGACCCGCGTCCTTGACCTGCTCGACGATCTCGTCGCCCTGCCAGAGCTCCGGCTCGAGGTCGGTGCGAAACTCGTTGTCGATCACGAGCCGTGCGGTCGCGAGCGGCAGCAGGCGCGCGATCACCTGCTCCGCCAGCCCGGCCTCCCCGTCAGTGACCTCGACGCCGTAGTGGCCGCGCTCCATGGTCGTGAACCACACGCCCCGGTTCGGGACGTAGCACAGCACGATGTTCGCGAGCGCCCGGACGAGCATCGGGTAGTTCGTCTGGAGCACGTCCGCCGGCACCTCCGGAAGCTCGTGGATCGCCGCGACGAACGTCCCGCGGGCCCCGCGCCGGTACGGCTTCGGGTCGCTCGCGTCGACGAGGTTGATGACGAGATCGGGCTCGTCGTCGCCTCCGGCCGGCGAGAAGCCGGCCTGTCCGAGCGCCTCGGCGAGATCCCCGGCGAACCGCTCGAACGCGGGCGAGGTCGCCCTTCCCCACAGCGTGTAGTTCATGCGTCTCTCTCCCTCCGCACCGGCGGACGCTGGCCGCCCGCCGGTGCCAAGTGTA
>CAYJLE010000024.1:0-50937 GCA_964370985.1 uncultured Gaiellales bacterium | reverse complement strand
GTCTTGCTGGGGGGTCCCGTCTCTGTTTTGGTGTTGTTGGGGGGGGGGGCGGGGGGGCTTTAGGGGGGCGACCGCCGGGTCGAGCCGCGCTTCGCCCGTCCGGCCGGACCAGAGCGTCACGTCCCCTGTCCCAGCTCCAGCGGGTCGAGGGTCGCCGCCGGGCGGTCGAGCCGCAGCTGCCGCTGCGCGGCCAGCATCCGCCGCGTGTCGGTGATGTCGTTGACCTGCACGGCGAGCTGGCCGATCCGGTCGGCCGCGGTGAAGGTGGTGGAAGAGCGCTCCATCGAGAGGCGCTCAGGGTCGTACGAGAGGGCCGGGCCGCTCGTGTCGAGGATGGTGTAGTCGTCGCCGCGACGCAGCTCGAAGGTCACCTCGCCGGTGACCACGGCGGCAACCCAGCGCTGGAGCGCGTCGCGGAGCATGAGGGCCTGCGGCTCGAGCCAGCGTCCCTCGTAGAGGAGGCGCCCGAGCAGCCGGCCCTCGGTGGCGTAGCGGTCGAGCGTCTGCTCGTTGTGGATCGCGGTCAGGAGCCGCTCGTACGCGATGTGCAGGAGTGCCATCCCCGGTGCCTCGTAGATCCCGCGGCTCTTCGCCTCGATCACCCGGTTCTCGATCTGGTCGGAGAGACCGAGCCCGTGCCGTCCGCCGATCTCGTTCGCGCGGTGGATCAGCTCGACCGGGTCAGGGAGCTCCTCTCCGTTCAGCGCGACCGGCACCCCGTGCTCGAAGCGCACCGAGACGAGCTCCGGGTCGACCCGGGCGCCAGGGTCCCAGTGCGCGACGCCCATGATCGGCCGGACGATCTTCATGCTCGTGTCGAGGCGCTCGAGATCCTTCGCCTCGTGCGTCGAGCCGAGCAGGTTCGCGTCGGTGGAGTACGCCTTCTCGACCGAGCCGCCATGCGGGAGGCCGCGCGCGTCCAGCCACTCGCTCATCTCCTTGCGACCGCCGAGCTCCGAGACGAACGCGTCGTCGAGCCACGGCTTGTAGATGCGCAGGCCGGGGTTCGCGAGCAGGCCGTAGCGGTAGAAGCGCTGGATGTCGTTGCCCTTGTACGTCGAGCCGTCGCCCCAGACCTCGATTCCGTGCTCGTGCATCGCCAGGACGAGCAGCGTTCCGGTGACGGCGCGCCCGAGCGGCGTCGTGTTGAAGTAGCGCTTGCCGGCCGTCTGGATGTGGAAGGCACCGCACTGGAGCGCGGCCAGGCCCTCGCGCGCGAGGGCGCTCTTGCAGTCGAGGAGCCACGCATCCTCGGCGCCGTACTGCCGCGCCTTGGCGGGCAGGGAGGCGATCTCCGGCTCGTCGTACTGGCCGAGGTCGGCGGTGAAGGCGTAGGGGATCGCGCCCTTCTCGCGCATCCAGGCGAGCGCGCAGCAGGTGTCGAGCCCGCCCGAGAAGGCGAAGCCGATCCGCTCGCCGACCGGCAGCGAGCCGAGGATCACGTGCTCGCCGGTGCTCACTCGGCGGTCTCCAGATGCTCTCGTAGCTCGTCGCGGAGCTGCGCTCCCGAGACGCCCTCGCGGGCGACGACGAGGACCGTGTTCTCACCGGCGATCGTTCCCGCTACGTGCGGGTGGGCCGCCTCGTCCAGCGCCTGCGCGAGCGGGCTCGCGTAGCCGGCCGGGGTCGAGACGACGAGCAGGTTGCCGGTCGCCTCGAGCGCCAGCGCCCAGCGGCGCAGCGCCAGCTCGAGCTCCCGTAGCCGGTCGCCGTTCGTCGTGCCGGGCGGGGCGTACACGAGCCGCCCGCTTGCCGAGCGGACCTTCACGAGGTGCAGCTCCGCGATGTCGCGCGACACCGTCGTCTGGACGACGTCGAAGCCGGCCTCCCGCAGGGCCTGCGCGAGCTCCGCCTGCGTCGCGAGCGGTCGCTCGCGCACGAGCCGTAGGATCGCGCCCTGCCGCTCCCGCCGCTGCGGGGAGACGCTCACGCGAGCGCCTCCGCGAGCGTGGCGAGGGCCAGGTCGACGTCCTTTGCGGTGGCGACGAGCGGGGGTGTCAGGCGCAGCACCCGCTCGCCGGCGGTGCCGACAACGAGGCCGCGCTCGAGGCAGGCGGCGGCGAGGGGCCCGGCGGGCCGGTCGAGCTCGCAGCCGACGAGCAGGCCGAGCCCGCGCACCTCGAGCACGCCGGGCAGGGCGGCAAGGCCGGCCGTGAGGCGGGCGCCGAGCTCCCGCACGTGCGCGAGCAGCCCCTCGTCGAGCGCGTCGAGGACGGCGCAGGCGGCCGCGCACGTCACCGGGTTGCCGCCGAAGGTCGAGGCGTGGTCGCCCGGCTGGAAGCCGCCGGCCGCCTCGTCGGCGACGAGCAGGGCGCCGATCGGCAGACCGTTGGCGAGCCCCTTCGCGAGCGTGACCGCGTCCGGCTTGACCCCGAGCTGCTCGTGTGCGAAGAACGTGCCGGTGCGCCCGACGCCGCATTGCACCTCGTCGAAGACGAGCAGCCCGCCGTGGCCGCGGGCGAGCTCGGCCGCGGACTCGAGGAACGCGGGTGTCGCGGGGTTGATCCCGCCCTCGCCCTGAACCGGCTCGATCAGGACGCAGGCCACGTTCCCGTCCGCGGCGGCTGCGGCGAGCGACTCGGCGTCGTTCAGCCTCGCGAAGCGCACGTCGGGGACGAGCGGACCGAATCCCACGTGCTTCGCGGGCTGGCCGGTCGCCGAGAGCGCGCCGAGCGTACGCCCGTGGAACGAGCCCTCGAGCGCGACGATCCCGGTCTTGCCGGTCGCCTTGCGCGCGTACTTGAGCGCGGCCTCGATCGCCTCGGCGCCCGAGTTGCAGAAGAACGCCTGGGCGCCGCCGAGGCGGGCCGAGAGCCGCTCGGACAGCTCGAGCATCGGCAGCGTCCAGAACAGGTTCGACACGTGCCACAGCCGGTCGAGCTGGGCGTGTGCCGCCGCGGTCACCGCGGGGTGGCGGTGCCCCAGCCCGACGACCGCGATGCCCGCGAGGAAATCGAGGTAGCGTCGCCCGTCGGCGTCGACGAGCCACACGCCGTCGCCCTCCACGAAGCACACGTCCGCGCGCGGGTAGGTCGGCAGGACGTGGGCTCCGAGGCCCGCGGGCAGCATGGAGCTCACGGCGACGCCTCCGCCAGCGCTGCCGCGCCGGCCACGATCCGCGTCTCGCCGATCTCCGCCCGCAGGCCGAGCCTGGCCGCGCGCACCGCCGCCTCGAGCTTCGGCACGATCCCGCCCTGGAACGTGCCGTTCGCAAGCAGAGTTTCGGCCTCGTCGGCGCCGAGCGACGGGACAACGTCTCCGTCGACCAGCACTCCCGGCACATCGGTAACGAAGAGGATCCGCTCAGCCGCGAGGCCGGCGGCGAGGGCCACCGCAGCCTCATCGGCGTTGACGTTGAGCGGTCCCTTCGCCAGGGGAGCGACGACCGGGATTCTCCCGTCCCGAAACGCGCTCTCGACGAGCGCGGGGCGACTCGGGACGGGATCACCGACGAGGCCGAGCTTGGGAACCTGGACGGCTTCGAGGCCGATCTCGTCGCCCATGAAGCCGATCGCGCGTTCGCCGATCGCGGCGCACACGGCCGCGTTGACCTCGGCGAGCGACTGGCGAACCACGTCGAGCGCGGCCGCGGTCGTGTAGCGGCGCCCGTTCACGAACGTGACCTCGAGCCCACGCCTGCGCATCTCGGCCGAGATCTGGGGGCCGGCGCCGTGCACGACCACCACTTCGTGGCCCTCGCTCGCGAGCTGCTGCGCGAGGTGGGCGGACTCCGAGGCGACGGCACCGCCGATCTTGAGGACGAGGCGGCTCACGTCGTGTACTCCGCGTTGATGCGCACGTAGTCGTAGCTCAGGTCGGAGGCGAGGTAGGTGGCCGCGCCGTTGCCGAGGCCCAGGTCGAGGTCGATCCGGCACGCGGCGCCGGAGAGATCCGGGTCGGCGGCAAGCGGCACGCCGAGCTCGTAGACCGTGGTGCCGTTGAAGGCGAGGCGCACGAGCTCCGGGTCGAGACTCGCGAACCCGCCGTTCCAGGTGGCGGAGCCGGCGGCGGCGAGCACGCGCCCCCAGTTCGGGTCGCGCCCGAAAGCGGCGGTCTTCACGAGCGGGGAGGTCGCGACACGGCGGGCAATCGCCGTCGCCTCGGAGTCGTTCGTCGCGCCCGTGACCGCGATCTCGAGTACGACCGTCGCGCCCTCGCCGTCGCTGACGATCTGCGTCGAGAGGTCGGCGCAGACCTCGCGCAGGGCCGCACGGAAGCTCTCGTCACGGGTCGCGTCGCGCGAGACTCCGCTCGCGCCGTTCGCGAGCAGCACCACGGCGTCGTTCGTCGAGCACTCGCCGTCGATCGAGATCCGGTTGAAGCTCTCGTCGACCGCGGGGCGCAGGAACCCGGCTGCCTCGCCCGGCCCGAGCGGGTAGTCGGTCGTGACGACCGCGAGCATCGTCGCGAGCACCGGGTGGATCATCCCCGCGCCCTTCGCCATCCCCCCGACCGTGAAGCCGTCGCGGGAGACCGAGGCCTCCTTGGGCCGCGTATCCGTCGTCATGATCGCCTCGGCGGCGTCGCCACCGCCGTCGGTGGCGAGCGCGGGCACGGCGTCCCGCAGGCCCGCGAGCATCCGGTCGAGCGGGAGCCGCGTGCCGATCACGCCGGTCGAGAGCACGAGCACCTCCTCGGCGCGCAGGCCGAGCAGGCGGGCGGCCTCCGCGGTCGTCGCGAGCGCGTCGAGCTCCCCGCGCTTGCCGGTGGCGGCGTTGGCCGACCCCGAATTGGCGATGACGGCCCGGGGCTCCGCCGCCTCGAGGTGGGCGCGGGAGACGACGACCGGCGCGGCCTGCACCCGGTTCACGGTGAACATTGCGAACCCCGTCGACGGGACGGTCGAGTAGACGACCGCGAGGTCCCTGGACGAACGGCGCATCCCGGCGTGGATGCCGCTTGCGACGAAGCCTGTCGCCGCGGTGACGCTCATACGAGCACCCCCGCGAGGCGAAGGCCCGCGGTCTCCGGAAGGCCGAGCGCGAGGTTCGCGTTCTGGACGGCCTGCCCGGCGGCGCCCTTGCCGAGGTTGTCGATCGCGCAGATCACGATCGCGTGGTCGGTCGCGCGGTCGGCGAAGACGGCGAGCTCGGCGGCGTCAGTGCCCTGGACGCGCCCGAGCTCCGGCGTCACGCCGGCGGGGAGCACGCTCACGGCGGGCGAGCCTTCGTAGGCGGCCTCGAGCAGCTCGCGCACCGCGCCGGCAGCGATGCCCCGCACGTAGCAGGTGGCGACGAGGCCCCGGCGGATCGGCAAGAGATGCGGCACGAAGCAGACGGGGAAGCCGAGCGCCTGGGCAATCTCCGGCTCGTGCTGGTGGCTGCCGACCTTGTAGGCGGAGAGGTTCTCGAGCACGAAGCCCGCGTGCGAGCCAGGCTTCGGCGATCGGCCCGCGCCGGAGACGCCCGACTTCGCGTCGACGACGACGCTGCCGGGGTCGACGACGCCGGCGAGCGGTCCGAGCGCGAGCAGGGCCGCTGTCGCGTAGCAGCCGGGATTCGCGATCAGCCTGCCGGTGGGCGGCCACAGCTCCGGGAGCGCGTAGCACCAGGAGGCGAGCCCGTCCGGGCGCGGGTGCTCGAAGCCGTACCACTCGGCGTAGAGGGCGGAGTCGCGCAGCCGGTGGGCGCCTGTGAGGTCGACGACGACGCCCTCGGCCGGCGGCTCGAAGCTCGCGGCCCGGTCGTGGTCGAGGCAGAGGAAGGCGAGCTCCGCCCCGGCCGCGAGCGCCTCCTCGTTCGTGACGAACCCGGGCGCGCTCGAGGCGCCGTTGCGGGCGAGCCTGGGGTCGAGCGCGCTCGCGGGCTGCCCGGCCAGGGTGTCGGAGCCGAGCGCGACCAGCTCGAGCTCTGGGTGCGCAAGCACCCGGTCGAGCGTCTCCTGCCCGATATAGCCGGCGGCGCCGAGGATGGTCACTGTTACCATCACTTGCGTATTATGCAGAAATAGGCATACTTATGCAAATGGATCGCCCCGCCCACCTGGTGCTCGAGGACGGCACGGCCTTCGCCGCCCGCGCCGCCGGCGCGCCCGGCGTCTCCGCCGGCGAGATCTGCTTCACGACGGCGATGGCGGGCTACGAGGAGGCCGTCACCGACCCGAGCTACTCGGCGCAGGTGCTCACGTTCAGCTACCCGCTCGTCGGCAACTACGGCGTCGACGAGAGCCGCATGGAGTCCGACCGGGTCTGGACCGAGGGCGTCGTCTCCCGGCGGCTGCGTCCCTCGTTCGCGGGCTGGCTCGCCGGCCGAGGCGTGGTCGCGCTCGAGGAGGTCGACACCCGGGGGGTCGTTCGCCATGTCCGCTCCCAGGGCGCGATGCGCTGCGCGCTCGGCGAGGCTGAGCCGGACGAGCTGCTCGCGCGGGCGCTCGCCGAGCCGCACATCGACTACGAGCGGGCGCTCGCCGAGCCGGAACTCGCCCACCCGCCGCTCGGCCTGCTCGCCGGCACGAGCGAGCCGTACTCGGTCGGGTCGGGCCCCCGCGTCGCCGTGCTCGACTTCGGCTGCAAGCGCTCGATCGTGGGGCGGCTCGCGGAGCGCGGGCTCGAGGCGTACGTGTGCCCGCCGACCTACGACGCCGACGCGGTGCTCGAGCTGAGGCCGCGGGTCGTGCTCGTCGGCAACGGGCCGGGCGACCCGGCGCAGCTCACGGACGCGATCCAGACCGTGCGCGACCTGCTCGGGCGCGTCGATCTGTTCGGGGTCTGCCTCGGCCACCAGCTGCTCGGGCTCGCGCTCGGCCTCGGCACGTACAAGCTCCCGTTCGGCCACCGAGGCGCGAACCACCCGGTGCGGGTGCGCGACACTAGCCGCGTGCTCGTCACCGTCCAGAATCACGGCTTCGCCGTCGGCCCCTCCGATGCCCCCGATGTCAGCCACCTGTCGCTCAACGACGGCACCGTCGAGGGCCTCGCCGGCGACGGGTTCGCCTCGCTCCAGTTCCACCCCGAGGCGGCGCCCGGGCCGCTCGACGCCATCCCCTTCTTCGACAGGATCGCCGACGCGTGCCGAAGCGCACCGACCTTCGCAGCATCCTGATCCTCGGCTCCGGACCGATCCGGATCGGGCAGGCCTGTGAGTTCGACTACTCGGGCTCCCAGGCGTGCCGCGTGCTGCGCGCGGAGGGCTACCGGGTCGTGCTCGTGAACTCGAACCCGGCGACGATCATGACCGATCCGGACTGGGCCGACGCGACCTACATCGAGCCGCTCGACCCGGACGCGGTCGCGGCGATCGTCGAGCGGGAGCGCCCGGACGCGATCCTGCCGACCCTCGGCGGCCAGACCGCGCTCAACCTCGCGGTCGCGCTCGGCGAGGCTGGCGTGCTCGACCGCTTCGGCGTCGAGCTGATCGGGGCGAACCTCGACTCGATCCACCGGGCGGAGGACAGGCTCGCGTTCCGCGAGGCGGTGGTCGAGGCTGGCCTCGCGGTCCCGGAGAGCGTCGTTGTCGGCTCGCTCGAGGAGCTGCCCCCCGGGCTTGCGCCGGCCGTCGTGCGCCCGGCGTTCACGCTGGGCGGCCAGGGCGGCGGCCTCGCGCGCACCGAGGAGGAGCTGCGCGAGCGTGTCGCTCATGGCCTCGAGATGAGTCCGATCGACCAGGTGCTCGTCGAGCGCTCGGTCGAGGGCTGGCAGGAGTTCGAGCTCGAGGTGATGTCCGACCGGGCCGGCAACTGCGTCGTCATCTGCTCGATCGAGAACCTCGACCCGATGGGCATCCACACCGGCGACTCGTGGACAGTCGCGCCGCAGCAGACGCTGTCGGATCCCGAGTACCAGCGCCTGCGCGACGGCGCGTTCGCGTGCGCGCGCACCGTGGGGGTCGCCACCGGCGGCGCGAACGTTCAGTTCGCCTACAACCCCGCGACCGGGGAGCTCTTCGTGATCGAGATGAACCCGCGCGTGTCGCGCTCCTCCGCGCTCGCCTCGAAAGCGACCGGCTACCCGATCGCGAAGCTGGCCGCGCTGCTTGCGGTCGGCTACACGCTCGACGAGCTGCCGAACGACATCACGGGCGCGTCGAGCGCGGCGTTCGAGCCGGCGCTCGACTACGTCGCGGTCAAGGCGCCGCGGTTCGACTTCGCCAAGTTCCCCTGGGTCGAGCCCGTGCTCGGCACCGAGATGCGCGCGGTGGGGGAGGCGCTCGGCCTCGGTCGCACGTTCCCCGAGGCGTTCCTGAAGGCGCTCGAGGGCCGCGAGGACGGCGGCGACCTGCCGGAGATCCCGGGGCTGCACCCGTACTTCGCGGCCGAGCTCGAGTCGATCCACGAGGCCGAGCGGACGCTGGCTGCCGGTGGTGACGTCGCCGCCGCGAAGCGCTTCGGCCTGCCGGATGCCCGGATCGCCCGGGTGCTCGGCGTCGAGGAGCGGGAGGTCAGGAGCCGCCGGGCGCTGCCGGGGCGGCTCGCGGTCGACTCGTGCGCGGCCGAGTTCGAGGCGCGCACCCCCTACTACTACCTCTCGCACGAGGCGGGCGACCCGGTCGCCGGGGGCGGAGCGGGCCGCACGATCCTGATCCTCGGGTCCGGTCCCAACCGGATCGGGCAGGGGATCGAGTTCGACTACTGCTGCGTCCACGCGGCCCAGGCATTCCGCCGGCTCGGCTACGAGGCGGTGCTCCTGAACTCGAACCCGGAGACGGTCTCGACCGACTACGACACCTCCGACCGGCTCTACCTCGAGCCGGTCACACTCGAGCGGACGCTCGACGTCTGCGCGCTCGAGCAGCCGCTCGGTGTCGTCGTCACGCTCGGCGGCCAGACGCCGCTGCGACTCGCCCACGCGCTCGCCGAGGAAGGCGTGCCGCTGCTCGGCAACCCGCTGCCCGCGATCGACGCGGCCGAGGACCGCGGCAACTTCGGGCTGGTGCTCGAGGAGCTGGCGCTGCGCGCTCCCCGCTGGGGGGTCGCGGACACGCGTGAGGAAGCCCTGGTCGTCGCCGGGCGGATCGGCTACCCGGTGCTCGTGCGCCCCCACTACGTCCTCGGCGGCCTGCGGATGCGGGTCGTCCGCTCTCCCGAGGAGCTCGAGATCCACGAGCCGGCGCTCGTCGACGAGTTTCTCGAGCACGCGATCGAGCTCGATGTCGACATCCTCTGCGACGGCGAGGACGCCTGGATCGCGGGGATCCTCGAGCACGTCGAGCCGGCCGGCGTCCACTCCGGCGACTCCGCCTGCGTGATCCCCGGCCCGTCCGTGACGCCCGCGCTCGAGGCGGAGATCGGCGAGCTCGCGCGCCAGCTCTCACGCCGCCTGCGTGCGCGCGGCGTGCTCAATCTCCAGCTCGCGCTCAAGGACGGCGACCTGTACGTGATCGAAGCGAACCCGCGTGCGTCGCGCACCGTCCCGTTCGTGGCGAAGGCGACGGGCGTGCCCCTGGTCGATCTCGCCTGCCGCCTGATGCTGGGCGCGTCGCTCGCGAGCCTCGGCCTGCCCGCGAAGGCGCAGCCGACCCGCGCCTGGGCGAAGGAGGCAATCTTCCCCGAGGATCGCTTCCCCGGCGCAGCCGACCGGGCCGTCGAGATGCGCTCGACCGGCGAGGTGATGGGCGGCGGCGCCACCGTCGTCGAGGCCTACCAGCGGGCGCTTCGCGCGGCCGGTCGCTCGACCGCCTACGGGCGCGGCACGGTCGGCCCCTCGCTCCAGGAGCTCGCTGCCGCCGCACGGTAGCCGCCGCGGCGGCCGGGCCGGCTCGCTACCATTCGCCGCTTCAGCGAAACGATCGCGTTCTGCTGCCCCGGTTTGGAGGACTTCCCCGGAGCGGGCGGAAGGAGGATCACCATCATGCGGAAACCCCTCGTCTTGACGATTGCGCTCGCGCTGGCCGCCACCGCGGCCGGGCTCGCGCTGCTCTCCCGGCCCGCGGCGGCCACCTCGAACGGCGGCAACGGCACCATCGTGTTCGTGTCGAACGCCGCCGGCTCGCTCGACATCTGGGCCGTTGCTCCCGACGGATCCGGGCTCGCCAACCTGACCGCCGACCCGGCGCCCGACTTCGATCCCGCCTGGTCTCCCGGCGGCACGAAGATCGCATTCGCTTCCACGCGGGCAGGCAACACGGACATCTACGTGATCAACGCGGACGGCTCCGGCCTCACCCGGGTGACCGACGACCCGGGCGACGACACCGACCCGGGCTGGTCTCCCGACGGCTCGCGGATCGTCTTCGTGTCCGACCGGGCGGGCAGCGCCTCGGATATCGGCGAGTCCCCCGACGAGATCTTCGTGATGGACGCCGACGGATCCGACCAGCGCCGGCTGACCTCGAACCGCGTGTTCGACGACGATCCGGCCTTCTCTCCCGACGGGACGACGATCGCGTTCGTCCGCCAGACCGGGCAGGCCGGCATGGACATCTGGGCACTGAGCGCCACCGGCGGCCAGCCGTGGCGCCTGACCAGCGCCGGCGGCGACGACGAGCGGCCGAGCTGGTCGCCGGACGGCACCCGCATCGTCTTTAGCTCTCAGCGCGCCGGCGGCATCGGCGGGCGCGGCGGCGGCGGCACCGGGGCGATCTACGTGATGAACGCCGACGGCAGCGGTCAGCAGAAGCTCACCGACTCCAGGCTCGACCGCGACCCGGTGTGGTCGCCGGACGGAACCAGGATCGCGTTCGTGAGCGCGCGCGCGGGCGATCCCGAGCTGTACACGATGGCCGCGGACGGAACCGGTGTCACCCAGCTCGTCGAGAACTCCGCGAGCGATCTCGAGCCGGACTGGCAGGCGTTTCCTGCCGGCCCGCCGCTCGCGCCACCGGCTGCCGACTGCACGATCCGCGGCACCGAGGGCGACGATGTGCTCGTCGGCACGGCGGGCCAGGACGTGATTTGCGGTCTCGGCGGCAATGACGTCCTGAAGGGGCTCGGCGGCGCCGATCTCCTGCTCGGCGGGGACGGCGACGACACCCTTCTCGGGGGCAGGGGCAGCGACGCTCTCGTCGGCGGCCGCGGCAGCGACTCGGCCCGCGGGGGCCGTGGTCAGGACACGTGCGAGGCCGAGGTCACCGTGTCGTGCGAGGGAATCGCGGCAAGCTAGTCGCCCGGCGTGGGGCAGGGGCTCCGTGAGTGAGCTCGTAGAGCTGCTCGGCCGCCTCGTGGCGATCGACTCCGTCAACCCGGACCTCGTTCCCGGGGCGGCCGGGGAGAGGGAGATCGCGGCGTTCGTGGCGGGTTGGCTCGAGCGGGCCGGGCTCGACGTAACCGTCAGCGACGCTGCGCCCGGGCGCCCGAACGTGATCGCCGTGGCCGGGGGTCGCGGCGGCGGGCGGACGCTGATGCTGAACGCGCACACGGACACGGTCGGCGTCGCCGGGATGGAGAGCCCGCTCCAGCCGCGGGTGGAGGGCGGGCGCCTGTACGGCCGTGGCGCCTTCGACATGAAGGGCAGCCTTGCCGCGACGATGCTCGCGGCGGCGGCGCTGGCCCGGCTGGCGCTCCGGGGGGACGTGGTCGTGGCCGCGGTCGTCGACGAGGAGTACGCGAGCGTCGGCACCGACGCGGTCGCCCGCAAGCTGACGGCCGACGCGGCGATCGTGACCGAGCCGACCGGGCTCGACGTCTGCATCGCGCACAAGGGCTTCCTCTGGCTCGACGTCGAGACGGCCGGCCGGGCCGCGCACGGATCGCGCCCGGACCTCGGGGTCGACGCGATTGTGAAGATGGGGCCGGTGCTGACTGGCCTCGGCGAGCTCGACCGGGAGCTCCGGGCCGAGCCGAATCACCCCCTGCTCATGAGCGGCTCCCTGCACGCCTCCCTGATCGAGGGCGGCCAGGAGCTCTCGAGCTACCCGGAGCGCTGCCTCGTCAGGATCGAGCGGCGCACCGTGCCGGGCGAGACGCCCGAGCTCGTGGAAGCGCAGGTGCGAGAGGTCGTCGAGCGGGCGGCGCTCGAGGATCCGGACCTGCACGGCACCGTGACGCGCGGCTTCGGCAGGCCCCCGTTCGAGGTCGCGGAGGAGGAGTCGATCGTGCAGCTCGTGCGCGGCCGCGCCACCGCCGTGCTCGGGCGCCGGCCCGCCCTCGTCGGGCATTTCGCCTGGATGGACTCGGCGATCCTCGGGGCGGCGGGGATCCCGACGGTTGTGTTCGGGCCGGGCGGCGAGGGCGCCCACGCCCCCGTCGAGTGGGTCTCGCTCGACGATCTCGAGCGGCTCGTCGAGATCCTGATCGCGGTCGCGGCCGACTTCTGCGCCTGAGCGCGCCGGGCAGGAGCCAGCGGCCCCGGCGGGAACCGGATGGCGTCGGCTCCGGTCCAACCGTGATTCGTGGCACCCTGTCGGCGAGGGAAGGACCACCCCCTGGCCTCGAACGAGCACCCCGCAGCCTCGAAGCCCTACACCCTGTACCGGGGCGAGAGGCAGCCGCGGGCGTTTATCGCCGGGTTGCTCTCGCTGCTGCTCCCCGGCGCGGGCCAGCTCTACGCCGGCCGCGCGCGCCGCGGGCTCGGGATGCTGGGGCTGGCCGCGCTGATCGGCGCCGCCGTCGCGGCCACCTGGCTTCGGGACTCGCTGTGGGTGCTCGGGATGCTCGTCCGGCCGAACGTCCTGATCGCGCTCCTCGCCGCGGTCTTCGTCGTGTTCGCGCTGCACCTCCACTGCGTCGTCGACGCCTACCGGCTGGCGCGCCGCCGCCGCGCGCGGGCGGGCCGGCCCCGTGGACGCGCGGGCGCCCGCGCGGCCGTGGTCGGCCTGCTCGCGTGTGCGCTCGCGGTTCCCTACGCGACCGCCGCGTACTACGACTTCCGAAGCTACGACCTCCTCGTCAGCGTGTTCGCCGACGAGGAGCCGACCGATTACAGCCCGCTCCCGGAGGAGCCCGCCCCGGTAGCTGCGGGAAGCGGGGAAGCCGAGACGGAGCCGGACCCGGAGCCGGACGACAGCGGCAACCCAGCTCCCGCCGGCGAGACGAAGCCGGTGCGCCAGGTCGAGCCGCCCGAGCAGGGCGCCTACTGGAAGGAGCGGGGCCGGGTCAACCTGCTCCTGCTCGGCGGCGACGCCGGCTACGACCGCAGCGGCATCCGCACGGACACGATGATCGTCGTCAGCCTGAACGCGCGCGACGGGACCGGGGCGATCTTCGGGGTGCCGCGCAACCTGATGCGGGTGCCGCTCCCGCCGAGCGCGCACACGGACATGGAGACCTTCCCTGACATCCTGAACGCGCTGTGGCAGTACGCGGACTGGCACCCGGAGCTGTTCCCCGGGGCGAAGAAGCCCGGCGCGACGGCCGTCAAGGAGACGATCGGCAGCCTGCTCGGACTGGAGATCGACTACTACGCGCTCGTCGATCTCCGCGGCTTCGTCGAGATGATCGACGCCGTGGGCGGCGTCACCGTCAACGTCCAGACGCACGTGTACGACGCGGGTGTGTCGACGCCGTTCCCGGACGAGGAGTGGATCCCCGTCGATCTCGAGCCGGGCGAGCACCACCTGGACGGGCGGCTCGCGCTCGGGTACGTCCGCACGCGCTGGGCGACGAGCGATTACGACCGCATGAGCCGCCAGCGCTGCCTCGTGGGCGCGCTCGCCGAACAGGCGAGCCCGGGGAAGCTGCTCAGGAGCTTCCCGAAGCTCGCCTCGGCGATCAAGGAGTACATGCAGACCGACGTCCCGCTGAAGGCGCTCCCCGACCTGATCGAGCTGCTGCCCGAGCTGAAGACGGACAGGTTCGTCGTCGTCAGCTTCGTGCCGCCGACGTTCACGGCGACGTGGGAGAACGGCACTCCGGTACCCGACGTCGAGCTTATCCGCCGGACCGTGAAGGAGGCGTTGCGCGCGAGGCCGAAGCTCGGCGAGGAGACCGGGCTCGCGACGCTGAAGGGGGCCTGCGGGTAGCGCCTACGAGGAGGTGGCCCGGTCGGGCTCGGGCTCGACGATCTCCTCGGACACGACCACGGCGACCGGCTCCTCGACGGGAGGCGGCGGCGCCTGGGGCGCGGCGGGAGGCGGCGGCGGCGGCGCCGCTGCGGCCCGGGGCTCCTCGGCTGGCTTCTTCTCGGTCTCGGCGAGCGGGTGCAGCGCGGCCTTGAACTCGGACGGCGTGACGGCCGTCGCCTCCTTGATCTCCCGGCCCGTGTCGGTCACGGTCTCCTTGAACTCGCGCATGCCCCGGCCGAGCGAGCGGCCGATCTTCGGGAGCTGCTTCGGCCCGAAGATCAGCAGCACCACGAGGACGATGAGTGCGATCTCCCACGCGCCGATGTTGCCCATGCGCGGCAGGGTAGCAGGCCCGTGGCCGCCGCTGGCGCGCCGCTCAGCGCAGCCCGAGCCTGGCGCTGCACACGGGCCAGGCGTTCCAGCCCTCGTCGGCGAGCACCCGCAGGGCGACCTGGATCTGCTGGACGGGCGTGGCGGCGTACGCGTGGCGGGGGTAGCCGGGCAGGCGGTAGCGCGTCCAGGTGCCGGGGTGGAACTGGAGGCCACCGTCGAAGACGAGTGCGCCGTTGTAGCGCCAGTTCCCCACCGACTCGCACTGCGCGAGGCGGGCCCAGAGGCTCCCGGGGGCGGGCTTCAGCACGCGCGCCCGCTGGAGCCGCTTGCGCCAGAGCGCGCGAGCGGCGAGTCTCGCCTCGCGGCTCTCGACCGTTCGGTAGTGGAAGCTCGTCCGGAGCGGCTCGCGGCCGAGCAGCAGCCGCAGCCGGTTCGTCTCCCGGCGCAGGTGGTCGATCTCGTGGATGAGGGGCGCGCGCGTGCTGACGTGAGCCCCGGCGGGCGCCGGGAGCGCGAGGACGATGAGCAGGGCGAGCGCGGCAAGACGCACCTTCACGGTGTTGGCTCCTTCGGTTCCGACCCCGCGCAGGCGTGCGCGTGCGTATCGGTCAGGCGTCCTGTCTGCGCGGGGCGGGAGCCACCACCGCTTCGGGCCGAGCCCGATGCCGCAACGAGCGACGAGCGGGCGGCTCCCTGGTTGTTGCTGCCCGGGCAGTATGCCTGTACCCGAGGGCCGCCCGCCGGTAGTGTCGTCGTGGATGCGGGAGGCTCTCGGGCGTGTTGCGGCCGTGGGCGTGCGGCTCGTGCGGGCGCTCGCGCGCGGCGCCGCCGCGTTCGGTCGCCACCGCGGCTCGCAGTTCGCGGCCGCGATCGCCTACCACGTCCTCTTCTCGCTGTTCCCGCTCGCGATCGTGCTCGTCTCGATCCTCGGGCTCGTCCTCCAGGACGACGATGCGCGGCGGGAGGTGACGGACTGGCTGCTCGACCGCCTGCCGCTCTCGGAAGCGGCGGGGGGCGACCTCGAGCGGGCCGTCGAGGGGATTGCGAGCCCGCTCAGCCTCGCGGGCCTCGTCGCGCTCGCAGGCCTGGTTTGGTCCGCGAGCGGGATGATGGGCGCGATCCGCGCCGCACTCGACGCGGTCTGGCACGAGGCCCCGCGCCGGCCCGCCGGCCGGGCGAAGCTGCTCGACTTCGCGCTCGTCGCTGCCGCGGGCGTGCTCGTGCTCGCCTCGATCGGCCTGACGGTGCTGCTCCGCGTCGTGACCGACGTCGCGGTCGCCGGGGAACTGTCTCGCGCCGTGGGGCCGCTCGCCCTCACGTTCGTCACGTTCGCGGTCTGCTACCGCTATGTCCCGGCGGGCCGCCCCCGGTTTCGCGCGGTCTGGGTGGGGGCGCTGGTCGGAGCCGCCGGCTTCGAGGCGGCGAAGACCGCGTTCTCCATCTACCTCGCGAACGTGTCCAGGTTCAACCTGATCTACGGCTCGATCGGCGCCGTGCTCGCGTTCCTGTTCTTCGTCTACCTCGCCGCGGTCACGTTCCTCGTCGGCGCGGAGGTCGCGGCCGCGTGGCCGGGCGCCGACCGGCCGGGGCCCGGCCCGCCCCGCACGCTGCGCCAGCAGCTTGCCTCGGCGCTGCGAGGCCTGTTCGTGCACGACGCGGACCGGGGCGGGCCATGACCCTCCCCTACGTGGCCTGGGCCTGGTGGGAAGCCCTGCGACGGCACGCTGCTCCTAGCATGCAGCCATGCTCACTGTCCCCGAGGCAGCGAGACGCGTGGGCCGCGACCCGGAGACGGTGCGCCGCTGGATCCGCTCGGGGAAGCTCACCTCGCAGAAGGTCGGCACGCAGTATCTCGTCGACGAGGCCGAGCTCGACGAGCTCGCGGCCGGTCGCGGCGCGATGTTGCCGCTGCCGCTCGAATGGGACGTGGAGCCCCGGGTGGATTGGGTGCGGCTCCTTCGCGAGGACCGCGAGGGAGCCGTCAGCAGTCGGCGAGCGCCCCGAGCGCCAGGCAGATCTGCTCGCGCCGTGGGCCGAGGCTGCCGACGCGCTCGGTGAGGGACGAGCGCCGGATCCGCTGCAGGTTGTCGAACGTGGCCACGCAGTCGACCGGCAGGCCCTCGGCCTCGCCCAGCGGGACCTCGGTCGGGATCTCGCGGATCGTGCGGCTGACAGGGGCGACGACGATCCCGGTCAGCACCGGGACTGCCTCCGTCCGGGTGACGACGAGGACGGGCCGCCGCTGCTCCTCCGATTCGGCCCACCAGATCTCGCCCTGGCGCGGGAGGCTCACCACGGCTCCTCGCCCACGAGCGCGCGGGTCGCCTCGTCGAGCCCGGCGAGCTCCGCCTCGGCCTGGGGCCGGCGCCGGTACGCCTCGACGATCGCCGCCCCGACCCGCTGCCGGCGGTGCTGGTCGACCAGCCGCTCCAGCCCGAGGCGCACCGCCTCCGAGCGGCTCTCGACCGCCCCGGCGGCGACCAGAGCATCGACGTCGGCCAGCAGGCGCTCGTCGAGCCGGGTCACGAGCTGCGGCATGCAATCAGCATACCCGAACGCAATGCGGGCCTTTGGCGCGACAACCTGCCAGCGGCCCTGGCGGAACAAGGTTCGAACAACGGGGAGTGGTGGAAGCTTGGGAGGCTCCTCAGTTGAAAGGGACATCACGGAGTCCCCTCCAACGCGGCTTCCGCTCTCCGTCTCCCGAGAGGCGTCCAGCAGTCAGCGTCCTCTCGTCGGCCACTGGCTCGCGGAGGCGGCCTGAGCGCCCATGGCCGTCCCGACGCTCTGGACGACCCCCCACCGTTGAGCTTGGAAGCGTCGAAGCACGACCTTCCGCCTGCACGGATCATCTCGAAGCGCGGTGACGAAGCGATCGACCGACGACTCGAAGTCATCCCACATGCTCTCAAGGTCGATCCATAGACGGCCGGCCTCTCGCCTCCAGTGCGAGCCGGGCTGTCGCCCGTGAGTGATGGCCACTGCGGGACCAGGGCAGTCGTCCTTCAGAAGGGCGGTCCGCCAATCGCTCCAGAGAGTGCGGGCATCGGCTTCTTTGTTCCTACCTGACGGGTAATAGCTCATGACGTAGCGAACCCAAGCTTGAGTCTGGCTTTCGCTGTCGCGCCCATCGAGAAGGGTCGCTCGATGTACCGCGCTCGCGAGGATCTTGTGCTGACGGAACGCCTCTGGCCCCTCCTCCGGTCCCAGCTGACGAGGACGGTCGCTCAGGAGCTCGAGCCGAATTACCCTCAGATCAGCGTCCTCGCTTCCGGACATCCTCACCACCATGTTGCAGCGAGCCCAACACCGTAGATCGTCGCCGCATTCGCGGCTAGGCCGATCACTCCGAAAGCCAAGCCCCATGGAGGGCGCTGAAGACGCTCGAGCGGTACGCCAACGACGAGACTCACGAGGTAGGCCGGGATGCCCAGGAACGTTCGTAGCAGGCGATCACCCCAGTAGAGCGGGTTGCGGCGATGGCGGATCACTTCCGCTTCGTTCACTTCGAGGTAGCCGATCGCTGTCCGCACGGCGTCGAGGACGTGTTGGTACGTCATCGTCCCGGATCCGATGTAGCCAGCGTTCGACTCGTGCGCGAAGGCGGCATTAGGAAGGCCGTTGAGAACGACACCGCCGAAGGCCCTCGGCGGGTAGATCGCCAGATCGATGCTAGCGAGCTGGAGGGCAAGAGTCGCGCGAGGAATGAGGTCTTGAGCTGCCTGGCGCGCCCGATAGACCTCCTGCGTGGAGACGTGTCGCGAGTCCGCGGGGAACCTACACCCGAGATACTCAAGGTAGGCGTTATTGAACGCAACGAGATCGTTCCGCGCCTCGCGGAACCGGTGAGGCGGCGTGTCACGTGTCGATCTCATCGTTGAACCCAATAACGCTAGTGGTCGGTTCAGACGGCACGGATTGAATCGAACTCCGGGTGCCTCCGGCGCTCCCGTGACGCACCCGCTCGAAGACAGAACGCGGCAACGAGATGATCGCAATGTTGACGTGACCCCTTGGGATCGGTCCGCTCGGTTCGCGGGTGAACCGACAAACGGGGGCCGGTCAGGCTTCCGGACACCGAGGCCCAAGAAAGCCGTACCCCGCGGCCAGGAGACCACGGGGTACGAAGGTCAACATTTTGGCGGCGGGGGTGGGATTCGAACCCACGAGACGCCTTTCGAGCGCCTTGCGGTTTTCAAGACCGCTGCTTTCGACCGCTCGGCCACCCCGCCGGGGAGGCCAGTCTAGCCCTACGTTCGGGCCGAGATCGTCGCGGGGGCGCCGTGGCGCTGCAGCACCTCGGGGACGTGGACGACGCCGTCAGCGTCCTGGAAGTTCTCGAGCACGGACAGCAGGGCGCGGGCGGTCGCGGCCGTCCCGTTCAGCGTGTGCAGCGGCTGGACTCCGCGCTCCGAGCGGAGGCGGACGTCGAGGCGGCGCGCCTGGAAGTCGGTGGTGTTCGACGTCGAGGTGATCTCGCGGTAGCGGCCCTGGGACGGGAACCATGCCTCGATGTCGTACTTGCGGGCGGCGGAGGCGCCGAGGTCGCCGGCGGCGATGTCGACAACGCGGTAGGGGATCCCGAGCGCGGTCACGATCTCCTCCTCGACGGAGAGGATCAGGTCGTGCTCCTCGCGCGAGCGCTCCGGCTGGCAGAACACGAACATCTCGACCTTGTCGAACTGGTGCACCCGGAACATGCCGCGCGTGTCCTTGCCGGCCGCGCCGGCCTCGCGGCGAAAGCAGGTCGAATAGCCGCCGTAGCGGAGCGGCAGGTCGGCCTGCTCGATGATCTCGCCCATGTGCAGCGCCGCCAGGGCCACCTCGGAGGTGCCGGTCAGGTACAGCGCGTCCCGCTCGATCGAGTAGATGTTCACCTCGTCCGTCGGCAGGAAGCCCGTCCCGTACATCGCGGTCTCCCGGACGAGCACGGGCGGGAGCACCGGGACGAAGCCGCGCGAGGCGACATGGTCGAGCGCGAAGCGATAGAGGGCGAGCTCCGCCAGGGCGACGCCGCCCATCCGGTAGGCGAAGCGGGAGCCCGACAGGCGCGCGCCGCGCTCCATGTCGATGCGGGCGAGCTCTAGGTGGTCGCGCGGCTCGAACGGAAACGCGGGCGTCTCGCCCACGCGGCGCAGCTCGACCGCGTCGTCCTCGCCGCCGTCCGGAGCGGCCGGCTCGGGCGGGTTAGGCACGAGCCCGAGCAGCTCGTCACGGCGGGCGGCGGCGGCCGCCAGCTCCTCCTCGGCCCGTCCCAGCTCCGCCTTCACCGTCTTCAGCTCCTCGACCTGCTCCGGTGTCGGCCGTCCCTTCAGCTTCGTCCTCGAGCGCAGCTCGTCGACCCGCGGCACGAGCGCGAGCCAGTCGCGGTCCGCGTCGAGCAGGGCGTCGAACGCCTCCGCGGCGCCCTTGCGCGCCAGCGCGGCGCGCCAGGCGTCGGGGTCGTTGCGGGCTCCCTTGATGTCGATCATCGGCGTGCAGTGACCGAATATACGGCCCCCTACGACCTCCGGTCGCGCAGCATCGCCTCGAGCACCTGCGCCACGCCCTCCTCCCCGGCGGGCGGACACAGCCAGTCGGCGACCGCGAGCAAGCGCGGGTGGGCGTCGGCGACTGCGACCGCGTAGCCGGCCTCCTCGAGCAGCTCGACGTCGTTCTCCCCGTCGCCGAACGCGACCGTGCGCCCCGTCGAGAAGCCGAGCGTGTCAGCCAGGAACGCTAGCGCCGAGCCCTTCGTCACGCCCGCGTCGGCGAACTCGAGGAAGTAGGACAGCGACTTGGCGATGAACAGCCGCTCGCCGAACTCCCGCTTGAGCTCGACCTCGAGCCGATCGAGCTCGCCGGGGTCGCCGATCGTGACGAGCTTCGTCGGCGCCTCCTCCAGCCAGTCGAGAACCGGACCGACGGGCGTGACGGGCAGGTTCTGGAATGTCGCGTAGCGTTCCGCCTCGGGCGTCAGCCGCTCCACGTACAGCTCGTCGTCCACGTATACGTTCAGGGAGAAGCCCCGCGCCTGGACGGCGGCGATCACTTCGCGGGCGGCTTCGAGCGGAATCGGAAGATGACGCAGGTAGCGGCCGCTCGCGGGCTCCACGATCGCTGCGCCCTGGTAGCAGATCACCGGATCGTCGATGCCGGCGGCCGCTGCGTAAGGCCGCACCGAGCGGAACATGCGGCCGGTCGCGATCACGACCCGAACTCCGGCCGCGCGGGTTGCCGCAATCGCCGCGCGGGTGCGTGGGCGGATCACGAGATCGTCCGCGACGAGCGTGTGGTCGAGATCGCACGCGACCGCGTCGACCTCGCGGGGGAACCCGGCGGGGAGCTCTAGCCCGATGTCGCCTGGACGACGTACGCGGCGATGTCGGCGATCTGCTGCTCGTCGAGCTGGCCCGAGAACGCCGGCATCGCGTTGCGGCCGCTCGTGACGATGTCGTAGACCGCGGCAGCGGCGGGCTTCAGGTCGTCGAGGTTGGGCCCGACCGCGCCGGACGCCCCGGCGTCCGCGAGCGTGTGGCAGCCGCCGCAGCCGGACGAGCCGAACAGATCCTTGCCGGCGACGGGATCGCCCTCCGGAACCTCGATCTCGGTCGTTGCCGGCTGCTCGGGGGCCGCGCCCTCGACGGTCTCCGGCGCCGTCGTCTTCGTCCCCTTGCTGCTGCAGCCCGCCAGGACGCCGACGGCTGTGACGAGGATCAGGGCAAGGAGGAGGAGCCGACGCACGGGCGCGAGTCTACACGACGGTTATGGGCAGGGATCCGGGAACCATCAGCCCTCGTGGCGGGGGACGGCGAGCGACCCGGGCTACAATCAGGGCATGGATCCCCGGAAGCCCAGCTTCGGACGCGACGCCGGCCTGACCGGGCGTATGGCGCTGACCACGGTTCTCCTCGGCGGCCTCTACGTCGTCTTCTTCGTCGTCCTGCTCCAGCTCTTCAGCATGTCGCTGGGAGCCGTGATCGCGATCATGGCGGGCCTCGCGTTCCTCCAGTACTTCACCTCCGATCGGATCGCTCTCGCGGCTTCCGGGGCCAAGGTCGTCGGCCCGGACCAGGCTCCCGAGCTGCACGCCATGGTGGAGCGGCTCTCGACCATGGCCGGGCTGCCGAAGCCCCGCGTCGCCGTGATCGACTCGGACGTGCCGAACGCGTTCGCCACCGGGCGCAGCCCGAAGCACTCCGCCGTCGCGATCACCCGCGGACTCTGGCAGCGGCTCGAGCCGCGGGAGGTCGAGGCCGTGCTCGCGCACGAGCTCGCCCACGTCCGCCACCGCGACGTCGCGATCATGACGATCGCCAGCTTCTTCTCGATGGTCGCGGCGATGCTGATGCGTTTCGGCCTGTTCAGCGGGATGATGGGCGGCGGCAACCGCGACCAGAACTCGACTCCGATCTGGCTGATCATGTTCCTCGTCTCGCTGCTCACGTACGTGATCAGCTACGTGCTCCTGATGGCGCTCTCGCGCTACCGGGAGTACGCGGCCGACCGTGGCGCCGCGCAGATCACCGGTGAGCCGGAGCACCTGATCAGCGCCCTGCGGAAGATCTCGGCGCGGATGGCGCAGGTGCCCCAGCGGGAGCTACGCCAGGCGGCCTCGCTGAACGCGTTCTTCATCCTCCCGACCGTCAAGGAGCTCTTCTCGACGCACCCGCCGCTCGAGCGGCGGATCGAGCGGCTCGAGGCGCTCGCGCGCGACCGGGGCCTCCCGGTCTAGGCCCGCGGTGGCTCGGAGCCCACGAGCACCGCGGCCACGAGCAGGATCGCGGTGCCCACGACGCTCTCCCCCGCGAGGCTCCGCAGCACTCCGCGGCCGCCGTCGGCCGGGTCGCCTCGCGTGAGCGCGGGGGTGACCACGACGCGATGGAACGCGCCCCACGCGAGCGCGACCGCGACGATCCCGAGCTTGACCAGCAGCACCTTGCCATAGTCGGTCGACCACAGGTCGCCGAGAGCCGGCAGGCGCAGGATCGCAAGGTAGGTGCCCGCGCCGGCGAGCAGCGCCACGAGCCACGCGGCCAGACGCGAGAAACGCAGGAACGCCTCCCGCCGGAGCTCCGGAGCGAGCGGCCACACGCAGAGGGCGATCGCGACGAGCCCGCCCGCCCAGAGCAGTGCTGCCCCCAGATGCAGCCAGTCGGCCAGGCCCGTGTACCACGTCGAGTCGGCCTCCGCGCCCTGGTGCCCCGAGATCGAGAGGCCCGACGCGAAGCCAAGCGCCGCCGCGAGCGCCGCCCAGAGCAGCCAGCGGCGGTCGGTCAGCCAGGACAGGAAGAGCAGCGCGGCGACGAGCGCGAGCCCGAGCGTCATCGCGACGAACGCCTGCCCGAAGCGGCTGCCGCCGGCGACGGTGGAGAGGTCGCCGTAGAGGAAGCGCGTGAACGGAAGCTGGAGCGCGGCGTTCGCCCGGAGCATGAACGCGAGCCCCCCGAGCTCGAGCGCCGCCACCGCGCCCACGCCGACCAGCCACCGCAGGCGGCGCTCGACCGGGTGCGGTAGCGCCCGCGGCAGGCACAGCAGGCGGAAGGCGAGCCCTCCCGCGAGCAGCGAGAGCGCGACGAAGTACGCCCACCGCACCGCGTGCTCGGAAACCGTCGGCGCGGCCGCGCCGTAGGCCGAGGTCGGCGGCGGCGCATCGACCCGCACGCCGAAGGTGCACAGGCCCGACACGATGTGGCCGTCGTAGGAAAGCGCGTACCAGCGCACCGTGTAAGCGCCGTCCGCGAGCTCTTCGAGCGGGGCGGAGACCTCCAGCCCGTCTGTGGCGCCAGCGGCCGCCAGCGAGACGATCCGTCCGCCCTCGTCGAAGACCTCGATCGAGCGCGGGAACGCCTGCACCGTCTGGCTGAACCGCAGCACCACGCGGGGTGGCGAGACCTGCACGCGCTCGCGGTAGCCGGGGTCGGTCGACTCGATGCTCGCGTGGCCGAACGCCGCGCCCGGGCAGGCAAGCGCAGCCGCGGCCGCCGCCACGAGGGCTAGCCGTCTCACCGTCGCGGCTCCCCGGCAAGGGGCGAGAGGTGGCCGAAGATCTCGGCGACGTCGCGGTCGCAGTAGAGGATCACGGAGATCGCGACGAACGCGACGCCCAGGCCGACGCCGACCGCCGTCGAACGCGGCCGCAGCGCCTGGAGCAGCGGGAGCGCGGACGCGCCGACGAGCATCCACCCGCCCAGGTGGTGCAGGAACGCGGAGCGGGAGAACAGCCACGGGTTCGTCTCGTGAAGCAGCATCGTGGCGCCCGAGACCGCGAACGCGAGCGCGGCCAGCAGGTGCCAGTAGGGGCTCCGGAGCTTCCCCTGGGCCAGCCCGAGCTCGGCCGCGCCGGCCAGCATCATCACCTGCGCCCACGAGCCGTGAGCGAGCATGTGGATGGTCGAACTCGTGAAGAAGACCGTCACCGGCCACATCAGGAGGCCGCCGGCAAACAGGAGCCCCGGCCACAGGTAGCGTCGCCGCGGGCGCCGTCCCCACGCCTCCGGGCCGGCGATCGCCTGGGCGAGCAGGCAGAGGCCGATGAAGAGGAGGCCGGTTGCGAACAGCCAGTGGACGTGCTCCGCCGGGGGCATCACTCGCTCCCGCGCTCCTCGAGATCGCGAACGAGGCCGGGGGCGACCAGCCAGGCGAACAGCGCGCCGACCACGACGACGAGCAGCGGCGGCTGCACCGCAAGCCACCAGAACCCCCGGCCAGACGGGTCGAGGAACGTCACCCGGTAGGGCTGGGCGGCCGCCCAGGCGATCCCGGCCAGGACGGCGAGCGGGCCGAGCGCGAGCACGATCCGCGCCCGCCGCGACCGTCCGCGCGCCTGCCTGGCCCCCGGTGCCTCCGTGGACATCTCTCTCCCCTGTCGGCTCGTGGTGCAGCGGGCGCGCCCGCCGGGCCGCGCCCGCCCCGCCGCTTTCAGTGTTGCGCGGCCCGCCGCCGCGCGCAACGGCGTCCGGGCGGTATTCGTGGCGAAAGACACAGGCCCGGTTGGCTGAGTGCTGCCTATATCCTAGATCCCATGCGGTGCCGGCTCGCGTTCGCTGCGGCACTCGGGCTCGCGGCCCTGGTCGGCACACTTGCGGCCTGCGGAGGCGGGGGCGAGCCCGGCTCTCTGCCGGCGGCCACCGTCGACCTCGGCGAGCCGGTCTCCTACGGGCAGGTGCAGGCGGTCTTCGACGAGTACGGCTGCGCCGCGTGCCATCCGGGCGTGAACCCGTCGCTCGACCTGACGGCCGAGCGGTCGTACGCCGAGCTCGTCGGTATCGCCGCGCTGGAGGATCCGACGCTCGTTCGCGTCGTCGCGGGCGATCCGGGGCTGAGCTTCCTCTACCTGAAGCTCGGTGGGGAGGCGCCCGTCGCGGACATTCCCGCGATCGGCACGCGCATGCCCCCGGGAGCCCCGCAGATCGATCCGGTCGACCTCGACCTCGTGCGCCGCTGGATCCTCCAGGGCGCGAAGGACGCGGACGGGCAGACGAAAGGCCCAGCCGTCCCGAGCCCCGGCGCTCCGCCGACCGACCTCGACGCGGCGGCCGCGACCGAGACGACCGGTACGGCGACGATCACGGGCTCCGTGATCGGGCAGGATCGCCAGCCGATCCAGGGTGCGCTCGTGACGCTGCTCCTGAAGGGCCCCGACGAGCCGGGCGGGGAGGAGCACTACCGTGTCGCCGTCACCGGCGCGGACGGGTCGTACACGCTTGCCGACGCCCCCACGGGCCAGTACCTGCTGAAGGCCTACGCGCCTGACACGATCTACGTCTCGCGACTCGTCGCGCTCGAGGACGGCGAGACCGAGACGGTGCGGTTCGGGCTCCCCGACCGGGCCGTGGACAACCCCACGGTCTCGAGCCCGCGCGTCGAGGAGACCGGCTCGGGCCTGCGGTTGTCCATGGACGTGCAGGGCTCGAACCTCGATCCCAACTACACGCTCGCGGTCAACCGCGACTCGGGGCTGGTGTTCGAGCTCCACAACGCGGGCGAGCAGCCCGGAGAGTGGAGCGCCGAGCTCGAGATGGCGCTTGACGGGCCGTGGATCTTCCTGGCGGTCGACCGGTCGTGCAACGTCTCCGAGTTCCTCACCGTCGGGGGCTAGCTGCCGCCGTGGCCGTGCTCGCGGGCCTCGGCGCGGGCGGCGCGCTTCTCGCTGCGGGCCGCGGCGATGCCCGCGGCGTGTCGTTCTCGCGGGACGTGCAGCCCATCTTCGACGCCAAGTGCGCCGTCTGCCACCCGGCGAGCTTCGAGTACCTCGACCTGCGCCCAGGGCGCTCCTACGACGAGCTCGTCCGCGTCGCCTCCGTACTCCGGCCCGCATACGAGCTCGTGCTGCCCGGGCGACCCGAGCTGTCGTTCCTCCTGACCCACGTCCCTGACCCGTCGCGCGAGGAGCTGCTCACGGACGCCGACGAGGCGTTGATCGCGCGCTGGATCGCCGAGGGGGCGACGGACAACTGAGCGCGCTCGCCGACGCCTTTGACGACGCCGTCCGCGCCGGGCGGGCCGGAGACCGCCTGTGGCTGTACGCGACCTACCACTGCAACCTCGCCTGCGGTTACTGCCTGACCGAGTCGTTCCCGGGGATCGCGAACCGTCGCACGCTGCCGCGCGAGGCGCTCCTGCGGGCGGCCGGGGAGGCCCGCGAGCTCGGCTTCCGCTCGCTCGGGATCACGGGCGGCGAGCCCTTCGTGCTCCGGTGGCTACCCGAGACGCTGGTCGAGCTGTCCGGGATCCTGCCCACGATCACGCTCACGAACGGAACCCTGTTCACGGACGGGCTGCTCGCCCGCGTCGAGCCGCTGGCCGGCATCGACGCGGCGCTCCAGATCTCGCTCGACTCTGACGAGCCCGACCGTAACGACGAGATGCGAGGCCCGCGCAACTTCGAGAAAGTGGTCGACGCAGTCCCGCGCCTCGTCGAGCGCGGTATTCGCGTGAGGATCGCGACCACGGTCGACGGGCAGACGCCCGACGAGCTCGAGCGCCTCTGCGTGCTCCACCGCGCTCTCGGCATCCCCGAGGAGGATCACGTCGTTCGCCCCGTCGTGCGGCGTGGCAAGGCCGCGCTCCAGGGGATGGGGGTCGAGCTCGGGGGCGGCGTGCTGCCGGAGCTGACGCTGACCGCCGAGGGCGCGTTCCTGCACCCGTTCGCCCCGACCGTCAGGCACGGTGAGACCGACCTCGACCTCCGCACCGGCCCGGAGCTCGAGCCGCTCTCGCGGGCGCTCGAGTGCTTCCTCGAGGCGACCGGCGCGCTGCCGGGCGGCTCGGACGTCGTCCGCAACATCAGGTGAACGTGAGTGCCGCCCTCCGGTCGGAGGGCATGCCGGCACGATTCGTCCGGCTGGCGGCGCTGTCGGCGCTCGGGGCCCTGATGCTCGCGCTTCAGCTTCGCCTGCGCGGGGACGGGGACACGTGGACGCAGGTGGCGGGCCAGCTGGCCGCCTTCGCGCTGTTCGTCCCCGCCGCTCTCCTCTGCTGGCGCGGGCTGCGTGCGGGCCTCATCGGCGTCGTGCTCGTCCTCGCATTCGCGGTCGGCTTCCGGGCCGCCGCCTTCGAACCCTCCTCGACTCCGCCGCTCTCGACCGACGTGCACCGCTACGCGTGGGACGCCCGCGTCCAGGCGGTCGGGATCAACCCCTACCGCTATGCGCCCCGCGACCACGCGCTCGCCGAGTTGCGCGACGAGGTCGTGTGGCCGCGGATCAACCTGCCGATCTGGCACACGGTCTACCCGCCCGGAGCCGAGGCGAGCTTCCTGGCCGGCCGGATCGTCTTCGGCGGCGGCCTGCGAGCGACGACCTGGCTGTACCTCGCGGCCGAGGCGGCCGCGGTCGGCCTGCTCCTACTCGTGCTGCGCCGGCTGCCATCCCGGCCGCCCCCGGAGCGGATCGCCCTCTACGCGTGGCACCCGCTTGCCGTCAGCGAGATCGCCGCGAACGGGCACGTCGACGCGCTCGCGGTCTCCGCGCTCGCCGCGCTGCTCGCGGCCTGGCAGGCGCGTCGCTACGCGCTCGCCGGTGCTGCGGTCGCGCTCGCCGCGCTCGTGAAGCTCGGGCCGATCCTGCTCCTGCCCGCGCTCGCTCGCCGTGGAGGCCCGCGCTTCGCGCTCGTCGCGCTTGCCCTCTGCGCGCTCGCGTACGTGCCCTACCTGTCGGTGGGCTGGGGCGCCCTCGGCGACCTGCGCGACTACGTCGAGCGCCAGCGCTTCGGTGGCAGCCTCTGGTGGGCGCTCGCGCCGCTCGCCGGCAAGGGCGGCGCCAGCATCCTGCTCGGGGTGGCGCTCGCGCTGCTCGTCGCGCTGGTCGCCCTGCGCGAGCACGACGCGGTCGAGCAGGTCGCCCGCTCGTGCCTGCTCGTGCTCGGCGCGCTGCTGCTCGTCAACTCCTACGTGCAGCCGTGGCATGCGCTCTGGCTGCTTCCGTTCTTCGCGATCGTGGCCGCGCCCGCATGGATCTGGCTGGCCGGGAGCCTGCCGCTCCTCTATCTGTTCGCGCTCGACTTCGAGCTGCCCGTGTGGGTGCGCCCGGCCGTCTACGGGACGTTCGGGGCGATCGTGGCCGCGCGCCTGCTCGCCCGCAGGTACCCGCCGTCGGCGTCGCTCGTGCCGCTCGCGCGGCCGCGGATCGCGGCGGTGATCCCTGTCCTGAACGAGTTCGCGGCACTTCCCGGCGTGCTCTCCGGGCTGGCCGCGAGCCCGGTGGACGAGGTGATCGTGGTCGACGGTGGCTCCTCCGACGGGAGCGCCGGGCTCGCGCGCTCGCTCGGGGCGAAGGTGGTGGTCGAGACGCGCCGCGGCTACGGGCGCGCCTGCGCCGCCGGGGCGGCGGCGACGGACGCAGACATCGTCGTGTTCCTGGACGGCGACGGCAGCGACGACCCGGCGGCGCTGCCCGCGCTGCTCGAGCCGGTGCTGGCGGGACGGGCCGCGCTCGCGCTCGGCGCCCGGACGCGGCCCGAGCCGGGTGCGCTGCTGCCCCACCAGCGTTTCGGCAACCGCCTCGTCGCGGGGCTGCTCCGTCTCGTCCACGGCGTCTCCGTCCACGACGTGCCGCCGATGCGGGCGATCCGCCGCGACGCGCTCGAGGCGCTCGCGCTCGTGGAGCAGACGTACGGGTGGCCGACCGAGATGATCGTGAAGGCCGCCCGGGGCGGCCTTCCGATCGTCGAGGTCGAGGTGCCGTGCCGGGCGCGGCGCGGCGGAGAGTCGAAGATCGCCGGCCGCGCGCTCCCGTCCGTGCGGGCGGGAGCGCGCATGCTGGCGGTCGTGGTCCGCTACGCCTGAGCCGGCTCCGGGGCGAGCTGGGGCCGGCCGTTGCGGGCGGTCGAGAGTCGCGGCACGGCCAGCGCGAGCAGAGCGCCGATACCGACGACGACGGCGCCGACCCAGGTCGCGGGCACGAGCCCGTCAGTGAAGTCCTGCGGCGAGGCGTAGCCGCCGTAGCTCGCGAAGATCGACGCCATCACCGCGATTCCGAACACGCCGCCGAGCTCCCGGATCGCATTGTTGGCGCCGGAGGCCTGGCCCTCCTGCTCGGGTCGCACGGAGCTCATGATCACGTTCGCGACCGGTGCGAACACGAGCCCGGTGCCGATGCCCGCGAGCGCGAACGGCGGCACCAGGTCGCCGTAGGCGACGGCCGGATCCATGATCCAGGCGAGCCAGCCGAACGCGACGGCCTGGAGCGCGAGCCCGGTCGCCATCAGCGGGCGGCCGCCGATCCGGTCGGACAGGGCCCCGGCGATCGGGGCGACGAGCATCGGCATCGCCGTCCACGGCAGCGTGCGCAGGCCGGCGCCGAGCGGCGAGTAGCCCTGCGCCGTCTGGAGGAACTGGGCGAGCAGGAAGATCGAGCCGAACATGCCGAAGTACATGAGCAGGGAGACGCCGTTCGTGGCCGCGAAGGCGCGGTTGCGGAACATGCGCAGGTCGAGCATCGGTGCGGGCGCCTTCCGCTCCCAGGCGATGAAGCCGGCGACGAGGGCGGCGCCGAGCGCCAGCGAGCCGGCGATCTCGAGCGAGCCCCAGCCGACGTCGTTGCCGCGCACGAGGCCCCAGACGATCCCGAGGAAGCCGGTGCTCGCGAGCGCGACGCCGGGCAGGTCGAAGCGGCCAGCGGGCCCGTGGCTCTCCGCGAGGCGGGTGAGCGCGAGCGGGATCACGAGCAAGCCGATCGGGACGTTGATCCAGAAGATCCAGTGCCAGGAGATGCCGTCGATGACGGCGCCGCCGACGACCGGGCCGAGCGCGACGGCGAGGCCGGCGATGCCAGACCAGGCGCCGAGCGCGACGCCGCGACGCTCGGCGGAAACCGCGGCCGAGAGCAGCGTCAGCGTGAGCGGCGTGACGATCGCGGCGCCGATCCCCTGAACCGCGCGGGCGGCGACGAGCGCCTCGATCGACGGCGCGAGCGCCGCCGCTGCAGAGGCCGCCGTGAAGATGCC
This sequence comes from uncultured Gaiellales bacterium, assembly GCA_964370985.1. Lineage (GTDB taxonomy): Bacteria > Actinomycetota > Thermoleophilia > Gaiellales > Gaiellaceae > JAHDVS01. Next base: position 21,304 of record CAYJLE010000024.1, on the reverse strand, counting down.
CATCCCGACCGCGAACATGAGCCTGCGCCCGAAGCGGTCGCCGAGCGCGGCGCCGGTCAGGAGCAGGACGGCGAACGTGAGCGTGTAGGCGTTGACCGTCCACTGGAGCTCGTCGATCGAGGCGCCGAGATCGACGCGGATGCTCGGCAGCGCGGTCGTGACGACGAGGTTGTCGAGCACGACCATGAACAGGCCGAGCGCGGTCACGACGAACGTCCAGAGAGCTCTCGACTTGGTGGCCATCTCCGTCTCCTTTCTTGTGATCAATTACTTACTTTGACGTCAAAAAAAGAGGCTCCTCACGCCGGGGCGCGCTGGAGCAGGTCGTCGACGCGGGCGAGCTTGTCCGCGGCGCAGATCGCGTGCCACTCCTCGGGGCGGAGCTCGCTCTCGAGGCCGATCGCCATCGCGGCGTTGATCAGGAAGCCATTGGCGATGAACTCGCTCGCGACGGTGTACGGATCGTCGTGGCCGTCGCGCTCGGCCTGGTTGACGACGAAACGGTAGATGCGCGCGAGGTGGTGGCGCATGGCGGCGGCGATGTCGGGATCCTCGGCCGACGAGTAACCGTGCAGGTGCACCATCAGCTCGGCCCGCCGCTGGCCGAGCGAGTCCACGTAGGTGCGCCCGAGCGTCTGCAGGCGCGTCTCGCCCGGGTGGGGCATCGCGGTCTCCCAGTCGCGCAGGATCCGCGACAGGCAGCGGTCGATGACCGCGAGCGAGAGGTCCTTCTTGGTCGGGAAGAAGCGGAAGACGTACGGCTGGGAGATTCCGGCCCGGCGGGCGATATCGGCCGTCGTCGCGCCCGCGAAGCCGTTGCGCGCGATCTCGGCCACGGCCGCCTCGAGGATCGCCTCGCGCCGCTCCGCTCCTGTCATTCGCTGTCTCATGGGCGCACCGTAGCAGGTTAGTAGTGAGTAGTCAATAGCAACTTTACAGACCCGCCTGAAAGCCCTGCCGCCAGCTCGGGAAGCGCGGCTCGAAGCCAAGCTCGCGCCTTGCCTTCGCGTTCGAGGCGCCCTCGCCGCCCGCCAGCGTGGCCGCCGCCGTCGATCCTGCGAGCAGGCGCACGACGAGCGGGGGCAGGCGCCGGGGCGGCTTCGCGCCGAGCGCGGCCGCGTAGGCGGGGAGCCACTCGGCGGCCGGCGCCGGTTCGTCGTCGACCACGTTGAACGTGCCCGTCGCCTCCCGTTCGAGTGCGAGCACCGTCGCGCGGGCGGCGTCCTCGACGTGGAGGAACGAGGTGACGCCGGCGCCGGCCCCGACGAGCGGCAGGCGCCGCCTGCGTACGGCCTCGGCGGTCGAGCCGTCCCGCGCGTAGAACGTGCCGGGGCCGTAGAGCGTGCCGTAGCGAAGGACGGTACCCCCGAGCCCGGGGGCCGAGAGGACGGCCTGCTCGAGCGCGTCCACGGCCCGGATGGTGCGCCCCCACGGCTCGGGCGCCCCCAGCCCGAGCGGGTCGTCCTCGACGCGCAGGCCGCCACCCCCCGGCGCGTAGGCGAAGGAGATGCTCTCCGCGACCACCCTGCGGACGCCGGCTGAGAGCGCGGCGGCGACCAGGTTGCGGGTGCCCTCGACGCGCAGCCGGTCGTTCTCCTCGAACTGCTCGGCGAAGCGGCGCGGGTCGATCGCCGCGGGGATCGCGGTCAGCTCGTGGACGACGGCGTCGGGCGCGGCGGCGGCGACGGCCCGCTCGAGCCCCTCGGCGTCGAACGCGTCGCAGACGACCGGCTCAGCCCCGAGCCGGCGCAGCAGCTCCGCCTTCGCGGGTGTGCGGGTCATGCCGGTGGCGCGGTGGCCCGCGGCTACGAGCTGCGGGACGAGCTGGCGGCCGATGGCGCCGCTGGCGCCGGCGACGAAGACGTGCATGGGGTCTCCTCTCCTCGGTCGCCGCAAGCATGTCGGTTTCCGCGCCGGCGCGCCGCGGCCACGGATCTGGCAGTCTCGCGGCGTGACGCTCTGGGCTCTCAGCGGCGGCAGCGGCTTCCTGGGCCTGCATCTCGCCTCCCGGCTCCTGCGGGAGGGGTCGGCGGTGCGCTCGCTCGACCTCGTGCCGCTCGACGCGGCGCTCGTCGCGGCCGGGGCCGAGGCGATCGTCGGTGACGTTCGCGGCGCCCGGGAGGCGCGCCAGCTCTGCGCGGGCGCCGACGTGCTCGTCCACGCGGCGGCGGCGCTGCCGGCGCGCGGGGACGCCGCGGAGATCCGCTCGGTCGGGGTCGACGGCACCGCGACCCTGCTTGCCGCCGCGGCGGAGGCGGGCGTGCGGCGGGTCGTCTTCGTGTCCTCCGCGGTCGTCTACGGGCTGCCCGAGCTGCTGCCGGTGACCGAGGGGGCGTGGACGGCGCCGATCGAGCCGTACGGCGCCGCCAAGGTCGAGGCGGAGCGCGTGTGCGCGGCGTTCTCGGCCCGCGGGCTCGAGACGGTCGTGTTGCGCCCGACCGCGTTCGTCGGCCCCGGCCGGCTCGGCGTGTTCGGGATCCTGTTCGACTGGATCAGGGAGGGCCGGCGGGTGTACACGCTCGGGCCGGGAACGAACCGCTACCAGCTGCTCGCGGTCGAGGACCTCGTGGACGCGGTCGTCCTGGCGGCGGAGCGGCCGGTGGCGGGCGAGATCCTCAACGTGGGGGCGACCGTGTTCGGCACGGTGGCCGAGGACCTGCGGGCGCTCGCCGAGCACGCGGGCTCGCCGAGCCGGGTGACGCCGCTGCCGGCCGCGCCGGCCCGGGCGGCGCTGCGCGGGCTCGCGCTCGCGCGCCTCTCGCCGCTCGCGGAGTGGCACTACCGCACGGCCGACCGCGACGTCTGGTGCGACGTCTCGCGGGCGCAGCGGCAGCTCGGCTGGCTGCCCCGCTCCTCGAACGCGGAGGCGCTCGCCCGCGCGTACGACTGGCACGTCGCGAACGGGCCCGGCCCGGCCGGCGTCACGCATCGCTCGGCGTGGAGCGAGCGGGCGCTCGGCCTGCTGCGCCGCCTCTCGTGAGGACGCTCGCGGCGGTCGTCGCGAAGGCCCCCGAGCCGGGGCGCTCGAAGACGCGCCTCGTGCCGCCGCTGACGCCGGAGCAGGCCGCGGAGCTGCAGCGCGCTCTGCTGCTCGACACGCTCGACGCCTGCCGCGCCGGGGCCGACGAGGTCGCGGTGCTGCACGCGGGCGGGGAGGGGGCGGCGGAGCTGGCGCGGCTCGCCGGGCCCGGGGTGCGCCTGGTCGAGCAGGAGGGGCGGGGGCTCGGGGACGCGCTCTCGCTCGGCTTGCGCCGCCTGGCCGGCGAGGGCCCGGTCGCGCTCGTCTCGGCGGACGTGCCGGGGCTGCCGCCGGGGGCGCTCGCGCGCGCGTTCCTGGCGCTCGAGCGGGGCGCGGACGTGGTGTTCGGGCCGGCGCTCGACGGCGGCTACTGGCTGATCGCGATGCGCGAGTACCACGAGGCGCCGTTCCGGGCGATCCCCTGGTCGACGCCCGCGGTCTGCGCGGTCACGCGCAGCCGCTGCGCGGAGGCGCGGCTCGCGGTTGCCGAGCTCGAGCCGTGGCGGGACATCGACACCCCGGCGGATCTCGGCGCGGCGCTCGCCGAGCTCGAGCCGGCGCTCGCGCCCCGCTCGGCAGCCGCCCTGGCGGCGCTCGCGGGCCTCGTCGACGGCTCGCCGGGCGTCTCGCTCGTCGCGAGCGAGCTGCTCGCCGACTCGCCGTGGCGGGCGGCGGTGCGCGACCGGCTGGCCCGGGCGGGCGGCGGCGAGACCGTCTACACGTACCTGGCCGCGCCGCGCGCGGTGTTCGTCGTCCCGGTCACGGATGCGGGCGAGGTCGTGCTCGTGCGCCAGTACCGCCACCCGGTGCGCGACTGGACGCTCGAGGTGCCGGCCGGCTCCGTCGAGGACGGCGAGACGCCGCTCGAGGCCGCTGCCCGCGAGCTCGCCGAGGAGACGGGCGGCCGCGCCCGCGAGTGGCGCCACCTGTCGCGGTTCTTCTCCTCGAGCGCCCATCTCGCCATGGCCTCGGACGCGTTCCTCGCGACCGGCGTCACCCTCGAGCGGCCGAGCCCCGGCGAGCACGAGGAGGTCTCGCTCGTCCGCCTCCCGGTCGCCGAGGCGCTCGCCCGCGCCCGGGCCGGCGGCTTCGCCGAGGGCCAGACCGCGCTCGCGCTCCTGCTCGCCGCCCCGTATCTGGAGAAGGGAGAGCCGCCGGCGAGCTAGAATCACGGGGCACGGGGCTATAGCTCAGCTGGGAGAGCGCCTGGATCGCACCCAGGAGGTCGGCGGTTCGAGCCCGCCTAGCTCCATCGCCTCGATTTCCGGGGGAAATCTGGGCAACAAGACGGCGACGTACGAACCCCACCCCCGTCAGGTGGCCATGCTCGGGGAGCGGCAGAGGCGTCGCCGCAACGTGGTGGCGGCGGTGGTGTTCATGCTCGCTGCTTGACGGCGCCGTCAGCGCCCAAGGCGCCGCAGGCGCGCGAGCGCGATCACGAGGTTGCGGCGCGGGAACTCAGTTGCCAGCGCGTAGGCCTCGTGGACGACGCGAATGATCGGTACGCGGCGCTCGGTGCCATGCTCGAGAGCGCGCTCGATCTTGGCCTCCAGCACCGGCCACAGCTCGTCGGCTAACGCGACTTTCGAGATCGGGCCGAGCATCTTGTCGAGGTTGCCGCGCTGCGCGCGGAGCTTGGCGATGAGCTTGACGCGGTCCTCGAGCGTAGGCTGTCTCTTGCGGCCGTCCAAGGCCGCGGCGGCTGCGGCGATATCGGCATCGGTGAAGTGCGCGAACTCGAAGCTGGTGCCGGTGCGTGTCCACGTCGCTACGGTGATGAATGGCCTGATCTGCTGCGCGACTACCGCGGTACGGAGTTCGCGCGGCAGCGCCTGCATTACGCGGGCGACCCACTTGGCGCGCTGCTCGCCGCGCTCGGCAGCGGTCGCGAACTTTCCCTCAGCATCGAACACGACGAACAGGCGTGTCGGTGGCCGCTCGAGTCGCACGTAGCGACCGCCGCTCTCGGCGTTGCTCTCGCGGACAACGCGCGGAGCGACCGCGTAGGCGACTAGTGGGGAGAGATCGCGGTCGGCGCCTCCGGCGTCCTCGATAGCGATGAAGTCGTCGTCCGCGGGCACGCCAAGCTGACGCATCACGCGTGGGACGAGGACGAGCTCGGTCTCGCCTTCGACGGCCACGACGAGGTGGGGGTGGGGGGAGAGTCCGAATTCCGTAAGCAGCGCGTTCAGTGGGCGTCGGCGCTTTAGGCGGTCGTCGAACGACCCGCGAAACCGAGGCGGGGGTTGTGGCAGAGGTGGCGCCCGGCGAGCGCGGTGGAGATCGTCGTAATACAGAAGGAGGATCTCAGCGCTGATGCGGAGCTCGAGCGCGGCGCGGGCGTTGCCGGACAGGGTCTTCCACTTCTCCGGCTCGCCGGCGGCAATGACCTCCGCCCAAGCGCCAAGCGGATCGACGCGGTGCGCATCCGAGTGGAGCATCTCTGCCGTGTCCTTGATCCATCCCGCGTGGACGCCGAGGAGGCGCAAAGGATGGAGTAGCGGCCGTCTGCGCCGCCAGCGATCGAAGGCGACGAAGTCCTCCTCGCGCGGAAGGCTTAGGCGGTGGAAGATGCGCGAGTAGTACGCCGGCTCGAGCAGCGTCGCCGCGATGGCAGCATCGCGGAGGAGGTCGGCGCGCTCGCGCCAGATGGCGACGATGTCCGCGCGGGCATCGAGGCGTCCGACGAGATCGCTCTTCGTGCGCTTCAACATCAGTTGCGGTCTCATCTGTCCCAGCAGCTGGAGTGCCGTTAGCTGATGGCGCGAGTAGAGGTAGACGCTCGACTCGTATGACCGCTCGCCGAGTCGGCGCTTCAGCCGCCTGTACGCAATGAAAGGCTCGCACGCAGGGTCGTGCAGACGCGCGTGCCTCCGCGCCTCGACGAGATCGGCACGCGACGTCGGCTGCCAGTGTGCGAGGTGGTAGGCGTCCTCACCGTGCCGGTACGCGCGGGCGATCGCGCGGCCGTCGCGGGCCAGGCGGTAGAAGGGCACGAGTATGCGGACGCGGTGCCACGCCTCAAGCTCCTGCTGGCTTAGCCACAGCCCGCACTTCTTCGCCTCTTCGATGAACTGGCGCGGCAACAGCGGCCGGAACTGCGTAAACGCGAACGGCTCGTCGACGAGGCTGAGCGTGTCCATCGCCGACATCTTCCGTAACGCAGGCGACGGAACCGCGGCCGCGGAACTCGCGCGAGGCCCGCGTGATCAACCTCTCGCTCGGCGGCCGCTTCGCCGCGGGGGTGCTTGCGAGCGCCATCGACGACGCGCGCTCGAGGGTGCCGTTGTCGTCGAAGCGACGGGACACGACGGCACGGCCGTCGAGCCGCTTCCGGCCGTCGACGCCGAGTTGGTGGTGACGGCGACCGACGCGAGCGAGGGCCTACACCGCGACCACGAGGAGGATCTCTCATTCGCCTGCGCTGCCCACTCGACGTTCAGCCGCCCGAACTCGCCGGTCTGACATCGAACAGCTGATCAACCTGTTCGCGCGTGATTCGCGTGTCCTCGAACAACACCGCTGCGCGGACACCGCGCCGCGGACCGTCCCTCCCGCGCCGTGGGACGGTCAGCGCGACGAAGTCGAGTTCGAGAGCGTCGAGGTCGAGGCCACTCGTCGCGTCGAACTGGAGCCTACCGGTCTCGAGCAAGTAATCGAGCTTCGTGCGGCTCACGTCTATCGCAAGCCCGCGGATCTCACCTTCACCGCGAGAAGCCTGCCGCTTCCCTGCTTTCTCGCGGATCTTGTCGATCAACTGGCCGAACTCGGCGTCCGCGCCAGACACGTGACCGGGGCCGGAAATCCCGATCGCGCGCACGAGGCCGCACCTCTCCGGCCGGACATGGCTGAACTCGACAGTCGTCGTCATCTCCCCACCCTGGTGCTCGTAACGCCAAACAGCGCCGGCTGCGTTCTCGTCGAGCGTGTCGAGGCCGGCCTCCAGACGGCGGAGGACGTCCTGCCCTGTTCGGAGGATCATGTCTTCGAGCAGGTCGGCATGCACCGGCACCCCCTTCACGACGACGTCGACCGTGGCGGCGAACGCGTAGGCAATGTCGGCGTACTTCAACGTGTCGGAAACATCCTCGAGCCAGTCCTCCCGCCAATGCCAGCTGCGCGGGCTGTACACCTCGACCGCTGCCGTGAACCCGTCGGCGGCCAGGTCTAGGTCCGGGTTCTTGCTGCCGCGTGAGCTACGTGGTGACACCGCAAGACCTCGCGAGAGGAAGTGGTCGGCGACCAGCACCTCCGCGAGCAGCGACCCGAACTCCGCGCGCCGTTTCGCCTCCCGCAACTCTTTCAAGCTCATGCCGGCCGTGGCCGCAGCCTCGATCGCGCGCAGCGCTTCCCTCAGATGCGGGTAATGCGGGTTGGCGAGCAGCCTGTAGAGGGCGCGCTCGGTGATCCGCTGTCCGGGGAAGGCTGCGGATGGTCGTCCTTCGTGATTGGGAGACGGTAGTCGTGCGGCAAGCGACGGCAGGACCGTGAGAAGCCGTTCGACACGTGCTGGGTCGTAGATGACTGTCATGGCCACCAGTGTGCATCGGCGGCTGCCTGCAGGGGCGGACGCGAGGCGGCCGGACGCCCTGGGTCGTGTCGGTAGAAGTGGTGTGACGGTGCCTGCGGGGGCCGGGCGGGGGTAGTCCGGCCATCGTGGGCTCCAGACTCGTCGGTTCCACCACGAATCGACGAAGGGGGAGGTGACCTGCTCCCCGCCCGTGTTGACACGTCAGGCCGCGGTTTTCTGTAGATCCTCCCAGGTTTGTCGCACCTCGGTCGGGGTGCGGTAGTCGAGCCCGCTGTGCGGGCGGTGGTGGTAGGCGTCGACGTAGCCGCCGATCCCGCCTCTGGCCTGGTCGAGGGTTTCGTATTCGTTCGGCCACACCTCCCTCTGTTTGAGTTTCCCGAACCAGCTTTCGATGAACGCCTGGGATTCGGGGTCGCGGTAGCCGCCTCTGCGGTGCTTGATTCCGAGCTCGGCCAGGCGGGCGCGGAAGCGGCGGGCGGTGAAGGCCGAGCCGTTGTCGGGGGATGAAACTGCGGGGCATGGGGTCGTCCGGTGTCTTGGGCAGGATCGATGTCCCGGGACAGGGGCTGCTCCTGGGAAGCGTGGTGGGGCAGGCCGCCGGTAACCGATGGGCTGCGAGCCCGGCGTTGTTCGTGGCCGCCCCTGCGACCTGCCCGGGTGTGCTGTGAGCACGTATCCGTCTTTGTCGCTTCGCCCGCCCGCTTCCCGTGTCGTCGTCGAGGAGGGGAGGGATTGATGAGGTTCATCGGGATGGACGTGCATCGCGACTTCTGCGAGATCGCGATCGCCGAGCCGGACGGCCTGGTGCGCTCCGCCGGCCGGATCAACAGCGTGCTGGAGGAGCTCGAGTTGTTCGCGGGGAGTCTCGCCGCGGATGATGTGGTGGCGTTGGAGGCGACCAGCGGCGCGGGCCTGATCGCCGAGATCATCGAGCCGTATGTCGCGGCGGTGTTGGTCGCGAACACGCGCAAGTTGCCGCAGGTCAGCAAGGCGAAGGCGAAGACCGACCGGCTGGACGCCCGGACGCTCGCCCGGCTCGCCGGCTCCGGGTTCCTGGAGACGGTGTGGGCCCCGGATGAGCGGACACGGGCGCTGCGTCGGCTGTGCGCCCGACGCGAGGCGCTGGTCCGTGCCCGCACGCGCGCGAAGAACGAGGCGCATGCGGTGCCGGCGCGTAACCTCTGCGGCCGCCCGCCGGTGAGCGACTGCTTCGGCAAGAAGGGCCGGGCCTGGCTGGCCGAGCTGCAGCTGCCGATCGACGAGCGGCTGACTCTCGACGGCTGCCTGCGCCAGATCGACTTCCTCGACACGGAGATCGGGGCGCTCGAGGCGGCGCTGGCCGTGCAGGCGCTCGACTCGCCGGAGATCCTGCGGCTGCTGACAGTCCCTGGCGTCAATCTGCATACCGCCGCGGCGTTCATCGCCTCGGTCGGTGACATCCGCCGCTTCGGCTCTGCACGGCAGCTTGTCGGCTATCTCGGGCTCGATCCGCGGGTGCGCCAGTCCGGCAACGCCGAGGCCCGCCACGGCCGGATCAGCAAGGCGGGCTCCAGCCTGGCCCGCGGGATGCTCGGTGAGGCCGCCTGGTCGGTCGCGCAAACGCCGGGGCCGCTGCGGGCGTTCTTCGAGCGGATCCGCGCCCGCAAAGGCCCGCAGGTCGCCGCGACCGCGACCGCCCGCAAGCTCGCCTGCCTCTTCTGGTGCCTGCTGACCCGCGAGGAGGACTACGCCTACGCACGCCCCTCGATGACCCGCTCGAAGATCCGCCGCCTCGAGCTCGCCGTCGGCGCCCCACCACGAAAGGGCGTGCGCGGGATCGCAGGCAACAAGAACGCCCAGACCCGCGAGGCCGAACCGAGATCGCCCGCCGAGCCGAGACCGCCTACCGCCGGACGATCGCCGACTGGAAAGCCGCCGGCCCGGCGAAAGCGGGTGCGGGCGCGACACCGGGGCGCGCATCCTCAAGGCCCTCGAAGGGCAAAGCCGCGCGACAGACTCCTTGAAGCCCCAACCGTCTGCTCTTCGCTTCGTCAGTCACCCGCACCCACCGAAAGGATCCCACCCGCCGCCACTGGCGTCCACTTGACTTTCATCCGTCCGTGCCGAGTGTCAGCTCGCCCGGCTCGATCCCGTGGATCGCAGCGGCGCGTTCGACGACGGCGATCGCTTCGTCGGCGCGGCAGCGCAGCTCCAGCCGCCAGGCGACGATCTCGCGGGTCAAGCAGTCGATGATCGCCATCAGATACGTCCAGCCGTGCTCGGCCACCCAGACCGAGGTCATGTCGAGCTGCCACAGCTGGCGGGGCCGCTCGACCCGGAAGAAGCCGGGCCGCTTGCGGCGCCCAAGCGGGCGGCGGCGCTGGATCAGCTTGCGCTCCCGCATCACCCGCAACACCCGCTTGCGGTTCACCGGCCGGCCCAGCCGCCGACGCACGAACGCCGTCACCATCCGGTAGCCGTCCGTCTGGTTGGCCTCGGCGACCTCGACGATCGCTTGCTCGACCTCGTCCAAGACCGCGGCCGGCGAGCCGGCAGCCTTGGGTCGGCGGGCGGGCACCCGGTAGAGGGCCTGCCGGCTGACCTGCAGGACGCGCGCCACCGTCGCCGCGGCGAAACCTGCCGCGACCAGCTCGCGAGACCGGGCGACGCGCTCTCTCACTCCCAGCCTCGCAATGCTTCCCCCGCGATCTCGAGCTCGTAGGTCTTGCGACCCAACGCCCGCTCGAGCTCCCGGACTTTCTTGCGCAACTCCTTCAGGTCACCGCGCTCCTCCTTGCCGGCGAGCGCCTCCAGGCCACCCGCAAACAGCTTCTCACGCCACGTGTAGTAGAGCGTCTCCGAGATCCCATGCTCCCGGCAGACCTCGCGCGTCGGCCGATCGCCGCGCAACCCGGCCAGCACGATCTCCAGCTTCTGCTTCGCCGTCCAGCTCCGGTACTGCTTCCTCTGCTCGCTCAACCCCGTTCTCCCTTCGGTCAAGCGGCCCATCCTGAGCCGGCCGCCGGACGACCCCTCCGGCGCTACGCGCCTCCGGGATCGCCCGGCGAATCCAAAGCCTCAGGCTGTCAACACAGGACCGAGGAACGGGGCAGTGCCGTGGCGAGCTCGCAGACTTGAACGCCAAGGGCCGCTCAACGGGCCAGGCCTGATCGTCTCACCCAGATACGTCGATATCCCCGATACCGAGCCTGGTGAGATTGCGGAGATCAGTGCGCCGCTGAAGGCTCCAGGCTACGACTGCTCAAGCATTGCGTACTTCAAGATGGTCGATCACGAGGGCTTCTTGTGCTTCCCCGACGACTACCAACTCGGGCTTGATGTACTCGTGAGAGTCGCTCGCGGCCCAGACGCCTGGACATCCTAGGTGGGAGTCACAATGGAGGGGCAGCATATCGCTCGTCGGGCTATGTCCGTCGTCTATTCGGACAACAGAATGTTACAATAGTGACAAGATGACCAGGCAACATCCAACCCGGGGTCAGGAGCACGTGTAATGGCTGGCGGGGGCTACGAGGGCCGGCTAGAGCTGACTTGGACGAACAAGGCGCTTCGTCTGTTGGCGCACGAGGACGGCTCCTACGAGTGGGTGAACCCTTCCGACTACCGAGTAGCAGAGGTCCGGCTACTGCACGACGTTGCAAGCGTCGGAGGGGTCAGCAAGACGCGCGCGGCCGACAATCTGCTCATTCGGGGCGATGCCCTCAACGCCCTGACCACACTCGCTCGGCTCCCTGAGTTCGCGCGGGAATACCTCGGCAAGGTGAAGCTGGCGTACATCGATCCGCCGTTCAACACCCAGCAGAGCTTCCTGCAATACGACGATGCCCTCGAGCATTCAGTCTGGCTGACGATGATGCGAGACCGCCTGGTTCAGATCCGAGCACTGCTCTCGTCCGACGGAACGGTGTGGGTGCATTGCGACGATTCAGAGCAGCACCGGCTTCGGGCGGCTATGGACGAAGTCTTTGGCTCCTCCTGCTTCGTCGCGTCAATCGTCTGGCGGAGTTCAGATAACAGCAATAACGACGCGAAGCAGTTTTCGACCGATCACAACTATCTCGTCGTCTACAGCAAGAGTCCTGATTGGGTGTCCCTTCGATTGCCTCCACAGCCTGAGCAGGTCGTTCACTACAGCAACCCAGACAACGATCCAAGCGGACCATGGTTCGACGGCAACCCGCTTAACTCCCCAAATCCGCGCGAAAATCTTCGCTACACGATCACCGCGCCGTCTGGCGTGCAGATTCCTCCTCCTCCAAATGGATGGCGGTGGTCGCGCGAAACACTTGAGGCGAAACTTCGGAGCGGCGAGATCCGCTTCACGGCAGACGAGAAGAGCATCCGCCGTCGAACTTACCTTCGAGACCACAAGGGTCTGCCCGCGTCGTCACTGTGGGTCGATCTCGATGAAACTGGTCACAACCGGCAGGCGAAGGCCGAGCTCAAGCGCTTGTTTCCCGGCGTTCCGACATCGGAGTTGTTCGCCACGCCGAAGCCAGAACGCCTTCTGCTCAAGATCCTGAGCGTTGCGACAGAGCCGGGCGACATCGTTCTCGACTGCTTTCTGGGCTCCGGGACGACGGCCGCGGTCGCACACAAGATGGGCCGTCGCTGGGTCGGCATTGAGAGCGAAGCCTCTACAGTCGAGATCTATGCGATGCCACGGCTTACGAAGGTCGTCGACGGCGCGGACACCGGCGGCATTGCGCGAATGGTTAAGTGGAAGGGAGGCGGGGGGTTCCGGGTTCTGGAGGTCGCTCCGTCCATGTTCGAGGTCGACCGAGGGCTGGTCTTCCTCGCCGAATGGATGACCAATGGCAAGCTCGCCGAGGCGACTGCCGCGCAGCTCGGCTTCGAGTACAAGGCCGATCCGCCGTTCTCGGGTCGGAAGGGACGAACGCGGCTCGCTGTCGTTGACGGCGTCGTGAACGAGTCGGTCGTGCGGCTGCTGGCGAGCGCGCTGCCTGAAAGTGAGCGCGTCGTGATCTGCGGCACCGGCATCGACGCCGACGCTCGCCCGATCCTTCGCGAGCTGCGCCCGGGCTCGACGCTCCGGAAGATCCCAGCGGCGCTGCTTGACGAGTACCGCACCTCCCGGCAGCTTCGTCTGAGCCTGGATGGTGCTGCGGTGGCAGAGCCATCGGAGGTGTCGTCCTGATGGCTGACTTGAACCTCTTTGAAGATGCGATCGCGGAGATCGCCGCACGACTCGATCTGCGCGAGCCGAACCGTGAGGCCGTCCGCACGATTAACGCCGCAGTGTCGCAGTACTACGACGTCGAGGAGCAGCAGCCCCCGTTCGAGGCGGTGATCGACTCGGCGACGGGCGTTGGCAAGACCTACATCCTGGCGGGCGCGATGGAGTTGTTCGCCGGGGCGTATGGCGTGCGCGACTTCGTGATAGTGACGCCGGGTCGCACCATTCTGGAGAAGACCAAGGACAACTTCACACCAGGTCATGCCAAGAGCCTGCTCGGCCCGATGAGCTTTCAGCCCGTGGTCATCACATCCGAGAACTTCGCCACGCCGGCCATGCGCGCTGCGATGGACGACGACGCGCAAGTCAAGATCTACCTCTTCACGGTCCAGTCGCTGATCCGGCCCGAGTCCAAGACCGGCCGCAAGACGCACAAGTTCCAGGAGGGGCTTGGTACTGAGTTCTACGGCCACCTGCAGTCGGTCGGCCGGCTCGTCGTGTTCGCGGACGAGCACCACTGTTACTACGGGCCGGCGTTCTCCAAGGCTGTGCGCGATCTGAACCCATGGGTACTGATCGGCCTGACCGCGACACCCGACAAGAAGACGCCCGCGGACCAAATCATCTTCCGGTATCCACTCGCCGCGGCGATCGCCGACAAGCTCGTGAAGACGCCGGTGATCGTTGGCCGAAAGGATGATCGTGCCGACCCGCTCACAAAGCTGAGCGATGGCGTCACGCTTCTGAACGCGAAGGCAGCCGCAATCGACTCGTACGCTCAGGCGGCAGAAATGACACCGGTCAACCCCGTGATGCTCGTCGTCGCGAAGAGCATCGAAGACGCCGACGAGTACGGAGCGATCCTCCGATCATCCGAGTTCTTTGGCGGCGCCTACGCGGACACGGTGCTGGTCGTGCACTCGAACGCTCCGGACGAAGCGCTCGCGGAGCTCGCCAAGGTGGAAGATCCGGCGTCCCCGGTTCGGATCATCATCTCGGTCGGGATGCTCAAGGAAGGTTGGGACGTCCGCAACGTCTACGTGGTCGCCTCCATGCGTGCAAGCGTGTCGGAGATCCTGACGGAACAGACACTCGGTCGCGGCATGCGCCTTCCTTTTGGGGCGTACACCGGAATCGAGATCCTCGACACGCTCGAGGTCGTCGCCCACGAGCGATACGAAGACCTCCTGAAGAAGGCGGGCGTACTCAACCAGGCCTTCATTGACTACCGCACCTGGGCGGCGCTCCGCATTAACGCCCAGGGCGAGACGGTGGTCGTTACCGAATCGATCGAAGCTGGCACAAGCCCGGTGATGATTGCGGGCGGTAACGAGGAGCCGCTTGTGCTCGATGGCCAATCGAGCCCAGTCGTTACCTCGGTGCAACAACGGGCTTCGCAAGTCAACGAGGGCGCCCTGAAGCTAAAGCAGACCATTCTGCCCCGGCCCGATGCACCGGTGATCTCGGTGCCTGTTCTCAAGATGAGCGCGGTACAAAGCAGCTTCACGCTCGCCGACATCACCGATACCGACTCGTTCCGCAAGCTCGGTGCCGCACTCGCCACAAACCCGGATGACGAGCTGAGCCGCACGCTGGTCGGCGCTCGCGTCGTCACCGGTCCCGACGGCATCAAGCGAACCGAGCTGATCCGGTCGAGCGCGGCAGACCGGATCAGGTCTGTCCCCACTTTGTTCTCGTCGGACGACCTTCGTACCCAGCTCGTCGAGATGGTGCTTGCTTCCCCAGCGGTGCCGGCACGAGCGAACCAGCGTGCAGCGGTCGCTCCGATCATCGACGCCTTCTTTGCGGGTCTCGGCGACAAGGCTGGGGACGTCCTCTCGGCGAACCTTGAACGCGCTGGAGCGCGCCTCGTCACGCTCGTTGCGAGTGAGCAAAGGCGCTTCATGACGAAGCCTTCCTACGAGGAGGTCGTCGAGCTACGGGGGTTCAATCCGACACGGGCCACCGACAAGACGGTTTCGGCTGACAGACTCGGACCGTTTCGTAGATCGGATGCCTATGAGGGCTGGAAGCGCTCTGTATATCCAGTCGCGTGGTTCGATTCGGAGCCCGAGCGGCGAGTTGCCAACATGGTTGACGACGATGATGGCGTGTCGTGCTGGGTTCGGCTTCACCTCAACGACCTTCCGATTCTCTGGAACTCAGGGGGACAGGAGTACAACCCAGACTTGATCGTGATCGACAGAGACGGCACCCACTGGGTCGTCGAAGTGAAGATGGACAAGGAAGTGGGATCAGAAGACGTGCAAGGCAAGCGCGAGGCTGCAAAACGCTGGGCTAATCACGCCACAGCGGATCCGCAAGTCGGCGTGACGTGGCGCTATCTACTGGCGTCGGAGACCGATATCAAGACTGCAAAGGGCTCGTGGCCGGCGCTAAGGAAGCTCGGTGCCTGATGGAAAAGGTCACGCCGCTCCAGCGCGCGCTCGTCGGCCCCGCAGGCGAGCACTACGTCCTTTTCCGCCTCTATCGACAGGGGATGCTTGCATCGCTGGCGCCTCCAGGGTTTCCGACCGTCGATGTGCTCGTGCTCGCGTATGACCAGAGCGTGATCGCCTCGCTTCAAGTGAAGACCCGGACGTACGGGAAGGACAAGGGCTGGCACATGAGCCTCAAGCACGAGTTGATAAGCGAGCCACGCCTCTTCTACGCTTTCGTCGATCTCGAGCCCGAGCTTCCGGTCACGTACATTGTCCCGAGCAACGTCGTGGCCAACGTGCTCAGGAAGTCACACCAAGCGTGGTTGGCCACGCCCGGGGCGAAGGGTCAGCAGCGCAACGACAGCCCGATGAGACGAATCCAGCCCCTGTACCCGGACGAGTTCCCCGGCTACTCGCCTGACTGGATGAATGAATGGCGTGAGCGCTGGGATCTGCTCATGGCGGCGGGCGAACTGCAACATGCTGAGGCGTCGCCGTGAGCGTCGACGATAGAAGCGTCCATACCGCCCACTCGGTTGACCAGACTTCACAGGCCGTACTCGTCAAGGCGTTCCGCGGTGATCTGAGCCCAAAAGGCGAGGGGCCAAATGATCCCACCGTGTATAGCGAGGCTTGACGTGGCGCATTCGGAATCCCTGCCGACCGACCAGAAGCCGAACGAGGGCGTCGGTCCGCGCAGGATCCTCGTCGATTGGGCAAATCAGCAGGACGGCTGGGTTAGGCGCCTCGCAGCCGAGGTCCTCGCAACAGGCCGCGCGATCCCCGAGCCGAAGCTCGCGGAGTTCTACGACACATTCAAAGCTGAGAAAGGGCTGTCCGAGGAACCGGCTGCGGACGTTCCTGCGATAGCCGTGACCGAAGCCGGCAGTGAGGAAGAAGAGCCTCTGATCCTCACGAAGCTTCACGGCGTCAAGGGAGTCAACGCTCTAGTCGAAGGCCACGAGATCGACTTCAACTCTCGCATGACCGTCCTCTTCGGTGAGAACGGTGCTGGCAAGACGGGGTACGCGAGGGTGCTCAAGTGCGCAGCGGGAGTTCGCACCGCTGAGGACATCCTCCCTAACGCCCGTGTCCGTACCCAGGCAACCTCACCGTCCGCGCTCATCGGGTATCGACTGGGCGAGGTCGAAAATGAGATTCCGTGGCACAACGAACGAGGTCTCGCCCCGTTCACTCGCATGAGCGTCTTCGACGCCCCAGCCGTTCTGCTGCACGTCGATTCAGAACTCGGTTACGTCTACACACCTGCAGACCTTGCACTCTTCAAGCACTGTTCCGACGCAGTCAGAGCTGTTGGCGAACTGGCCGCAGCAGAGGTGCGAAGCAAGCAGTCGTCAGACAACCCCTTCCTAGCCAGATTCGCTCGCGGTACACCGATCTATCCGCTGATTGAAAGTCTCGGCCCCGCCACCTCCCTTGATGAGCTAAGAACGGCGGCGGGGCCCGCGAACGGCAACTCTGAGAAGCGACGGGAGAAGCTAGTCGGTGAGATCGCTGCGCTCAAAGGCAACACGCTCGATGAGAAGCTGTTCGCCGCGCAGACCCGGCGACGCTCACTCGCAGATCTGATCTCCCTGGTGCGGTCCACCGCCGCCTTCAATGGTGCGGCCTACGAGACGGCTCGCGACGCGCTTGACACGGCCACGAAGGAATATCGGCGCGTCCGCACGGGCCTTTTCACTGCGAGTGAGCTACAGGGCGAGGCAGACGATGAGTGGCAGACCTTCATAAGCGCTGCCGATGAGTACCGTGCTCACCTCGGACTCGACGAGTACCCCCACGACGGGGACAAGTGCCTGTACTGCCGACAGGAACTCGATGCAGCGAGCCAGAACGTCATCCGCCGCTACCGGACATTCCTGGATGACTCACTTGGCAAACAGGTAGGCGAAGGTCGCCGCCGGCTCGAGGGAACACTTCCTCAGTACAAGGAGGTCGACCTGGCAGAGCCTCGCGCATTCATCGCCCGACTGACAGAAGCAGACCCCAAACCCGCATGGCTCCCTGAAGCCACGTGGGTGATTGATGAAGCTGGACGCCTCTTCTCGCTCTGCTCGAAGCTTGAGCCCTTCGACAAGACAGAGCTTCCAGAGAGGGCCAAGAACCTAGCTTCAACTCTTGAGGCGGCCGGCGGTGCTGAGGAAGCAACGATCGCCGAGATCGAGAAGCAGAAGGCAGACCGAACATTCGCCCTCGAGACGCGGCAGAAGGAATTCGGCGAACTTGAGGCGCAGGCAGAGCTCCACAAGCAGCTTCCAAGCCATCCGGGCACGGATCGCGGACGCCAAGGTCGCGCAGAAGCTCGATACCGTAGCGAAGCGAATCTCAAACACCACTCTCCGCTCGCTCACCGAAGCATCCAAGATCGCCAGCGAGGAACTCGTAAATCAAAGCTTCGAGAAGCTCTTCGAGGAAGAGTGTCGGCTGCTTCGCGCGCCGACGGTACAGCTCGAGTTCCAGGGCCGCAGCGGTCGAGCCGAGCGAAAGAAGGTTGTGGCCCGTCATCGCCCCTCCGCTATTCTCTCGGAGGGCGAGATCAAATGTCTCGCGATTGCCGACTTCCTCGCCGAGTGTCGCCTCCGGGGTGCATGCGCCCCGATGATTTTCGACGATCCAGTAACTAGCCTGGACTATCGCCGACTCAACGAGGTCGCAAACCGCCTCGTCCTCCTTGCCAAGACGCACCAAGTCATCGTCTTCACGCACAACATCTGGCTGACGACGGAGCTCCTGTCTCAGTACGAGGGAACGAAAGACGACTGCGCGTACTACACGGTGCGCGATCAAGACGACGTGAAGGGGCTTGTGTCGGCGGAAGAATCTGGACCACGGTGGGACACCCCGGCTCAGATAGGTAAACGGATTAACGAGTTGCTCAACACCGGAAAGAAGGGAGACCCTACGGTCCAAGAAGCTGTGGCAGAAAAGGGCTACGAGTTGATCCGCTCATGGTGTGAAGCCTTCGTGGAGCAGGAGCTTCTCGAGAAGGTCACCCAGCGCTATCAGCCGAACGTGATGATGACGAGACTGTCAAGCATCAAAGCCGATTTCATCCCGAAGGCGGTCGCCGTCATCGAGCCGATCTTCCACAAGGCATGCCGATACATGGGCGGCCACTCTCAACCCCTCGAACAGCTCAGCGTCCGTCCGAGCGTCACTGAGCTTGAGACTGACTGGAGAGCGCTACAAGCGGTGCGGGAGCAGTACCTGGCAGCCGGGAAGTAGCGAGACTCCCCGCGATACGTTCGCCACGAGTCCCCCTAGCAGGAGGCGGCATGGCAGTTCCATCCGAGGTTCGGATACCAATCGAAAACGAACGGATGATGAAGCTCTATCAGCCAGCGCTCGGCGAGAGCCTCGACGCAATCCTAGAAGGAGAGAAGATTCTGCTTCAAGGGTTCGCGCACGTAGGCAACAGTGTCAGCTACTACCTTCTGACCCATCGCGGCCTCTACTACTGCGAGTCGGAGAGGGCTGGGTTTCTCAAGAAGAGGTATGCAAGCAGGTTTCTCGATCTTGGTCCGGCTGCAGGCGCAGATCTGGAGTTCCCAGGCCATCTGCCCCACTACGCCTATCTGCGGTTTCGTGATGAGCGCGGAAAGGTCATGATCTCCGTCTGGTTCCAGGACGAGCTGTCACGGAGTTCAGCGCATGAAGAAGCGCAGCGGATGGCAGATGTGTTTGGGACGTGAACGGGGGCGTTTCATGCTGTCAAGCCCGGTCGGAAAGTGGACCGTTGGCGCCGGTTGAAAAGTGGACCGCTCTCTTGGTCTGAGAGCTTCTGCGCGGCCGGGAGGCGGCGAGGCGGGTAGCGGGCGAGCCGGTCTTCCGGCCGCGTGCGCGGTGTGTGGCGGTGCCGGGCTCGAGATCGACGCGTTGTGGGGCCGTCTGCGGGCCTGCGAGTGGTGGCCGGGGGTGATCGGTCAGGGGTTTTCGAGCGGGTTTGGCGCGGGGCGGGCGTCGAGGTCTTTGCCGCGGAGGCGGTAGCTGTCGCCTTTGAGCGCGACGGCGTCATCGCCGAAGATCTCGCCCCAGGCGCTGAAGGGTTTGTTGCTGGTGACGATCATCGAGGCGCGTTCGTAGCGGGAGCTGACGAGCGAGAACATCAGGTTGGCGGCTTCGGGGTCGAACGGGATGTAGCCGACCTCGTCGACGACGATCAGCGGGACGAACGCGAGTCGACGCAGCTCGGCTTCGAGGCTGCCCTGCCGTTTCGCCTCACCGAGGCGGGCGACCCACTGGGTCGCGGTCGCGAACTGGACGCGCTGTCCGGCGAGGCAGGCGCGGATTCCCAGCGCGATCGCCAAGTGGGTCTTGCCGGTGCCCGGCGGCCCGAGCAGGAGCACGTTGTCGCGGGCGTGGAGGAAGTCGAGCTGGCCGAGGTGCTCGATCACCGTCTTCTTGACCGAGCGTTGGAAGCTGAAGTCGAACTCCTCGAGCGTCTTTCGGGCGGGGAACCGGGCGGCCTTGATCCGGGCCTCGCCGCCGTGGCTGTCGCGGGCGGCGACCTCGGTGCCGAGCAGGATCTCCGCGAACCGCTCGTAGCTCCACGCCTCCTCCCGCGCCCGCTCGGCGAGCGCCGGTAGCGCCCGTGCCGCCGCAGGCGCTTTCAAGGC
Organism: uncultured Gaiellales bacterium; assembly: GCA_964370985.1. GTDB lineage: Bacteria > Actinomycetota > Thermoleophilia > Gaiellales > Gaiellaceae > JAHDVS01. The sequence goes on along the minus strand of CAYJLE010000024.1, from coordinate 1,479 downwards.
GCGGAAGAGATGGGCGAGCTCCGCGGTCTTGCTCATGCCGGGATCAACTGGTCGTAGCGCTCGAGCGGCCTCGTCTCGACCTCGACGTCGCGGCCGAGGCGGCGGCCGCGCAGCCGCTCGAGCGCGCGCTGATGCTCCGGGTCGGTGATCGTGAGGCCGCCGGCGAAGACGCGCCGGTGGCGGCAGGCGAGCTCACCCGTGTCGAGCACGACCCCGATCACCTGCGTCTGCGACACGCGCAGCTCGATCCGCCTCCCGGCGAACGCCGGGTCGAGTGAGTAGTCGTTGCGGTCGACGCGCAAGTACGGCTGGGGCGCCACCCGCGTCACCAGCCGCCGGTCGAGGTCAGGCAGCCGCTCCGGCAGCGGCCGCAGCCGCTCCCGCTCCAACGCCAGCCGCTCGAACGGGACCGCGCGCACTGTGCGGTGGACGCGCTGGTTGGCCTTGTCGCACCAGCCGTCGAGCTGCAGCTGGAAGTCGAGCTCGTTGGCGAACCGCCGGCCCGGCTCGAAATTCGAGCGCAGGAACCGGTGAGAGCGCTCGAGCACCCCCTTGGCCTGCGCGTCGCCGGGCGCGAGGATCACCCAGCCGACGCCGAGCTGGCCGCAGAACGCGGCGAACGCCTCCGTCGGGCGGCCGCCGCCGGCGTGGATCGCGCCCTCGCGGTCCCAGACGAGCTTCTCCGCCAGCACCCCGATCCGCTCCAGCGAGCGGCCCAGCCCCCAGAGCACGTCCGGCGGCTCCTTCGAAAAGACCAGCGTCCCCGCGAGCACCCGCGACCAGCACAGCTCCACGGTCACCACGTAACCCCGGCGCGTCTGGCCGTGCCCGACCGGCACCTGCTCGCGCGGCTCCCACAGATCGCACTGCGCCAGCTCCCCCGGCCGATACACCGTCCGCTGAAACGTGCGCCACACCAGAAACCGCGGCCGCACCTCCCGCACGTACTCGTCGAAGATCGACTTGCCGCCCGCGTACCCCAGCTCGCGAGCGAGCTCGCGCAGCCGCTGCGAGGGCATCGTCGGCTCCGCCCTCAGCTGCTCGCAGATCCACTCCTTGAACGGGTCGAGCTTCGACCCTGCCGGCGCCCGCTCATACCGCGGCGGCGCCTCCGAGGCCAACGCTCGCGTGATCGTGTCGCGATGCAACCCCGTCAACCGGTGAATCGCCCGCTTCGAGCGCTTCTCAACGAAGTACAACCGCCTGACCTCCGCCCACTGCTCCACACCGATCACCACTCCCTCCTCGCCCGACAACCAGGCGAGGCTCCGCGACCAGCCGGACAACGTCCGACTCAGCGCCGAGTGGCCCAGATCTCAACCGGCGCAGATGGTCCAGTATTCAGCCGGCGCCCACACATGCCGGCGGACTCCGGCCACGTCCGGTAGCGACAAGCACGAACGGGGCGATCGTGTGGGATCATCGAGTGTCAAGGCCGGTCGAAGTTGGACCCCCGTCGGGCCGGTTGAATTCGGACCC
>CAYJLE010000023.1:24894-52041 GCA_964370985.1 uncultured Gaiellales bacterium | reverse complement strand
ACGGAGGGCCTGCTCGACGAGTTCGGGCCCGCCCGCGTCCGCGACACGCCGATCTCCGAGGCCGCGTTTACCGGCGTCGCCGTGGGTCTCGCGCTCGAGGGCTACCGGCCCGTCGTCGAGTACCAGTTCGCCGACTTCCTCACGTGCGGCATGAACCAGATCGTGAACGTCGCGGCGAAGATGCGCTTCCGCACGGGCCGCGCCGTGCCGCTCGTGATCCGCGCGCCCGCCGGCGGCGGCTTCTCCGGCGGTCCCTTCCACTCCCAGTGCCCGGAGGCGTGGTTCCTCCGAGCCCCGGGACTGAAGGTTGTCTGCCCCGGGACGGCGGCGGACGCGGCGCTCCTGCTCGCGGCGGCGATCCGCGATCCCGACCCGGTGCTGGTGCTCGAGCAGAAGAGCCTCTACACGCGCGCCCGGGGCGAGCTCCCGGACGAAGAGCCCACCGCGCTCGGAGGCGCCGTGGTCCGCCGCGCGGGTGAGGACGTCACCGCCGTCACCTACGGCGCCGCCCTGCCGATCGTGCTCGAGGCCGCCGACCTCCTCGCGGGGGAGGACGGCACGGAAGTCGAGGTGCTCGACCTGCGCGTGCTCTGCCCGCTCGACTGGGCGGCCGTGGCGGACTCGGTCCGCCGCACCGGCCGCTGCGTGATCGCGCACGAGGATCACGCCGAGTACGGGGTCGCCGCCGAGCTCGCCGCCCGGCTCGCGTCCGAGCTGTTCGCTGACCTGGACGCTCCGGTCGGGCGAGTCGGGGCCGCCTTCTACCCGGTCCCGTTCAGCCCACCGCTCGAGGCGGCGACCCTGCCGGATGTTCCGCTCGTGGCCGCCGCGCTGCGCGACACGGCCTCCTTCTGAGGCCCGGCCGGGCGGCCGGGCGCTTCACCGTCTCCGTCACGGCAGGCCGAGGTGCCGCGCGATCACGAGGCGCTGGATCTCGTTGGTGCCCTCGCCGATCTCGAGGATCTTCTGGTCGCGGTAGAAGCGGCTGATCGGGGTCTCGTCCATGTAGCCGTAGCCGCCGTGGATCTGCAGCGCCTCGTTGACGACGCGGCGTGAGAGCTCGCCCGTGTAGAGCTTCGCCATCGCGGCCGGCAGCGCGTACGGGCGCCCCTGGTCCTTCAACCAGGCGGCCCGGTAGACGAGCTGGCGGCCTGCCTCGATCTCGGTCGCCATGTCCGCGAGCTTGAAGCGGATCGCCTGGAAGCTCGCGATCGGGCGCCCGAACTGGTGGCGCTCCCGCGCGTACGCCATCGCCTGCTCGTAGGCGCCCTGCGCGAGGCCGAGCCCCATCGCCGCGATCGAGATCCGGCCGCCGTCGAGGATCTCGAGGAACTGTCGCAGGCCGTCACCGCGGCGCCCCAGGAGGTTCCCCTCCGGCACGCGGCAGCCCGCGAACGCGAGCGCGCGCGTGTCGGATGCCCGCCAGCCGAGCTTCGAGAGCGGCGGCGAGATCTCGTAGCCCGGGGTGCCGTTCTCGACCACGAGGTTCGAGATCTCGTCGGGGCCGGTCCGGGCCGTGATCGAGACGAGCGCCGTGATCTCGGTGCCCGCGTTCGTGATGAACATCTTTGCGCCGTCGATCACCCACTCGCCGCCCTCGAGCCTCGCGGCCGTCCGGGTGGCGCCCGAGTCGGAGCCTGCCTCGGGCTCGGTCAGCCCGAACGCGGCCAGCCGCCGCCCGGAGGCGAGATCCGGCAGCCAGCGTCGCCGCTGCTCGTCCGATCCGAACAGGTAGATCGGCATCGTGCCGAGCGACGTGTGCGCGGCCACCGTCACCCCGACCGACGAGTCGACCCGCGTCAGCTCCTCGATCGTGATCGCGTAGGCGAGCGTGTCGGCGCCGGCGCCGCCGTACTCCTCGGGGATCGGCACGCCCATCAGGCCGAGCTCGGCCAGCGCCGAGACGATCTCGTACGGGAACCGGTGCTCCCGGTCGAGCTCCTCCGCGACCGGGGCGATCCGCTCCTCCGCCAGCTCGCGGACGGTCCGGCGTAGAAGCTCGTGCTGCTCGGGCAGATCGAGATTCATCAGCACACCCCCTTGACACGGCGGGACAGGCGAATACTATATGCGCTCACTGTCGATCAAATCCGCATATTGTCGACTCTGACCATGGAACCCGAAGCGAGAGACTGGGCCGGAGCGCCGCGGAGGCTCGATCTGCCGCAGCCCCCGCCGCAGCTCGCCGTCGGAATCCACGACTCGATCAAGGGTGCGATCCTCGCGGGCCGGATCGGCCCGGGGGAGCGGATCAACCAGGAGCTGATCGCGCGGGAGCTGGGCGTCTCTCGCACGCCCGTCCGCGAGGCGCTGACGGTGCTCGCGAGCGAGGGGCTCGTCACGATCGTCCCGCGCCGCGGAGCGTTCGTGAGCACCTTCGGCGAGCGGGACGTCCACGAGATCTACGACGTTCGAGAGCTGCTCGAGCCGCACGCCGCGGCGACCGCCTGCATGCTCGCGACGCCCGTCGAGATCGAGGCGCTGAGAAGGCTCGAGGCCGACCTCGAGGAGGCGGCCGGCTCGGATCTCGAGCGCGCCTTCGAGCTGAACCGGGACTTCCACCACCACCTCTGCGGGCCGTGCGCGAACCGGCTTCTGATGCAGCTCCTCGAGGCGATCTGGTCGCAGCAGACGGCGCTTCGCATCTACGCGTACTACGCGCGGAGCGTGCGCGCGCTCGAGCGCACCCACGCGGAGCATCGCGCGATCGTCGAGGCGTTCGCAGCCCGCGACCCCGAGCGCACCGGCGCCCTCGTCCGCGGGCACATCCAGGCGGCCCACCAGGCGCTCGTGACGCTGATGGCCGAGCCGGCGGCGGGAGCGGCGTAGCCGTGTGCGGGATCGCCGGCATCCTCTACAGGGAGCCCGGGCCGATCGGCGAGTCGCTCGTGCGCATGTGCGCCGCGATGCGCCACCGGGGCTCCGACTCGACCGGCTTCGCCCTCTACGGCGAGCCCGACCCCGACCGGCTGATCGTGCGTCTGCGCTTCCCGGACGCAACGGAATGGGAGAAGCGAGTCGAGGACATCATGCACAGCGTCTTCGCCGCCGGCGGCGACGTCGCAGTCGACCACGCGGTCGACAGGGCGCAGCACGCGGAGGATCGCTTCGTGCGGCTCGAGGTCCGCTTCGGCGGGACGGTGCGCGAGCTCGTGCACGCGATCGAGGAGCCCGGCCACGTCGAGATCCAGTCGGTCGGCCACTCGCTCGAGATCGTGAAGGACCTCGGCGACGCCGAGGACGTCGACGCCCGCCACGGGATCAGCGCGTTCCGGGGCACGCACGGGCTCGGCCACGTTCGACTCGCGACCGAGTCGATCACCGCCGTCCCCTACGGGCACCCGTTCTGGGCGGAGCCGTTCCCCGACATCGCGATCGTCCACAACGGCCAGCTGACCAACTACTACAAGTTCCGTCGCCTGCTCGAGCAGCAGGGCTACCGCTTCCACACAGGCAACGACTCCGAGCTGATCGCGGTCTATCTCGCCGACAAGATGGAGCACGGGCAGACCTTCTACGAGGCGCTCAAGGACTCCGTCTACGAGCTCGACGGCTGCTTCGCCTACCTGCTCTCTACGCGGGACGCGATCGGCTCCGCGAAGGACCGCTTCGCCGTCAAGCACCTCGTCGTCGCCAACGTCGACGGTGACCTCGGCATGGCGACCGAGGAGCAGGCGATCCGCGCCGTGTTCCCCCAGGAGCTCGACACCATCCATCCCGACCCGCGCTCGGTCTTCGTCTGGGAGACGAACGGCCAGGTGCTGCAGGAGATCGTGTGATGGTGGCCATCGCCGGGATCACCTATCTCTCCGACACCCGGGTCGAGGTCGACGTCGACGTCGTCGAGCGCCTCAACCGGGAGCTCCGCCGTCTCACCGACGAGGGTGTGACCGAGGTGGTGATGCGCAACCCGCGCTCCAGGCACAACCTCGCCGTCGGACAGGGCGCCGGCCTGAGGATCGTCTTCGACGGCTCGTGCGGCTACTACTGCGGCGGGCTCAACAACGGTGCCGTGATCGAGGTGGCGCGCAACGTCGGCTGGGGAACCGGTGAGGCGATGGCGAGTGGCTCGATCAGCGTCGGCGGCTCGGCCGCGCTCGGCACCGGTGCCGGAATGCGCGGCGGCGTGATCCACGTGAAGGGCGACTGCGGCCCGCGCACGGGCGCAGCGATGAAGGGCGGCACGCTGATCGTCGAGGGCTCCGTCGGCTACCTCGCCGGCTTCATGACCCACGCGGGCGACCTGATCGTGCTGGGCAACGCGGGCGAAGCGCTCGGCGACTCGCTCTGGCAGGGCGGGATCTACGTCGCCGGTGAGATTCGCGGCCTCGGCAACGACGCGAACGTCGTCGAGCCCGACGACGAGGACTCCGCCCGCGTGCACGCGCTCCTGCGCGCGCAGGGGATCGACGGCGAGTTCGCGTTCAAGAAGATCGTCGCCGGGCAGAAGCTCTGGTACTTCGACAACCGCAACCCGGAGGCCTGGCTGAAGATATGAGCACCGATCTTCCCCGCCACCCCACCCCCGACGGGCACGAGCCAGAGATCGTCCAGGGCCGCTCGCACATCTGGCGGGCCGAGATCATCCGGGACATCCAGGCGAAAGCGGAGCTGGGTCGCTACCAGATTCGCGGCTTCTCGACGTTCCAGAAGTTCCCCTCGCTCGACGAGCTCGTGTTCCTGCCGGCCGCGATGACGCGGCTACCGCTCGAGGGTTACCGCGAGCACTGCGTCTCCGAGACCACGATCGGGGGCGGTCGGCCCGACCTCGTCTCGCAGCCGCTCGAGCTCGCGATCCCCGTGTACCTGACCTCGATGAGCTTCGGGGCGCTCGGCACCAACGCGAAGATGGCGCTCGGGATGGGCTTCTCGCGCGCCGGGTCGGCGACCTGCACCGGCGAGGGGGGCATGCTCGAGGAGGAGCGCGACGCGTCGACGCTGCTCATCTACCAGATGACCCCTTCCCGCTACGGGCTCGATCTCGAGCACCTGCGCAAGGCCGACGCGATCGAGATCGTGGTCGGTCAGGGCGCGAAGCCGGGGACGGGCGGGATGCTGCTCGGGATGAAGGTCTCCGACAAGGTCGCGGGCATGCGCACGCTGCCGGTCGGCGTCGACCAGCGCTCCGCGGTACGCCACCCGGATTTCCTGGGTGCGGACGACCTGCAGGTCAAGATCATGGAGCTCAGGGAGGCGACCGACTACCGCACCCCGATCATCCTCAAGCTGCCCGCGTGCCGCGTTCGCGAGGACGTGAAGATCGCCGCGAAGACCGGCTGCGACGCGATCGTCGTCGACGGCACCGAGGGCTCGACGGCTGCGGCCCCCGAGTTCCAGCTCGACCACACGGGCATCCCGACGCTCGCAGCGATCCCGGCCGCACGCCGCGCGCTCGAGGAGATCGGCATGTACGGCAAGGTGACGCTGATCGCCTCCGGCGGGATCCGCAACGGGGTCGACGCCGCGAAGGCGCTCGCGCTCGGTGCGGACTGCGTCGCCATCGGCACCGCCGCGCTCGTCGCGCTGGGCTGCAACGCACCCCGGTACGTCGAGGACTACCACGCGCTCGGCACCGAGCCCGGCGCGTGTCACCACTGCCACACCGGCCGCTGTCCGGTCGGGATCACGACGCAGGACCCGGAGCTCGAAGCCCGCCTCGACCCCGAGGAGGGCGCCGAGCGCGTCCGCAACTTCCTCAGCTCGATGACGATGGAGATGACCGTGATCGCGAAGTCGTGCGGGAAGGGGAACGTCCACAATCTCGAGCCCGAGGATCTGCGCGCGGTCTCGCTCGAGGCCTCCGCGCTCACCGGGGTGCCGCTCGCGGGCGTCGACTGGGCCGTCGGGCCGGGCACCTTCGGGGGAGGAGGCTAGCGTTGACCGCTCCAGAGGAACTCGCTCGCGTCCGGGAGCTCTTCGACCGCCACGACGTCCACACCGTCGAGTGCGCCTTCGCCGACGTGTGGGGCCTGCCGCGCGGCAAGCGCGTCCCGGCGAGCCACTTCCTGAAGCTCGCCGAGAAGGGGTTCGCGCTCGCGAGCGTCGTGATGGTCTGGGACATGTGGTGCAACCTGTTCGACACGCCGTTCTGCACGAACAACTCCGGCTGGCCGGATCTCGTCGCCATCCCGGACCTTTCCACGCTGCGTCTCGCCACCTGGCAGGAGGGCACCGCGTTCTGCATCTGCGACACGGTCGACGAGCAGACCCACGAGCCGCTGCCGGTGGACACGCGCAACCACCTGCGCGCCGCGATCGAGCGGGTCCGGGCCCACGGCTACGAGCCGATGATGGCAACGGAGATCGAGTTCCACCTGTGCACGCCCGACTGGGAGCCGGTCTACCGCGGCGTGCACTGCTACTCGCTGCCCAAGGGCGGCGAGGTCGAGCCGGTCACCGGGGACGTGCGGCGCAAGCTCGAGGCGTTCGGCATCGTCGTCGAGGCGTGCAACGTCGAGTACGGCCCCGCCCAGGTCGAGGTGAACCTCGAGTACGGGCCGGCGCTCCAGGTCGCGGACAACACGATGATCTTCAAGTACGTCGTCAAGGAGATCGCGCGCCAGCACGGCCTGCGCGCGACGTTCATGGCGAAGCCACTGTTCGGCGAGGCCGGCAACGGGCTCCACGTCCACCAGAGCCTCCGCTCGCTCGAGACGGGCAAGAACGCGTTCGCGGAAGCGGACCTCACCGAAGGACCGATCCGCTCGAGCCTGATGCGTCGCTGGCTGACCGGCCTGCTCGCTCACCAGATCGAGATGACCGCGATCAACTGCCCGACCATCAACTCGTACAAGCGGGTCGAGGACTACTCGTTCGCTCCGACCTGTGTCACGTGGGGCGGCGACAACCGCACCGTGGCCGTCCGGTCGGTCATGGGCCATGGCGAGTCGACCCGGCTCGAGGCCCGGGGCGCCGCGGCCGACGCGAACCCGTACCTCGTCCAGGCCGCCCTGCTCCACGCCGGCCTCGACGGGCTCGACCGTGAGCTGCCCCTCCCGGACAAGACCGCCGGCGACGCCTACCTGGACACGACGTCGCCGCGGATCCCGACCTCGCTCGAGGCCGCCGTCGCGGAGCTCGAGCGCAGCGCATTCCTCCGCGGCGCGTTCGGGGAAATGTTCGTCGGGACGTTCGCAGCCATGCTCCATCACGAGGTCGACGTGTTCGCGCGCCAGGTGACGGACTGGGAGCGCGACCGCTACATCGAGGTCACCTGATGGACGTCTGCCGGGTCGTAGGTCAGGCGGTGTCCACCGCGAAGGACGAGGGGCTTCACGGCACGAAGCTGATGCTCGTCCGCACGGCCGGCCCCGACGGCGTGCCGAACGGCGCGGCGTTCGCCGCCACCGACACGGTCGGCGCAGGGGAAGGTGAGCTCGTGCTGGTCGCGCGCGGCTCGGCGGCCCGCACGACCGGGAGGACCGGCGCGGTACCAACGGACGCGACGATCGTCGCGATCCTCGACTCGCTCACGATCGACGGAAAGGTCACATACCACAAGGAATGAGCACCCCACAGTCCCGCAGGCAAGGTACGAGCCCGACGGCTCGAAACAGAGAAGGAGGAACGATGGCACGGAACGGCAGCATGCAGGCGCTCGGGATGATCGAGACGCGCGGGCTCGTCGGCGCGATCGAGGCCGCCGACGCGATGGTCAAGGCAGCGAACGTCACGCTCGTCGGCAAGGAGCAGGTGGGCGGCGGCTACGTCACCGTCCTCGTGCGCGGCGACGTCGGCGCGGTCAAGGCGTCGACCGACGCGGGTGCCGAGGCGGCCGCCAAGGTCGGCGAGCTCGTCTCCACGCACGTCATCGCACGCCCTCACGAGGACGTCGAGGCGCTGCTCCCCGGCGTCAAGACCTCCGCCACGGCCTAGTAGACCCCCGAGACGACCGAGAAGGAGGTGCGCCAGATGCAAGGCGCTGACTTCGACGCGATCGTTCGCGCGGTGGTCCGCGAGCTGGGCGGTCAGGGTGCGGCCGGGGCGAGCAGCCCCGTGCAGGCACCCCCGAACGGCGGCGCGGGCGGGGGGCTGGCAATGGTCCCGCACCCGCCGAACACGCGTCTCATCCCCGACCCGCCGCTCGCTACGCGGGAGCCCTCTCCGCACCGTGAGCGCTACGGCGCGGGCAAGACGAAGGTAACGGTGCTCGGCGCGGGCCACGGCGGCTCGGCGATGGCCGGGCACCTGACGCTGCTCGGCTTCGACGTCACCGTCTTCTCGATCTACGGGCGCGAGCTCGAGCCGATCGAGGCCAAGGGCGGCGTCGACATGATCGGCGAGGAGGTGCGCGGCCAGGCGAAGTACGCGCGCATCTGCCGCTCGATCGACGAGGCCGTCAAAGGCGCCGACCTGATCATGATCGCCGCGCCCGCGATCGCCCATCGCGTCTACGCGACACTGCTCGCGCCGATCCTCCAGGACGGGCAGATCATCTGCCTGAATCCCGGCCGGACCGGCGGCGCACTCGAGTTCGCGCAGGTGCTGACGCGGTTCGCCTGCCGCGCCGACATCGTGCTCGGCGAGACGCAGACGTTCATCTACGCCGCCGAGCAGCGCGGGCCGGGCACGGTCGAGATCCTGAAGGAGAAGTTCCGGATGCGCGCCTCGGCGCTCCCCGCCTCCGCGAACGACCAGTTCATCAACGTGATCCGGGGCCTCTACCCGCAGATCGAGGCGGGCGAGAACGTCCTCGAGACGTCGATCAACAACATCGGCGGCGTCGTCCACCCGACCGCGATGCTCCTCAACTCGCACGTGGTCGAGGAGGTCGCCGGCGGCAACACCGACCTGCGCTTCTACAAGAACCAGATCGGTCCGACCGTCGCGAACCTCGTGATGGAGCAGATGGACGGCGAGAAGTGCGAGCTCGCGCGCACGTTCGGCCTGCGCGAGATCTGGTCGGTCAAGGAGTGGTACGAGCAGTCCTACCGGGTCACCGGCTCGGACATGTGGGACGCGATGCAGCGCAACCCCTACTACGAGGGCTTCACGGCGCCGCCGCACATCCTCACCTACAACCATCTCGTCGACGAGATTCCGAACACGCTCGTGCCGGTCTCGGAGCTCGGCCGCGCGCTCGGGGTCGACACCCAGATGACGGACGTGATCATCGATCTCGGCTGCTCCATGACCCAGATCGACTTCCGCAAGCACGGCCGCACGCTCGAGGTGCTCGGGCTGGACGGGATGACGAAGGACGAGATGCTCCACTACGTCAACTTCGAGCCGCTCGGGGGGCGCTGCCGCGAGATCGGCGTCTGCCGGGCACTGCCCTACTACCGGTAAAGGCGGGGGGACCGGATGGCTGACGTCGAGCGGTCGAAGGCACAGGCGGACGAGCTCGCGCTGCGCGCGCACACGGCCGCCCAGGCCTGGGCCGGCGCCAGCCAGGAGGACGTCGACCGGGTGATCGAGGCGATGGCGCAGGCCGGCACCGAGCACGCGCAGCGGCTCGCCGACCTCGCCTACGAGGAGACCGGGTACGGGAGGCCCGACCACAAGGCCTTCAAGAACCTGTTCAACTCGCAGTTCCTGTACGAGTTCATCCGGCACGTCCCGACCGTCGGGGTGATCGCGGAGCATCCGAGCCGCCGCTACGTGGAGATCGCGGAGCCGGTCGGGGTGATCGCCGGGCTCGTCCCGGTCACGAACCCGACCTCGACCGTGATGTTCAAGGCGCTGATCGCGCTCAAGGCGAGAAACGCGATCGTCTGTGCCCCGCACCCGCGGGCGGTGCGCTGCTCCGCGGAGACCGCGCGGGTGATGGACGAGGCGGCGACCGCCGCGGGTGCGCCGCCGAACCTCGTTCAGTGCATGACCGAGGTGTCGCTCGAGGGCACGGACGCGCTGATGCGCCACTACCGGACCGATCTCGTGCTGGCGACGGGCAGCCGCGCGATGGTGCTCGCCGCCTACTCGTCGGGCAAGCCGACGTACGCGGTCGGCCCGGGCAACACGACCGCGTACGTGCACCGGTCGGCGGCGGACCTCGGCGAGACCGCCGCGATGCTGATCGTCTCGTCGACGTTCGACAACGGCACGCCGTGCGCTTCGGAGCAGGCCGTGGTCGCGGATCACGAGATCGCGGGCCGGCTGCGCTCGGAGCTCGAGGCCCGCGGCGCCTACTTCTGCAACGAGCGGGAGCAGGCGGCGGTCGAGCGGATGTGCTTCCCGCAGGGGGCCAAGGGTCCGGCGGCGGTCGATATCGTCGGCCAGTTCCCGTCGAGGCTCGCCGAGATGGCGGGGATCACCATCCCGGAGGGCACGCGCATGCTCGTCGTGCGGCCGATCGGTGTCGGCCGCGAGCACCCGCTCTCCCGCGAGATCCTCTGCCCGATCCTGAAGTGGTACGAGGGCCGCAGCGAGGAGGACGCGTTCGTGACCGTGCACGCGCTGCTCAAGTACGGGGGCGACGGGCATACCGCGGCGGTCCACGCGGAGGACGACGGTGTGATCGGCCGGTTCGCCAACCGGATGCCCGCCTATCGGATCGTCGTCAACGAGACGGCGATCTTCGGCGCCTCCGGCTTCACGACGGGCGTCGACCCGTCGTACATGCTCGGCACGGGCACGATCGGGGGCACGATCACCTCCGACAACATCGGCCCGCGCCATCTCGTCAACGTGAAGCGCGTGGCGATGCCGGTGCGCTCGTGGCGCGAGGCGGGCCTCGACGAGGGCGGCAAGGGGCCCATGCATTTCGCCCCGCCCGTTGCGTCGCCCGACCTGGAGGCGTTCGTGCGCGAGATCGTAGAAAGGGTGATGGCACATGGCTAGCGCGATCGGGATGGTCGAGGCGCGGGCGTTCACGGCCGCAATCGCCGCCGCCGACGCGATGTTGAAGGCGGCCCAGGTGACGCTGTCCGGGCCGATCAAGCGGGTCGACCCCGGCCTCATGACCGTGACGGTGACGGGCGAGGTCTCGGCGGTGCGCGCCGCGGTCGACGCCGGTGCGCAGGAGGCGGCGCGCGTCGGAGAGCTCGTGTCCGCGCACGTGATCGCGCGGCCCGGGGACGACATCGACGGGTTGCTGAGGTAGGCGTGCCGGACTTCCAGCTTCGCAGCTACGTACGGATCGACTGCATGCAGCCGCAGTACGCGGCCTACGTCGGCGCGACCGTGCAGGGGGACATACCGGTCGCCGGGATGGCCGAGCTGTTCATCGAGGTGGCGCCGTCGAACGAGGTCTACCGGGTGGCCGACGTGGCTCTGAAGGCAGCGGACGTGAGGCCGGGGACGCAGTTCGTCGAGCGGGAGTTCGGGCTGCTCGAGGTGCATTCGTTCGACCCGTCCGCGATCGACGCCGCAGCCGAGGCGATCTTCTCGCTGACCGGCCTGACCGAAACGGACGCAATCGCGCCCGAAGTGGCGTCGGCGCAGGTGATCACGAACGTCGATCCTTACCAGGCGCAGCTGATCAACAAGTTCCGGCGCGGCGCGCTGCTCGTGCCGGGCCAGACACTGCTCGTGATGGAGATCGCCCCCGCCGCCTACGTGACGCTGGCCGCGAACGAGGCCGAGAAGGCATCCGACATCGACCAGGTCTACATCTCGAACGTCGGCCGCTTCGGGCGGCTGATGGTGGCCGGGCTCGAGTCGGAGGTGCTGGCGGCGCGGGATGGCGCGCTCGCCGCGATCGAGTCGCTCGCGAGGCGCGGGGTGCCCTCGTGAGCGGGATCGTCGACCACGACGCCGTCGCGTTGCTGGCCGCCCAGTCGCGGGTGCGCTCGGTGGTGCGGCGCGTGCTCTGGCGCGACTTCCCCGCTGTCGCGTCGGCCGAGCTCGTCGAGCGTGTCTGCCAGGCGGTGTTCAAGGAGCTTCGCCTCTGCTGCGGCGACTGCGCCTGCGACGCCCCCGAGCCCGGGCCGGGCGCGGCGCTCCAACTGCAACCGATCGCCAACCGGAGGTGTGGCTGTCGATGACGAAGGTGACGGTCGTCGGCGCGGGCATGGTCGGATCGTCGACCGCGATGCGCATCGGCGAGCAGCGGCTCTGCGAGGAGCTCGCGCTCGTGGACGTGGTGGACGGAGTTGCAGAGGCGATGGCGCTCGACATCGGCCAGGCGCTGCCGTTCGCCGGCTCGGACACGCTCATCGCGGGCGGAACGGGCTACGAGCACACGGCCGGCTCCGATGTGGTCGTGATCACCGCGGGCCTGCCCCGAAAGCCGGGCCAGAGCCGAGCCGACCTGCTCGAGGCGAACGGCAAGATCATCGCCTCCGTCGCCGGCGAGGTGCGCGGCCGCTCGCCGCAGGCCGTCGTGATCGTCGTGACGAACCCGCTCGACGAGATGACCGCGCTCGCGCAGCGCCTCACAGGCTTCCCGCCAGAGCGCGTGATGGGCATGGCCGGAATGCTCGACACCGCGCGCTTCCGCGCCTTCATCGCCTGGCACACGAAGACGCCGCCCACGCGCGTCGAGGCGCTCACGCTCGGCTCGCACGGTGACACGATGGTGCCGGTGCCGCGGCTCTCGACCGTGAACGGCCGCCCGCTCGCCGAGGTGATGCCGGCGGCCGACATCGACGCCCTGGTCGAGCGCACCCGCGACGGCGGCGCCGAGATCGTGCGGCTGCTCAAGCGCGGGTCGGCGTGGTGGGCGCCGAGCGCCGCGATCACCGAGATGGTGCGGGCCATCGTCCGCGACGAGCGGCGCGTGATGCCCGTGTCGGCCTACTGCCGCGGCGAGCTCGGGATCGACGGCGGCGTCTACGTCGGCGTGCCCGCCCGGCTCGGCCGGGGCGGCGTGCTCGAGATCGTCGACGTGGGCCTCTCCGCAGCCGAGATCGACGGCCTCAGGGCTGCCGCCGCCGAGGTCTCGCAGCGGGTCGCGGATCTCGACGGGATCCTCACCGGCGGCAACGGCGGCGAAGCCGCGGCGCCACCCTCGGTGGCCGCTGCGGCCGCGCCGACCGGGCGCCCACGCGACCTTGCGCTCGAGTCGAAGGTTCGCACCGCCGCCCGCCAGGTGCTCGCCCGCTCCGGCCAGCTCGACCGCCTCGAAGAGGTCGTCCAGCGGGCGATGGCCCAGCTTCCCTGAGCGTGCTCGGGAGGAGGCGCGTGACGTCTTTCAGCGATAGCGCCCCGGAGGCCGCTCGATGAGCGTGATCGAGGCTGCACGCAGGCACGCCAGCGAGGTCGTCGCCCCGGGCGTCGAGCGCTGGGAGCGGGAGGGCCGCTTCCCCCGCGATGCCGTCGAGACGGCGGCTGCGGACGGCCTCTGCGGCCTGTTCGCGCCCCCCGAGGCGGGCGGCCAGGGGCTCACGTTCGCCGAGGGCATGGGCGTGTTCGAGGAGCTCGGGCGGGCCGACGCGAGCTACGCGTTCGCCCTCTCGATGCACAACGCGGTCACAACCGTGATCACCCGCTTCGCCGCCGAGGAGGTGCGCGAGCGCTGGGCTGGCCCGCTCACGAGCGGCCGTGCCCTCGGCGGCTTCAGCCTGACCGAGCCCCACGCGGGCTCGGACGCCGCCGCGATCACGACTCGCGCCGAGGCTGACGGGGCGGGCGGCTACCTGCTCAGCGGACGCAAGGCGTGGGTCTCGCTCGCGGGCGAGGTGGACGTGTTCGCGCTCGTCTGCCGGGCCGGCGACGCGCCCGGCTACGGCGACGTGATGGTGGTCGCGCTGGCCGCCGACCAGCCGGGCGTCCGGGTCTCGCGCCTCTACGACAAGATGGCCTCCGCGTTCCTGCCGATCGGGGAGGTCGAGCTGGACGGCGCCCGCGTGTCCGCGGCCGAGGTGATCGCGCCGCCCGGCGCGGGCTTCCAGGCCGCGCTCGGCGCGATCGACGTCGCCCGCGTCGACATCGCCGCGATCTCGGTCGGCCTTGCCGCGGAGGCGCTCGAGATCGCGTTGCGCCACGCGGCCACCAGGCGGATGTTCGGTGGCGCCGAGCTCGACCTCCAGGCGATCCAGTTCATGCTCGCCGACGTCGAGACAGACGTCGTCGCGGGTCGCCTGCTCTACCAGCGGGCCGCCGAGCTGCTCGGTGGCCCGGAGGCAGCCGTCGCAGCCGCCCACGCCAAGCGCTTCTGCCCCGACGCCGCCCTGCGCGCCGCCGTCACGTGCAGCGAGGTCCTCGGCGCCTACGGCTGGCTCAACGAGACCCCGCTACCGCGCTTCATCGCGCTGGCCAAGATGCTCCAGGTCGTGGACGGCACGACGGAGATCCAGCGCGTCGTGATCGCCCGGGAGCTGCGCCGCCGGGCCGCCGCGCTTGCCGGCGTCCGAACCTGACGGAGGAGGAGACGACGATGCCCGACTCGGTTCCCATCGGCACGCTGCCGCCGCTCGGCGAGGTGCCCCCGAAGATGCTCGCGCAGGTCGTCCGGCAGGACCGCCTCGGCGAGCCGCGGGACGCCTTCCGGGTCGAGGAGATCGACACGCCGCAGATCGGGCCGGACGAGGTGCTGGTGGCCGTGATGGCGGCCGGCATCAACTTCAACAA
Source organism: uncultured Gaiellales bacterium (assembly GCA_964370985.1). Taxonomy (GTDB): domain Bacteria; phylum Actinomycetota; class Thermoleophilia; order Gaiellales; family Gaiellaceae; genus JAHDVS01. Next base: position 37,590 of record CAYJLE010000023.1, on the reverse strand, counting down.
CGTGTGGGCGGCGAAGGGGATCCCGATCGACGTGATCGCGGTGCGCCAGAAGGCCGGCGACCCGCGCGACTACCACGTCGGCGGCAGCGACGCCTCCGGGATCGTCTACGCGGTCGGCGCCGAGGTCACGAACGTGGCGGTCGGCGACGATGTCGTGATCCACCACGGCTACTGGGCCCCCCGCGACCCGTGGGTGCTCGCCGGCAAGGATCCGATGATCGCGCCGTCGGCGAAGATCTGGGGCTACGAGACGAACGACGGCTCGTTCGGGCAGTTCGCCGTCGCCCAGGCACACCAGTGCATGCCGAAGGCCGACCACCTGACCTGGGAGGAGGCCGCGGCGCCGACGCTCGTCGGCACGACCGCCTACCGGATGCTGCACGGTTGGGCCGGCAACGAGGTCGGGGAGGGCGACGTCGTGCTCGTCTGGGGCGGCTCGGGTGGGGTCGGCTGCCAGGCGATCCAGATCGCGAAGGTCGCGGGCGCGACCTCGATCGCGGTCGTCTCGTCCGCGGACAAGGGCGAGTACTGCGTCGGGCTCGGGGCGGCAGGCTGGATCGACCGGACCGAGTTCGACCACTGGGGCATCCCGCCGCACTGGACCGATGGCTCCGGGCAGAAGGCATGGACGGCGGCCGCGCGGGAGTTCGGCAAGAAGATCTGGGAGATCCTCGGCGAGCGGCGCAACCCGACCATCGTGGTCGAGCACCCGGGCGAGGCGACGATCCCGACCTCGATCTTCGTCTGCGAGGCCGGCGGGATGGTCGTGATCTGCGCCGGCACGACAGGCTACTCGGCGATGGTCGACCTGCGCTACCACTGGGTGCGCCAGAAGCGCCTCCAGGGCTCGCACGGCACGAACGACCCCCAGGCCCACGCGTACAACGAGCTCGTCCGCGCCGGGAAGATCGACCCGTGCCTCGGCCGCCTGCTCACGTTCGAGGAGATCGGCCGGGCCCACCAGGACATGGACGAGGGCCGCCTCGGCCTGGGCAACGCGGCCGCGCTCGTGGGCGCGCCCGAGCCGGGACTTGGCGTCTCAATTGCAGGGGAGGTGTAGGGGCGGGACCTGTCCCGCCCGAGTCGATGCGAGCAGCGGGAAACGGGAGGGGTTGCGGGCTGGACAGGCCCGGCCCGTGACCGTCGAGGACGCGAACGCGCGCTGCGCCGGCAGGCTCCCGGGCCTGCTCGGCGTCGAGTTCACGGAGGTAGGCGGCGGGCGCATGCGCGCCCGCCTCGTCGTCCGCGAGGAGCTCCTGAACACGGACGGCGACCTCCACGGCGGCACGATCACCGCGTTCGCGGACGCGGTCTGCGGGATCGGCGCGGTCGCGCACCTGCCCGAGGGGGCGACCGGCGCCGGCACGATCGAGCTGAAGGCGAACCTGCTCCGCGTCGTCCGCGACGGGGTGCTCGAGTGTGAGGCGAGCCTCGTCCACGGCGGGCGCACGACCCAGGTCTGGGACGCCCGCGTCCGGCTCGAGGGGGACGAGCGGCCCGTCGCGCTGTTCCGCTGCACGCAGCTCCTGCTCTACCAGCGCGGAGGTTGAGTCCAGTGGCCGTGCGCGGCGGCGAGGGCGTATGCTCGCCCGCGTGGGCCGCGACGCCGCAGAGCGAGGCGAGTGGGTGCTACCGTACCGCCCGCCGCTCGCGTGGGACGCGCTCGCGGGGTTCCTCGCCGCCAGGGCGATCCCCGGCGTCGAGGCGGTGGAGGACGGCGTCTACCGGCGCACGATTCGGAGGGGAGGAAGCGCCGGCGTGGTCGAGCTCGAGCATCTGCCGGGGTCGGAGAGCGTCCGTCTGCGGGTCGACGCCCCGCCGGGGCTCGGCGACGGCCTGGACGGGCGGGCGCGACGCCTGCTCGACCTCGACGCCGATCCCGCCGCCGTCGGCGGAGCTCTCGGCGCCGATCCGGCGCTCGCGCGGCTCGTCGAGCTGCGTCCCGGGCTGCGAGTCCCGGGTGCATGGGACCCGTTCGAGCTGGCCGTCAGGGGCATCATCGGGCAGCAGGTCTCGGTGCGGGCGGCCACGACGATCGCGGGCCGGGTCGCCGCCGCGTTCGGCGAGCCGCTCGAGAGCTGCGGCACGCTCACCCGGCTGTTTCCCTCGCCGGAGTCCCTCGTCGGCGCCGAGCTCGAGCGGGCCGGCCTGACGCGCGCCCGCGCGACCGCGATCCGGGGGCTCGCCACCGCCGTGGCGTCCGGCGAGCTGTCTCTCGATCCGGCGGCCGACCTCGCGGAGTCGCGCGCGCGTCTGCTCGCCCTGCCGGGGGTCGGCCCGTGGACCGCGGAGTACATCGCGATGCGCGGCCTCCGCGACCCGGACGCCTTCCCCGCCTCCGATCTCGGCCTGCGCTACGCGCTCGCCGCCAATGGCCGGCCCGCCAGCGCCGCGGAGGTGGCAGAGCGCGCCGAGGCCTGGCGGCCGTGGCGGGCCTACGCCGCCATCCACCTGTGGCTCTCGCTCGCGGACGGGGCCGCCCCGTGACCGTCGAGGAGGCGAACGCGCGGCTCGCGGGGACGTTCTCGGGGACGCTCGGCGTCGAGATCACCGGGCTGCACGAGGGCGCTGTCACCGCGCGCCTCCCGGTCCGCCCGGACCTGCTGGCCGCGAACGGCTACCTCCACGGGGCGGCGGTGGTCGCGATCGCCGACACGGCCTGCGCGTTCGGGGCGTTCACCCACCTCCCCGGCGACGCGACCGGGTTCACCACGATCGAGCTGAAGAGCAACTTCCTCGCGACCGCGCGGGAGGGCACCCTCGCCTGCGAGGCGACGCTCGCCCACGGCGGCCGCACCACCCAGGTCTGGGACGCGCGCGTGACGTCCGAGGAGAGCGGCCGCGCGCTCGCGCTGTTTCGCTGCACGCAGCTCCTGCTCAGGCGGTAGCCGCGCGGAGGCGCGGGCTCGCGGGGCCGTAGAATGCGACCCACGATGAGCACGGTCGACCGGGACACCAGCTCGCTGCGCGCCGCCTTCTACGCGACGCGGCCGATCTCGCGCGACAACCTCGTGCCGGAGGACCCGTCGCTCGGGCTCGTCGCGTTCTCGAGCCCGTTCGACCCGGAGCCGTCGCTGCGGGTCGAGGACGGCCGCGTCGTCGAGCTCGACGGCACCCCCGAGGCGGACTTCGACCTGATCGACGAGTTCGTCGCCCGCCACGGCATCGACGTCGAGGTCGCGCCGGAGGCGATGGCGCTCGACACCGTCGCGTTCGCCCGGATGCTCGTCGACCCGGGGGTGCCGCGCGCCGCGGTCGTGCGCCTCGCGGCGGGGATGACGCCGGCGAAGATCGCGAGGACGCTCGCCCTGCTCACGTCAGTCGAGATCCTCCAGGCGATCCAGAAGCTGCGCGTGCGGCGCACCCCGTCGATCCAGGGGCACGTGACGAACCGCGTCGACCACCCGCTCCTGCTCGCCGCCGACGCCGCGGCGGCGGTTGCCCTCGGCTTCAGGGAGCTCGAGACGACCGTGCCGGTGCTCCGCGACGCGCCCTCGAACGCGCTCGCGCTCCTGATCGGCGGGCAGGTCGCGGCGGCCGGGGCGCTCACCCAGTGCTCGGTCGAGGAGCGCACCGAGCTCGAGCTCGGGCTGCGCGGCCTCACGACCTATGCGGAGACGGTCTCCGTCTACGGCACCGAGCAGGTGTTCCTCGACGGTGACGACACGCCGTGGTCGAAGACGTTCCTGGCCTCCTGCTACGCGTCGCGCGGTCTCAAGATGCGCTTCACCTCCGGCTCCGGCGCGGAGGCGCTGATGGGCGCGGCGGAGGGCAAGTCGCTGCTCTACCTGGAGGCGCGCTGTATCGCCGTGACCAGGGCGGCCGGCTCGCAGGGCGTCCAGAACGGCGGCATCGACGGCGTCAACGTGACCGCGTCCGTCCCCGACGGGATGCGCGAGGTGATCGCCGAGAACCTCTGCGTGATGCTCCACGATCTCGAGTCGTGCTCCGGCAACGACACGCTGATGTCGTCGTCCGACCTGCGTCGCGTCGCCCACACGTTGCCGCTCCTGCTCGCGGGCGCGGACTTCCTGTTCTCCGGGTTCGGCACGATCCCCGCCTACGACAACGCGTTCGGCCCTTCGAACCTGAACGCGGAGGACATCGACGACTACCTCGTGATCCAGCGCGACTGGGGCTTCGAGGGCGCGCTGCGCGCGCGTGGCGACGCCGAGCTGCTCGCGCTGCGCCGCCGCGCCGCCGAGGCCTGCCGCGCCGTCTACGAGGAGCTCGAGCTCGCGAGCTTCACCGACGAGGACGTCGACGCCTGCGTCGTCGCCCACGGCTCGCTCGACGTCCCGGAGCTGCAGCCCGACCTCGTCCCCGCGATCGGCGAGCGGATCATGGAGAGGGGCCTGACCGCCCTCGACGCGGTGCGCGCGCTCGCCGCCCGCGGCTACGAGGTCGAGGCCGAACGCGTGCTCGAGATGCTCCGCCAGCGGCTGCTCGGCGACTTCCTCCAGACCGCCGCGATCTTCGACGAGGAGATGCGCGTGCTCTCGGCCCTGACCGACCCGAACGACTACGCCGGGCCCGGCACCGGCTACCGGATGTCCGACGGGCGGCGCGACGAGGTCGCGAGCGTGCGCCAGGTCTGGCAGCGCGCCGACCTGCTCGCCGACCAGACGGCGGCAGCTGGTTGCCTGCGGCTCGCCGAGCTCGGGCCAGCTCGCTCGCGCGTCCGGCCCGACGAGGTCGTCGTCGGCGTCTCGCCGGCCTTCGCCGTCGAGATCTGGGCCGCGCTCGGCGGGCTCACGGTCGCGCAGGTGCTTCGCCAGGTGCTCGCCGGGATCGAGGAGGAAGGCGTCGCAAGCCGGATCGTGCGGGTCGGCCACTCGATCGACCTCGGCGCGATCGGCTGGGCGGCCGCGCAGCTCTCCGGCTCGGCCGTCTCCGTCGGCCTCCAGGCCAAGGGCACCGCCCTGATCCACCGCGCCGACCTGCCGCCGCTCGCGAACCTCGAGCTCTTCTCGATCGCCCCCCGGATCACCGCGGGGCTCTACCGCGGCCTCGGCCGCAACGCCGCCCGTTTCGCCAAGGGGCTCTCGCCCGAGCCGCTCCTGCTGCCCGAGTCGAGCGAGCCGCTCGGCCCCAAGTACCACGCCCGCGTCGTCCAGCTCGTCGCGATCGAGCGGCGGCTCGTGCGACCCGGAGCCCCGGTCGAGGTGGAGGCGCAGTGGCCGGTCTGAGCTATCCGCTCTCCGGCGGCTCGCGCGAGTCCGTCCTCACGACGACCGGGCGTCGTGTCTCCGACATCACGCTGACCGCCGTGCTCGACGGGGAGATCGGCCCGGACGACCTCCGGATCAGCCCCGCAACCCTGCGTCTCCAGGCCGGCTTCGCGGAGGCGGGAGGCAACCGCCAGCTCGCCGAGAACCTCCGCCGGGGCGCCGAGCTAACAGCGTTCACCGACGACGAGCTGCTCGCCTTCTACGAGCGCCTCCGGCCCGGCCGCTCGACCGCGGCGGAGCTCGAGGAGTTGGCGCGCAGCCTGGAGGAGCGCGGCGGCGGGAGCTGCGCGGGTCTCGTGCGGGAGGCACGCGCGGCCTACCTGAGGCGCGGCCTGATCGAGGCGGAATGAGGGCGCGGGAGCTCGGCATCCGGATCGGCAGCGGCGACCCGGGCCCGGCCAACGCGATCACCGACGTCGCCGGCGTCCGTGTCGGCCACCGGACCGTGGTCGAGGGCGAGGCGGTTCGCACTGGCGTGACCGTGATCTTTCCGTGCGAGGGTGACCCCGGAGCCGACCCGGTCTTCGCCGGCTGTCACCGGCTGAACGGGAACGGCGAGCTGACCGGCCTCGAGTGGGTGCGCGAGTCGGGGCTCTTGACGACCCCGATCGGGCTCACGAACACGCACTCGGTCGGTGTCGTCCGCGACGCGTTGATCGCCTGGGCGATCCGCCGCGGGTTGATGACCGAGGATTCCTGGAGCCTCCCCGTCGTCGGCGAGACCTGGGACGGGACCCTCAACGACATCAACGGCCTCCACGTCAGGCCCGAGCACGTCTTCGAGGCGATCGAGTCGGCCTCGGACGGCCCCGTCGCCGAGGGTAACGTCGGCAGCGGGACCGGGATGATCTGCCACGGGTTCAAGGGCGGCATCGGCACCGCCTCCCGCGTGCTCTCCTCCGAGGAGGGGGGCTACACGGTCGGCGTGCTCGTGCAGGCAAACCACGGAGCGCGCGAGCGGCTCTCGATCGAGGGTGTGCCGGTCGGGCGGGCAATTCCGCACGAGCGGATCCCGGTTGCCGGCCACTGGACTCCGCCCGGCGGCGGCTCGATCATCATCGTCGTCGCCACCGACGCGCCGCTCTTGCCGCACCAGTGCCACCGGCTCGCGCAGCGCGCCGGGCTCGGCGTCGCGAGGCTCGGCGGCGCGGGCGAGAACGGCTCCGGCGACATCTTCCTCGCCTTCTCGACCGCGAACCGGGGCCTGACCGGCGCGGGAGCGAGATCCATCTCGATGCTCGCGAACGAGTCGATCGACCCGCTCTTCTACGCGACGATCGAGGCGACCGAGGAGGCGATCGTGAACGCGCTGCTCCGGGCCGAGACGATGACCGGCCGCGACGGCGCCGTCGCTCACCGGCTCGACCCGGGTCTCCTCGCGGATCTCTTCAGCGGTCCGGGCCCGCTTCCCGCGTAGGCGTGCTCGTCGCCGGCGTCGACGTCGGGAACTCGACGACCGAGATCGCCCTCGCCCGGGTCGAGCCGGCGCGCGAGCCAGAGTGGCTGCTCGTGCTCCGCGCGCCGACGAGCGGCCCGAAGGGGTCCGTGGCGTGCGCCCGGACGGTCGGAGAACTGGTGGGACGCGCGGAGCGCCGGCTCGGGGAGCGGCCTCACCTGCTGCTACTGGCCGAGCTGCACCCCGTCGAGACAGGGCTCGTCGAGCTCGGACGGATCGAGGAGCTCGATCTCGCCCGCACCGCGATCGCGCGACCCGCGAGCGCGACGCCGTCCGGCGAGGGTGTCGCAGCGGGGGTGCTTCGTTCCCTGGACGAGCTCGGCGGAGACCCGGGCGGCGTGGCGACGATCGCCGTGGTCACGGGCGAGGACTTCGAGGCGGCTGCCGCGCGTCTTCGAGCCGCGCGCGAGCGAGGCTGGGTGATCGCCGGCGCGATCGTCGACGCGGACGACGCCGTCCTGATCGGCAACCGCTTCGACCGGGCGCTGCCGATCGTGGACGAGGTCGCGGATGCCGCGGCGCTGCCCCTGGGCGCGCAGGCCGCCGTCGAGGTCGCCCCGCCGGGGTCCGGGATCGAGCACCTGAGCGACCCGCTTCGCCTCGCGGTGCTGCTCGGGCTCGGGCCGGACGACGCCCGAGCCGCCCGCCACGCGGCGCGTGCCCTGGCGGGTCACCGCGCGGGGATCGCCGTGCGGGCCCCCGCGCGGCCGCCGGTGCAGGCCGCCGGCGCCGCGCCGATCACGCTGCTCGAAGCCGGCGGTCGCGAGCGGCTGTTCGATGAGCGTGCCGCTCCGCCCGCGCCGGGAACGATCGAGGGGATCAGTGGCGCGGCCGGCGACCGGGACGGGCTGCTCGACCTCTTCTGGCGCCCGCTGCCGGCTCCGCCCGACGACCCCGCGTTCTCGCTGCGGCTCGCGCGCCGTCGCGCCGTCGCGCTCGCGCTGCTCGTGCGGGGCGACGCCAGCGGGCTCGTCGATACGCTCGGGGAGCTGTGCTTGGGAGGAGCGCGGGTCGTGGCGCGTGAGACGCAGGCCGCGGTGCTCGGGGCCTCGACCACCCCCGGGGCCGGCCGCGCTCCCTTCGTCGTGGACATCGGCGGCGGAACGGTCGATCTCCACTGCTCGTTCGCTCCCGGCGACGAGCGCGCTGTGTCCACCGCCGGCGCCGGCGAGCTCGTCACCCGCATCTGCGGGGCGCTCCTGGGCTGCGGTCCCGCGCTCGCCGAGCGGGCGAAGCGCCACCGGTCGGTGCGGGTCGAGACGCCGTTCACGCTGCACCACGAGGACGGGAGTCGCACGTTCCTGGGCGATCCCGCCCCGCCGGCCGCCCTCGCTCGGCTCTGCGTCCTCGATGGACGGGAGCTCCGGCCGCTCGAGACGCCGCTCGCGCCCGAGGTGTGGCGCGGGCTGCGTCGGGCTGCGAAGCGCGATGTGATCGCCCGAAACGTGCGTCGCGCGATCGAGGCGGCAGGCGGGGTCCCGCGCGGCGAGCTCGTGACGCTCGTCGGCGGTTCCGCAGCCGACGGGGAGGTCGTGGATGCCGTGGCAGCCGAGCTCGCCGACGCCGACGTGGCGGTCGCCCGCGGCGACGTGCTCGGGCGTCACGGGCCCCGCGCGGCCGTCGCTGTCGGGCTCGTGCTCGCGCACGCTCGAGGAACCGGGCGGTGATCGCCGTCGTCGCCCTGCTCGCGGATCCGGGCCCGGGCGCCGCCCTCGCCGCCGGCTTCGAGGAGGAGGGGGTGCCGCTCGCCGCCGAGCCGGTGGGCTGGGAGGACGCGGTCACGCTCGCACGCGAAGCCGCCCGTCGCTCCGCGCTCGGCCTCGGGATCGGCGGCGACACCGAGCGGCTCGTGCTCGTGCTCGCCGCCTCGCCGGGCCGCCCGTACCTCGAGCTCGCGGCCGCGCAGGCCCGCGCGTTCGGCCGCGCGGCGGCGCGAGTGGCGGCCCGGCGACCGCTCGCGTTCTAGGGCCTACGCGGCCTCGGTCTTTGCGTGGCCGGCTTGCCGCAGCTCGGTGACGCGGATGATCTCGTCCCAGCGGCCCTTGCCGAACCTGCCTGCGCCGTCGCGCCCCCTGAGCGCAAGCGAGCGGATCTCCGCCTCGAGCGCGGCGTCATGCGTCCCGTACGCCGCCTCGGTGAGCAGGCGCGCGGCGCTCTTCCCGTGCCCCGCGTCGAGCTCGCGCCGGGCCTCCTCGAGGAGCTGGGTCACTTCCATTCCGGTGTCCTCCTTCGTGCGGGATCGATCGTACTATAGAGCATTGATTTTAATATAGCAACTATATGAAGCATGGCTTTATATCTCGATCCGCTACGGTGCTCGGGTGCGCTCCACCGGGATCCACCACGTCGACCTCGTCGTCTCCGACCTGGAGCAGTCGCTCGCGTTCTACCGCGAACTGCTCGTGCCGCTCGGCTGGCACGGGGTCTCGCACACCCCCGGCGAGCGGGGGGAGACCATCCACTACCTCTACGGGCCCGGCTCGACGATCGGCCTGCGCCAGGCGCCGGGCCCGGCGGCGGGCCTCCCGGTCGACCGCTACCGGATCGGCCTGCACCACCTATGCCTCGAGGCGGCCTCCAGGGAGGCGCTCGAGGACGCCGCCGGGCGCCTGCGCCGGCTCGGCGCCACGATCACCGACGGACCCCGGGAGTTTCCCGAATACCGCCCCGGCTACCACGCGGTGTTCTTCCTCGACCCCGACGGGCTCAAGCTCGAGCTCGTCTGGACACCGCCCGGCACGTACGACTACCAGCGCGCCCCCCAAGGGGCCGGCTCTGCTCAGTACTCGGTCGCCTCGAAGAACCAGCGGGCGATGTCGAGCTGCGGCAGCGCGCGGCCGCCCATCCAGAGGCTCATGATCTTCGAGTCGCGCCAGTGCTTCTCGACGTCCGACTCGCGCGCGTATCCGTACGAGCCCATCAGGTCCATCACCTGGTTCACGACCTTCGTGAGCTGATCCGAGACGAACAGCTTCGTGACGCGCGTGCGGGCCAGCATCTCCGGCGTGTTCTTCGGCCCGTAGATGTCCGGCCGGTCGAGCATGCGCGCCTTCAGGTACGTCTCGGCGCGGCTCACTTCGATCGAGGTGACGATGTCCGCGAGCGTGACGGCCGTGATCGAGTGCTCCTTCAGCGGCTTGCCGGCGACGATCCGCGTGTCGCACCAGTCCTTGACGAGCTCGTAGAGGTTCTTCATCACGCCGATGCTCTGGGCGGCGGTGCCGACGTTTCCGGACGTGACCATCGCGCGGGCTCGGGCGGCGTCCTTGCCGGGCCCGTGCGCGCGGAACTCGACCGGGACGCGGGCGTTCTCGAACCAGATGTCGCCGTTCGCGTCGCCGTTCATGCCGGCCTTGCGGTACGGCTTGCTCTGCGTCACGCCCGGCGTGTCGGCGGGCACGTAGATGATCGCGACACCGTCGTCGCCGGCGTTCGGGTCGGTCGTGCAGAGCGTGCAGAACACGTCGCCGACGCCGCCCGAGTTCGTGGGCCACAGCTTGTGGCCGTTCACGACCCACTCGTCCCCGTCGAGCGTGGCGCGGGTGCGGATGAAGCGCCCGTGGGTGCCGTCGACGTTCTCGATGTCGGAGCCCGAATGCGGCTCGGTCAGGGCGACGCAGCCGACGTACCAGCGCTCCTTGTCCAGGAACTTGGGCGTGAAGTGCTCCATGATGTACGGGTTGTCCTCGGGCGGAAACACCGCCGACATCGCCCAGATCGAGCAGCTCGCCGCCGTCGCCAGGCCGGAGTCCGCCCGCGACATCTCCTCGAGCAGGAGGCAGGACGTGATCCCGTCGATCCCGAGCCCGCCGTACTGCTCGGGCCAGCAGGCCTGCTGGTAGCCGAGGTCGCAGCACAGCGACTTGAGCAGCGGCTTCACGAGCTCGTGCGCCTCCCAGTCCTCGTCGATCCGCTGGCGGACGGGGATCACCTCGCGGTCGGCCCAGCCGCGAACCGCCTCGATCAGGTCCCAGGCCTCGTCCGGGACCCATTCCCTGGGGAGCGAGAAGCTATCGACGTTCGGCACCTGGCCTCCTCGAGCGCGGTGTGGGAGATCTCCGCGGTGATCGTAATGAGCGCGGGGCCACCCGGCGCCGGTCGATTTCGATCAGGCTGGCGGGCGGGCGCGCCGGCCCCAGCCCTTGCGCCACAGCACGGCCGAGGCGACGAGGAGGAAGAAGAAGCCGACCCCGATGCCGCCCGCGATCCATTTCATCCCGGAGCTTCCCTCGCTGGCCTCCTCGACGGCGAACACGAGCAGCGAGCCTGCGGGGAAGATCGTGGCGCCGAGCGACTGCCCGCACCGCTCGCACGTGACGAGCGCCTCGTAGAGCCCCGCGGGCATGTCCGGGATCACGAAGTCGGGCGATGGCCGTCCGTCAGGGTCGAGCCGGCCGATCGGGATCGCGCCGTCGAGGTCATCCGGGACGATGTCCGCGGCTCCGTCCAGGCGCACGAGCGACACTTCCGCGCCGGCCAGGTCGGACGGAGCCGCCCGATCGGCGCGGACTGCCACCGTGGAGCCGGTGGTCGCGCCCAGCGGATCGAAGACGAGCCACACCGGCGCGCGCAAGCAGCGTGCGAGGTCGTCGTCGTCGGCCTCCGCCGCGGGCCGCTCGTACGGGCAGGCGCCCGCGGCGACGAACACCTCGCCGGGGCGGCCGTCGACCGTGACGGCCACCGTCGCGTCGACGCCCTCGATCGCGGTCACGGCGACCGGCTCGCCGGCGAGCGTGGCCTCGCCGAGCGCCCCGGCGGGCTCCAGTCTGCCGTCGGCCGGCGGCGACTCGTAGCGGGCGCCCGCGTACGACTGCCCCCGGAACGAGAGCGGCCCGAGCAGGCAATCCCAGCGCGCCGTGCCCGCGTAGCCTGCGCACCGCGCCCCCAGCACGAAGAGCGAGCCGCCCCAGCCCTCGACGCGGACGGCGACGCCGGGATCGACGTCACCCGCCCGGGCCACCGTCGACTCCTCGCGCTCCCGCTTGCACCCGTCTTCGCTGACCGGGGCATCGACGATGCCCGGGCCGAGCTGGTCCCCGTAGGGCAACGAGATCGAACCCGGGACAGGCTCGGCCGCGTACACGTACCCGTCGTAGGAGAGGAAGACCGTCTTCGGGCAGTCCTGCGCCTGCGCGGCCCCGGCGAGCGCCGCGCACGCCGAGAGCAGCGCGGCGACGGCGATCGGGAGGCGGAGCGCCCTCACGCCGCCGCCCTGCGCCGCCGCTCGGCCTCGGACGTCTCGCCCGGAAGCGGCGCGTCCTCGGGTCGCCGCTGCTCGTAGGCGACCGAGCAGGGGCCGCCGCTCGCGTCACGCTCGGCTTCCGACTTCCACTCGAGCAGGCGCCAGCTTCCGAGCGGGCTCGTCTCGACCCGTACCGTCGGCTCGGCGCGTGGCTCGACGAGGAGCAGCGGCGCGGACGCCGACTCGTGGCCGACCCGGCGCGGGCGCCTGGCGGCGACGCGCCAGCGGAACGAGACGAACGTCCCCTCGATCGCGCGCGGCAGCGCAGGGGGCAGGTCGATGCGGAAGTGCAGCCAGTTGGCGCGGTCGAGCTCGCCGAGCTCCCAGCGCTCGAGCCAGACCTCCTCGTCGATCCAGATCGGGACCGCGCGGGTGCGCAGGTTCCAGAGGGTGTTGATGCCCGGCCGACTCTGCCCGACGAGCTCGGGGGCGACGTCGACCCACGCGGCGCTGCACGCGACGGACACCGTCACGACGCTCCGGGCGTGGCGCTCGTCGCGCGCCTCGACGCGGCCTTCGATGCACCCGCCACCCCAGGGCTCGGCCGTGTCGAGCGAGATCGCAAAGCCGCGCGCCGCCACGGCTGGCTCGATCCCGCGCCCGAACAGGGCCTCCGGCACATCGGTGGCAAGCACGGCTCAGACGGGGCCGGGGAGGCTGTTCACTGTCCTACCGTACCGGCTTCGAGACGGCCGGGGGGGCCCCCGGGGCCCCCCAGGCCGGGGGCAGCCAGGGGTACCGGCGCCCCCACCCCCGCACCGGGGCCA
>CAYJLE010000023.1:0-24884 GCA_964370985.1 uncultured Gaiellales bacterium | reverse complement strand
GGGTTTTCCCGTCCCAACCGCCCGGGGGTGCGCGCGGGGGGGGGCGCCCGGGGCCCCCCCCCTGCCGTGCGACTGCCTGGCTTCCGGCCGCCGCTACGCCTCCTCGTGGACGAACTTGCCCACGGCGTCGTAGCGGTCCCTCGCCCACGTCCGATAGACGAGCGCGAGGACGACACCGATCAGGAACGTGCCGAGGCAGTAGTAGGGCACCGCCTTCGTCCAGCCGGTGTACTCGCCGGTCGTCAGGAACGCCCGGTTCTTCATCATCAGGTAGTAGGCGAACGAGATCGCGCCCGCGCCCAAGATCGGCGCCACGAACGTCTTGAACCAGTGGAAGCCGTCGCGATTCTCGGGTCGCAGGAAGTGGATCAGGATCGCCAGGTTCACGAGCGCCATCAGCGCGAACAGCATCATGTTCCCCTGGAACGGCATCCACGTCCCGACCTCGAACAGCGCCGTGATCGGGTCGCTGGTCGGGATCCCGAGCGTCTCGCGGAACCCGCCGCCGGCGGCCCCGGTCGCGAACAGCGACGTGACCATGACGCAGAAGAGCGCGACCAGCGTGGTCGCCACGAACGGGCTCTTGTGCGAGGAGTGCGTCCGCCCGACGATGCTCGGCAGGATCCGCTCCCGTCCCATCGAGAACAGGTAGCGGTTCGCGGTCTGCCAGAACGCTAGCGAGCACGCGAACGAGCCGGTGACGATCAGGACCTTGAACAGGTTCGTCAGGCCGACCCCGAGGAACTCGGTCGTGACCGGGTAGTAGATGCTGCCGAAGTCGCCGTTCGGGAAGCCCGCGTTCGCCGGGCCGTTCTCCGGGTCGATGCCGAACTGCGCGGCCACGGCCCACAGCGACTCGTCGCCCTTGCCGTAGGCATTCACGAGCATCCAGGTGATGAACGTGTAGAGGACGCCGAGCCCGATGCAGCTGATGTAGATGGCGTACGCCATCATCTTCTTCGGGTTGCGGGCCTCCTCCGCGTAGTTCGGCGCCATCTCGAAGCCGACCCACGACCAGAAGGCCGCGAACAGGCCGACGCCGGCCGCTGCGCCGCCGACTCCGGCGAACACCGTGCCCGCGCCCTCGAAGCCCTGGCCGCCCGAGAAGATCGTGGCCGGGTTGAGGGGCTCGAAGCTGATTCCGTCCGCCCCACCCTGGAAGAGGACGGCGAAGCCGAATGCGAGCAGCACGAGCAGCTCGGTCGCGAGCGCGACGCCGAGGATCTTCGCCACGATCTCGACGTGGAAGTACGTGATCACGAACATGAGCGCGATGAAGCAGTACGCGTAGATCCGCCAGTCCATGTTGAAGCCGCCCGAGAGCGACTGGACGCTCGTCTGCGCGAAGTAGGCGGTCACGCCGTTCACGCCCACCGCGAACAGCATGTAGGCCGCCGCGATCGCGACGGCGGCGCCCAGCCCGATCACCCGGCCGAAGCCGTAGGACATGTACGAGTAGATTCCGCCGGCCGTCGTCACGCGCCTCGCCATCTCGATGTAGGCGACCGAGAACAGCGTGAACGCGACCGTTGCCAGCCAGAACGTGGCCGGAACACCGATGCCGACGCCGCGGATCGAGAGCGGTGTGTTGAACATCATCGCTGCCAGCGGTGCGGAGCCCGTGACGATGCAGAACAGGATCTGCGGTAGTCCGAGCGCGTTCCGGGCGAGCTCGGTCGAGCCCGTCATCGACTGGGCGAGGCCACCCGCTTTGGCGCCACCTGTTTCCATACGCCCCCCTTTCGAACTCGCCGGTCGCCAGCGCGCAGCTGACGGTACGGCCCGACCGAATGATCGAAGGGCACAAGGGTAAACCGGTCGGCGGCCGGATTACAAGGCTTACTTGCAGGTTCTGCTCCAAGAGCGTGCGCTGCGGCCGGGCAATCAGCATGCCGGCGTGGGATAATCGCTGCCCAGATGGGCGTCAACGTTCGAGCGCTCGTGACCGGCGGAACCTCCGGGATCGGGGAGGCGATCGTCGAGCGGCTGCGTGTTGCGGGGGCGGCGGTCGTCTTCACGGGACGCGATGCGGAGCGGGGTGCGGCGGCCGCGGCCCGCACCGGGGCGACGTTCGTGCGGGCCGACGCCCGCGACGCCGGCGCGGTGGCCGCGTCGGTCGAGGCCGCGGTCTCCGCGCTCGGCGGTCTCGACGCGCTCGTCCTCAACGCCGGAGTGCTCCACGAGGCGCCGCTGTCGGCGACGACCGACGAGGCCTGGGACGCGGTGATGGAGACGAACCTGTTCGGCCCGTACCGCTACGCGCTCGCCTGCCTGCCCGAGCTGCGGGCGGCCGGGGGCGGCTCGATCGTCCTGGTCGCGTCGGACGCGGGGGTGTGGGGAGAAGTCGCGATCGGCGCCTACTCGGTGTCGAAGCGCGCGGCGATCATGCTCGCGCAGATGCTCGGCACCGAGGCCGGGCCCGCCGGGATCAGCGTCAATGCGGTCTGCCCCGGGGACACGCTGCCCGGGATGGCGACGCGGATCGAGGGCCGGGTCGACCCGAGCGACCCGTCGGGTTGGCTCGTGCCGCCCGTGGGCCGCATCGGCACGGCGCAGGACACGGCCGCGGCCGTCGCGTTCTTCGTCTCGCCGGACTCGTCGTTCGTGAACGGCGCCGTGCTGCTCGTCGACGGCGGCATGCGTGCCTCGCTCCACGCGGCGGCGGTGATGGGCCGGTGACCTACCCGGAGCTCCACGGGCGGGTCGCTCTCGTCACCGGCGGGACGTCCGGGATCGGTCGCGCCTGCGTCGAGCGGCTGCGCGCCGAGGGGATGACCGTCGTCTTCACCGGCCGCGACGAGCGCCGTGGGCACGCGGTGATGGACGCGACCGGAGCCGTCTTCCACCGCTGTGACGCTCGCGACCGCGCGGCCTCGGACGCCGCCGCCGAGCATGCCGTGCGGATGGGTGGTCGCCTCGACGTGCTGGTCGCGAACGCCGGGATCCTGATGTCCGGGCCGATCGAGGAGACACCGGAGCCAGCGTTCCGGGAGCTGCTCGAGGTCAACCTGACGTCGCTGTTTCGCACGTCGAGGGCCTGCTTCGGGCCGATGCGGGAGCAGGGCCGAGGGTCGATGATCCACATCGCCTCCGACGCGGGCATCCGGGGCATCCACACCATTCCCGCGTACTCGGTCTCGAAGGCCGGGGCGATCATGGTCTCGGAGCTCTTCGCCGCCGAGGGGGCGCCGCTCGGGATCCGCTCGAACGCGGTCTGCCCCGGCGACGTCGTCCCTGGCGTCCAGGCGACGCCCGTCGGCTTCGAGCACCACGCCGAGAGCCCCGAGGGCTGGACGCCGCCGCCGTCCGGGCGCTTCGGAACCGGCGAGGACGTGGCGGCGCTCGTCGCCTGGCTGGCCTCCGACGAGTCCTCACACATGACCGGCGCCACGCTTCGCATCGACGGCGCCGCCGGCGCCGCCATGCGCGCCGACACGCGCGCCACGTGAGCGCGGGTCTGCTCGCAGGTCGCCGCGCGCTCGTCACGGGCGCGGCGCGCGGGATCGGCCTGGCGACCGCCCGGCGTTTCCACGAGGAAGGCGCGCGGGTCGTGCTCTCCGACGCCCTTGCCGCCGACGTCGAGGCGGCGGCGGCGGAGCTCGGCACGGCGGCGGTGCCGTTCGACGTCGCCGACGAGGACGCGGTCGAGGCGGGCGTCGCCGAGGCCGAACGGCTGCTCGGCGGCCTCGACGTGCTCGTCGCGAATGCGGGGATCCTCCGTCAGGGCCTCCTGCTCGACCAGCCGCTCGCGGAGATCCGCGAGACGCTCGACGTGAACCTGCTCGGCGTTCTCCACTGCTTCCGGGCCGCCGGGCGTCGCTTCCGCGACCGGGGCGAGGGGGTGCTGCTCGCGACCGCCTCGCAGGCCGGGCTCCACGGCTACCCGGGGCTCGGCGCCTACTGCGCCACGAAATTCGGGGTGATCGCGCTGGTGGAGACGCTGGCGAAGGAGCTCGGCCCGCACGGCGTCCGGGTCAACGCGGTCGCGCCGGGGCTGATCGAGACGGCCATGCACCGGGCGCACATGGCGGGGATCGCCGAGCGGGCCGACCGCGACGCCGAGGACGTGCGCCGCCGCCTCCTCTCCGGGGTGCCGCTCGGCCGGCCGGGCGCCCCTGCAGAGGTCGCCGACGCCTTCGTGTACCTCGCCTCCGGACTGGCGTCCTACGTCTCGGGGGCCACGATCCACATCGAGGGAGGGGAGTGCACGTGAGCGGGCGCCTCGCGGGCCGGGTCGCGCTCGTCACCGGGGCATCCAGCGGCAACGGCCGCGCGATCGCGTTGCGCTTCGCCCGGGAGGGAGCGACGGTCCTCTGCGCCGACCTCCGGGAGGCCCCGCTGGCCGAGGGCTACGACGAGGGGCCGCCCACCCACGAGCTGATCCTCCACGAAGGCGGCCGGGCCGCCTTCCGGCTCTGCGACGTCACCGACGGCGACCAGGTGAAGGCGGCGGTCGAGGCCGCGATCGAGCTGGGCGGGCTCGACATCGCCGTGGCGAACGCGGGCGTGTCGCCGCAATCGCACGACCTCGTCGACGAGCCCTGGGAGCAGTACGAGCTCGTCGTCCGCGTCAACCAGCACGGGGTCTGGTGGACGTGCCGGGAGGCGGTGCGCGGGATGATCGAGCTCGGCCGGGGCGGCCGGGTGATCGCGATCGCGTCGGCCGCCGGCCTGGTGGGCACCCCGACCGGCGTCGACTACAACACCTCGAAGGGCGCGGTCGTCCAGCTCGTGCGCACGCTTGCGGGGCAGGTCGGCCGCCACGGGATCACCGTCAACGCGGTCTGCCCCGGCTACGTGCGCACGGCCATGACCCGCCTGATCTGGGACGACGCCGAGCGGCTCGAGCGGGTGCGGGCGACGACGCCGCTACCGCGCCTCGGCGAGCCCGACGACGTCGCCGGCGCCTGCTTCTGGCTCGCCTCCGACGACGCCGCCTGGGTGACGGGGGTCGCGCTTCCCGTCGACGGAGGCCTGACCGCAACCCGGTGACGAGCGCCCGCGACCACGTCCCGCTCGGCCCGCGCCCGGAGCTGGCGTTCACGGAGCGCATTGCCGCGCTCGAGCGGGACTTCTCCGGCCGCCTCGGCTACCACGCGCGGCATCTCGACAGCGGCGAGGAGCTCGCGCTGCGCGCCGACGAACGCTTCCCGACCGCGTCCGTGATCAAGGTTGCGCTCGTGTGCTGCCTGCTCGATCTCGTCGCGTCCGGCGAGACGTCGCTCGCGGAGACGGCCACGCTGCCTCCGCCGGAGGCACGCGTCGTCGGCGGTGGGATCCTCAAGCAGCTCGAGCTTCGGCACATCTCGCTTCGCGACGCGGTCGAGTTGACGATCGTGCTCTCCGACAACGTCGCGACCAACGTCGTCCTCGACCGCTGCGGCGGCCACGAGCGCGTCAACGCCTATCTCGACCGGGTCGGCGTCGCGGGAACGCGGCTGCTCGGCCCGGTCGACTTCTCCCGGATCGGCCCGGGTCTCGAGGGGGGCATCGGCGTCTCGACCCCGCGGGAGCAGTCGGGCCTCTTTGCCGCGCTCACCCGCGGCGAGCTCTTGACCCCAGACCTGTGCGCGCACCTGCTCGGCGTGCTCGGCCGCCAGCACTACCTCGATCAGATGCCCCGCTGGCTCGGCTGGAACACCTACGCGCAGTACCACGGCCGGGACTGGCCCGTCTGGGTCGGGAACAAGACCGGGGAGCTCGACGGCATCCGTGCCGACGCCGGCGTCGTGCGATCCGAGCGGGGCACCGTTGCCCTCGCGATCTTCGCCGACGGCTCGGGTGACCTCCGCGAGACAGTCGACGCCGAGGGGTCGCTCGCGGTTGCCGAGTGCTCCGCGGCGATCTGCGCGCGCCTCCTCGGACTCGACGTGTAGGACCCGGCTTCGCCCCGCTCCTTGACCGCGGGCGCGCGGTTCCGTAGTTTCCCGAAGCGACAGTGCTCGACTCCCCGATGCCGGCGGCGAACGGGCCCGTGAGGCTATCGGAAGAGCAGGAGCGTGCTCAAACCTCTCCCGGAAGGAGATGAGGATGCGCAAGATCGTTGTTGGGTTCGATGGCTCCGACCACGGGCGCCGCGCCCTCGAGCGGGCGGCCGCAATCGCGTCGGAGGGAGCCGAGCTGTACGTCGTCGCCGCCGCCAAGCTCTCGCCTTCGCTCATGCGCGACCCGGCGGGCGGTGCCGGCGCGATCGATCGCGTCGAGGAGGAGGCGCGCGCGTCGAACCTCGAGGAGGCCCGCACGCTGCTGGCCGGCAAGGGCATCGCGAACGTCCACCTGGTCGAGGGCAGGGGCAACCCCGCCGACATCCTCGTTCAGCAGGCCGGGGACGTCGGGGCCGACCTGATCGTCGTCGGCTCGCGCGGCCAGGGCTTCGCGGGCCGGCTGCTGCTCGGTTCCGTGTCCACGAACGTGGTTCATCACGCCGAGTGCGACGTGCTCGTCGTCCGGTAGCGCGGGCAGGAGGGAGCGTCACTGATCGTCGAGGCGAACGGCGTCGACCTGTGGGTCGAGCAGGCGGGTGACGGCGAAGACGTCCTCCTGATCGCGGGTCTCGCCGACGAGGGAGCATCCTGGGCCGACCAGGTCGCCGGTCTCGCCGGCCGCTACCGTCTGACGGTGTTCGACAACCGTGGTGTGGGGCGCTCGGCGACGCCCGCCGGGCCGTTCTCGATCGCGGACTTCGCCGCCGACACCGCCTGCCTCATGGACACGCTCGGGCTCGAGCGGCCCCACATCGTCGGCTCGTCCATGGGCGGTGCGATCGCCCAGGAGGTCGCGCTCGCCCGGCCCGAGCGCGTCCGCAGCCTCGTCCTGAACGGCACCTGGTGTCGAGGCGACCGGTTCCTGCACGAGGTCTTCCGAAGCTGGATGTGGGTGGCGCGCCGGGCCGACTCCGTGCGGGACTTCCTGGTCGCGGTCAACCTGTGGTGCTTCTCGCCACGGATCTGGAACGACGGGACCATGGACGGCTGGCTCGTCGAGGCGGCGGCGAGCCCGCACCCCCAATCCGTCGACGCGTTCTGCCGCTCCGCCGAGGCGCTGCTCGGCCACGACACGGCCGCCCGCCTCGGTGCGATCACGGCGCCGACGCTCGTGACGGTCGGCGAGCTCGATCTCGTCCTGCCGCCGCGGTTCTCGCGCGAGCTCGCGGGCCTGATCGCGGGCGCCGAACTCGTTGTCATCCCCGGCGCCGGGCACCAGCCGTTCCAGGAGGCGCCCGAGGAGTACAACAGGCTGCTCGAGGACTTCTGGGCGACAGCCGCCTGACGGCCGCCGGTCTCAGGGCTCGCCGGCGGGCTCGGCGTCGAGCTCCTCGGCGAGCAGTCCCGCCGCGTACGCGCGCCAGGCGAGGTTGGCGTCCCCGACCAGCGCCCGGACGACCTCGGTGACGTGGGGAAGCCCCGAGCAGCGGCGCGTGAGGCGGCCGAGGCCCGTCAGCAGCTCCGAGCGGCGCTCGGGCGAGTCGAGGTCGGCCGCCAGGGCGCCGACGGCGCGGCCGCCCAGGTCGAGGCCGCGGGCGGGGTCGCCGCCGGCGGCGAGCAGGAGCAGGGCCCTGCGAGCGGCGGCGTGGCGATCCGCGCCGGCCACCTCGACCTCCTGGCCGGCGTAGAAGACGAGGGCGACGACGGCGGTCGCGAGCTCCTCCTCGCCGCCCTCGGCGAGTCTCAGGTCGAGCCGCTCCAGCCAGTCGTCGATCACGCCGGCCTGGGACGCCGCAGCGCGATCGTGCGGCCGAGGAAGTGGCTCTCGAGCCCGCCGAGATGGCGGTCGACGCTCTCGAGCACGACCTCGGGCTCCCGCGTGCGCAGCGCCGAGACGGTGTCGAGCTGGTAGCGGATCGCGGCCTCCATGTCGCCGTAGCCGACCGGGAACGCGCTGCGGGCCGCCGCCAGGTCGCGGAACACGAGCGCGAGGAAGCTCTCGAGCTGCCAGTTACCCGAGAGCGCGGCCAGCCGCAGATGGAAGCGGACGTCGAGCTCGACGAAGTCCCCCGGATGGTCGCGGGCGCCCTCGAGCTGGCGGGCCAGCTCCTCGAGCTCGTCGAAGTCGCGGTCGGTTGCCTGCTCCGCAGCGAGCAGGGCGCAGGTCGTCTCGATCGTCCGTCGCGCCTCGAGGAGCTGGCGGAGCTCCTCGCGACGAAGGGCGGTGCGTTCCGTCAGCAGTGCCGTCGGGATGGTGAGTGAGCGAACGAAGACGCCGCCGCGATTGCCGCGTCGCACCTCGACGATTCCGGCGCGCCGGAGCTGGTCGATCGCCTCGCGCACGACCGGCCGGCTGACGCCGAAGCGCTCCGCGAGCTCGGTGTCGCGCGGCAGTCGCGTCCCGCGCGAGACAGCACCGGCGCGGATCCCGTCGACCAGGGCGCGAACCACGGCGTCGGAGGCGCGCGGGAGCACGAGGTCAGGGAAGTCGGCGGGCTCGGCCGCCGGCTGCTTCGGTATGGCGAGTAGACCCGTCACGGATTAATGTACAAAGACTTGATCTATTGACAGTGTAGGAGAACCGTGGCAGACAAGGGCATTCTCGCTCCCGAAGCTTCCGTCCCGTCGGCGCTCGACACGCTCCGGCAGATCGAGCGGCGGGTGCTCTGGCTCGCAACCCGCATCGTCGACCACGCGAACCGGGAGCGCCCGCATTCCGACGGGCTCAAGGTCGGCGGCCACCAGGCCTCGTCGGCCTCCATGGTCTCGCTGATGACCGCCCTCTACCTCGGCGACCTGCGCGCGGAGGACCTCGTCTCGGTCAAGCCGCACGCGTCCCCGGTGCTGCACGCGATCGAGTACCTCATCGGCCGGCTCGACCGGCGCTACCTCACGACGCTGCGCGAGCTCGGGGGGCTCCAGCCGTACCCGAGCCGCACCAAGGATCCGTTCCCGGTCGACTACTCGACGGGCTCGGTCGGCGTCGGGTCGGCGGCCCCGCTCTTCGGCGCGCTCGCGGACCGATACGTGGACACCCATTTCGGGGGCGGTACCGGGGGGCGGTTCATCTCCCTGCTCGGAGACGCCGAGCTCGACGAGGGTAACCTCTGGGAGGCTCTGCTCGAGCCGCAGGTCCGCGGGCTCGGCAACGCGCTCTGGGTCGTCGACCTGAACCGCCAGAGCCTCGACCGGGTCGTTCCCGTGATCAAGGCGGCCGCGCTCGAGCACCAGTTCGCGGCCGCCGGGTGGCAGGTGCTCGAGCTCAAGTACGGGCGGCGCCTGCGCGAGGCCTTCGGCCGGGACGGCGGCGAGCTGCTTCGCCGGCGCATCGACGAGATGCCGAACCAGCTCTACCAGAGCCTCTTCGGGGCGAGCGACGAGGTCGTCGTCGAGGCCCTTCTCGGTGGGCTCGTGGCGAACGACCGGCGGCGGCTCGGCGAGCTGCTGGCCGGGTACCCGGGCGAGGTCGGCTCGCTGATCCAGGATCTCGGCGGGCACGATCTGACCGACATCCTCGACGCGCTCGCGCGGGCCCGGGCGGAGCCGGACCGCCCGGCAATCGTGTTCGCGTACACGATCAAGGGCTACCGGCTGCCAATCGCCGGGCGACCGCTGAACCATTCGATGCTCCTCACCGGCGAGCAGATCGACGGGCTGCGCGGGGAGCTCGGCCTCACGCCCGAGACGGAGTGGGATGCCTTCCCACCGGAGAGCCCGGAGGGGCGGGCGTGCCACGAGGCGCGGGCACGGCTCGAGCGGACGCCCCGACCCTTGCCGGCACGGGTCGCGGTTCCCGCGAGCCTGTCCGCTCGCGACCCCGAGGTGGCGGTGACGCAGGAGGTGGTCGGCCGTGTCCTGCTCGACCTCTCGCGCGTCGAGGGGCTCGCGGAGCGGGTCGTGACGGTCTCACCGGACGTCTCCGTGTCGACGAACCTCGGCGGCTGGATCAACAAGGTCGGAGTGTTCGGGCTCGAGGAGGAGCCAGCGTACGAGGGAGTGGAGGCGTCGCCGCTCGCCTGGCGCGTATCGCCGCGGGGGCGCCACATCGAGCTCGGGATCTCGGAGATGAATCTCTTCCTCGCGCTGGGCCAGCTCGGCCTGACGCGCGAGTACCAGCGCGAGCAGCTGTTCCCGATCGGCGCTCTCTACGACCCGTTCGTGGCGCGCGGCCTCGACGCGCTCATCTACGGGCTCTACTCCGGGAGCCGCTTCGTCGTGCTCGGCACTCCGTCCGGGATCTCGCTCTCGCGCGAGGGCGGCGCCCACCAGTCGACCATCACGGCGTCGATCGGCCTCGAGCTGCCCGGGCTCGCGTACGCGGAGCCGACGTACGCGCGCGAGACGGAGTGGCTGCTGCTCGACGGGCTGCGGCGCCTCCAGGAGCCGGACGGCGAGTCGCTCTACCTGCGCCTGACCACGAAGCCGGTCGAGCAGGGGCCGTTCGCCGAGCTGTGCGCGCGGCGGGGAGACGAGGCGGTGCGGGCCGACGTCCTTGCGGGGGCGTACTGGCTGAAGGAGGCCGAGGCGGGCCCGGACGCGGTTGTCCTCGCCACGTGCGGCGCCATGACGCCCGAGGTGCTCGCCGCAGCCGAGCTGCTCGAGGCGGAGGAGGGAGTGGCGGCCGGCGTGCTCTGCCTCTCCTCGCCCGACCGGGTCTACCGGGACTGGCGCGCGCGGCGCCTGACCCACCTCGCCGACCTCTCGTCGCGGCGCGAGCTCTCCCATCTCGAGACGATCGTCCCACCTGAGCTCCGCCGGCTTCCGATCGTGACCGTGCACGACGCGGCCTCCCACGCGCTCGCGTTTCTCGGCAGCTGCCTCGGCACCCGCGCCGTGCCCCTCGGCGTCGATCGCTTCGGCCAGGCCGGCGATCTCGCATCCGTCTACGAGGCGTACGACCTCTCTCCGGGCGCGATCGCGACTGCGGCCCTGGTCGCGCTCGAGCCCTAGAGGGGCGCCGTTGCCGCGAGCCGGGCGCGGCGGAGGCTCAGCGCGAGCAGCGGCAGCAGGACGAGCACGGTCACGGCGGCGGCGGTTGTGTAGACGGCGAACGGAACGCTGTAGCCGTCCGTCGCGCCGACCAGGAAGCCGCCCAGGTAGGTCGAGGCGATCCCGCCGCCCATGGCCGCCGCGGCTGCGAGCCCGGAGGCCGTCGCGGCCGCAGCGGTGCCGACGATCGCTGGCGGCAGCGCGTACAGCGGGCCGAGCCCGCCGGAGATGCCGAGCGCCGACATCGCGGCGACCACGCTCACGGTCGCGTGCGAGACACCCTCCGAGCGAATCAGGGCCGCCAGCAGGAGTGGAAGCGCCAGCGCGGCGGTCGCCACCCCGAGCGGCCTGCGCGTCCGGTCGGCGAGCCAGCCGAGGCCGAACGTCGCGGGGATCCCGACGATCGTCATCAGCATCGACGTCGTGCTGATCTGGGCGGTGGAGAGACCGAGCGTCTCGTCCAGATAGGGCGGGATCCAGGTGAACACTCCGTAGGCGACGAACAGGGCCGCGAACAGGCCGCCGCAGAGCAGGAGGAATGTCCGGTTCGCGAGCACGGTGACGGCGCCCGGCGCGCGGTCGGCCGCCGCCGGAGCCCGCCCGCCCGCGGTTCCCATCAGCATCCGTGCCAGGACGGCGCCCACGAGGTTGGCGGCGGCGAAGGCGAAGAAGGGCCACCGCCAGCCGAGGCCGTCCTCCAGGTGCGGGGTCGCGAAGAACGCGATCGTGCCCCCGACCGACAGACCCGAGAGGAAGACGCCGACGCCGATGTTCGCTCGCCGGGGCGGCAGCACCGTCGTCGCGAGCGTCACCCCCGGCGCGTAGATCAGTCCCCCGGCGAAGCCGACGGCGGCGCGGCAGACGAGGAAAGCGGGCAGGCTCGTCGTGAGCGCGAACCCGGCTGACGCGACCGCGCAGAGGACGAGCCCTGCCGTGATCGTGGCCGCCGGCCCGAAGCGGGCGGCGAGCCTGCCGGAGAGCACGCTACCGACCAGGAAACCGGCCAGGCAGACGCTCATCAGCGACCCCGCCTCGGCGTGGGTGAGGCCGAGGTCGTCCACGAACACCGTGATCAGCGGCGGCACCGCGAAGATCGCCATGTACGAGAGCCCGACGGCGAGCGCCGTCCCGGACACCGCGACCCAGGGGCTCCGTGCGTGCATGAGGTGATTCAACTGTTTCAGCACCCGTTCCGCCAGGCCACTACACTCGCCGCGTGTCTCACCGGATCGCGCTCCTGCCCGGCGACGGCGTCGGCATCGAGGTCACCGCCGAGGCGCGGAAGGTCGTCGACGCCTCCGGCGCCCCCGTCGAGTGGACCGAGCTCGACTGGGGCTCCGCGTACTACCACCGGTACGGGCGGATGATGCCCGAGGACGCCCTCGACGTCGCTCGCCGCCACGACGCGATCCTGATGGGCGCGATCGGCGACCCGTCCGTGCCCGACGACGTGGCGCTGTGGGGCTCGATTCTGCGGATCCGCCAGCAGCTCGATTTGTGGGCGAACATCAGGCCGTCGCGGCTGCTCGCCGGCGTGCCGTGCCCGCTGGCCGGCCGGGGGCCCGAGGACGTCGACATGCTGTTCGTGCGCGAGAACTCCGAGGGGGAGTACTCCGGAGTCGGCGGGCGCGCCCACGAGGGGCTCGACGAGGAGATCGCGATCGAGACGAGCGTGTTCACCCGTAAGGGCATCGAGCGGGTCATGCGCTACGCGTTCGAGCTCGCGGAGCGCCGTCGCGGCGTCGTCACGAGCGCGACGAAGTCGAACGTCGTGCGCTACGCCTACACGCTCTGGGACGAGATCGCCGAGGAGACCGCGGCGCGGCACCCGGACGTCCGCTACGAGCGCGTGATCGTGGACGCGCTGTGCGCCCGCATGGTGCGCAACCCCGAGAGCCTCGACGTCGTCGTCGCCTCGAACCTGTTCGGCGACATCCTCACCGATCTCGCCGCCGCCATCCAGGGCGGCATGGGGATGGCGGCCAGCGCGAACGTCGCGCCTGACGCGGCGGTGCCGGGCCTGTTCGAGCCGGTGCACGGCTCGGCGCCGGACATCGCCGGCCAGGGGATCGGCAACCCCGTGGGCGCGATCTGGAGCGCCGCGCTGATGCTCGAGCACCTCGGCGAGCGCGAGGCGGCGCAGCGGATCATGCGGGCGCTCGAGAACGTCTGCCGCGAAGGCCCGCGCACCCGCGACGTCGGCGGGAGCGCGTCCACCGTCGAGGTCGGCGACGCGGTCGCCGCCCGGCTCGCCTGACGGAGGGCTCAGTCAGCCCCGGGCCCGCTCGAGGAGGGCGCGCACCTCGGGCTCCGTCGGCATCGCGTCCGCGCAGAGCAGGCGCGACGCGACGAGCGCGCCCGCCGCGTTGGCGAGCTCGACCGCCGAGAACGGGTCGAGGTCCGAGAGCAGGGCGTGGCAGAGCGCCCCGCCGAACGCGTCGCCGGCGCCGAGGCCGCAGACGACCTCGACCGGCAGCGGCGCCAGCACGCGTCGCTCGCCGGGAGTGGCGACGAGGACGCCCTCGCCGCCGAGCTTCACGATCGCGATCTCGAGCCCCCGGGCGAGCAGCGCGGAGGCGGCCAGGTCCGCGTCCGCTTCCCCGATCGCGACCCTGCACTCCTCCCGGTTCCCGACCGCGATCGTCGCCAGGTCGACGGCGCCGCCGATCTCCCGTCGCGCCTCCGCCTCGCCGGCCCAGAACGAGGGCCGGTAGTCGAGGTCGAGGATCGTGTGGCGCCGGCGCCCGCGCGTCTCGAGCAAACCGCGCGTCGTGCCGCGAGAGGGCTCGGCGGCCAGCGCGCCGCCGCTGACCCAGAGGATCGGCACGGACTCGGCCGTGCTCCGGTCAACCTCGCCGGGAAGGATCGTCGAGTCGGGCGCGGCGGGCTCGCGGTAGAAGACGATCTGCGGGTCGGCGGGCGGGTCGAGCGCCGCCAGGACGATGGGCGTGCGCAGCGTGGGGTGGGTGCCCACGAACCGCGTATCGACGCCGAACTCGGTCGAGAGCGCGTGGCGCACGTACGCGCCGAGCGCGTCGTCGCCCACCTTCGTCAGGACCGCGGCGCGCCGGCCGAGGCGCGCGGCCGCGACGGCGACGTTCGTGGGGCTGCCGCCGACGGACTTCTGGAACCGGCGCGCCTCGAGGAAGCTCGCGCCGGGCTCCTCCGCGTAGAGATCGACGCCGATGCGTCCGACGGTCAGGAGCTCGAGCTCTCCGCCCGCGCCGTCCACGCTGCCCTCCGCCTCAGCGTGCGAGGCGGGTGCCGATCCCGTTTTCGAGCGCCCGCCCGAGCACGGCGCTCGCGAACGCCGCGTCGAGGGCGCCGACCCCGAGGTTGCAGCACACGACGCGCCGCGCCTCCGTCCCTCGCGCGAGCGCCTCGCCGACGCTCGTGTGCGGCTCGGGCCAGCCGCGGAAGTGGCCCCGGCCGCGATAGTGCTCGAACTGGGCGACGTCGTCGGTGACGAACAGGCCCGCGTCCGCGACGGGGCCAACGCGCAGCGAGGTGTCGAAGTCGAGCGGCAGCGCCAGGTAGCGGTCGCCGAGGCAGTCGGTGTCGATCGGCGGGTCAGGCCGCGCCGCGATCGGGACGCCGGTGATCACGACCTCGGCGCCCGCGACCGCCTCGCGGGCGCTGCTGGTCTCCTCGACGCTGCCGCCGAGCTCGGCCGCCCGCTGCGGGTGGACGTCGTAGGCGACGATCGCGACCTCCGGGTTCAGGGCCCGCAGCACGCGAGCGTGGTAGCGGCCCTGCTCGCCGCAGCCGACGATCGCGACCCGCCGCCAGCCCTCGGGGGCCCAGTGGCGAATGCAGACGCCGCTTGCGGCAGCGGTACGCGCAGCCGTGATCTCGGCGGCGTCCATGACCGCGAGCGGGAAGCCGGTGTTGGCGTCGTTGACGACGATCAACCCCGAGATGTAAGGGAGCCCGCGAGCCTTGTTGGCGGGATAGCCGGAGATCCATTTCAGCGCCGCCACGTCGGCGTCGGCGAGGTACGCCGGCATCGCGTGGATGAAGGCGTCCTCGCGCGGGTGGATCCCGGGCTTCGGGGGCAGCTCGACCCGCCCCGCGGCCAGCTGGCGGTAGGTCCGCTCCGCGACGTCGATCTGCTCGGGGAGCGGCGGCAGGAGGCCGGCGACCTCCCGCCGTGTCAGGTAGACGATCTCGCTCAAGCCGCGTCCGCTCGCTGCTACGGCTGCAGGACGCGGGTCGGCTCGATCCGCATCGTCACGCGCCGCTCGCCGGGCTGGCGGAACGGGTAGCGGTCCTGGTCGATGTATTTCTTCGCGAGCGCGTCGATCGTCGCCTCCGCCGGCTCGCCCTCGACGAACTCGACGACGCGGCCGCGGATCTCGGCCCAGTCGTACGGGTTCTCGAAGTCGGTCATCGAGAGCGCGACGCGCGGGTCGCGGCGGACGTTGCGCTCCTTGAGCCGGCCGATCGCCGTGTTCACGATCACCTGCCCGCGGTCCACGTCGACCCACACGGGCGTCGACGTCGCCGACCCGTCCTCGTTGATCGTGGCCAGATGCCAGAACGTCTTCTGCTCGAGCTTCGCTCGCACACCCTCGGGGATCGCTGTCATGGTTCCTCCAGTCTCGTTGGCGGTAGGGTAGTCGCGTGCGGCCGCTCGCGGGCTACCGGGTCGTCGCCTGTGAGAACGGGCTTGCCGGGCCACTCTGTTCCCGGCTGCTCGCCGACCTCGGCGCCGATGTCGTGAAAGTCGAGCGCCCCGGCTCCGGGGACGTCACCCGCGGCTGGGACACCGGGGCGGCCGGCCTCGCCACCGGGTTCGTGTGGATGAACCGCGGTAAGCGGAGCGTCGCGCTCGACCTGAAGACGGAGCCGGCCCGCCGCGTACTCGAGCGGCTCATCGCCGCCAGCGACGTCTTCCTCCAGAACTTCGCCCCCGGCTGGGCGGGGCGCACGGGTCTCGACGAGCCATCCGTGCGGCGGCTGCGCCGCGATATCGTCTACACGGAGATCACGGGTTACGGCAGCGAGGGCCCCTACGCGCACAAGAACGCCTACGATCTCGTCGTCCAGGGGGAAGCCGGCCTGATCACGATGACGGGCACCGAGGAGGCACCGGCCCGGATCTCGATCCCCGTGGCCGACATCGGGGCCGGCTCCTACGCGGCCATCGGCACCCTCGCTGCGCTCCTGCGCCGCGCCGTGAGCGGCGAAGGTGAGCACGTCTCCGTCTCGCTGTTCGACGTGATGCTCGACTGGACCGGCTACTACCCGCACTTCTGGTGGCATCGTGGCGAGGAGCCGGGCCGCTGGGGGATGCGCCACCCGCTCTTCTGCCCCTACGGGCCCTACCGGGCGCGGGGCGGTCGGCTGTTCAATCTCGCCGTCCTCTCCCCCGAGCACTGGCGGCGGTTCTGCCTCGACGTGATCGAGCGGCCCGAGCTGCTCGACGACGAGCGCTTCGACACGATGGAGGGGCGGTCGGCCCATCGCGGCGAGCTCGAGCCGGTGCTCGATCGGGTCTTTGCCGGCCGCGAGCCCGAGGAGTGGGTGGAGCGGCTCGAGCGGGCGAGTATCCCGTGCGGGCTCGTGCGCGAGTTCCACGAGGTGATGGAGCACCCGCAGCTCGCCCACAACCGGCTGGTGACCGAGGTCGGCTCCCCGGTCGGGCGAATCCCGACGATCGGCAGCCCGATCGCCCTGGACGGCGAGCGGCCCGGGCTCGGGCCGGTGCCCGCGCTCGGCGAGCACACCCGGGAGGTGCTCATGGAGCTCGGGCTCGGCGAGGACGAGATTGCCGCGGTGAGCTGACGTGCCCGAGTGGGTGCCGTACCTCGCCGCGGCCGTCGCCTACGTCGCGATCGGGGCCTTCTTCCCCACGATCCTGTTCGCCTGGTTCGTCGGCGTCGGTTTCATGCTGATCTGCGTGGTGGGGGTGCCCTGGCTCGTGCGCCGCCGGCTCCGATGAGCTGGGCGGCCCACGACCTCGAGCCGTTCGTGATCCAGAAGCACGCGGGGCTGCGGATCGCGTTCCTGCCGCTCCTGATCGGGTCGTACGCGCCCGACATCGCGTCGAAGTGGTTCGTGTACGGCGTGACGCTCTTCGGCGCCGAGCTGAAGGCGGGCGACCCGGCCCAGTTCCACCGCGGCTGGCCCGGCGTCGGCTTCACCCACTCGCTCGCCTTCGGGGTCGCGGTCGCGCTCCTCGTCTTCGCGCTCACCCGCAGCCGGGTCTGGGCACTCAGCTTCATGGTCGGCCAGTGGGCGCACGCGCTCACCGACATCGGCGACACGGTCGGGACGATGCTCCTGTTCCCGTTCACGACCGAGCTCGTCTCCGTCGGCGCCTGGGCCTACGCCGGCCAGACCGGACGCTTCACCGACGCCGCCGCCTACTACAGCGGCTTCGGCTTCGTGTGGGACGGGATCTTCCTCGTCTGGGGCCTCCTGAGCTGGCGCGTGCTGACGACGGCGTACTTCCGCGGCACGATCGCCCGGGCCGACTCGTCGTGGCGCTGGCTCGGCCGCTACCTCTCCGAGCCGACCCTGCTCGCGCTCTACCGCGCCGCCTTCTTCTACGGCGCCTGCCGCTGGACGGCCTGGCTGATCTGGGCGCACGCGATCGAGGGGTATCCGTTCGACCTGACCTGGGGCGGGCCGCACTGGGTGCCGGCCGTGCACGCCTCGGAGCTGAACCCCGACGGCGGCTCGCCGGCGCTCGTCGTGGCCGGGACGGCGGTGCTCGGAGCGCTCGCGGGCGTCGCGTGGGTGAGGGCGCGGCGAGCCCCCGCTCGGGCCCGCGAGAGGCCCCGGTCGCAGGGGCTCGACCCCGAGCGGCTCGAGTAGGGGCGCTCGCCCGGCTGGTCAAGGTTGGCCATACCCCCGGTGTCCGGGGAAACGACAATCGGCAGCGCCACCGTGACCATGACGCCCCACCGAGATCGGGTGCTCGCCGCTCTCCGGCACGAAGAGCCGGATCGCGTGCCCATCGACCTCGGCTCCACCAACGCCTCGAAGATCAGCCACCGCGCGTACCAGGGCCTGCGTGCCGCTCTCGGCCTCGCGCCCGTCCGGCCGGCGGCGAAGGGGGCCGACGTCCACCGCCTCCACTACCTGATGGCCGGCGAGATGGTCGTGCCCGACGAGGAGGTGCTCCGGCTCCTCGACGTCGACTTCCGCAGCGTCTCCCTGGGGGCGCCCGACTCCGCGCAGGTCGTCGTCGTCTCCGACGAGCAGTTCGCGGACGAGTGGGGGGTGGTCTGGGGGAGAGTCGGCGGCGGGGAGTTCATGAACCGAGACGGTCCGTTCCAGGGCCTCGACGAGCCGACGCTACGCGACCTCGAGCGCCACGCCTGGCCGGACGCCGACGACCCGGGGCGGTTCCGCGCCCTGCGCGAGCAGGCGCTGCGGATCCGCGAGGACACCGACTACGCGCTCGTGCTCGACCTCGACGTCGGGATCGTCAACAAGTGCCAGCGCGTCCGCGGGTTCTGCGAGTGGCTCGAGGACCTGCTCCTGCGTCCCGACTTCGCCGAGGAGCTGGCCGCGCGCGTCACCGACGTGGAAGCGCGGATCGTCCGGCGTGCCGTCGACGAGGTGGGCGACCTCGTCGATGTGGTCGTCTTCTACGACGATCTCGGCTTCCAGGATCGCTGCTACATGCATCCCGACCTCTACCGCAAGCGGGTCAAGCCCCACCACCGGACGCTCGTCGAGGCGATCCGAAGCGGGACCGACGCGACGGTGCTCCTCCACTCGGACGGCTCGCTGCGGCAGCTGCTCCGGGATCTCGTCGAGATCGGGATCGACGCGATCAACCCGGTCCAGACCACGGCGGCCGGGATGGACTCTCGCGAGCTCAAGGCCGAGTTCGGCGCCGATCTCTCCTTCTGGGGCGCCGTCGACACCCAGCGCGTGCTGCCGTTCGGGACCGACTCGGAGGTCGTCCACGAGGTCGAGCGGCGCATCGCCGACCTCGGCCCGGGCGGTGGCTTCGTGCTCGCCGCGTGCCACAACATCCAGGCCGACGTGCCGGGCGAGAACATCCTCGCGATGTTCAACGCGGCGAAACGCCTGCGCTACCCGAAGCCCGGCCCGGTGCGCGGCTGAGATCCCGCCTCGGGCCTCCATGCCCGGAACGAACGATAGCACTTCCGTTTGATGATGCTATCATGCAGACGTGCGGCAGCTGATCGCTCGCATCGACGACGATCTGCATCGGCGCCTCAAGGAACGAGCGACCTCCGAGGGGCGGTCGATGAACGCAATCGTGACGGCGATCCTCGAGCAGGCCATCCGTCCGGAGAGCGAGCGCGAGCGCTACCGCGAGCGGCTGCGGGCCGAGGGGCGGCTCTACGAGCCTCCCGCGCCACCGGGTCCGGTTCCCTCGAGGGACGAGGCGATCGACGGGATGCGCGGCTTGGGCAGGGCGGTCATCGAGGCCCTCGAGGCCGAGCGGGCATCCCGGTGACTCCGATCTACGCCGACACGAGCGTCCTCGCCAGCGCCTACCTTCCCGACGAGCCCGAGCACGCAGCGCTGCGCGCGACGCTCCTCGAGGGCGACGCAGTCGTATTCACGTCCGAGCTCGCCCGCGTCGAGCTTGCGAGCGCCGTGATGGCGGCCGCACGGGGTCGGCGTGTGGAGGACGCCGAGCGTCTGCTCGCGCGCATCGACGCGGACTGCAGCGGGGACGGACCGCTCATTCTCGTTCCGTTACGGCCCGGTGAGGTGCTACCGCTCGCGAATCGGATCGTGCGAGACAGTCGTCTTCGCACGCTCGACGCTCTTCATCTTGCCGTCGCGTCGCTCGAATCGCGCGCGATGGAGCTCGTTCTCATGACCCGGGATCGAGATCAGGCGAACGCCGCTCGAGCTCTGGGTCTTGTGACGGCCTGATACGTTCCGCGCATGGCAGACGCGGATCTGCTCGAGGCACCGGAGCTCGCGCTCGAGCGGATCGACGCGCGCTCCGGGGGCGAGAACTTCCCGGTTGCGTCGCTGCTGGCGCCGGCCGCCGCGCGCCCGCACCTCCGTGCCATCTACGGCTTTGCCCGGCTCGTCGACACGCTCGGGGACGAAACGGCGGGCGACCGGGAGGCGCTTCTCGACGCGCTCGAGGCGGAGCTCGATCGCTGCTACGGCGGCGGCCCGCGGACGCCCCTGATGCGGCGCCTCGCCGCCACCATCGCCGCTTGCGAGCTGCCGGCGGACCCGTTCCGCCGGCTGGTCGAGGCGAACCGGATCGACCAGCGGCGGACGCGCTACGTGACCTGGGCGGACGTGCGGGAGTACTGCACCTACTCGGCCGAGCCGGTCGGGCGGCTCGTGCTCGGCGTATACGGCCGGGCCGGCGAGCCCGAGCTCGTGGCCATGTCCGACGACGTCTGCACGGGGTTGCAGCTCGTCAACTTCCTCCAGGACCCGCCGCGCGACCTCGCGCTCGGACGCGTGTACCTGCCACTCGAAGATCTGCACCGCTTCGGGGTGCTCGAGGCGGAGCTGGCCGGTCCACTCTCCGACCGCCTCGTCACGCTCTGCCGTTTCGAGGCCCGCCGGGCCGCTGCCCTGCTTCGCCGCGGGCTGCCGCTCGCCGACGTGCTCGGCGGGCGGGTAGGGCGCTCCGTCGCGCTGTTCGCACGGGGCGGCCTGGCCGCGCTCGGATCGCTGGAGCGGGCCGGCTGGGACGTGTTCACGGGGCGGCCCGCCCCGTCGCGGCTCACGTTCGCCTGGCTGACGGCGCGGGAGCTAGTGCGCTCGTGAGCGCCGACGCCGCGTACGCGGTCTGCGAGCAGATCACGCGCAGGGAGGCCCGCAACTTCGCCTGGGGGATCATGCTCCTGCCGCGCCCGAAGCGGCTCGCCCTCTCCGCTCTCTACGCGTTCGCCCGCCGCGTCGACGACAGTGCGGACGGCGACGACGCTCCCGAGGAGCGCCGGCGGCAGCTCGTCGCGCTGCGCGCCGCGCTGGATGCGCTTCCCGGGTCGTCGGGCGGCGACCCGGTGCTGGTCGCGCTCGCCGACACGCTCGCTCGCTACCCGGTGCCCCGTGATGCGCTCGGCGACCTGATCGAGGGCGCGCTGTGGGACGTCGATCGGACGCGCTACGAGACCTGGGAGGAGCTGAGGGAGTACTGCCGCCGCGTCGCGGGGACGATCGGGCTCGCCTGCACGGCGGTGTACGGGCCTTCCGACCCCGAGCGCGCCCGCCCGCTGGCGGAGGCGCTCGGCCTGGCGCTCCAGCAGATCAACATCATGCGGGACGTCGCCGAGGACTGGAGCCTCGGTCGCGTCTACCTGCCGCGGGACGAGCTGGCCCGCTTCGGCGTCACGGAGGAGGACATCGCCGCCGGCCGCACCGGGCCCGGCTGGCGAGGCCTGATGGCTCACCAGGGCGCCCGAGCGCACGGTCTCATGAGCGAGGGGCTCGGCCTCGTGTCGCTGCTCGACCGGCGCAGCGCGCTCTGCGTGAGAACGCTCGCCGGGATCTACGCGGGCGTGCTCGAGGAGATCGAGCGGCGCCACTACGACGTGTTCAGCTCCCGACCTCGCCTCTCGGCGCTCGGGAAGCTACGCGTGATCGGGTCCGGCCTCGTCAAGGGGGCAAGGCGTCGGTGAGGGCGGTCGTGGTGGGCGGTGGCCTCGCCGGGCTCGCCGCCGCTCTCGACCTCGCCGACGCCGGCTGGGGGGTGACGGTCCTCGAGGCGCGTCCGACCCTCGGCGGCGCCGTCCACACCCTGCCCGCGCGCGACGGCGACCCGGAGCCGCCGCCCGACAACGGCCAGCACGTCGGGCTCGGCTGCTGCGTCGAGTACCTGCGCTTCCTCGAGCGCGTCGGCAGCGCCGGCGGCGTCAGGCGGGTGCGTCTGAGCATGCCCGTGATCGACGAGCGGGGTCGTGTGGCCCTGCTGGGGGCGGGGGCGACGGCGCTGCTTCGCTACCGCCACCTGCCGCTCGGCGAGCGCCTGTCGATCGGTCGCGTGGCGCGCCGGCTCGGGCGGCTCGACCCGGAGGCCCACGACGGTGAGACGTTCGGTGCCCTCCTGCGTCGCCTCGGTTCCTCGCGGGCCGCGGTCGACCGCTTCTGGGACGTGTTCATCAGGCCGGCGCTGAACCTCCCCTCGGAAGAGGCGAGTGGGGCCGCGGGCGTCTTCACCGTCCAGACCGCGATGCTCGGCCCGCGGGAGGCAAGCGACCTGCTCCTGCCCGCGGCGCCGCTCGGCGAGCTCCACGGCGACGCCGCCGGCCGGGCGCTCGCCGATGCCGGCGCGACGGTGCGGCTGCGTGCCCGCGCGGTTATGCTCGAGGGGCACACGATCGTCCTCGCTGACGGGGAGCGGGTCGCCGGGGATGCCGTCGTCGTCGCGCTGCCCGCGCCCGAGAGCGCAGCGCTGCTCGGCGAGCCGGCGCCGCCGCTCGAGGACTCGCCGATCGTGAGCGTCCACCTGTGGTTCGACCGGGGGATTCTGGGGCCGCCGCTCGCCGCCCTGCTCGAGAGCCCGGCGCACTGGGTGTTCGACCGCGGCCGCCTCACCGGGCACGAGCCCGCCCGGGGTCAGTACCTGACCGTGGTCGCGAGCGGCGACCGCGACCTTGCCGACACGCGGGGCGGCGAGCTCGTCGAGCTCGTCCGGCGCTCGCTCGTCGAGCGGCTCGGGCCGGCGGAGCTCCTGTGGTCCCGTGTCTCCCGCGAGCCGCGTGCCACGTTTGCCTGCCGCCCGGGCACGGCGGCGCTCCGCCCCGGGCCCGTGACCGGACGTCCGGGTGTCGTCCGGGCGGGCGCGTGGACGGACACGGGCTGGCCGGCGACGATGGAAGGGGCGATCCGAAGCGGCCGCGCCGCCGCCCGGGCGTTGCTCGCGATGCCCTCCGTGTAGGGGCGGGTCCCCACCCGCCCGTTCCTCACCAACCCGCTCCTGACCCGCTCCCACGCGGTGGGGGACGCCGTCCGGCGGGCGGAGGCCGTACGATCAACGGCGGGATGCGGGGACGTCCACGGGAGTCCGAGAGTCGGTGATGAGCGTCGCGAGCGAGCCCTCCGTCGATCGCGCCGTCGAGGCCGGTGTCCGGCGGCTCTTCGAGCTCCAGGAGCCGGGCGGTTGGTGGGTCGGCGAGCTCGAGTCGAACGTGACGATCACCGCCGAGCATCTCTTCTTCCTCGAGTTCATGCGGCTGCGCGACGAGGAGTCGACGTTCGGCGTCATGAC
This sequence comes from uncultured Gaiellales bacterium, assembly GCA_964370985.1. Classification (GTDB taxonomy): domain Bacteria; phylum Actinomycetota; class Thermoleophilia; order Gaiellales; family Gaiellaceae; genus JAHDVS01. The sequence continues at coordinate 1,790 of CAYJLE010000023.1, read as the reverse complement.
CGAGCTCTTGGCGCAGCAGCGGCCGGATGGGCTCTGGTCGATCTACCACGGCGGCGAGCCCGACCTGAACGCGACCGCCGAGGCCTATGCGGCGCTCCGCCTGGCCGGCCTCTCCGACCGTGCTCCGCAGCTCGCCGAGGCGCGGCGGTTCGTCGAGGAGCGGGGCGGGATCGCTGCCACCCGTGTCTTCACGCGCATCTGGTTCTCGCTCTTCGGCCTCTGGTCCTGGGACGACGTGCCGATGCTCCCCGTCGAGCTCGCGCTGCTGCGCTCGTGGGCTCCGGTCTCCCTGTACACGTTCGCATGCTGGGCCCGCCAGACGGTGCTGCCGCTCGCGGTCGTCATGCACTACCGGCCGGTGCGGCCCTTGCCCGCGCAGCGAGCCTGGAGCGAGCTCCCCCGCGGGCGGGTCGAGCGCCGGCGACGGAATGTCTGGGACGATGTCGACCGCCTGCTCTCGTTGTACGCGCGCTCGCCCGTCAAGCCGGGTCGCGAGCGCGCGCTCGCCGTGGCGGAGCGCTGGATCGCCGACCGCCAGGAGCTCGACGGGAGCTGGGGCGGCATCCAGCCACCGTGGGTGTGGTCGCTGATCGCGCTCGCGTGCCGCGGTCACGGTCTCGACTCTCCGTACGTCCGCCGCGGCCTCGACGGCTGGAACGGCTTCCTCGTCGACGACGGCGATCGGCTGCGCCCCGAGGCGTGCCAGTCGCCGGTCTGGGACTCGGGGCTCGCGCTGCTCGGCCTCGCCGCCACCGGCGCCCGCCGGGGCGATCCCGCCGTCGCTCGCGGGGTCGAGTGGATCCTGGGCGAGGAGGTGCGCGCACGCGGTGACTGGGCGCTGCGCCTCCCGGGCGTCGATCCGGGCGGCTGGTCGTTCGAGTACGAGAACGACCTCTACCCGGACGTCGACGACGCCGCCGTCGTCGCGCTCGCGCTCCGCGAGCTCGGCGCCGGCCGGGCAGCGGTCGAGCGGGCCTGCCGCTGGATCGCCGGCATGCAGTGCGGAAACGGCGGCTGGGGCGCGTTCGATGTCGACAACGACGCCTTCTGGCTTTACGACATCCCGTTCTGCGACTTCGGCGCCGTGATCGACCCGCCGAGCGTGGACGTGACCGCCCACGTGATCGAGCTGCTCGCCAGGGAGCCCGGCCACGAGGAGGCCGTCCGCCGAGGCCTCGACTACCTGCTCGCCGAGCAGGAGCCCGAGGGCTCCTGGTGGGGGCGCTGGGGCGTCAACTACGTCTACGGGACGGGGGCGGCGCTGCCCGCGCTCGAGGCCGCCGGGGTCCCGTCCGACCACCCGGCCGTGCGCCGCGCGGTCACGTGGCTCGAGGCGGTTCAGAACGAGGACGGGGGCTTCGGTGAGGACTGCCGCTCCTATGACCGCGGCGAGGCGGGGCGCGCCTGGAAGGGCAGGGGCGAGTCGACGCCTTCCCAAACGGCCTGGGCGCTGATGGGGCTGGTCGCGGCCGCTGAGGCGGAGGGCGAGGCAGCCGCCCGCGCCGCGCGCTGGCTGTGCGAGCGCCAGCGGCCCGACGGGGACTGGGACGAGCGGCACTTCACCGGAACCGGCTTCCCGCGGGACTTCCTGATCCGCTACCACCTCTACCGGATCGTGTGGCCGCTGATCGCCCTCGGACGCTACCGCAGCGCCATCCGACGGACTGACGCACGGCCGTGAAGGTCTACGTCACCGGCGCCAGCGGCTTCGTCGGCGCGCTCGGCGCGCTGGCGCGACCCCCGCCGGGCGCCCCCCGCCCTGTAGAGCGGGGGGACCAGCTACACCCCCC
>CAYJLE010000022.1:14921-52841 GCA_964370985.1 uncultured Gaiellales bacterium | reverse complement strand
CTCGCCGAGCGCCGCGAGGAGGCCCGCCGCGATCGGAGCGGGTGACCGCCGTCCTCGACGCCTCGGCGCTGCTCGCCCTGCTCCGCGGCGAGCCCGGCGCCCACGCGGTCGAGGAGACGCTCGAGGGATCGGTCGTCTCCGCGGTCAACTGGTCCGAGCTGCAGCGGCGCCTGCTCGCGCACGGCGTCGAGATCGACTCGATACGCGCCGACGTCGAGACGCTCGGCGTCACGATCCTCCCGTTCGACGTCGACGATGCGGAGCGGGCGGCCCGTCTCGCCCCCGCCACGGCTCACGCCGGGCTCTCGCTCGGTGGCCGCGCGTGCCTCGCCCTCGCGCAGCGGCTCGGCGTTCCCGCCGTGACCGCCGACCGGCTCTGGGGCCAGCTCGAGCTCGGAATCGAGATCCGGGTAATCCGGTAGGGCGGCCGGAGCACGCGGAGGGGGCGCCCACGTCCGACCGCCGAGGCGCGCAGACCGGTCGCCACGCCGCCACACTCACGTAGGGGCGGGTCCTGACCCGCCCGAAAGGGAGGCCCACCGCCGCACGGCCGCGCTACGCCGGCTTCTTCTTCGCCTCGAGCTCGGCCTTGATCCGCTCGGCGTGACCGCGGAGCTCCTGGATCCGCGCCTCGCGAGCGGCCCACCACTCGCGCCGCTCCTCCGGAGTCCACTTCTTCCTCTTCACCGTCGTCCTCCGCTCCAGCCGCGCTACGCCGGCTTCTTCTTCGCCTCGAGCTCGGCCTTGATCCGCTCGATATGCGCGCGGAGCTCGCGCTGCGTGGCATCACCGCGAGCGCGCCACTCGCGCCACTCCTCAGGTGTCCACTTCTTCCTCTCCACCGCCGTCCTCCTCGTCACCGAGTAGGGCCAGGATAGCGCGCGTGTCTGCCTGAAGGTCAGCGAGCGCGCCCATGATCGCCATCACCTCGCCGCGGTAGATGCCGCGCTCCTCGTCCACGCGGTCAGAGTGCACGCGAGCGCGTCCGACCGCAAGATGGCCCCCGCGGACTCGTCCGGACGGTCCGTCGCCCGCCCGCGCCTCGGCGTAAGATCCGGCACCCCCGGCGGCGACGAACTCCGATGCGAGCCACCCCTGACGGCCTGCGCTTCTCCCCCACCGACCTCGCCAGCTTCTCCCGCTGCGAGCACCTGACCTCGCTCGAGCTCGAGGTCGCGCTCGGCGAGCGGCAGAAGCCCCACCACGCCGACCCGTACGCCGAGCTGATCATGCGCAAGGGCGAGGAGCACGAGGCCGCGTACCTGGGCTCGCTGCGCGCCGCCGGCCACGACGTGGTCGAGCTCGGGCTCGGCGACGACCGCGACTTCGACGCCGCCGCGCGGCGCACCGAGCAGGCGCTGCGGGAGGGCGCCGCCTACGTCTACCAGGCCGTGCTCGTCCTCGGCGAGTGGCGAGGGATCGCGGACTTCCTCGAGCGGATCGAGCGGCCCTCCGAGCTCGGCCCGTACTCCTACGAGGTGCTCGACACGAAGCTCGCCCGCACGCCGAAGCCGGAGCACGCGCTCCAGCTCTGCTTCTACTCGGAGGCCCTCGCGGCGATCCAGGGGGCCGCGCCCGAGGCGGCACACGTCGTCCTCGGCACCTCGGAGCGGGCGACGATCCGCCTCGCCGACGTCGGCGCCTACCACCGGCGGCTGCGCGCCCGCTTCCTCGCCGCGGTCACCGGGAAGCCCGCCACCGAGCCGTACCGCTGCGAGCACTGCTCCCGCTGCGACTACAAGCCCGCGTGCACGGAGTGGTGGCGCGAGCGCGATCACCTGCTACTCGTCGCGGGCATCCGCCGTGACCAGGTTACGAAGCTGCAAGACGCGGGGATCGGCACCCGCGCCGAGCTCGTCGCCTCGACGCCCCCGCTGGGAATCCGCAAGCTCTCCGAGGAGACCGCCGACCGGCTGCGCGAGCAGGCCACCCTCCAGGTCGCCAGCGAGCGGGAGGGGCGGCTCTGCTGGCGGCCGCGTCCCGTCGAGGAGGGCCGCGGGTTCCATCTGCTGCCGCAGCGGTCGCCAGGGGACGTCATCCTCGACCTCGAGGGCCACCCGGTCTTCGAGCCCGCGCGCGGGCTCGAGTTCCTGTTCGGGCTCGTCCTCTGCGGGGAGGGCGGCGCCGAGTACGTCCCGGTCTGGGCGCACGACCGCGCGGGCGAGCGGGCCGCGCTCGAGCGGGTGGTCGATCTCGTCCACGAGCGGCTCGAGCGCCACCCGGACATGCACGTCTACCACTACGGCGGCTACGAGAGCGGCGCGCTCAAACGGCTCATGGGTGACTACGGAACGCGCGAGAGCGAGGTCGACGACCTCCTGCGCCGCCAGGTGCTCGTCGACCTGCTCACCGTCACGCGCCAGGCGCTCGTCGTCGGCGCCGAGAGCTACTCGCTCAAGGAGACCGAGAAGCTCGCCGGGTTCGCCCGCCGCGCGGACATCGGCGGCGGCAGCGAGGCGGTCGTCGACTACGAGCGCTGGCTCCAGACGCACGAGCCGGGCCTCCTCGACGGGGTCGCCGCCTACAACGAGGAGGACTGCCGCGCCACGCTCGCCCTGCGCGACTGGCTGCTCGCCCAGCGCCCCGACCTGCCGTGGCGCGAGCCGGTCGCGCGCAAGGACCTCTCGACCGAGACGGTGGAGGCGATCGACGCCCGCGAGCGGCTGCGACAGGAGCTTGCGGACGGCGAGCCGGACGGGTCGCCCAGGCGCCTCGCCGGGGAGCTGCTCGAGTACCACCGCCGCGAGGCGCGACCCGCCTGGCAGGCGTGGTTAGCTCGCTTCGAGAAGTCGCCGGCCGAGCTCGTCGACGACGCGGAGGCGATCGGCTGCCTCGAGGCGGTCGGCGAGCCCGCGCCCCACAAGAAGTCGCAGCTCTGGGCGTTTACCTACCCGGAGCAGGAGCACAGGCTCTCGGCTGGCGACGAGGTCTACGACCGCACAACGAGGGAGCGCGCCGGCACCCTGCTCGAGCTCGACCGGGAGCAGCGCACGCTCGGGCTGGTGCGCGGCCCGAGCCTCGCCGGCGTGCCGCTGCCGCAGGCGCTCGTCACCGGCGAGCCCTACCGCACCTACGTGCAACAGGCCGCGGTGCAACGCTTCGCCGAGTCGCTCCGGGACGGCGGCGGCCGCTACCCGGCGCTCGAGCACGTGCTGCGCCGCGAGCCGCCGCTCCTTCTCGGGCACGAGCGCGGCGCGCCGATCCAGACCGTCGAGCCGGCCGAGATCGCCGCGCTCGCCCGGTCGCTCGACGGGAGCTACCTGTTCGTGCAGGGCCCGCCCGGGACCGGCAAGACCTGGCGCGGCGCCGAGATCGTCGTCGACCTGCTCGCGCACGGCCACCGGGTCGGCGTCACCGCGCAGAGCCACAAGGTGATCCACAACCTGCTCGCCGCGATCGAGCGCGAGGCGAAGCGGCAGGGCAGGAGCTTCACCGGGTTGAAGAAGTCGAGCGACGGCGAGGAGACGGAGTACGACGGCGACTGGATCGGGAACACGACCGAGCTCGCCCGCCTCACCGACCCGGACGTGCGGCTCATCGCCGGGACCGCCTGGGTGCTCTCGCGCGAGGAACTGGACGGCACGCTCGACCATCTCGTGATCGACGAGGCCGGGCAGGTCTCGCTCGCCGACGCGATCGCCGTCGGCACCGCCGCCCGCAACCTGATCCTGCTCGGCGACCCGCTCCAGCTCGCCCAGGTCTCGCAGGGAGCCCACCCGGGCGGCTCCGGCCGCTCGGTGCTCGAGCACCTGCTCGGCGGCGACGCGACGATTCCCGAGGATCGGGGCGTCTTCCTCGAGGCGAGCTGGCGCATGCATCCGGACGTCTGCCGGTTCGTCTCCGACCTCGTCTATGCCGGCCGGCTCAGCTCGCAGCCGGCGGCGGCCGCGCGCACCACGTCGTTCGGCACCGGGATCCGCTACCTGAAGGTCGAGCACGACGGCAACGCCGCCTCCTCGCCCGAGGAGGCCGAGCGGATCGCCGCCGAGATCGACCGGCTGCTCGGGGGCACGTTCACCGACGAGGACGGGAGCATGGGGGAACTCCGCGACCAAGACTTCATGGTCGTCGCCCCCTACAACGCGCAGGTGCACGAGCTTCGTCGCGTGCTCCCCGCGGGCGTTGCGGCCGGCACGGTCGACAAGTTCCAGGGCCAGCAGGCGCCGGTCGTCTTCTTCTCGATGGCGACCTCGAGCGGCGAGGACGTCCCGCGCAACCTCGAGTTCCTGTTCTCGCGCAACCGCCTCAACGTCGCGATCTCGCGCGCGCAGTGCCTCGCCGTGCTCGCCTGCTCGCCGCGGCTCCTCGACGCCCGCTGCGGCTCGCTCGAGGAGCTGGTGCTCGTCAACGCCCTCTGCCGGCTCGTCGAGGCCGCGGACGAGGCACCAGCCCGGCCCTGATCAGGATTGCCCTTCACGCCGGCTCGCCAGGGGCGGAGGATTCGGAGCGCGACATGCGCCTCACCGCCCGTCGAGCCATTCTCAGCGGCGTCCTCGCCGCCCTGATTGCACTGGGGGCGGCCCCGACCGCCTCCGGCACGGCGCAGGCGGAAGGGTGGGGCGGCGAGTGGATCCAGGAGACGTACTTCCACGGCGACAAGGAGCTGACCTGGATCCAGTGGAACGACCAGGTCACCGGCAGCGTCTGGATCGAGCCCTGGGGGGCCGGACTCGCGGAGCTGCAGTTCACCGGAACGGCCGCCGGGCTCGTCGTCACCGGCACCTGGACCGCCGCGCCACAGGAAAGCCTCGACCCCGAATGGCTCGCCGGGGGAACGCGCACGTTCGAGCTGACCCTGGACGCGGAGCAGATCTCCTGGGAGGCAACCTTCTCGTGGAGCTCGGACGACGGCACGAGCAGCATGAACGCCTACGCACGCGGAATCCGCGGCGAGGATCCGACCGGCACCCCGCCGGAGGTCGTGGCCTACCGCTTCAACGGGTTCGCGAAGCCGGCCACGCGGATCTCCCTCAACTTCCGCGTCAAGGACGACAGCGGCCGGGCGACCGCCAAGCTGACGCTCTACGAAGGCGGCAAGGCGTACAAGCGGGGGGTCTACAAGGGCAAGGCCACCGGGAAGAAGAAGGCCTGGAAGAACGTGCTGCTCGCCGCCGACCTGAAGGGCCCGCTCTACTTCTGCCTCTGGGCGCAGGACGCCGCGGGCACCAAGAGCGTGGGCGCTCCCCGCTCGAGCTGCACGTGGGTGAAGCTGGTCGTCGACATCGCCAGGGTCTCGAACGGCTGCGGCGGCAAGGGCTGGGAGGATCTCGAGGCGATCGAGAACACCTTCGGCAACACGAGCACCTACTACGGGGAGGACGGCACGCCCTACGTCGTCGACTTCACCGAAGCCTGCAACCTCCACGACGCCGGCTACGGCGGCTACGCCGTCTACGACCGGTTCAGCGGCGAGAAAGTCAGCTTCCACGACTGGTCGCGCTCCGAGATCGACGCCAAGTTCGCCCGGGACATGGCGACGCTCTGCGAGGACAGGATCCCGGCGGAGGAGACGGCCGCCCGCGCCGAATGCGCCTCGAACTTCCGCTTCGCGACCGTCCGTACGTTCGGCGGCCTGTTCTTCGACGCCGACCTGAGGAGCATCGGCACGCAGGACGAAGGACACCGCGGCAACGACTGAGCGGACGGGACATGGCCGGTTTTGACGTCTGGTCATTTCAGACGTCCAGGTGCTACCATCGCCGTGTGAAGACGATCGCAGCCGCGAAGTTCAAGGAGCAGTGCCTCTCGATCCTGGACGGGGTCGATCCCGAGGGGCTGATCATCACGAAGCGCGGACGCCCTGTCGCCCGGCTGATCCCGATCGGCTCCGACTCCGGCGAGCTGATCGGGAGCCTCGCGGGCAAGCTCCGGATCACGGGCGACATCCTCTCGACGGGAGCGCGCTGGGATGCTCAACCTGGACACGCACGTCCTCCTGCACGCGCTCGGCGGAACCCTCACGCCCCCTGAGGAGGCGCTCCTGCGCCGCGAGGCCTGGGGCATCTCCGCGATCGTCCTCTGGGAGATCGCAAAGCTCGCGCAGCTCGGCCGGATCGAGGTCGATCTCGAGGACACCGAGCTCGAGCGAGCGCTCGCGCGGGTGCACGTGTGGCCGCTCGAGCTCGCGGTCTGCCGGGCGATCTCGAGGCTCGACGTCCGCGGCGACCCCGCCGACGAGCTCATCGCTGCGACGAGCCTCGTGCACGGCGCGCCACTCGTGACGAGAGACCGCAGCCTCAGGCGCTCGAAGCTCGTGCCGCTCGCGACCTGATGCGCTCCACCGGGTGGCGGACGCTAGCTCGCGACGACGACCATGAGCCCACTACCCCGGCGCCATGGCGCCGAAACTAGTCGACTGCGGCCTGATCGTCGTCGGGCGCGCTCGCGAGCGGAGTCTCGCCCGCCTTCGCGCTCCGCGCCGCTTCCTTCTTCTCCTGCTTCTTCGCGCGACGCTCCCTGAGCGCCTGCTCGCGCATCATCTTCGCCATCGTCTGCTGTCGCTTGGAGCTCATCGAGCCTTCCCTTCTGTCGACGCTCCCCGCGAGCGGCGTTCGCGACTCACGCTGCAGGGCCTGTAGCGGGCTGCCGCTTCGTCGTCGAATGACCTCGCCGTCCGCGCATCGGGCACTCGCGTTCACCTGGCGCCCGGGCAGAGACGATGCGAGTTCCTGCGGGAGTGGAAACCCGGGACGCGTAACTACTGTAGCGAGATCGTCGGCGGCCGCGGTGGGCCAGCGCTCCGGACGGGCCGTTACGCGCGGCCGACGACGAGGACGACGAGCCCGAGGCCGAGCAGCGTCATCGACGTCACGAGCAGCGCGCCGAGCGCGCGGATCGTCGTCCACCCGTACACGGTCCGGATGCCGACGACGAGCAGCCCAAGCGACCAGACGACAAACGCGAGCGAGATGCCCGTGAGCGCCCACTCCCCCGCGCCCTCGTCACGGCCGCCGCTTCGGAAGCCGTCGTCGCCGAACGCGAGCAGGCGCACAGGGAGCATCACGAACAGCGAGAGGGCGAGCGGGGCGAGCGAGTACCCGAGCAGGTGGCGCGACTCCCGGTACGTTCCGTCCTCGACCTGCGTGCCGCGCAGGCCCAGGTAGAGCGCGAGCCCGCCCAGCCAGTAGCCGGCGATCCCGTAGAGCGCCCCGGCGAGAAACAGCAGCACCGCGGCGAGGGCGCCGTCCACCTCGGGGTCGTCGAGCAGCTCGCGCGACGTCGCGGAGAGCGACACGACCACGGCGACCCCGGCGAGCAGGACCAGCGCAAGCAGCGGCTCCTGCCTGGCCTCGTCGTCCTCCTCGACCGAGTCGGCGATGGCGGCGAACACCTCGCGGGGCCGCCGCAGCACGAGCACGGCCCGGCGCAGCCAGAGCCGGTCGAGATCGCCGGCGGGGGCAGCGGGAGCGTCCGTCACGGTGCCAGGGTACCGCCGGCGCTGGCCGCCCGTACCTCGACGATCGTCGCCCGCCAGGACCCGCGTGGGGCCGGGACATCGACGGTGTCACCAGCGCGCTTGCCGAGCAGCGCGACCCCGAGCGGGGACGCGGGCGAGACGGCGCCGGCTCCGCCGAGGCTCGACACCTCGAGCTCGAGGCGCTCGCCGTCTCCGTCCTCCACGACCACGTGCGAGCCGACGGAGACCTCGCCGGAGGCGCCGCCCTCGACGATCACCGCGCTCTCGAGCCGCGAGCGGAGAATGGTGATCCTCCGCTCGAGCAGCCCCTGCTCGTTCTTCGCCGCGTGGTACTCGAAGTTCTCCGAGAGGTCGCCGTGCGCCCGAGCGACCCTGATCGCATCCACGATCTCGGCCCGGCCTGGCCCCTCGAGCGCGGCGAGCTCGGTCACGAGCCGGGCACGCTGGTCGGGGGTGAGGTGCTCGCCCATACCGCGCATTGTCGCCGATCCGGTCGAGGGACGGGCCTCACCCGGCCCGGGCGGGGGGTAGACTCGCGGATCAGGGGGGTGAGGTTTCGGGTGCTGCACCGGGTGGTTCGCGCTGTCCTCCCGGCAGCGGTCGCGCTCGCAGTCGCGTTCGCGGTCGTGCCGGCGGGCTTCGCGCAGGAGCCGCCGATCACGGTGCCCGCCGACACCGGTCCGGATCCCAGCCCCGACCCCGTCCCCGAGCCCGAACCCGCGCCGCCGCCCAGCCCGCCCGCGAGCTCGGGGGGCGGCACGAGCCCGACCCCGGCGGTCGAGACGACCCCGACCGAGCCCTCCGGGCCGACCGCCGCGGAGCTTCGCGCGCAGCGCGAGCGCGAGCGCGAGCAGAAGGAACGCGAGCGCGAGCAGAAGGAGGCCGAACGGGAGCGCAGGCACCTGCTCGAGCTCCGGGCGCAGGCCGAGCGGATCTGGGTCGACGGCCTCAACGCCTTTGGCGCCTCCGGAAGCGCCGACGTCGCCACCGAGCCCGCGGCGACCGGGCCCTCTGCGGCCGAGCCGACGGCCGAGCCGGTGGCCGACGTGCCCACGATCGAGCCGGAGCCGGCTGCGCAGGCGAGCGCCCCGCCCCTGGCCCAGGCGGCCGGCGGCTCGTCGTCGCTCTCGAACGCGGCCCCCGTCCTGCTGGGGCTGCTCGGCCTGGCCGTCCTCCTGCTCGGGGTCGCGGCGATCCCGCCCTGGACGGTCCGCTCGAACACGTTCGGGGAGCTGCTCGCGACCAGGCGGCTCGAGATCGGGCTGATCGGGGCGGCGGTGCTCGCCAGCGCCGCGATCGGCCTCGTGGTCGCGATCGTCGCCGGCGGCTAGACACGCCCATGCCCAGACGCCTGCTCGCCATCGCCCTCGCAGTCGCCGCCACCGCGTCGGTGCTCGTCGCGACCGCGCTCGCCGAACCCCCCGACCCGCCCACCCAGGGGAACATCACCGCCGAGGCAACCGGCCCGGCTGGCGCTTCGGTCTCCTGGTCGCCCGTGACCGCCACCGATCCCGAGGACGGCACGATCGTGCTCGCCTGCTCGCCCGGCCCCGGCCCCTTCGCGCTCGGACCGACCGGTGTCTCGTGCAACGGCTCCGACTCGGAGGGCAACCCGATCTCGCACGGCTTCAGCGTGACGGTTCAGGACACGACCGGCCCCGCGCTCGGCGGTGTCCCCGACGACACGACCGTAACGGCCGGGCAAACCGTCACGTACGCGACGCCGACCGCCAGCGACCTCGTCGACGGCGACCGGCCGGTGAGCTGCGCGCCCGAATCCGGGTTCACGGCAACGGTGACCGTGACCGTGAGCTGCAGCGCCTCCGACCTGAGCGGCAACGCCTCCAGCGCGGACTTCCTCGTCACCGTGACCGCGCCGCCGAACACGCCCCCGACCCTGATCCTGCCCGGCAACGTCACGACCGAGGCGACCGGGCCGACGACCTCCGTCTCGTTCACGGCCAGCGCGAGCGACCCGGAGGACGACCCCGACCCGACCCCGACGTGCGGCCCCGACTCCGGCTTCCCGTTCCCGGTCAAGGCGACGACGGTCGACTGCTCGGTCACCGACGGCGGCGGCGCGACCGCCAGCGGCTCGTTCACCGTCACGGTCGAGGACACGACTCTGCCCGTCGTGACGGCCCCGGGCAACATGACCGTCGCCGCGACGGGAGCGAACGGCGCGATCGTCTCCTTCGGCGCCGCGACGGCGAGCGATCTCGTCGACGGCGCGCTCTCGGCCCCGTGCTCGCCCGCTTCCGGCTCGCTCTTCCCGCTTGGCGCCACCACCGTGACCTGCTCCGCCACGGACGCGGCCGGTAACGGGGGCTCCGCCGCGTTCAGCGTGACCGTGCAAGACGCGGGCGCCCCGGTTGTCAGCGTGCCCGCGAACACGACCGTCGAGGCGACCGGGCCGTCCGGGGCCGCGGTCACCTACCAAACGGTGGCGGCAATCGACGACGTCGACGGCACCATCCCGAACGTGACCTGCTCGAAGGCGTCGGGGAGCGTGTTCGCGCTCGGGAGAACCGCGGTCACCTGCCAGGCCACGGACTCGAGCGGGAAGACGGGCTCCGCGACGTTCTACGTCACCGTCGAGGACCGCACGCCGCCGGTCGTGACTCCTCCCGCCGACATCGCCGTCAAGTCGACGGCGCCGGTGGCAGCGACGGACGCGGCGATCGCGGCGTTCCTCGCCGGGGTCAGCGCCGCCGACCTCGTCGACACGGCCCCCGAGCTCGTAAGCGACGCCCCGGCCACGTTCGAGCTCGGCTTCACGACCGTCACGTTCACGGCGACCGACGCGAGCGGCAACGCCGCCACCGCCACCGCGAAGGTCGAGGTCGGGCCGAACCCGCTCCAGCCCCAGGCGATCGACCGGGTGCCGCCCGGAAACGTGAAGAAGCTGGCCGCGCTCGCCGCGAACCGCTCCTACCTGTTTCGGTGGTCGAACCCGGGCGCCGGGGACTTCGCCTACGTCGAGGTGACGAGGTCACCTGGCAAGGCGGGCGCGGCGGACACCGTCGTCTACAAGGGCAAGAAGGCGAGCTTCCGGGACTCGGGGCTCGTCGAGGGCGAGCAGTACCGCTACCTGTTCGTCAGCTACGACGAGTCGGACAACCGCTCGGTCGGCGTCGCGATCGTCGTGCTCGCGAAGACGCAGCTCCTGCTCACGCCGCCGAACGGCGCGACGGTGACACGACCGCCGAAACTGACGTGGAAGAAGACGTCCGGGGCGAAGCTCCACAACCTCCAGCTCTTCTACGCGGGCTCCGACTCCGCCCGGACGGCGGCGGCGAGCTCCTACCGCAAGGTGCTGAGCGTCTTCCCGAAGGGGACGAGCTACACGCTCCGCTCGAGCTGGACGTTCGAGGGCAAGCGGCGCACGCTCGCGACGGGCTGCTACGCCTGGTACGTGTGGCCGTACCTCTCCTCCGGGAAGTACGGCGGGCTGCTCGGGCAGAGCGAGTTCTGCTACCGGCCGAAGGCGAAGAAGAGCGCCCGGTCGTAGCCGGGGCCGCCGCCTACCCGCAGGCGCTGCCCGCGCAGTCCCTGAGCGCGTCGAGCCGGGCGGCCAGGTCGGTCTCGATCGCGTCGAAGGCCGGGTCGGCGTGGCGGCTCTCGAGCTGGAACGGGTCGAGCAGGAGGTCGTAGAGCTCGCGCTCGCCGGTGCCGTACTCGACGTACAGGTAGCGGTCGGTGCGCAGGCCGAGGAATGACTGGGCGGCGCGGTCGTCCTCGGACTCGTCCTCGCTGGACGGGTCGGGGCCGGCCTCGATCAGGAAGTCGCGCTCCCAGGCCGTCGCGGGCTCCTCGAGCACCGGCACGAGCGAGCGCCCGTCCTGTGTGCGCCTCGCGGCGGCGCTGGCGAGCTCGACGATCGTGGGCGCGAGGTCGATGTTCGCGGCGAACGCCTCGGTCACCGCGCCGGTGGGAAATCCGGGGCCGCGGACGATCAGGGGCATCCGGATCGACTCCTCGTAGGGGAGCACCTTGCCTTCCTGGATGCGGTGCTCGCCGCTGAAGTAGCCGTTGTCGGACGTGAACACAAAGACGGTGTTGTCGAGCTCCCCCGCCTTCCGGAGCGCGGCCACGATCCGGGCGATGCCCTCGTCGACCGCGAGCAGCGCCTCGAGGCGGCTCTCGTAGCGCTCCCGCGCCTCCTCGAGCTCCTCCGCGGTCATCAGCGACAGCTCCTGGATCTCCGCCGGCTTGTCGGAGACGTCCGCCTCGTTGACGTTCGGACTCGAAGGCAGCGGCTCCCCGTCGTACGCGTGCTCGTGCCGCGGCGCGGGCGTGGCCGGCGAGCCGCCGGCGCTCGCGGTCGCGTGCGGCGCCATGTAGGCGACGTTGAGGAAGAACGGCTTGCGCTGGCGGGCGAACCGCTCGATCACCGCGACCGCCTTGTCGGTCAGCACGTCCGTCTGGTAGTTCCCGGGCCTGCGGCGGTACGTCTCGAGCTTGCCGTTCTCGTTCAACGTGTAGCCGTAGTAGAGGTAGGTCTTCGGATCGATCAGCCCGTACCACTCGGTCCACCCCGCCGGGATCTCCCTCTTCTTGCGCTTGCCGCCCTGGCCGTAGCCGTTCAGCCACTTGCCGAAGTGGGCCGTCCTGTACCCGGCCCGCTGGAGCCAGACGGGAAGCGTGTTCGAGTAGTCGAGAGCGCCGTAGCCGCCGTTCGGCGGGTAGTTCCCGAGCACGCCGTGGTTGTGCGGGTACTGGCCGGTCAGGAACGTCGAGCGCGACGGGCAGCAGAGCGAGTAGGTGGTGAAGAAGCTCTCGAACGTGACGCCCTCATCGGCGATCAGCCGCTCGACGTTCTCCATCACGCGCACCGACTCGAGCGTCTGGTCGTCGGTCATCACGACGACGATGTTCGGCCGCTGCGCGGGCGCCCCGCCCGGCAGCGGTGGTAGCTCCGACGCGGCCGAGGCGGGCGTAGCGGCGCAGAGCAGCGCGAGAAGACCGAGGAGAAGCGCTGGCAGGCGCTGCATCGTCTGGTTATCGGCAGCGGCCGCCCCACCTTGAGGGGCGGGGACGCAGCGAGCCGCGCGCCGGCCCGGACCGTCTCAATTGCCCTTGATGGGAGCGCGGCCGGCGGGAAGGGTTCGGGTCGAGCGGAAGCCGAATAGCTCGCCCCGACGTCGGACTCCAGGAGCGCGACCATGTCTCTCCCCGTTCGCCGTGTCCTCGCCGGAGCGCTCGTCGCAGGGTTGGCGGTGCTCATCGCACCGGCCCCGACCGCCACCGCAGGCGCGCTGGGCCCGGTCTCGGCCCTCGGCGCGCAGGGCGGCCCCTGGGCAGGCACGTGGATCACCACCTACGACATCGAGCTGACGAACTGGGTGCAGAACGGCAACCACGTCACCGGCAACTGGATCGGCGACCCGGTGTGGGGCTCCGGGCCGATGGAGGGAACCGTCACCGGCAACGTCTTGCGGGGCAGGTGGACGCAATCGAACCCGGAGTTCGCGGCCATTCCCGGGGGGCCGCTGGAGCTCACGCTGAGCGCAGGCGGGACGTCCTTCAGCGGCTGGTGGTCGGCGGACAATTGGGGAGACGGTGCCCAATTCGACATCACCGCCCACCGCTCCGGTGGCGGCGGTGGCAATCCCGACCCGTGCTCCGTCCGGGCGTTCTCGCCGCCGGGCGTGCCGAGACCGGCGGCGCGGGACTGCACGCCGCCGAAGGTGCGGGCGTTGCCGTTCAAGGGGTTCACGAGGCCCGGGGAGCGGATCACGCTCGGGTTCAGCGTCAAGGACGGCAGCGGCCGGGCCAACGCCCGCATCACGCTCTTCGAGGGCGGCCAGTCCATCAGGAACGCGAGCTACTCGGGCAAGGCGACCGGGCGGAAGCTGATCTGGCGCGTGAACCTGCCCGCCGGCCTCGAGGGCCCGCTGTTCTTCTGCATCTGGGCGAAGGACGCCGCCGGCAACAAGAGCGCGGGCGCGCCGAGGTCGAGCTGCGCCTGGATCAAGATGGTCGTGCCGATCGAAAGCGTGTCGAACGGCTGCGGCGGGGAGGGCTGGGACGCCGTCGTCGCCGCCGAGAACTACTTCGGCAACACCAGCACGTACTACGGGGAGGACAGGACGCCCTACGAGGTGAGCTTTGTCGACGCCTGCAACGTCCACGACGCCGGCTACGGCGGCCACACCGTGTACGACAGGTTCACGGGCGTCAAGATCGACTTCCACGGCTGGTCGCGCGGGGAGGTCGACGAGAAGTTCCGCATGGACATGGAGAAGCTGTGCGAGGAACAGATCCCCGAGGAAGAGCAGCAAGCTCGGGCGGAGTGCAAGGCGAACCTCCACTACCCCACCGTGCGCACGGTCGGCGGACTGTTCTTCGACGCTGACCCAATGCACGTCGGCACCCAGAGCGAGGGCACCCGAAGCAACGACTGAGCCTCGCGGGTCTCGGCGCTCCGGCTCCTCGAGCGTGCCCACGACAACGTATGGTAGCGTGTATGGCATGATGAGGAAGACGACCGTGTACCTCCCGGACGAGCTCAAGAGCCGGCTCGAGCGGGTCGCTCGGGAGCAGGAGCGCTCCGAGGCGGACGTGCTTCGGCTCGCGCTCGACGCCTACCTCCGCCGGGAGCGCCCGCGCCCGACACTGCCGCTCTTCGCGAGCGGGGAGGTCGCGCCCGCCGAGGACTTGGACGAGGCGATGCGAGGCTTCGGAGAGCGTTGATACTCCTCGACACGAGCGGGCTGCTCGCGGCGCTGAGCCCCGACCAGGCTCACCACGGGCCCGCCCGGGCCGCGCTCGCCGCCGAGACCCCGCCCTACGTCCTCTCCCCCTTCGTGCTCGCCGAGCTGGACTACCTGACGCGCACGCGGGGGAGCGTCCGCGCCGAGCTTGCCCTCCTCGACCAGGTCGCGAGCGAGGCGTACGAGCTCGCTCCGTTCGGGGCGGAAGACGTGGCCGAGGCAGCAAAGGTGATCCACCGCTACCGCGACCTCGAGCTCGGGCTCGCCGACGCATCGCTCGTCGTCCTCGCCGCCCGCTACGGGACGGAGCGGATCCTGACGCTCGACGAGCGCCACTTCCGGGCGCTGCAGGCCCGGGACGGCCGCCCCTTCGTGCTGCTGCCGGCGGACGGCTGAGCCGCACGGAGCGGCTCCCGCTACCGCGGCACGCCGGCCCGGCGCAGGCCGTCGACATAGCGCTCGAGCTGCTCCAGGATCTCGAGGTAGAAGAGACGCTCCCGCGCGTAGCGGCACGTGAACCCCTGTCTCCGCTCGAGCAGCTGCCCCCGCGCGCAACGGGGGATCCTAGAACGACTCGAAAGGGTGCCGCCCGAAGTCGCTCACGCAGCCGCGGCGGCGGCCACCTCGGCCAGCACGTCGCGCAGGAACCGCCCCGTGAAGCTGCCCTCGACCCGCGCCACCTCCTCCGGGGTGCCGCACGCGATCAGCTCGCCGCCCTCGTCGCCGCCTTCCGGGCCGAGATCGACGACCCAGTCGGCCTGCTTGATCACGTCCAGGTTGTGCTCGATCACGAGCACCGTATTGCCCGAGTCGACCAGCCGCTGCAGCACCTCGAGCAGCTTCTCGATATCCGCGAAGTGAAGCCCCGTCGTGGGCTCGTCGAGGATGTAGAGCGTCCTGCCCGTCGCCACCTTCGACAGCTCCGCCGACAGCTTCACCCGCTGCGCCTCGCCGCCCGAGAGCGTCGTCGCCGGCTGCCCCAGCTTCACGTAGTCGAGCCCCACGTCATGGAGCGTCTGGAGCCGCCGGCGCAGCTTCGGGATCTTCGCGAAGAACTGGAGCGCCTCCTCCACCGACATCTCGAGCACGTCAGCGACGTTCTTGCCCTTGAAGCGCACCTCCAGGGTCTCGCGGTTGTAGCGGCGCCCGTGACAGGTCTCGCAGGTCACGTACACGTCCGGCAGGAAATGCATCTCGATCTTGATCGTCCCGTCGCCCTTGCACGTCTCGCAGCGCCCGCCCCGCACGTTGAACGAGAACCGCCCCGGCCGGTAGCCCCGCACCTTCGCATCCGGTGTCTGCGCGTACAGATCGCGGATGTGGTCGAACAGCTTCGTGTACGTCGCCGGGTTCGACCTCGGCGTCCGCCCGATCGGCGACTGGTCGATGTCGATCACCTTGTCGAAGCACTCGATCCCCTCGACCGCGTCGTGCTCGCCCGGCTTCACCCGCACCCGGCTGAGCCGGTTCGCGAGCGCCTTGTAGACGATCTCGTTCACGAGCGTCGACTTCCCCGACCCGGACACGCCGGTCACGCAGACGAGCTTCCCGACCGGGAACTCGACGTCGATCCCCTTCAGGTTGTGCATCCGCGCCCCCAGAACGCGAAACACGCCCGCGTCGTGGGTGCGGCGCGGCGGCACCGCGATCCGCCGCGCGCCGGACAGGAACTGCCCCGTCACCGACCCCTCGACCAGCGCCACCTCCGCCGCCGACCCCTGCGCGACGACCCGGCCGCCGTGCTCGCCCGCCCCCGGGCCCATGTCCACGAGCTGGTCGGCGGCGCGCATCATCTGCTCGTCGTGCTCGACGACGAGGACGGTGTTGCCGATCTCCTTGAGGCTCTCGAGCGTGCGGATCAGCCGGTCGTTGTCGCGCTGGTGCAGGCCGATCGAGGGCTCGTCGAGGATGTAGAGGACGCCCACGAGCTGGGAGCCGATCTGCGTCGCGAGCCGCAGGCGCTGCGCCTCGCCGCCCGACAGCGTCGCGGCCGCCCGGTCGAGCTGGAGGTAGCCGACACCGACGTCGTTCAGGAACGTCAGCCGCTCGCGGATCTCCTTCAGGATCCGGACGGCGATGTGACGCTCCCGCTCCGACAGCGCGAGCCCGTCCACGAACTCGATCGCCGCCCGCACCGACTTCCGGGTCAGCTCGTGGATGTTGAGGCCGCCGACGGTGACCGCGAGCACCTCCGGCTTCAGGCGGGCGCCGTGGCAGGCCGAGCACGGCCGGGCGGACATGTACTCCTCGATCCGCTCGCGCTGCGTCGCGGAGTCCGTCTCCTTGTAGCGGCGCTCGAGGTTCGTGACGATCCCCTCCCAGGCGAGCATGTAGGAGCGCTTGCGGCCCATCCGGTTGCGGTACTGGACGTAGACCCGCTCGCCGCCCGTCCCGCGCAGGAACAGCCGCTGCGCGTCCTCGGGGAGGTCGCACCAGGGCGTGTCGAGGTCGAGCTCGTAGCGGTCGGCGATCGCCTGCACGACCGACTCGTAGAAGGAGGAGCCGCCGACCGACCAGGGCACGAGGGCGCTTCCGACCGGCTGGGTCGGGTCGGGCACGAGCAGGTCGGGGTCGATCTCCTGCTGGTGGCCGAGGCCGGTGCAGCGCGGGCAGGCGCCGTGCGGCGAGTTGAACGAGAACACGCGCGGCTCGAGCTCGGGCAGGCCGGCGCCGTGCTCGGGGCAGGCGAACCGCTCGGAGAACGTCAGCTCCTCCCCGTCCACGACGTCGATCGTCACGAGCCGGTCGGCGAGCGCGAGCGCAGTCTCGATCGAGTCGGTCAGGCGGTGGCGCAGGTCAGGCTTCGCGACGAGCCGGTCGACGACCACGTCGATCGCATGCTTGTACTTCTTGTCGAGCTCGATCTCCTCCTCGAGCAGCCGCTGCTTCCCGTCGACCCTGACGCGGGTGAAGCCCTCGTCGCGCAGGCCCTGGAGGAGGTCGCGGAACTCCCCCTTGCGGTCGCGCACCACCGGGGCGTTGACCGTGTACTTGGTCCCCTCCGGGAGCTGGAGCACCTGGTCGACGATCGTCTCGACCGACTGGCCGGCGATCGCGCGGCCGCAGACCGGGCAGTGCGGGCGGCCGGCGCGCGCGTAGAGCAGGCGCAGGTAGTCGTAGATCTCCGTGACGGTGCCGACGGTGGAGCGCGGGTTGCGCGACGTCGTCTTCTGGTCGATCGAGATCGCGGGCGAGAGACCCTCGATCGAGTCCACGTCCGGCTTCTCCATCATCTGGAGGAACTGGCGCGCGTACGCGGACAGGGACTCGACGTAGCGGCGCTGGCCCTCCGCGTAGATCGTGTCGAACGCGAGCGACGACTTCCCCGAGCCCGAGAGCCCGGTGATGCAGATCAAGGCGTTCCGCGGCAGCCGGACGGCGATGTCCTTCAGGTTGTGCTCGCGGGCGCCGAGGACGACGATCTCGCCGGCGGCCATCGCGGCTAGTCTAGCCAGGGCTCCGGACGAACACCTGTTCGCTCACGGTGGACGGCGCCGCCCGACCCCGGGTCCGCGAGAATCCGCCCCATGGCACGCGAGCTGGCGGGACTCCTCGTCGACCCGATCGACGGCGCGCGGCCGGGCGTGCTCAGGATCGAGGACGGGCTGATCGCGGCGGTCGACCAGACCGACGAGCCGCTCGAGGCGCCGCTCGTCTTCCCCGGCTTCGTCGACCTCCAGGTCTACGACACCGGCCGCTGCGCCGAGAACGGCGTGACCGGCTACCTGGCAACCGTCGGCACCTCCCCGCCGGGCGCCGTCGAGCGCTTCCTGGCGGCGCTCCCCGACGACCCGTGCTGCCTCGGCGCGCACGTCGAGGGGCCGTACCTGAACCCGGAGAAGGCCGGAGCCCAGGCAGTCGAGCACATCCGCCCCGTCGACCTCGCGGAACTGGACGGCTGGCTCGCGACCGGGCGCGTGCGGATGGTCACGCTCGCCCCCGAGGTCGAGGGAGGCTTCGGGGCGATCGACCGCATCGTCGCCGCGGGGGCGGTCGCGGCGATCGGCCACACGCGGACGAACCACTACACGACGCGGGCGGCGATCGACCGGGGCGCATCCTTCGCGACACACATCTGGAATGCGATGAGCGGCTTCCGCGGGCGGGAGCCGGCCGCGATCGGAACCCTGCTCGCGGACGAGCGCGTCACGCTCGGCATGATCGCCGACGGGCGCCACCTCCACCCCGCGACCGAGGAGGTGACCTTTCGCGTCGCCGGGCCGATGCGCATCGCGCTCACGAGCGACCTGGTTGCCCCGCCGGCGGAGGATCCGGCGACGGGGAAGCTCCGCGGCGGCGACCGCTGCGGTGCCGCGCTCGTCGCGCGGATGGCGGCCCGTTTCGGGCTCACCGAGGCGGCCGCGATGGCGACCCTCACGCCGGCCGGCGTCCTCGGCCTCGCGGATCGCGGGCGGCTCGCACCCGGGTTCAGGGCCGACCTGGCGATACTCGACGGGGACTTCTCCCCGGTGCGCACCGTCGTCGCCGGCGACCCGGTCTGGGTCAGGGGCTGACATGGCGCCGGAGCCGTTCCCGGGTTCGCCCGAGATCACCGTCGAGCGTGACGTGCCCGCGCGGATGCGCGACGGGGTCACGCTCCGCGCGGACGTCTACCGGCCGGCTGGCGATGGCCCCTGGCCGGTTCTGCTGATGCGCAACCCGTACGACAAGACCTACGCGCAGGGCGGCTCGGGCTACCTGCACCCTTCGTGGTGGGCGAAGCAGGGCTGGGTCGTCGTCGTCCAGGACTGCCGCGGCCGCTTCCGCTCGGAGGGCGTCTTCTACCCGTTCGCGAACGAGGCGAGGGACGGCTACGACTCGGTCGAGTGGGCGGCCCGGCTTCCCGGCGCGGACGGGCGCGTGGCGATGTACGGCTTCTCGTACCCGGGAGCGGTGCAGCTGCTCGCCGCGGCGGAGCGCCCGCCCAGCCTTGCCGCGATCTGCCCGGGCATGACCGCGTCGCAGTTCTACGACGGCTGGACGTACGAGGGGGGCGCGCTCAACCTCGCGTTCGCGGCGAGCTGGGCGGCCGGGCTGGCCGCCTACACGGCGCAGACGGCGGGGGACGGGCCCGAGATCTCCCGGCTGGAGGCGGTCGCGGGCGGCACGGACTGGCTCTCGCACCTGCCGCTCCTCGAGCCGCCCGTGCTGAGCCGCGACGACGCCCCCTACTACTTCGACTGGCTCGAGCACCCGAGCTACGACGACTACTGGCGCGCCACCGCCCTCGACGAGGACTACTCGCGCATCCAGGTGCCCGGCCTCCATGTCGGCGGCTGGTACGACATCTTCGTCGCCGGCACGGTGCGCAACTTCCGGGGCATCGCCGGCCGCCAGAAGCTGCTCGTCGGGCCGTGGCAGCACGGGCCCTGGGAACCGCTCCTCGGCGCCGGCGCGGACGCGGGGCCACAGGCGGTCAACGGCTGGCAACTCCGGTTCCTCGACGAGGTGGTCAAGAACCGCCCGAGCGGCGTGTTCGACGCGCCCGCGATCGTGTACGTCCTCGGGGACGGCTGGCGCGACCTCGACGGCTGGCCGCCGTCAGGGGCGCGCCCGGTCGACTGGTATCTCCACTCCGGCGGGCGGGCCAACTCGAAGTACGGGGAGGGGACGCTCTCGCCCGAGCCGCCCGGTGAGGAGCCGGCGGATGTGTTCGTCTACGACCCGCTGGCGCCGGTCGCGAGCGCGGGCGGGCACTCCTGCTGCGACGATGCCCTGACCCCGATGGGGCCGCGGTCGCAGCACGCGTCCGAGCGCTGGGGCGACACGCTCGTCTACACGTCCGCGCCGCTTCCCGAGGACGTCGATCTCGTCGGGGACGTCCAGGTCACCCTCCACGCGGCCTCGACCGCCGTCGACACGGACTTCACCGCGAAGCTCTGCAGGGTCGGCCCGGACGGCGAGTCGGTGAACCTGACGCAGGGAATCGCCCGCGCCCGCTTCCGCCGCTCTCTCTCGACGCCCGAGCCCCTGACGCCCGGGCGGGTCGAGGAGTACCGGATCTCGCTCGGGCCGGTCGGGGCGCGCGTCCCGGCCGGCTACCGGCTGCGGCTCGACATCTCGAGCTCCGACTTCCCCCACTGGGACCGCAACCTGAACACCGGCGGCCCGCTCGGCAAGGAAGGGCCGGAGCGCGCCGTCGTGGCGACCCAGACCGTGCTCCACAGCCGCGCGTACCCGTCGCGCGTGACGCTGCCGGTTCTCGGCCCGTAGGGAGGCCTAGCGAGTGCCGGGGCCGACCAGCAGGCGCTCGCACTTGTACCGGCGCTCCGCGGAGCAGCCGTCGGTGTCGGGACCACCGAACGCGCTGTCGGAGCCGGGGCCGCCGATCAGGAGGTCGTCCCCTGCGCCTCCGATCAGCGTGTCCCCGCCGCCGCGACCGTAGAGGTCGTCGTGGCCCGTATCGCCGGCGAGCCAGTCCGGCCGGCCGGAGCCGCGGAGGATGTCGCGGTAGCGCGAGCCGATCACCGACTCGATCCCGCGGATCGTGTCGCGTCCCAGGCCGCCGGTGACGAGGCCCGCGCCGAGGTCGAGCCGGATGCCCCTGACCGCCTCGAAGTACGAGGTGACGTCGCCGAAGAGGTCGTTGACCCACTTGTGCTCGCCGCCGCTCCCGCCGTCCAGGCGGTCGTCGCCGGTCCCGCCCTCGAGCCGGTCCGTTCCCTCCTTGCCGCTCAGCGTGTCCTTGCCCGAGCCGCCGTTGAGCGTGTCGTCCCCGGCCCCGGCGTTCAGGAGGTCGTTTCCCTTGCCGCCCCAGAGCTGGTCCTTATCCGCGCCCGCGTCGAGCTGGTCGTCGTCGGGTCCCTTCATGGCGCTCTCGGGCACCCCGAGGATCCCCTGGCGATAGCCGCCGTGCAGCTCGTCCTTGCCGGGTCCGCCGACCAGCTCGTCGTTCCCGGGACCTCCCTCGAGGTAGTTCTTCCCGTCGCCGCCGAAGAGCTGGTCGTTGCCCCCCTCCGCGACGTAGGTGCCGCCGATGCCGCCCGTGGAGAAGAAGTCGCCCCAGAGGGAGTCGTCGCCGGCGCCGCCGTCCAGCGTGTCGTCGCCGAGACCGCCATACAGGAGGTCGTCCCCTTCGGCACCGATCAGCTCGTCGTCCCCTCCGAAGCCGCAGATCGTGTCGTTCCCGCCCAGGCCGAGGATGCGATCGGCCCCCGGGGTGCCGACGATCACGTCGTCGCTCGCCGTCCCCGAGATCGCGAAGCCCGCGGGCGCATCGGGGTTCGGGGTGATCGTCGCGTCCTTGCCGTCGCACTCGAGCGGATCCTCGTCCCCCGGCGAGGGCGGCTCGACGGGCGCCTCGCCGGCCACGTACACCTCGACCGCGAGCTCGCCCACGTTCGCGAACGTCTGCTGCAGGAAGCCGAGACTGCCGGAGACGCCGGCGATCGTCGCCTCGTAGACGTTGTCGGCCGAAAGGGGCGGCGGGACCGGGCTCGCGGGGAGCGCCCCGCCCGTCGCGCCGTCGACTTCCCAGAACGGCGCCGGATTGCCGAAGGCGTCGAACCCGTTCCCCCAGATCACTCCGAGCGCTCCACCGGCGGGCCACCCCTGGAAGACCTGACCGGGATTGCCGCAGTAAAGTTCGTAGCCCGGGGATTCCAGGCAGTAGACCGCGTCCGCCTCCCAGTACTGCGAGACGTCGTCCAGGTGAACCTCGGCCACGACGCCGCTCGCAACCAGCCGGTAGCTGCGCGACGGGACGAGGCTCACGGTCGTGTAGAGCGGCTCCCAGGGCCCGAGATCGAGCGGGTCGAGCACACACGTCTCGAGCAGCGTCCCCGCCGGGGCGTCCGCCGGTTGCCAGCCGGTCCACGTGCAATCGCTGGCGGCGTGCGCGCCGCCCGGGACGAACAGAGCAACACCAACGCCGATTCCGAGGGCCAGGATCCGGAGCCGCACGCGCCGGAGTATACCGCCGCGTTGCGACCGTTACTTGGGCGGGTCAGGACCCGCCCCTACACGGGTCAGGACCCGCCCCTAACACGGGTGGGAGCGTGATTTCCGCCCCCGCCGCTACCGACTCGAGCGCGGCGAGCGTGAGCTCGAGCGCCTGCCGTCCGGCCGCCGGCGGGCAGCGCTCCGGCTCGCGGCGCTCGCGCACGCAGGTAGCGAAGTACTCGACCTCGCGGATGTAGCCGGCCGCGTCGAACGCCCAGGGGCCGCCCTCGGTCTTGCCCGCGGCGCCGGCGTCGATCTCCTCGACGCCCCCGTCGCGCACCACCGAGAGCGTTGGCTGCCGGCGCGAGTCGTACTCGACGATCCCGCTTTCGCACACGGCGCGGAAGGTGGCGGCGAACGGCTGCGCCTCCGGCACGTGCCAGCCGGCCTCGACGGTCGCGACCCGGTTCCCGTCGAAGCGAAGCAGCACCTGGAGGTGCGACCAGCCCGTCTCGTCGCGCACACCGGTGGCGACGACCGACCGGGACCGGCCGAGCAACGCCGCCGCGATGTCGAGGTCGTGAACGATCACCTCGCCGAGCCCCAGCCCCCGCTGCGGATCGAGCAGCCAGGGCGCGTACGGGCCGGGTGTGGCGACGAGCCGCGAGCAGGAGAGCGCCCGCAACGGCCCCAGCTCACCCTCCGCGGCCAGCTCGCCGAGGCGCTCGTACTCGGGCCAGAAGCGCAGGACGTGGGCGACCATCAGCGTCGCGCCCGCCTCCTGGGCGGCGTCGAGCATCCGGTCGGCGGAGGCGAGATCGAGGGCCATCGGCTTCTCGCAGAGCACGTGCTTGCCGGCAGCGAGGGCAGCGAGCGTCGGCTGCTCGTGGAGAGCGGTGGGCAGGCAGACGTCGACGATGTCCACGTCCGCGGCGAGCGCCCGCTCGAGCGACCCGGCCGGCTCGCCGCCGAACCGCTCTGCCACCTCGCGCGCCCGGGCGAGCTCCGAGTCGACGACCGCCGCCAGTTGCGCGCCCGCGCACTGCGCCCACGCCTGCGCGTGGAACGTGCCGGCGAAGCCGGCGCCGAGGATCGCAACCCGCAGAGCCACGATCCGCCCTACAGGCCGAGCCCGTCCCAGTAGGCCTTGCCGCGCCGCGCGGCCTCGACGCACGCCTCCCAGTCGGGCCACTCGTAGTTCGTGAACTCGATCTCCATCGACACGGGGCCGGAGAAGCCGGTCTCGCGCAGGCGCCGCAGCAGGTGGGGCACGTCGACGTCGCCCTCGCCGAGCGGCGGGAAGTCGGCGACGCCCTTGCCGCCGCGCTGATCCTTCAGGTGGAAGTGCCCGAGCCGGTCGAGCGCGTGCTCGACGTCGGTCGAGGGGTCGGCGCCCGTGTAGTAGATGACGTTGCCGGGGTCGTAGTTGAACAGGACCCACGGGTGGTCGATCTCGTCGAGGATGCCGCGCCCGATCTCGGCGGTCGGCAGCAGGTTCGAGTCCGTCTCGATGCAGAGGCGGATCCCGTAGCCCTGCGCCTCGTCCGCGATCTCGCGCACGTTCGCCTTGAACGTCTCGACTTCCTCCGGCGTCGCCGCGTCGCCCGTGAACGTGTTCAGCACCTGGATCCCGAGCTCGCGGCCGGCGCGCAGCACGTCCGTGAGCCGGCGCTTGCCCTCATCGGTGTGAAGCTGCGCGTGGCCGCTCATCGACACGCAGGTGAGACCGTTCTCGTCGAGCAGCCGCCGGCAGCTCTCGATCGCGGCGTCGTCGATCGCGTCCGGGTCGAGGTGCTCGAGGAACCCCTTGACGGCGCCGATCTCGACGTTCCGGAAGCCCGCCCTCGCGAGTCCCGTCAGCGCCTGCTCGAGCGTGTAGGGCAGGAAGATGATCGACGAGCCGGTCTGGATCCAGGACATTCGCGCTCCACTCCCTCGCTGGTCGGTTCCCACGGGCACGGCTCAGGCGACGCCGCACCACTCCATCGCGCACGCGGCGAGCCCCTTCGCCGCCTCGATCATCTCGTCGAGCGACACGTGCTCGTCCTTCGCGTGCGCGACCCGCAGGTCGCCGGGGCCGAACACGATCGACGGGATTCCCTCCCGCTCGAGCCACGTGCCCTCCATCGCCGCGCCGAAGTTGACCGGGTACTGCGGGCTCGGCGGCGGCACCGGCTCGCCGGTCACCCGCTGCCACGCCCGCGCCATCGTCTGCGGCAGCTCGTGCTCCCACGACGTCTGCAGGCCCGGGTAGCGAAGCGGCCAGTCGAAGCTCGGCGGATGCGCCGCCAGCCACGGGTCGAGCCGGCAGGCGGCGAGCACGTGCTCCTGGATCTCCCGCATCACCGCCTCCTCGTTCTCCTGCGGCGGATACCAGATCCCCCAGTGCAGCTCGGCGCGGTTCGGCAGGTAGGCGGGGAACGGGACGCCCGGATCGGCGTGGAACAGCCCCGGCATGATCGTGAACCAGCCGGGCGAGAAGTACGGGTGGCTCTTCGTCAGCCCCCACCGCTCCTCGAGCTCCTGGAGCGCCCGGACGAGCTTCGCGCCCTTCTCGAGCGCGTTCACGCCGATCGCCTCGCCCGGCCCGCCGGGGCGGATCACGAGCGGGCGGTTTCCCGCGTGCGTGCTCAGGCCCTCGACGACGATCCGAAGCCAGAGGAAGCCGGCCGACACGGGCGTGATCGTGAGCGGCCGCGGCGGGTTCGAAGGCTCGGTCACGACCGCGCCGTCGGCGCGGAAGCCCGCCCGGACGCACGCGAGCGTGCCGAGCTGATACTCCCCCGTCTCCTCACCGACGACCGAGTGCAGCTGGAGCTCCCCCGCGAGCCGCACGCCCGCGTCCTCGAGCGCCTGCGCGACGAGCCACATCGCGACCGCGGAGGCCTTCATGTCGGTCGAGCCGAGCCCGTACATGGATCCATCGATGATCACCGGCTCCCACGGGCTCCCGTGCGTCCAGTCGCCCCCCGCGGCGGGCGGCACCGTGTCGACGTGCCCGTTCAGAAGCAGCGAGCGGCCGCCGCCGGCGCCCGCCCTGACCCCGACGAGCGCACGGCGCTCGGGATCCTCGAACACCCAGTGCGTCTCGAGCCCGGCCCGCTCGTAGCGCTCCTTCAGGATCTCGTTGACGCGGGTCTCGCCGCCGATCAGCGCCGCGCGGTCGACGCCCGGGTAGTTCGGGTTGACGCTGTTGACGCGGACGAGCTCCGCGAGCAGCTCGACCGCCTCCTCGCGGCGCGCCTCGATCCGCTGCAGCACCGGCTCAATCAAATCCCGCCACCCGCCCCCAACCGGGCGGCCGCTGGCCGCCCCTCGAGGCCGCACCAGTCGATCGCGGCAGCAGCCAGCACCCGGGCGGCGAGCACGAGCTCGTCGAGGTCGACGTGCTCGTCCCTGCAGTGGGCGATCTCGAGGTTGCCGGGGCCGTAGACGACGGACGGGATCCCCTCGTCCTCGTAGAACGAGCCATCGGAAGCGGCGCCGAAGTTGACCGGGTACTGCGGGCTCGGCGGCGGCACCGGCGTCCCCGTGACGCCAACGTGGGCCGAGACGAGCGTCTGCACGAGCGGGTGCTCCCACGGGGTCTCCATCGGCGGCCAGTTGTTCAGCCATTCGAACACGGGCGGGTTTTCCGCTAGCCAGGTGTCGAGCCGGCAGGCGGTCAGGACGTACTCCTCGATCTGGCGGGCGACGTCGGCCGCGTCCTCCTGCGGCGGGTACCAGATCACATACTCGATCACGGCCTTGTCGGGGATGTAGGCCGGGAACGGGACGCCCGCGTCGGAGCGGAACACGTTCGGGCCGATCGTGAAGAAGCCGGGCGAGAACTGCGGGTGGCTCTTCGTCAGGCCCCACTGGCGCTCGAGCTGCTGCAGCCACTCGAGGACGAGCAGCCCCTTCTCGAGCGCGTTGACGCCGATGGGCTCGCCGGGGCTGCCCGGGCGGATCGTCAGCGGCCGGTTGCCGCAGTGGCTGCTCTTGCCGCGGACGACCACCCGCAGGATCCAGGCGCCCGCCGCGACCGGCGAGACCGTGAGCGGCTTCGGGTAGGAGGTCGGCTCGGTCACGATCGCCGCGTCGGCGCGGAAGCCGGCCCGGACGACGGCGGTCGTGCCGAGGTGGTGCTCCATCATCTCCTCGCCGATCACCGAGTGAAGCTGCAGCTCGCCCGCGAGGCGCACGCCCTCGTCCTCGAGCGCCCGCGCGACCATCCACATGGCGACCCCGGAGCCCTTCATGTCGGTCGAGCCGAGCCCGTAGAGGCGCCCGTCGCGGAGCTCCGGGTTCCAGGGGCTGCCGCAGAGCCAGCCGTCCGGGTCGACGGCAGCGACCGTGTCGACGTGCGCGTTCAGAATCAGCGAGCGCCCGCCGCCCGCGCCGGCGCGCACGCCGACGAGGTTGCGACGCTCCGGATCCTCGGCGACCCAGTGCGTCTCGAGGCCCGCGCCCCGGTAGCGCTCCTGCAGGATCTCGTTGACGCGAGTCTCCCCGCCGATCACGTCGGCCCGGTCGATCCCGGGCTGCGTCGGCGTCGTCGAGTCGACCCGGACGAGCTCCTGGAGCAGGGAGACGGCGTCGTCGCGGAGCGCCTCGACGCGCGCGAGCACCCGGTCGCGGGCGTCCACCTAGACGGCCTCCGGGCGGCCGCTTTTCAGAGATCGGCTCGCGGCGAGCGAGAGCGCGAGCCCGAGCCGCGCCTGCTCGCCCGTGCCGTTGACGGGCTGGCGGCCCTCCTCGACGCAGCGGACGAACTCCTCGATCTCGGGCCCCCAGGGGTCGACCGGGTCGAGCAGGACGACCTCGGGGTCGCCGCCGCGCGGGTAGAGGCGCAGGCCGCGCGCGGACGGGTCGGACTCGCCGATGTTGCCGCCGCCCTCGGCGGGCGCGGCGCGAAACGCGTACTCGGCCACGCCGCCCTCGCAGAGGAGCCGGATCGAACTCGCGAACGGGAAGGTCCCGGGCATCGCCATGCTCCCCTCGACGACCGCCTCGGCGCCGTCGTAGCCGACGACCGCGACGACGTGGTCGGGGTAGGACGGGTCGCCGAGCGAGACGGAGCGCGCGTACACGGTGCGTGGCGTCCCGAACAGCCAGTTCATCTGGTCGAAGTCGTGCACCATCAGGTCGATCGGTGGCCCGCCCGACACCGCCGGATCCGCGTACCAGTCGGCCCAGTCCGCGGGTGGCGAGAGCCGGTGCGCGGAGGCGGCCAGCGGCCGGCCGAGCTCGCCCGCGGCGACGCGCCGCTGCAGCTCGACGTACTCCGGCCAGAAGCGCAGCACGAGCCCGACCATGAACACCCGGCCGCTCGCCGCGGCGGCGGCGACGATCGCGTCGGCGTCCTCGAGCGTGAGCGCGATCGGCTTCTCGAGAAAGACGTGCTTGCCCCGCGCGAACGCCTGCTCGGTGACCTCGCGGTGGAGCGGCGTGGGCAGGCAGATGTCGACCGCGTCGATCTCGGGGTCGGCGAGCGTTGCCGCGAGGTCGGTCGACACGTCCGCGCCGACGATCTCCGCGACCCGCAGCGCCTTCTCCTCGGTGCGCGAGCAGACGGTCTTGACCCGGACACGCTCGCCGAGCGCCCGGTAGTTGTTCGCGTGGGCGGCCCCCATGAAGCCGCCGCCGAGGATCGCCACGGTGATCACGCGCCGCCTCCTCCCCGCCCCGGCCGCGTGCGCGAGTAGGTGGGCTCGAGCCGGTCGTGGACGTCCTCCATGTCGCGCACGAGGTTGATGACCGCGGCCGTGCACCAGGTGAGGAACTCCTCGCCCTGCTCGGCCGTCGACTCGCTCGGCTTCCCCCAGACGCCGCCGCCCGCCTCGAGCAGCGCCCAGAACGAGCCGGGGGTGGCGAGGAAGAGCGGGTCGAGCAGCGCGAACGGGCTCGTGCGCAGCTCCGGCAGCTCCGGCGTGAAGTCGCGGACGCGCTCCATGTCGCAGAGGCCCTCGTCGATCGCGAGCACGATCGAGGTCTCGCCGACGTTCGCGTGCAGGCCCGCCGAGCCGGACAGGTAGCGCTCCGCCTGCTCGGGCGCGAGGCCGGCCCAGTAGGGGAACGGGTAGACGCGGGTGCCCTCCGGCAGCTCGTCGGCGAACTGGGCGACCGCCAGCTCGATCGCGTGGGAGTTGCAGTAGTGGCCGTTCAGGAGCACGATCCGCCGGAAGCCGGTGTCGGTCAGCGAGCGGCAGACGTCCCGGAGCAAAGAGACGAACGTGTCGAGGCGCAGGTGGACGACGCCGGGGGCGCCGCGGTGGTCGTGGGCGATCCCGAACGGGACGGGCGGGCCGACGAGGGCACGGAGCTCGCCGGCGGCGCGCTTGGCGATCTCGAGCGGGATGTAGACGTCGGTCCAGAGTGGCCCGTGGTCGCCGTGGTCCTCGGTCGAGCCGACCGGGACGATCACGGTGCTCCCGCCGCCCCCGAGGTACTCCGACACCTCGAGGTGGGTCATCTCCGGCATGAAGATCGAGCGGCTCATCGCTACTCCTTCCGGGGGCTGCTAGTAGCCGAGCGCGGTCAGGTGGTCGCAGGCGCCTTTCAGCGCGCGCGTCACGTCCGGGAGCGGCGGCCACGGCTCGCCGGTGAACTCGACCTCGACCCCGCAGGGGCCGTCGAAGCCGCAGGCACGCAGCACGTCGAGCACCCGGCCGAAGGCGACGTGGCCCTCCCCGGGCGCCGGGAAGTTCCACACGCGCGGCCCGCCGATCTTGTCCTTCAGGTGGATGTGGGCGAGGTAGGGCGCGATCGCCGGGATGTCGTCGACGGCCGCGACGCCGCCGTAGAACTCGCAGTTCGCGGTGTCGTAGTTGACGCGGATCTCCTCGCGCCCGATCCGCTCCATCAGGGGCAGCGTGACGGCGCCGGAGGCCATGATGTCGCCGTGGATCTCGAGCGCGACGACGACGCCCGCGGCCTTCGCCTCGTCGGCGAGCTCGCCGATGTTCTCGAGGAACGCTTCCTCGTTCTCCTCCTCCGACCAGTGGCCTCCGATCGCGGTGTTGACGATCGTGAGGCCGAAGTCGGCCGCCCAGCGCACGACCCTGATCCCGTGCGCGAGCCCCTCCTTCGTGGTCAGGTCCGAGTGGCCCGAGATCGACACCGGCGTCAGCCCGTAGTGATCGAGCCGGTTGCGCACCTCGGCCATCGGCGCGTCGAGCTCGACGTGCTCGGTCCAGCCGGGCACGGCCGAAAGCTCGACCCCCTTGTAGCCCGCCTCGGCGATCCCGGAGAGCGCCTCCTCGAACGAGTAGGAGTGGTAGCTGTTCGTGTGTCCGGCTAGGGGATGCGTCACGTTCTTCCCTCCTCGATCGGGTTTGCCCCGGCGCGGCCTTCTTACCACCCTGGCTAAACCGGCGTCAAGCTGATTGAACAGCTCAGCGGACGCTCGTCTTCACCGTCACCCGGTTGGGAGCCGGCCCAGGGTCGGGGAAGGAGCCGGTCAGGGCGACCTTCAGGGTCACCTTCCCCTGCTTCGAGGGCGCCCGCAGGCGCAGCTCGAGGGTGTCGCTCGACCACGGCTCGAGCGTTCCGAGGGCGCAGCGGACGCGCTTGCCCTTCGCCGCGCAGCCGTCCGGGAGCCGGGAGGCGGTGACCGCGTACGACGCGGTCGCGGTCAGGACAGCGCCGTCGACCGGGAGCCCGGAGCGGAGGCTGCCGGCGGTGATCGTGTATGCGAGCCACGCCCCGCGCTTGCCCCGCGCGGGACCGGTCGCCTCGACGACGAGGTCGGCGGCCGGAAGCGGCTGCCAGCTCGGGTGCGAGTCCGGAGCCCGGCCCGCCGCGGCCGCCCGTTCGTACCCGACCGGGCGGAAGCCGAGCTCCCCCTGGCTTGCCGGGCCCAGCACGAACGCGGCGATCAGGTCGAAGAACGAGGCCCCGACGTAGGCGCCGATCGTGTCGTAGAGACTGGCGAGGGCGATGAGGAGGTAGAGCCGGATGCTGTGGGAGGGGCCGAAGTAGAGCCCGCGCTGGGCCCCGAGCGGCGCGTCGCCGGAGTAGGCGACGAGCGCCCCGTCCGGGGAGAGCACGGCGGTCCGGTCGATCGAGCCCGGGGTCAGCGTGAGGTTGCGCACGCCGCTCCCGTCGGCAGCCATCGCGTAGACCTCGGACGTGCCGGGGCCCCAGCGCTCGAACATGAGCAGCCCGCCGCCCGGGGACCAGGACGGCCACCAGTCGTCCGCCGGATGGCGTGTGAGGTTCGCCTGCCCCGTGCCGTCGGCGTTCATGACCCAGATGTCGGGGTTGCCGGCTCGCCCGGACTCGAACGCGATCTGCGATCCGTCGGGTGACCACGCCGCCTCGCTGTCCCGGCCGGGGGACGCCGTCAGCTGCGTCGGGTCGGTCCCGTCGACCGCCATCGTCCAGATCTCCCAGTCGCCGCTGCGCTCGGAGGAGAAGGCGATCCGCGTCCCGTCGGGCGAGAAGGACGGGGAGAAGTCGTCGACGCCGTTGAACGTGAGCTGGCGGACGTCACTCCCGTCGGCGCCCATCACGTAGATCTCCCAGTCCCCGTCCCGGTCGGAATCGAACGCGATCCGCGTCCCGTCGGCAGACCAGTCGGGGGACGTGTCGTTCGCCGCGTGGCGGGTGAGGTTCACGGGCGTGCCCCCGTCGGGGTCGGCGGCGCTCGGCGGGTCGGCGACGAAGATGTCGCTGGTGCCGCCGACGGAGTCGGGCCCGGTGCTGTTCCAGGCGATCTTCCCGTTCGCGCCCGGGAACGTGGCCGCCGCGGGGGCGGCCCAGGCGAGCAGGAGCGGCAGGGCGAGAGCGAGGATCCGGAGCGGTCGAGCGGTCACCTGGGTGCCTCCTTGTCGGTACGAGGCACGCTACCGAGGCCCTGCGGCGAGCCACTGATCAATCGTGGTCGGATAGCCGGAACGGACATGGCCCGGGTCTGACCCCGGACACGGCCCACTAGTCTAGGTCGAGCGGCTGCGCCTCACCGAGCTGGGAAACATCCGGCCTCGCTAGTAACAGTCCCCAATCGACGACTTCTCCAGTCGTCGCGTCGTAGACGACGAAGAGAACCGAGCCGGTCGGTTCATCTGCGCCTGGCGGTCCGACACCGTGTGCGGTGAACTTTCCGTCCACCACGGCCACGTGAACGTCCTGGTCGCTGTCGACAACAGTACCCGGTCCAACGAAATCATTTATTGTCTTGCGCGTCGTCGCGACCACTACGCCGTTCGTCGGCTGCGCATCCCCGTTTGCCGCCGCAAAGTCGACGACTTTACCTTTCACGACGGCTACCTGGTCGGCGGTGAGTGGGGGAACCGTCCGCGGGGTTCGTCCGCCACCAACGCTCAGCCCTGCGAATGTGAGCGCGCCTGCACCGACGCCCACGACGGCGGCAACGACTGCTCTCTTCCGGACATTCGTGCCTGACCCCATCAGGAAGGCGAGTGTAGCCTAGATCGTGCTTTCCGCTGCAAGCTCGAAGGGACGGCAGGCCGCATCCGCCTCAACCGAGGTCGAGCGGCCAGAGCGGCCTCGGTCTGCGCTCGTAGGGGAGCGTCTCGAGACGGCAGGTGCACGGCCCCGGCGTGTCCACGGGGATCGCCTCGGAGGCGACGTCGCCGAACGCGGCCCGCCAGGCGACCGCGGACTTGGCGACGAGGATCCGCCGCTCGGCGGGCTCGACCCCGACCGCGCGCAGATGGTCCGCGTCGAACGGCATCACCCGGCGCGACGTGAGCACGACCTCGACGCCGCCCGTGTCGACGACCGCACAGGCGCCCATGTCGACCTCGCTCCCGGTCATGTAGCTGCCGGTGCGGCGGTAGCGGGCCTCGCCCGCGAACGCGACGCGCCCGTGCAGCAGAAGCGGCGGGCTGCCGGCGACGACCTCGACCTCGGCGCCCCGCCCCGCCGCGACCGCCTCCGCGGCGGCCGCCGGGTCGTGGAGCACCGCCGCCGCGCCGCGGGCGCCGGCGTCGATCAGCGCGCCGGCAACGTGGGTGGCGTCGCCGGGCGCGCCGCCCCCGACGTTGTCCGACACCTCGGCGAGGACGACCGGAGCGGCGGCCGCGAGCGCCCGCCCGACCGCCTCCTCGATCCCGGCGAGCTCGACGTGGAACCCCTCCCTGCGCTCCCAGACCTCCGCCGCCAGCTCGTCCGCCGCCGCGTTTGCGGCCGCATCCTCGCCGGTCACGCAGACCGCGAAGCCGAGCCGCCCGACGTCGGCGTACGCGTACCCGGGCAGGAGCGCGACGGCGGCGACACCGGGGCGCACCTCGGCCCTACGGGCCAAGCGCATCAGCCCCGCCATCGGCTCCGCGTCCGTCGCCTGGGCGAGCGGGCAGGAGAGGAGCGGCACCCGTCGCCCGGCCACGATCGGGGCGAGCGAGCCCTCGACCGTCTCGGCCAGGAGCCCGACCGCGGCAGCCGCCCGCTCGGCCGCGTCGACATGCGGGTAAGTGTTGTACGCAAGCAGGATGTCGGCGTCGGCGATCAGCCCGTCGCCCGGGTTGCCGTGGAGGTCGAGCACGACCGCGATCGGGATCGACCCGACACGCTCGCGCACGGCGGCGAGCAGCTCGGACTCGGCGTCGTCGCTGCCCGCGGCGACCAGCGCGCCGTGCAACACAAGCACGAGCCCGTCGAGCGGGAGCGCCCGCCCGAGCGACGCCAGCAGCCGGTCGCGGAGCGCGGCCCAGGCCTCCGCCCCGACCGTCGGGCCCGGGACCGCCCCGGCCCAGAAGCAGGGCACGGCCTCGTGGCCGAGCGCGGCGCACGCCTCGAGCGCGCCCCCGACCTCGGTTGCCGTCCCCTCGAAGAGCCGGCGCATCGCCTCCGGCCCGTCGGCGAGGCCGTACGCCTCGAAGTCGGCGAGCGTCGTCTCGCCGGGCACGAACGTGCTGGTCTCGTGCCAGATCCCGGCGATCCCGAGCCGCAGGCTCACGGAAGGCTCCTCGCAGTTGTCAGAACCCCTGCCGGCATGGTGGAATCATCGCAGCGTGGACACCTGCATCTTCGCGTTCGCGACCGACCTGCACGACGAGGGCATCGACACGGTGCTCGACAACGTGCGGGACCGGGCCGGCCTCGACGGCGTCACGGTCGCCGCCGTCTACCACGAGGCGCGCGACCTGTTCCCGCACAACCCCGTGCGCAAGCTCCGCTTCCTCGAAGGCGGCGTCACCTACTTCCGTCCCGACCCGGCCCGCTACCGCGGCCTCGCGATCCAGCCGCGCGTGAGCGCGCTCGCCCGCGAGACGGACGTGCTCGCGGCGCTCTGCGAGCGGGCGGCCGCGCGCGGGCTCGCCGTCAACGCCTGGACGGTCTTCCTGCACACGGACTGGACGGCCGGGGGCAGCGAGGAGCACGCCGAGCGCACCGCGTTCGGCGATCCCTGCCTGACCGAGCTGTGCCCGGCGAACCCGGACGTGCGCGCCTACGCGGCCGCGCTCGCGGGCGACATCGGGCGGCTCGGGATGAGGGCGATCGTCGCGGAGTCGCTCCACTACCACCCGCTCGAGCACGGCTACCACCACGAGCGCTACTTCCTCCACCTGGGCGCGCGGACACGCTTCCTGCTCGGCCTCTGCTTCTGCCGCCACTGCCTCGCGGCGGCGGAGGCGGCCGGCGTCGACGCGGCCGGGGTGCACCGCTTCGCCCGCGAGGAGATCCAGCGGGTCTTCGACGGCGGCGAGGACGCGAGCGCCGATCTCTCCCGCGAGGAGGCCCGCGCGCTCGCGGGCGACGAGTTGGGCGCCTACCTCGACGCGCGCGACCGGACGGTGGCGACGCTGGCGGGCGAGGTGGCGGCCGCCGCCGCCGCGGAGGGGGCGGCGCTTTCCTTCATGGACGCCTCGGGCGCGATCAAGGGCTACGCGGACGGCCGGCCCACGGGCGGCCCGGCGACCGAGATCGCCTGGCTGCTCGGCGTCGATCCCGAGCAGGTCGGTCGGGCCTGCGGCTCGCTCGAGGCGATCGCCTACGCCGCCGACCCGGAGCGGATCCGGCTCGACCTCGACGCCTATCGCGCCCTGCTCCCGGCGGACGGGACACTTGCGGCGGCGATGCGCCCGATGCTGCCCGACTGCGACTCCGCCGACAACCTCGCCGCGAAGCTCGCGCTCGCGCGCGAGCGCGGGCTCGAGCGGGTCGACCTGTACCACTACGGCTTCGCGCCGCTCGCCGTGCTCGACCGGATCCGCGAGGCGCGCGCGGCGGCGAGCGAGCGCTGAGCCTCGATCAGCGACCGAAGCGGAGCGCCCGCCCCGGCAGGTCGCCGGTGTGGCGGCCCTCATCGACGACGAGCCGGCCGTTGACGACCACGTACGGGATCCCCTCGGGGAAGCTTCTCGGCTCCTCGTAAGTGGCGGTGTCGCGGACGGTCTCGGGGTCGAGGCAGACGAGGTCGGCCGCCATTCCGGGCCGCACGAGGCCGCGGTCGGGGAAGCCGAGGCGCTGCGCGGGCAGGGACGTCAGCTTGCGGATCGCCTGCTCCCAGGTCAGGATCCCGAGCTCGCGCACGTAGACGGCGAGGTAGCGCGGGAACGTCCCCCAGCCGCGCGGGTGCGGCCGCTCGCCGACGAGGATGCCATCGCTGCCGGCCATGTGCGCCGGGTGCTGCATGATCGCGCGCACGTTCTCCTCGTTGCCGATGTGGGACACGACCGCCGCCCCGAGCCGGTCGTCCGCGACGAGCTCGCAGTAGAAGTCGATCGGCCGCTTGCCGGCCTCCGCCGCCGCGTCGGCGACCGTCTTGCCGACCCAGCGGGCGTTCTCGGGGCTCGCCGTCCCGCTGATCACGTGAGCGGGCCAGTCGAGCGGCACGCCGTGCGCACCGTCGGAGCCGGTCTCCTCCATCTCCACCCGGATCCGCTCGCGCAGCTCGGGGTTGCGTAGCCGGACGATCGCCTCCTCGGGGCCGCCGGCGAGCACCCAGCCCGGCAGGTACGCGTGCAGGTACGTGTTGCCGGCGAGGTAGGGGTAGGTGTCCATCGTCACGTCGAGCCCGTCGCGCCGCGCCGCGTCGATCATGGCGAGCAGCTCCGGCGCCTTGCCGCGGTTGACCGGGAAGCCGAGGTGCGCGTGCGCGTAGTGGAGCGGGACGCGGGCGCGCCGGACGATCTCGATGCAGGCGCGGTAGGCCTCGAGCGAGTGGGAGCCGTAGTTTCTGTGATGGGGCGTGTAGTAGCCGCCCGTGTCGCGCAGAACGGAGCAGAGCTCGACGAGCTCGTCGTCGGTCGCGTACATGCCCGGCGCGTACGTGAGCCCCGAGGAGAGGCCGACGGCCCCCTGCTCGATCCCCTCGCGCACGAGCCGCTTCATCTCGGCGAGCTCCCCGTCGGTGGGCGCGCGGTCGTCGAGGCCCATCGCGAGCATCCGCACGGTGCCGTGGGGGACGAGGTAGCAGGCGTTGATCGCGATCCCGCGGTCGAGGCGGTCGAGGTATTCGCCCACGCTGCGCCAGTCCCAGTCGAAGCCGGGCGGATCCTCGTTCCAGCCCGCGAGCGCGACCCGCAGCTCGGCGAGCGTCCGCTCGTCGACGGGGGCGTAGGAGAGCCCGTCCTGGCCGAGCACGTCGAGGGTGACGCCCTGGCGCGCCTTCGCCTCGTGGGGCGGGTTGGAGAGCAGCTGGAGGTCGGAGTGGGTGTGCATGTCGACGAAGCCCGGGCAGACGACGAGCCCGTCCGCGTCGATCGTGCGGGCGGCGGCGGCGCCGGCCAGCCGGCCGACCGCCTCGATCCGCCCGGCGCGGACACCGACGTCGGCGTGAAACCAGGGGTTGCCGGCCCCGTCGATCACGCGGCCGCCGCGGATCACGAGATCGAGGCTCATAGCTCCGCGTCCCGGGACTCGACGAGCAGCTCGTCGACCATCACCTGGTTGCCGGCGAGCAGGCCGCCGTCGACCCGGAGCGTGACCCCGGAGATCCAGGCAGCCTCGTCCGAGGCGAGAAACAGGGCCGCGCTCGCGACGTCGTCGGGCGTGCCGACCCGGCCGAGCGGGTACCACTTGACGAGCCGCTCGAGCACGTCCGGCTCCTTCTCGACCCGCTCCTGCCACGCCGCCGTCGCGATCGACCCGGGCGCGACCGCGACCGCCCGGACGCCGTAGCGGCCGTAGCGGACGGCGATCGACTCGGTCAGGTTGATCAGGCCGGCCTTGCCGGCGCTGTAGGCCTCGTTGCCGAAGTAGGCGAGCCCGTTGACGGAGGCGATGTTCACGATCACGCCGCGCCGCCGCTCGATCATCCCGCGCAGCACCCGCCGCGAGCAGAGGAAGGCGCTGCGCAGCACCCCGGCGATGTCCTGCTCCCACGTCTCCTCGTCCATCAGGGCCACGTTGTCGCCCTCGCATGAGTAGGCGTTGTTGACGAGCACGTCGACGCTACCGTACGCCTCCTCGGCCGCCGCGACGAGAGTGTCGACCTCGGCTTCGACCGTCACGTCGGCCCGCACGGCGAGCGCCCGGCCGCCGGCGGCCTCGATCTCCGCCGCAGCGGCGAGCGCCTTGTCGCCGAGCACGTCGCCGATCACGACCGCCGCTCCCTCGGCCGCGAAGCGCCGCGCCATCGCGTTGCCGATCCCCATTGCCGCCCCCGTGACGAGCACTGTCCGATCCGCGAAGCGCATGTGTCTCCCCTCTCGCCGGTTCGTGAGAGATCTTAGAATCACTCGATGCGCGACGACGCCCTGGCCCGCTTGCGCGACGAGCCGATCGACTGGCGGTACAAGGGATTTCCCCCGGACGGGAACGTCACGCCCGCGACGGTCGGACGGCGGGGCTGGAGCCTGCTCGCGGACGACCTCCCGGCGCCGGTCATGGTGCTGAAGGAGAGCGCGCTCGCCCACAACCTCGACCTGATGGCGCGCTGGTGCGCGGAGCGCGGGATCTCGCTCGCCCCGCACGGCAAGACGACGATGTGCCCGGAGCTGTGGGCGCGCCAGCTCGCGGCCGGCGCCTGGGGGATCACGGTCGCGAACGTCGCCCAGGCGCGGGTGGCGCGCGCGTTCGGCGTCGAGCGGATCCTGCTCGCGAACGAGCTGGTGGAGCCCGTCTCGATCCGCTGGGTCGCGTCAGAGCTCGCGGCCGACCCGGCGTTCGACTTCCTCTGCCTCGCCGACTCGGTCGCGGCGGTCGAGGCGCTCGCGGCGTCTGCCGGATCCGGCAGGCCGATCCGCGTGCTCGTCGAGCTCGGCCTCTCCGGGGGCCGCACCGGCGCCCGCAACGAGGAGGAAGCGCTCGCCGTCGCCCGGTCGGTCGCCGCGGCGCCGGGGCTCGAGCTGGCCGGCGTCGAGGGCTACGAGGGGATCCTCCACGGCGACGATGTGCTCGCCGAGATCGACGGCTTCCTCGACCGGCTGCGCGAGCTCGTCGCGGCGCTCGCCGAGGAGGGCGCATTCGCCGGCCGGACGGAGGTGATCGTCTCCGCGGGCGGCAGCGCGTTCTTCGACCGCGTCGCGGAGCGGCTCGCCACGCCGATCGCGGGGCTTCCCGTGCGGCTCGTCCTGCGCAGCGGCTGCTACGTCACGCACGACTCGGCGTTCTACGACCACCTCTCGCCGCTCGGCGGCCGCTCCGCCGGCGGCCCGCGCCTCGTGGCGGCGCTCGAGGCCTGGGGCGCCGTCCTCTCCCGCCCGGAGCCCGACCTCGCGCTCCTCCTGCTCGGCAAGCGCGACGCCCCCTACGACATCGACCTGCCGGTGCCGCTGCACGTCGCGTCCGGCGGCGCCCTGCGCGACGTGCGCGGGCGGATGACCGTCACG
This sequence comes from uncultured Gaiellales bacterium, assembly GCA_964370985.1. Lineage (GTDB taxonomy): Bacteria > Actinomycetota > Thermoleophilia > Gaiellales > Gaiellaceae > JAHDVS01. The sequence goes on along the minus strand of CAYJLE010000022.1, from coordinate 15,105 downwards.
GACACGAACGACCAGCACGCCTACCTGCGCGTTCCCCCCGACGATCCACTCGCCGTCGGCGACCTCGTCGGCTGCGGGATCTCCCACCCGTGCACCGCGTTCGACAAGTGGCGGCTGATCCCGGTCGTCGCCCGCCCCGACACCGTCGTCGCCGCCAAACCCACCTTGATTTGACCCCCCGGGG
>CAYJLE010000022.1:0-14911 GCA_964370985.1 uncultured Gaiellales bacterium | reverse complement strand
AAACCACCGTTTTTTCTCCCGGGGGGGGGGGGGGGGCGCCTCCCCCGCCCCCGCGCCGTCGGGAACGCGCTAGCGGTCGCCGCTACGCCAGGTTGACCTTCGTCGGCTGGCCGCCGCTCGCAGCCGACTCGTCGATCGCGAAGCACACGGCCATCGTCTTGTACGTGTCGTGGATCGAGGCGTGCGACTCGACGTTCTGCTCGATGCAGTCGATGAAGTGCGCGATCTCGTCCGCGAACGGGTGGTGGCTGACGTCCGCGGAGTCCGGCTCGATCGTCGGGAACTTCCAGTAGCCGAGCGTGCCCGGATAGTGCTTGGAGGAGTAGACCTCGTTGTTGAGGATCGTCGCCTCGCTCCCGAACAGGCGGCAGTTGAGGATGTAGGGCGTCTCGGCGTCGAAGATCGTCGCGAGCTTGCCGACAGCGCCGTTCTCGAAGCGCACCGATGCGACGACGTTCGGGTCGTACTCGTAGTCCATGTTGATCTTCTTCGGCGCGGAGAACGCCGCCACCTCGACGATCTCGCCGCCGAGGTAGCGCAGGATGTCGACCGCGTGGCAGCCGCCGGTGATGAACGAGCTCCGACCCCGCTCCCGGGATACGAACGACCGGTAGCCCGGGTAGATGTCCTTGAGCGGGTGCCAGTAGTCGGCCTCTCCGTACACGAGCTCGCCGAAGGTTCCGTCGTCGATCAACTGCTTGACCGTCCGGAACTGGGGGTTCCAGCGCAGGACGACGCTCGTCACGGTCTTGACGCCCGCCTTCGTGACCGCCTCGCGGATCGCGCGGGTGTGCGCAGGCTCGAGCCCGATCGGCTTCTCGATCACCACGTGGCGTCCGGTCTCGGCGGCGCGGACGCAGTGCTCGGCGCGCACGTCGGGGTGCGTCGCCGACACGATGATCCCGATCCGCTCGTCGCCGAACAGCTCGTCGAGCGACCCGTACTCCCGAGCCGAGACGCCGTGCGACTCCATCAGTCGCGTCGCCTTCCCGGGCGTCGTGTTGTAGACGCCGACGAGCTCGCAGAGCGGGTGGTCGCGGAAGACCTTCACGTACTCGCCTGCGACCCAGCCCGCGCCGATGATGCCAACGCCGTACTTCGCCATGGTGCCTCCTCCGTTGTCTAGTCGATACCGAGCACTGCCAGGCCGTCGCGGCCGATGATTCCCTCGATCACCTCGTCGGGCACGCGCGGGAGCGCGGTGCCCTCCGTGAAGCGGTTGATCCGCCGCAGCTCGGCGACGCTGTCCGCGGGCGTCGTGAACGGCCAGTCGCTGCCGAACAGGAGCTTCTCCTCGACCCCGTACTCGCACGCGAGCACGAGGCCGTTGTAGAACTGCCACGGCCGGTAGTAGAGCGCCGAGACGTCCGCGTAGAGGTGCGGATGCTTGCGGATCAGCACGAACGTCTCCGCCATCCAGGGGTGGCCGAGGTGGGCGATCACGATCCGAAGCTCGGGGAACGCGAACGCGACCTCCTCGAGCTGGAGCGGATCGGCGTACTTGAGCGGAGCGAGCCGCGGGAACGTCGTTCCCTGGTGGATCAGGAGCGGGAGCCCGAGCTCCTGCGCCTTGCCGTACACCGCCATCGCGCGCCCGTCGAGCGGGTGGAAGTTCTGGTAGATCGGGCCCAGCTTGAGACCGCGCAGGCCGAGCCCGTGCGCCCGCTCCAGCTCGGCGAGCGCGCCGGGATGCATCGGGTCGACCGACATGAAGCCGACCACCTTCTCCGGATGTGCGGCCGCGTAGGCGGCGATCTCGTCGTTCTGGTTCTCGGCCCCGCGGGCCATGTCGAGAACGACCATGCGGTCGACCTGGGGCGAGAGCGCCTCCCAGTGCTCCTCGAACGTGAAGTCGAGCCGAAGCTCCGTGCCGGGCCGCACGCCCGCGTGGTACTCGGCTGCGAGCCAACCGAGCGGTGCGTGCGTGTGGATGTCGACGATCACGGCTGCGGGCGCTCAGTCCCCGACGTACGCGATCACGTCGACCTCGACCATGATCCCGAGCAGCTGGCTGCCGACGGTCGTCCGCACGGGCTTGGGATCGGAGAAGTAGCGCGAGTAGACCTCGTTGTAGCGGTCGAACAGCGCGAGATCGCTCAGGTGGACGGTCGCCTTGACGGCGTCCGCCATGCTCGCGCCCGCCGCCTCGAGCACCGCCTTGATGTTCTCGAGCGTGCGCTCGGTCTGCTCCTCGATCGTCGCGCCCACGACCTGCCCGCTGACGGGGTCGATCGGCCCCTGGCCGGAGACGTACACGAAATCGCCGGCACGGATGCCCTGCGAGTACGCGCCCCCCGGGGCGGCGGCCCCGTCTGTCCTGATCTCCTGCTTCGCCACGTGCGCTCCTTTCACAATATTCCGTGGTCTCTGAACACCTGCTGCAGCGAGGCGCCGCCCGCGAGCAGCTCGCGAACCATGTTCTCGCCGGACACCTTCTCGAGCGCCGCCTCGATCGCCCGCTCCTCGAGCTCCTGGGGCACGGCGACGCAGCCGTCTCGGTCGCAGACGACGAGGTCGCCAGGGTGGATCAGCACGCCGCCCACGTGGATCGGCACCTGCGTGGCCACGACGTCGAGTCGCCCCTTCGAGTCGGCGGGCGAGAGACCGGATGCGAACACCGGGAAGCGCATCTCGACGATCCCCCAGGAGTCCCGGGTCAGGCAGTCCATCAGGGCGCCTCGACCGCCGCGCGCCCTCGTCGCGGTCGAGAGCAGCTCGCCCCACACCGCGGCCCGGGTCGAGCCCTGGGCGGTGCAGCAGACGACCTCCCCCGGCTGGATCGAGTCGAGCAGCTCCATTTCGAGCTTGTAGGGCTCCGCCGGAACCTCGTACACCTCGGAGACGAGCATCGTGGCCGCCCGCCCGACGATCCTCGCGTCCTCGTAGAGCGGCCGGATCGTGTGCGACAGCACCTGGCTCCACGCACCGAGCGAGTCGAGCACGTCGGCGACGACTGCGGAGTAGAGCCGCTCCTCGATCAGGTCGTAGTACTCGCTCGAGCGCCTGTCCATCGTTCTCCTTTAGATCGGGTGACCGTGCGGGGACCCTACGGCTCGACCGGGCGCCGCTCGGCGAGCGAGCGCTTCAGCGCCAGCTCGAGGCGGATCGCCGCGATGCCGTCGTCGATCGTGACGTCGGGCGCGAGCCCGTCCCGGCTGCGCTCCACGAAGTGGCGAAGCTCGCCGGCGTAGCCGTGCAGCTGGCGCGGGTCGAGGGCGTCCCCGGGAAGCTGGTGGGTGGGCTCCCACACCTCGGGGGCGTCACAGCCGGGCAGGTAGGCGGTCACGGTCCACCAGCTCTCGACGTGGACGGCGGCCTGCCGCCCGGTCAGGACGACCCGCTCGTTCAGCCGCTCGAGGCTGGCCAGCTGGAGCGTGCCGACGGCGCCGCTCTTGAAGCCGAGCACGCACGCCCACGCCTCCTCCTGCGGTGGCTCGCGCCCCTCGGCCGCCTGCCACATGTCCCGCCAGGCGGAGCCGGTCACCGGCAAATCGAGCCCGCCGGGGCGCCACTCCGCCGTGTCGCCCTCGGCCAGGCTGATCCTGGCCGCGAACGCCCAGTCCACCTCGCCCATGAACCAGCGCGCGAGGTCGAGGTGGTGACAGCCGAACCCGTTCAAGAAGTCGTAGACGGACCTGGGCGGGTAGACCCCGAACGTGAAGCGCGCCTCGTAGGCCGCGAGCGGCCCGAACTCCGGCCGGGCCGCGATCGCGCGAGCCCGCAGGTACGGGTGGGAGAAGCGCTTCATGAAGGCGACCATCACGTGGCGGCCCGCCCGCTCCCCGGCCTCCTTCATCGCGAGGCAGTTCTCGAGCGTCTCCGCCGGCGGCTTCTCGATCAGCACGTGCTTGCCGGCCTCGAGGCAGTCGATCGCAACGGCCGGCTGGAGGCGGGGGTGCATGGCGACGACCACGCAGTCGACGTCCGCGCGCTCGAGCAGCTCGCGGTGATCCGTGTAGACCTCGGGGATGCCGAAGTCGCGGGCGCAGCGCCGGGCGCGCGCTTCGTCGACGTCGCAGCACGCGACGAGCTCCCCCACCTCCCCACCCTCGGCCAGCTCGCCGATCGCACCCCCCGTGTCCGGCGGGTTGGAGACGGCGAGCCGGAAGCTCGGGTACAGGTTCTGCACCGCGTGACTGCCGCAGCCGACGAATCCGACTCGCACGAGACGGGTCACGTCGCCGCTCCGTGCCTCGCCCTGAGCGCCGGGAGCACCTTCTCGGCGCAGAGCGGCGCGACCAGGAACGGATCGGGGCTCATATCGGCCCAGATCACGTGGTTGCAGCCGACCTCGATGAACGCCTCGAAGCGGTCGATCACCTGCTCGGCGCTCGAGGCGACGCAGAAGGCGTCGAGCAGGGCCTCGTCGCGGACGAGCAGGGCCCGGCTCTCGATCACGCGCGGGTCCTGGATGTGGTGGTAGGCCTCGGGGATCAGCAGGCCGCCGTAGACGCGGGCTCCCTCGAGCGCGCGTTCGGCGTCCGGGTGGTAGGAGGTGCTCACCCACGCACACTTCATGAGCGTGTCCGGGTCGCGTCCGGCCTCGCGGGCGCCCTTCTCGAAGGCGGGGATGAGGACGTCCCGGTGGTAGGCGGGCGGCACGCCGACCGCGACGTAGCCGTCCGCGTGACGGCCGGCGTTCCGGGCCATGATCGGCCCGTTGGCGGCACAGACGAGCGGGATCCGCTCGGCCGGCTTCGTGTAGAGGCGGAAGAAGCTCTGGAAGTGCTTGCCCTCGTGGGTGAAGTAGTCCTCGCTCTCCCAGGCCTTGCGGATCAGCTCGATCCCCTCCACCGTGCGCTCGACCCGCTCGCGCAGCGGCGGGAAGAAGCCGGTCGTCGTCTTCTCGTTCATCGCCTCGCCGGTGCCGACGCAGAGGGCGACCCGCCCGGGGTAGAGGAGCGCCTGGGTGGCGACCTCGATCGCGACGTCGATCGGGTGATGGCGGATCCCGAGCGCCGGGATCACCATGCCGCCCACCACGGCCCGCTCGGTGGCGGCGAGAAACGCGGTCAACGTCGTGAAGATGCCGGCGCTGTGGCCGGAGGAGTGCTGCCAGGGGAGCGTGTGGTCGCCCTCCCAGATGTACTCGAAGCCGGCCTCCTCGAGCGCCCGGGCCCGCGCGACGTTGTCGCGCACGTCGTGGCACAGGCACTCCGGCGAGATCCCGAACGTCACTCCGCTCACACCGTCACCTCCCGTCTGTCATGCCCCGGCGCGGAGCACCCGCCCCGCGAGCCGCGTCGTGTCCACTCGCCCGTGCTCGACGATCGGCGTCCCGTTGACGAAAACGTGCTCGATGCCGCTCGGCGGCTCGTCCGGGTCGAGATAGCTCGTGTTGTCCCAGACCGTGTCGGGGTCGAAGACGACGATGTCGGCCCAGCAGCCCTCCCGCAGGCGCCCGCGATCGGCCAGACCGAAACGGTCGGCCGACAGCGAGGTCATCTTGCGGACCGCGTCCTCGAGCGTCAGCAGCCGCTCCTCGCGCACGTACTGGCCGAGCACCTTCGGGAACGAGCCGAACAGCGCCGGGTGCGGCTTGCCGCGCCCCAGCGAGAACGCGTCCGTCTCGATCGCGGCATGCGGGTGCTGGAGGATCTGGCGCAGCGCCCACTCGTGCTCGAGGTCGCCGCTAACGCCGAGGTAGAGCGCGGTCACGTGGCCCCGCTCGGCGAGGATCAGGTCGGCCGCGACGTCGAACGGGTCCTTGCCGGTCTCCTCGGCGAGCCGGGCGACGCTCTTGCCCTCGCAGGCCTTGTTCTCCTCGCTCTCGACCCACATGATCCAGACGTTCGCCCAGCCGGTCGCCTCGACGAGGTTGTGCGGCCAGGTGCCCGGCCGCCACGTCGGCCACTCGGGAACGAGCTGCTCCACGTCGCGCCTGATCCGCGCCCGGTCGGCCGGGTCGGCGAGCCGCTCGAGCAGCTTCGGCACGCCACCGTCGAGCGACCACGGCGGCAGGATCGCGAGGAACGTCGTGTTCGCGGCGGTGTACGGGATCACGTCGAAGCCGTGGTCGATCCCCTCGGCCCGGGCCCGCTCGTGCAGCGCGATCGTCTCCGCCACCTGCGGCCAGAACCTCTTCCCGAACGCCTCGAGATGGGAGTGCTGCACGCGCACCCCGGCCGCGCGGGCGACGGCGACGACCTCCTCCGCGGCCGGCAGGAGCGTCTCGCTGGAGCCGCGCACGTGGGAGGTGAAGATCCCGTCGTGCGGCGCGAGCAGCATCGCCAGGGCGGTCAGCTCGTCGGTCGAGGCGAACATCCCCGGGGCGTAGATGAGCCCGCAGGAGAGGCCGAACGCGCCCGCGTCGAGGCACTCCGCAAGGTGACGCTTCATCGCTGCGAGCTCCTCGGTGGAGGGAGCGCGGGCGTCGAAGCCCATCACGGCGATCCGCAGCGCCCCGTGAGCGGCGAGCGGCACCGTGTTCAGGTAGACGCCGTGCTCGTCCAGATAGCCGAGGTACTCGCCGAACGTTCGCCAGCGCCACTCGAGGTCGCGCGGCTTGATGAAGGCTGTGTACGCCTGCATCAGACCGGCGGTGTCGGGATTGATCGGCGCGGGGGCGTAGCCGCAGTTGCCGACCACGAGCGTCGTGATCCCCTGCGCCACGAACGGCGCGAGGAACTCCGCCTGGTCGGGCAGGGGCAGGATGAAGTCGCAGTGGGAGTGGATGTCGACGAAGCCCGGGCAGACGACGCGACCGCCGACGTCGACGACGCGCCCGGCCTCGGCTCCGTCGAGCTGCCCGATCGCGGCGATCCGCCCGTCCTGGACGGCCACATCGGCCCCGAACCAGGGCTTGCCGGTGCCGTCGACGACCCGGCCGTTCACGAGGAGGAGGTCGTAGCCCACGCCTGGAGTCTTTTACCACGCCCGCGCCCCGGGCGTTAAGAGTGCTTTACAAGTTTGAAGGTGCTACACGCGCCGGTATAGGCTCCGGGGCGTCAGTCTCGCTGCCGAAGGGAGCTCCGGAGAATGGACGTCCTCGACCTCTGCTACGCCCCGGCGACCGAGCTCGCCTCCCTGATCCGCCGCCGGGAGCTCTCGCCCGTCGAGGTCGTCGATGCCGTGCTGGCGCGGATCGAACGCGTCAATCCCGAGATCAACGCGCTCTGCCTGGTCGCCGCCGACGAGGCGCGGGAGGCCGCGCGGGCCTCCGAGCAGGCCGTCACGAGTGGGACCGAGCTGGGACCGCTCCACGGCGTCCCCTTCTCGATCAAGGACCTCTCGCCGACGAAGGGGTTTCGCACGACGTTCGGCTCGAAGGCGTTCGCCGACCACATCCCGGACGAGGACGGAGTGACCACCGAGCGGCTGCGCGCAGCGGGCGGCATCTTCCTCGGCAAGACCGCGACCCCCGAGTTCGGCAACAAGGGCCTCTGCGACAGCCCGCTGCTCGGGGAGACGCGCAACCCGTGGAAGACGACGCACGTCTCCGGCGGCTCGAGCGGCGGCGCCGCTGCCGCCGTCGCCGCGGGTCTCGGTCCCCTCGCGGAGGGCGGCGACGCGGCCGGGTCGATCCGGATCCCGGCGAGCTGCTGCGGCGTCGTCGGCCTCAAGCCCTCGCTCGGCCGCGTGCCCGTGCATCCGAGCTTCTTCGCGCTCGAGCCGATCATTGCGCTCGGGCCGATCACCCGGACGGTCACCGACGCGGCGCTGATGCTCGGCGTGCTCGCGGGCCCCCACCCGCGTGACCTCTTCTCGCTCGAGACGAGCGGCGTCGACTACACGGAGGCGACCCGTGACCCGGATGTTCGCGGCTGGCGGGTCGCCTACACGCGGGACTTCGGCTACAACCCGGTCTCCCCGGAGGTGACGGCGCTGACCGACGCTGCCGCGCAGGTGTTCGCCGGGCTCGGCGCCGTGGTGGAGGAGGTCGACCCGGCCCTCCCCGACCCGCGGGAGGCGGAGATCACGGTCTGGCGCGCCATCTTCGGCCTCTGCGCCAACGACTTCGTCCGGCCGGCGCTCGACTCGCTCGACGACATGGACCCCCACCTGCGCGAGCTGATGGAGAAGGGCGAGAGCATCTCCGCGTGGGATTACTACCGGCGCGCCGTGTTCCTGCGTCACGAGTTCCAGCAGAAGATGCTCTCGCTGTTCGACCGCTACGACGTGCTGCTGTCCCCCACGCTCGCGGTGCCACCGTTCCCGCAGCTCGGCGGAGCCGCGGGGCCCAGCGAGATCGAAGGCGAGCCGGTCGAGCCGTTCGGTGGCTGGCTCCTCACCTACCCGTTCAACTGGACGGGCCAGCCGGCAATCTCGATCCCGTGCGGCTTCAGCGCCGAGGGCCTGCCGATCGGCCTTCAGATCGCCGGGCGGCTGCGCGCCGACGCGGACGTGCTGCGCGCTGCGGCCGCCTACGAGCGGGCTGCACCGTGGGCCGGCCGGCGCCCGCCGCTCGACTGAGAGAGAATCGACCCGAGAGGAGGACACGTGCCCCCGCAACCGCTTCCCGGTTTGCCGAGCGTCACCGTCGAGCGGGACGTCGCCTGCCGGCTGCGCGACGGCGTCACGCTGTATGCCGACGTGTATCGCCCCGCCGAGGGTGGCCCACACCCGGTGCTCCTGATCAGCCACCCCTACGACAAGGCGGCGGCCGAGAGCAACTTCGGCTTCAGCCACCCCGCCTGGTACGCGCGGCACGGCTACGTCGTCGTCGCACAGGACACCCGCGGCCGCTACAGGTCGGAGGGCACCTTCTACCCGTTCCGTCACGAGGCCGACGACGTGTCGACGACGATCGAGTGGGCGGCCGGGCTCCCGGGCGCGGATGGACGGGTCGCCACGTACGGGTTCTCGTACCCCGGCCTGAACCAGCTGCTCGCGGCGCAGAGGCGGCCGGCCGGGCTCGTGACGATCTCGCCCTCGTTTACCGCCGGGCGCGTCTACGAGGAGTGGTTCTACCGCCAGGGCGCGTTCGCGCTCGCGTTCGCCGCCTCCTGGGCGACCTTCCTCGCGGTCGACACCGCGAACCGCCGCGGGGACGACGGCGCGATCGCCGGGCTCGGCGCGGCCCTCGCGGGGATCCACGGCTGGTACCACGCGCTGCCGCTCGCCGCGTTCCCGCCGCTCGCGGGCGGCGACGCGCCCTACTACTTCGACTGGCTCGCCCACCCGAGCCACGACGACTACTGGGCTCCCTTCGACGTCGACTTCGACTCGGTGGAGCTGCCGGCGATCCACATCGGCGGCTGGTGGGACGTCTTTCTCCCGGGCACGGTCAACAACTTCCTCGAGCTCGAGCGCCGCCGCCGGGCGCCCCAGAAGCTCGTGATCGGGCCGTGGTACCACATGCCGTGGCGCCCGCTCGGAGGCGCCGAGGCGGAGGCGGGCACGAACGTCGTCGACGACTGGCAGCTTCGCTGGTACGACCACGTCCTGAAGGGGCGCGACACGGGCGTGCTCGACTCCCCGGTAACGGTCTACGTGATGGGGGCGGGCTGGCGCGACCTCGACGCCTGGCCGCCGTCCGGCTCGCGCTCGGTCGACTGGTTCTTCCACTCGGACGGGCGCGCGGTGGCCTCCTACGGCGACGGAAAGCTGTCGCCGGCGCCGCCGGGCGACGAACCGCCCGACATCTACCTGTACGACCCGGCGATCCCGGTGATCTCCTCGGGCGGTCACTCCTGCTGCGTCGAGGCGCTCGTGCCGATGGGCCCGGCCGACCAGAGCGCGGCCGAGGAGTCGCGGCTCGTCCTCTGCTACACGAGCGCACCGCTCGCCGCCGACCTGGAGCTGATCGGCGACCCGTACGTGACCCTGTTCGCCGCCTCGAGCTGCATCGACACCGACTTCACGGCGCGGCTCTGCGTCGTGGACGCGGCCGGGCGCTCGACGAACGTGCAGGAGGGCATCGTCCGGGCGAGCCACCGCGACCCCGGGTCGGCGCCGTCGCCGATCCGGCCGGACGAGGTGTACGAGTACCGGATCGCGCTCGGCCCGATCGGCATCCGCGTCCCGGCGGGCCATCGCCTGCGCGTGACGGTGTCGAGCTGCGACTTCCCCCAGTGGGATCGCAACCTGAACACGGGCGGGCCGTTCGCGCAGGAGGGCCCGAGCGCGGCGACGGCCGCGACCCAGGTGATCCTCCACGACCGGTCGCATCCGTCACGCGTGACCCTGCCCGTGGTCGGCTGACGTCCGGCAGCGGCGACGAGCCCGGGTCTGACCCCGTTTCCCCGGTTGCGCGCCCCTACACGAGTGGGTTGCCGCCGTCCGCGAGCGGGAGCGAAACGACCGCTCCGTCCTCGACGATCGAGCGGTAGGCGGCCATCGTCACCTCGACGCCGGCGCGACCGGCGGCGGCGCTCGAGTCGGGCGGGACACCGGTCTCGATCGCGCGGGCGAGCTGCTCGAACGGCGTCTCGCAGCGGAAGCCGCCGAGGTAGCGCTCGGCGGTCAGCGCCTCGCCGTTGCGCAGGACGAGGTCGGCGTAGGGAAGAACGGTCAGGTTGGCGTCGGCGAGCTGCAGCTCGAGCACGTTGTGCCAGTTGCCCGGCGTGAGCGCCTCGGCGAGGCCCATCGGCGGCAGCGAGCGCAGGCGCTGCTTCCCCGCGGCGACAACCGCGAAGAAGCTGCCGTAGTCGGCGACGATCTGGCCGAAGCTCTCGACGCCCGCATCCCGGTACTCCGCCCACGTCGTCGCCGACTTGGCCTGCACCGACCGCGGCAGGCCCCAGAGCGCGACCATGTAGTCGATCGGGTAGCAGCCGAGGTTCGTCAGCTCGCCGCCGCCCGATCTCGCCGGCGGGTCGAGCCGCTCGGGCCAGAGGTCCGCGAGCGGGAAGTCGAGCGAGAACGTCATCGCGAAGCTGTGGGCGTGGTGGAGCGGCTCCCCGTAGAGGCCCGCCCGCACCTCCCCGAGCAGCTTCGCCGTCACCGGATGGAAGCGGGCGATCACGATGTCGTGGACGAGTTGCACGCCGTGGCGCTCGACCGCCGACTCGATCCGCCGGGCCGAGTCGAGGCTCTCGGCGAACGGCTTGTTCAGGAAGATGTGCTTCCCGGCCGCGGCAGCCGCCTCGACCCAGCGGGCCTTGTCGCCGGGGTCGCAGCTGATCGCGACGACGTCGATTCCGGGGTCGTCGAGCAGCGCCTCCGGGCTCTCCGCGAGCTCGACGCCGAGCGCCTCGGCGAGCGCCGGCGCCCGGCGCGGGTCAGCCTCCCACCCCGCGACGAGCTCCGCGCCGACCTCCTGGCGAAGCGCGGCCACGACGAACTCGCCGTGCGTGCAGCAGTTCCCGAGCACCGCGACCCGATAGCGCATCAGCGAGCGATCATACTTCCGACCCCGCGGGCGGCCGGGTCAGGCGAGCGACCCGAGCAACGACGCCGCCTCGGGCAGCTCGTCCTCGAAGTCGCAGCGCCAGCCGACCCCGAACGGCGCCGCAACGACGCTGCGAAGCGCGATCGCTCCCCCCTCGATCCGCAGCGCCGGATAGCCGTCTGCGTGGCGCCCGAACAGGTCGCCGTGGCAGCGCACCGTCTCGTCGTGCACCCGCGGGGGCAGCCCCTCCGGGACGCGGAAGAAGTGGTGCCCGTTTCGCTCGGGCTCGTCGAGACCGAGCGTCGCCACCACCGCGAGGTCCGCGAGCAGCCCGACCGGGCCGATCGTCGAGAGGTCCTCGGCGCTCGAGACGAGCGTGCGCCCGGGCTGCTCCCGCCTGAGCTGCTCGAACAGGCACGCGTTCGCGATCCCCTTGAAGACGCCCTTGCAGCTCTTGAACGAGGCGCCGTCGTAGCCCGCCTCGATCGCCCTGGCGACCGCGTCGAGCGAGTCGTCCGCCTCGTCGACGATCACGCGGGGCCGCCCCGGCCACGAGGCCAGCGCCGCCGCGACCCCCTCGCCGAGCGTCGAGCCCCTGGGCAGCGGCTGCTCGACGTAGTCGATGCGCGAGGCGAGACCGCGCGTCCGTGCGCCGCCCGCGAGCTCGCCCCAGAGCACTCGCAGCGCCCCGATGTCCGCGAGCTGCTCGTTGCCGTCGAGCGTGACCCGGTAGTCGCCGCCCGTCTCGCGCTCGAGCACCTCCGCGACGCGCGCGAGCCGCTCCAGGTTGGCGTCGTGATCGCCGCCGACCTTGACCTTGAAGCGCCTGAGCCCGTAGCGGCGGATACACGCCTCGAGCGTCGCCGGGAGACCATCGGGGGGTTCCGGCTGTTCCCCCGCGACGAGCGCGTCGGCGAGCCCGACCGTGTGCCTCACCCGGAGCGAGGCGAGCGGCCTGAGCGGCAGGAGCTCCCGCGCGGCCCGGCCCTCGAGCCGCGGCTGGAGCGCGCCCAGGCGCAGGCCCAGATCGCCGCGGCGGATCGCCTGCGCGAACGTCACGCGGCGAGAGCGGCAGAACGCGTCGATCGCAGCCCGTTCGACGAGCGAGACGCCGAAACCGGCGAGGAGCGGAGCCGGCGAGACCGGCACGACCTCCCGGTACACATCGTGCCAGAGGTCGAAGACGCTCTCCCTCTCGCCGCAGCGCACGGCGGCCGCGCACGCCTCCTCGATCGCCTCGATCATCCCGGCGGCGTCGTCTCGGTAGGAGGTGTCCGGGTTCTTCGTGAACCACTTGGGCGCGAGGTGCTCGGCCGCGACCCCGACCTCGAGCGCCCCGTCGATCTCGACGGTGGCGAACAGGAACGCGTGCACGAGCTCCCGCAGCTCGACGATGCCGAAGCGAAACGGCAGCCGCGCCCGCGCGAGGACGCCACGCAGGCGCCAGTCGAGAACCCGGACGTCCACCCCGATCGGGCTCAGCCCGTCACGCCAGGCCGTAGATCCGCGCCGCGTTGCCGCCGAGCATCAGATCGAGCCCCTCGGCCGGAAGGGGGTCGAGCCCGAGCTTCGCCGCGAGCGCCGGCAGCGTCTCGCGGAAGATCGCGAGACTCGGGCCGGGCGGGGTGACCGGGAAGTCGGTGCCCCAGAGGATCCGGTCGTAGGTGCAGCCGTAGCGCGGGCAGCGCAGGAGGTGTCGCAGGACGAGCTCGGGCTCCTCGATCGTCGCCCAGTAGCTCGTGTCGACGTACACGTTCGTGTGCTTGCCGACGAGGCACATCGCCTCCTCGATCCAGGGGACGCCGAAGTGGGCGCAGATGATGGTGAGGTCGCGGAAGTCGCGGGCGACGTCGTCGAGCTGGGCGGGGCGCTGGAACTTCATCGGCGCGTCGACGAGCGTCGTCCACGACTGGTGGACGATCACGGGGATGCCGAGCTCGAGCGCCTTCGCGTAGATCGGCCAGCAGAGCTCGCGGTCGTCGGGGCTGAAGTGGTTGTACGTCGGATAGAGCTTGACCGCCCGCGCGCCGAACTCCCGGACGCACCGCTCCATCTCCCCGAGCACGGTGTCTCCCTCGTAGCGCGGGTTGACGGACATGACAGGCAGCGTCTGCGCCGGATACTGCCTGTACACGTCGGCGATGTAGTCGTTCGAGACGTGGGCGCCGGAGATCTCCCGGGTCGCCGGGTCGCGCCCGAACGTCTTCGGCTCGCGCGGCGCGACCGCGAAGAGCAGCACCCTGTCGACGCCGGCGGCGCGGTACGCCTCCATCATCGCGGGGATGTCCGTGCCCTCGTACACGACCGGCGAGATCGGCTCGCCGGAAGCCCGCACGGCGGGCTCGATCACCTCCTCGAGGAACTTCGGCGACGACCAGTCGCTGCGGGAGACATGGGCGTGGCTGTCGATGATCATCTGGGCGGCTCCTCTCAGGCGACCCCGCACCACCCGAGCGCGAGAATCGCATAGGTCTTGCAGGCAGTGACCAGCTCGTCGATCAGGATGTACTCGTCGTCGGCGTGCGCGACGCGCAGGTCGCCCGGACCGTAGCTGACCGTGGTCACCCCGCCGAGGTTCAGGAACGACGCGTCCTCGACGGCGGCGAAGCCGTTCACGGCCGGCCGGCCGGAGAAGCGCGTACCCGCGGCGGCGGCCTCGTGCGCGTCAGCGATCGCGGTGCAGATCGGGTGCTCCGGGTCGACGGAGAACGCCGGCCAGTTCAGCTTCCACTCGACGACGGGCGGATGCTCGCGCAGCCACGGGTCGAGCTGCGCGGCCCGCTGCACGTGCTCCTCGAGCTCGCGCTTCACGTCCTCGGGGTCCTCGTCGGGGTGGTACCAGCAGCAGTATTCGATCGTCATGAACTCGCTGATGAAGAAGGGGATGAGCACGCCCTTCGGCCCGCCCGTGACGACGCCCGGGTGGATCGTGAAGTGGCCCGGCGGGAACAGGGGGTGGCGCTTCGTCTGGCCCCACTCGTCCTCGAGCCGCCTGAACGCGAGGTACATGTCGACGCCCTTGTCGATCGCGTTGACCGCGACCGCGGCGCCGAGACCGCCGGCGCGGAACGTGTGCGCGCGCATCGACGCGTGCGAGGCCTTGCCGGGCACGGTGACCGAGAACCAGAGCAGGCCCGGACTGACGGGGACGACCGCGAGCGGGTCGGGCGGGGAGCTCGGCTCGGACACGACGGCGGCGTCGGCGACGTAGCCGCGCTTCACCGTCGCGGTCACGCCGCACTCGTGGTCCATCACCTCCTCGCCGACGACGGCCTCGAGGATCAGGTCGCCGCGCAGGCGCACGCCCGCCTCGACGAGCGCCCGGGCCGCGAACGCCTGGGCGAGCACGCCGCCCTTCATGTCGGTCGAGCCGCGGCCCCAGACCCGGTCTGCGTCGATCCGCCCCGAGAACGGCGAGCCGCTTTGCCAGTTCGCCGGGTCGCCCGGCGGCACCACGTCCGTGTGGCCGTTGTAGATCAGCGAGCGGCCCCCGCCCGTCCCCTTCAGCACGCCGACCGCGTTCTCCCGTCCCGGCTCGATCGCGAACAGGTCGACCTCGCAGCCGATCCCGCGGTAGTGCTCGGCGACGAGCTTCGCGACCGCGCCCTCGCCCCCGACGACCTCGTCGTAGACCTGGCC
>CAYJLE010000021.1:16127-53317 GCA_964370985.1 uncultured Gaiellales bacterium | reverse complement strand
ACGCCAGAACCCGCGCGGCGAGTCAGCCAGCACCGCCGCCGCATACCCCGAGCCGCCGTCGGCGAGCAGCGGGCCGGGCAGAGCGAGGACCGCGGCGGCGAAGGCGAGCGCGGGCAGAGCCGAGAGCCCGAGTTGGCCTCCGCGCCCCCTCGTCGCCGGGCGGCACAGTCGGAACCGCACGGCGACACTATGCCACCGCGGCGGCGCCCGCGCGCGCGGTCTCCCTCGAACGGGTGAGGGCGCGTCAGCGGCGGTTGAGGACAGCCCGCCTGACGGCCGGGTAGGCGTCGCCCGTGAGCCGCTTCAACAGCTTCTTCGAGTTCCAGTGAGCAAGCTGGAGCAGACGAGGCCCGAGCGCGCCGGACGCGAGCGCAGCAGCCGTCCGGGCGGGGGTGCCCCGCTGGATCGAGTAGCGGCCGAGAATCACGCACCCGTCGATCGAGCGCGCCGTCGCGACGGGCTCGGACGTGAAGAGGACGCGGATCCCGCATTCGGCCGCGGCGCGGGCGACCGCCCGGCCGTAGTAGCCCCCGGGCACCGAGGCGACCGTGACCGGTGACCCGACGATGCCCTCGAGGACTTCGACGCTCTCGCGCCACTCCGCGAGCAGCCGCTCCCGGGGCAGGCTAGAGATCCGGGGCGGGTGGGAGCACGAGTGCGAGCCGATCACGTGGCCGGATTCCGCTAGCGCGCGAACCTGATCGGCGTCGAGGAACCCCGCGGTGCCGAGCCTGTCCGTGGACACGAAGAAGTGGCCGATCCAGCCGCGCGCCGCGAGCGCCGCCGCGGTGGTGCTCGCGGTCGCGCCGCCGGCGCCGAACGCCCCCCGCCCCGGGGGGGGGCGGGTCACGGCCCGCGGGGCGGCGCGCGCCGACGCGCGGAGTCCCGCCGCGGCGATCGCGTCGAGATGGCTATTCAGCTCGGCCCAGTCGAGCTTGTAGCGCCCGGCCGCCTGCCCTGGGAATCCGCTCTCGTCGAGCCGGCCGGGCGCGACCACGTCGTGGTAGAGGAGGCTGTGGGCCCTCACCGGCCCCCCTGCCCGACCCGCCGGCGCCAGCGCACGTACGCGGACAGCCGCGGCTGCCCCCACACGGCCGCGGTGCGCCCGCTCGTGTCGATCGGGGCTGCCGTCCCGGCCGCGATCGCCTCGAGCCGCTCGCGCACCGCGTCGAGGCTCTCGAGCACGACGCGACGCTGGATCACCGCGTGCGACTCCGCCGCCTCGTCGTAGGGGTAGGAGAAATGGCCGTACACGGGCCCGGTGTCGACGCCCTCGTCGATGCGCAGGAGCGTCATGCCGACCCGGTCGATGTCGCCCCGCGAGAGCGCCCAGAAGCAGCCGTGCGCGTTCCGGTACTCGGGGGCGATTCCCGGGTGGAGAACGAACGTGCCGAGGCGGGGGATCGAGAAGGCGTCGGGCCGCAGCAGGGCCTTGCAGCGCGCGACGACGAGGTCGAGATCGAGGCTGGCGAGGAACGAGATCGCCGCGGGGGAGTTCGGGCTCGGCGACGCGAGCCGCACCACCGTGTCGGGAACGGGCGGCCAGCGCCGCTGCAACCCGGCGAGGGCAGCCGCCTCCCAGGCCTTGTCGGCGCGCCGGCTGCGCAGGTTGTAGTAGAAGCGGAACGCGACCGCGTCGAGCAGCCCGAGCGGCCCCGAGCGCGCGAGTTCGCGGCGCGCACGTACGAGGACGCGGGAGCGCGGCTCTTCGAGCGTCAGGATCCCGGCCAGATCCGAGAAGGAGGCCAGCCAGCGGGCGAGCCCGTCCCCGTCGAAAGAGACCCCCGCGTGGTGGATCAGCGCCGTTCTCAAGCCGGCTCGTGGTCGAGGCTCGCCCGGCGCACCTTGCCGGTGTCGGTCTTCGGGAGTTCGGCGACGAACACGACCTGGGACGGCACCATGAAGTCTTCGAGGCGAAGCCGGCAGCCGCGGCGGATGTCCTGCCCGGAGAGCTCGGCGCCCGGGTCGAGCACGACGAAGGCGCGGATCGCCTCGCCGGCGGTCGCGTCCGGCACGCCGACGACGGCCGCCTCGCGGACGCCGCCGATCGCGTGCAGCGCGTTCTCGACCTCGAGCGGGCTCACCTTCTGCCCTTTCGTCTTGATGATGTCGTCGCTGCGACCGACGAAGTAGAGGAAGCCGTCCTCGTCCATCCGGAAGAAATCCTGCGTGCAGAGCACGCGATCGCCCGGGTGGCTGCCTTCGCGGAGCATCTCGGCGGTCAGGTCCGGGCGGTGCCAGTAGCCCGCCATCACGTGCGGGCCACGGACGTGGAGGACACCGACCTCCCCCGGCGCCGCGGGCCGGCCGTCGGGGCCGGCGACGAACACCTCGGTGCCCGGGATCGCCTTGCCGACCGAGAGCGGGTGCTCGTCGAGCAGCTCCGGCTCGAGGTAGCTCACCCGCTTGCACTCCGTCAGCCCGTACATCGAGTAGAGGAGCGCGTTCGGGAACAGCCGGCGCAGGCCCGGCAGGAACGCGGGCGGCAGCGCCGCCGCGGTGTTCGACACGCGGCGGACGGACGGGAGCACGAGGGGACGCTCGCGCTCGAGGCCGAGCAGGGTCGCGAAGATCGTGGGGACGCCAGGGAAGACCGTGACCTCCTGCTCCTCGACTCGCTGGAGCACGCGGGCCGGGTAGGCGAACGAGCGCTCGAGGACGAGCGTCGCCCCGAGCCGGCACGCCATCAGGAGCTGGTAGAGGCCGTAGTCGAACCCGAGCGGCAGGACGTCGAGGATCCGGTCGTCGGAGGAGAGCCGCAGGTACTCGGCGATGCTCTCCGTCGTGAAGACCATGCTCTGGTGGGTCATCATCACGCCCTTCGGCGTGCCGGTCGAGCCGGAGGTGTAGATCAGGGCAGCGAGATCGGTCGGGATCGTCGGCGCCGGCTCGTCGCGCGGCTCGGTGGCGCCGACGACCGCGTCGAAGTCGAGCGCGGCACCCCCCCCGGCGGGTACGCAGGCAATCACGGCGCGAAGCGACGGCGGCGCCGCGCCGGCCGGCAGCGCTCGGTCGGGCCTGGTATCGGTGACGAGCAGGGCCGCCTCGCAGTCGTCGACGATGAAGCCCAGCTTCTCGGCCCTCGTCTGCGGGTTGACGACGACCGGCACGCCGCCCGCGAGCAGCGTCCCGAAGAACGACGCCACGCACGGGAGCGAGTTGCCGGCGTGCACGACGACGCGGTCGCCGCGCCGCACGCCCGCGTTCCTCGCCGCGCCGGCGAAGCGCCGCGCCAGCTCGAGCACCTCCGCATACGTGTGCGGCTCGCCTTCGACGATCACGGCCGTCCTGGCGCCGTCGCGCTCTGCCGAGGTGAGCAGGCTGTCCTGGAGCAGGCGCTGGGCCCGCGGGCGTGTGGTCACGTCAGGCGGCCTCTCCGTGCGCGCTGCGCCCCACGTCGACCCGGGCTCCGACGACCACGCGGTCTGGTCGGGCGGGCGCGGCTAGGAAGGGGCGGGCGACCAGCCGCTCGTGGAGGAGCATCACCGAGAGGACGCCCACGATCGCCATTTCGTCCGTCTCGCCGAGGCCGTCGCCGCCCCGCTCGCGGCACTTCGCGGCGAGCCGGGTGACCGCCTCCGGGCGGAAGATCCCGGCCTCGTCGAGCGCGGCCGGTCGCAGCAGCTCCTCGACGTAGCTGGGCGCGGCCGGGCCGAAGAACGCGGACCCGATCGGGGCGCGGTACGGGCGCTTCGGGCGGGCCGCGATCTCGGGCGGGAGCAGCGGCGCGACGGCGCGGCGAAGCAGCGTCTTCTCCCTGAGGCCGCGGAGCTTGAGGGAGTCCGGCAGCCGCGCCGCCAACTCCGCGACGCGGTGGTCGAGGTAGGGGAAGCGCCCCTCCACGGAGTTGCCCATCAGCATCCGGTCGCCCTGGGAGTGCAGCAGGTAGCCGGTCAAGAACGTCGCGATCTCGAGGTACTGGGCCTGCCCGAGCGGCGTGAACCGCTCGAAGCCGTCGGGCAGGCGGGCCCGGAGGCGCTCGAGCGGGTCGCCCTGCCGCGCGGCCTCCCGGAGCACCTCCGGCCGGACGAGGTGCAGGCAGCGCGACGTGTTGGCGAAGCGGATCCGGTGGCTGTAGAGGGGGTCGCCCGTGTCCGTGAGGCCGCGGGCGTAGAAGGCGCGGAGCATCGCGCCCGACCTGCCTGGGTCGGTTGCAAGGTACGGATGCAGCCGGGTCAGAAGCAGGGGACGCAGGGCCGAACCCGGGTCGCGCGACCAGAACCGGCGCACCTTGGCCTCCTGGAAGATGTCGTAGCCGCCGAACAGCTCGTCGGCCCCCTCGCCGGTGAGGACGACCTTGATCCCGGCGTCGTGGACGGCGCCCGAGAGCAGGAGCAGCGGCACCGGGGCGGTGCGGAGCGTCGGCTTCTCGGTGAGTGCGACGCAGGCGGGGAACCACTCGGCGATGTCGGCGCTCGTGACCGGCACCCGCTTGAGCTCTGTGTGGAGCGCGCGGGCCGCAGCGTCCTGGAACGAGGTCTCGTCGAACGACGGGTCGGTGAAGCCGATGCCGAAGGAGAGGAGCGTCCTCGGGGCGAGCGGGCTCGCGAGCGCCACGAGCGCGGACGAGTCGAGGCCGCCGCTCAGGTAGGCGGCGACCGGGACGTCCGCGCGCAGCCGCAGCCTCGTTGCGTCCTGGAGCAGGGCGAGGAGCTCCGCCGCGAGCTCCGCTTCCCGCGCCGGCCGCGCCGGCGGCTCGGGCTCGGAGAAGTCGAGGTCCCACCAGCGGCGTTCCACGACGATGCCGCCCGGGCCGGCCAGGAGGTAGTGGGCGGGGGCGAGCTCGCGGATTCCCGTGAAGGCCGAGCGGTCGGGCGCGACCGCCCAGGTGGTGAACGCCTCGACGAGGCCGAGCGGGTCGAGCGAACGTCCGGCTGCAGGGTGACGGAGGAGGGCTCTAGCCTCCGAGGCGAACGCGAGTCCGCCGGCGAGTTCCGCCACGAACAGGGGGCGTACCCCGAAGCGGTCGCGGGCGAGGAACAGCTCCTGCCGGTCGCGGTCCCACACGGCGATCGCGAAATCGCCGTTCAGGCGGTCGAGGCAGGCGGGCCCCCACCGCGCGTAGGCGTGCGCGACCACCTCCGTGTCGCTCGTGGTTGCGAAGCGATGGCCGAGCTCCTCGAGCTCGGAGCGCAGCTCGATGTGGTTGTAGATCTCGCCGTTCTGGACGGCCCAGAAGCGGGCGTCTCCGTCCGGGAGGGGCTGGTCGCCGCCCTCGAGGTCGACGATCGCGAGGCGTGTCGCGACCATCCCCGCCCGGCCGTCGAGGTAGAGGCCGACGCTGTCGGGGCCGCGGTGCCGCAGCTCGCCCGCCATCGCGAGCAGGAGCTCGCGGGAGGCGACGGCGCCCTCGTGGACGTAGGTTCCGGCGATACCGCACACAGACGATCGAGGGTACGTATCGGCACGTCAGGGCCGCAAGTCGAGGAGCCCCTGGTGGCCCGGTCGGTCTGGTAGGCTCGACCGAGGGTCGGCACCGTCCGGATGCATGCGGTGCTCGGCCCGGCCACAGCCGATGAGCCCAACCGCGCAGCCCGAGGTCGAGGAGGAGGTCAGGCGGTTCCTCTTCGAGAGCTTCCCGCTCGGGGACGATCCGGCCGGGCTCGCGGGCGACGACTCCCTCGTGGAGGCGGGGCTGATCGACTCGACGGGCGTGCTCGAGCTCGTCGGTCACCTCGAGTCGACCTACGGGATCGCCGTCGCCGACGACGAGCTCCTTCCCGAGAACCTCGACACGATCGGCAACATCGTGGGCTTCGTCCATCGGAAGCTCAGCGGGGCAGCGGCCGGCGATGGCCACGCCGGCTGAGCTCGATCGCGACGCGCTCGCGCTCGACTGCGCCGCCGCGACCGACGCGATCTGCGCGGGGCTGCGCGAGGTCGTGCACGGGAGACTGCGGCTGCGCGGGGCGGTCGTCGGGCTGTCCGGCGGGATCGACTCGAGCGTGGTCGCGGCGCTCTGCGCGCGCGCGCTCGGGCCCGGGCGCGTGCTCGGCGTCCTGATGCCGGAGGCCGAGTCGAGCGGGGACTCCGTCGAGCTCGGGCGCCTGGCGGCCGAGAGCGTCGGGATCGACGCGGTGCTCGAGGAGATCACTCCGGCGCTCGACGCGTTCCGCTGTTACGAGCGTCGCGACGCCGCAGTCCGCACGGTGATCCCGGAGTACGGTCCAGGCTGGCGGATGAAGCTCGTACTGCCGAGCCTCGTGGGCTCCGACCGCTACCGGCTCTTCTCCGTCGTCGGCGAGGCCCCCGACGGGCGGCGGGTCGAGGCTCGGCTGACGGCGCCCGCGTACCGCGAGGTGGTTGCTGCGACGAGCTTCAAGCAGCGGGTGCGCAAGACGATGGAGTACTACCACGCCGACCGGCTCGGCTTCGCGGTCGCGGGCACGCCGAACCGGCTCGAGTACGACCAGGGCTTCTTCGTCAAGAACGGCGACGGCGCCGCCGACGTGAAGCCGATCGCGCACCTCTACAAGACCCAGGTCTACCTGCTCGCGGGCTACCTGGGGCTGCCCGAGGCGATCCGGTCACGGCCGCCGACGACGGACACCTACTCGCTCGAGCAGAGCCAGGAGGAGTTCTACTTCGCCGTTCCCTACGAGATGCTCGACCTCTGCCTCTACGCGCACAACGCGGGTCTGCCGGCCGCCGCGGTGGCGCCGTCGGTCGGGCTCGCGGAGGAGGACGTCGAGCGGGTCTACCGCGACATCGAGCAAAAACGCCGTACCACGCGGCCGCTCCATCTCGGTCCCCAGCTCGTGGCACCCGTGGCCGAGATCGCCGCCGGCTGAGCCGGCTCGGCTCAGAGATCGGCGTCGCCCGCCAGGAACTGCCAGCTGTCCGGGCGGAGGACCGGGCTCGCGGAGCGCTCTCCGTCGGGCACGTAGGCGAGCAGCCCGTGCTCCTCGCGGCGGGTCAGGAAGCCGAACGCGCGCAACCGGCGCGGGAGCATCCCGCTCCGCGCACCCAGGTAGCGCATCGAGACGGCGTGCGCTCCGGCCCGGCGGGAGTCCCGCACGAACGCGGCGATCAGCCCGGCGAGGGCTCCCGATCGGTCCGCCCAGCCGATGTCGACGACGTGCCTGATCCTCTCCCGCTCGGAGTAGACGAGGTAGGCGGCCACCGTGCCGCCGCGGTCGGCCAGCGCGAAGATCGAGTAGCGGCGCTCCGAGCCGGTCGCGTCGGTCTCGAAGCGCCAGTTGAGGACGTCGACGCGGTGAGACCCGGTCACGAGCGCCCTGCCGGCGACGGTCGCCAGCGCGGGCTCGAAGGAGTCGTCGAAGAGGGTGGGGGCGAGCACGCGCAGGCCCCGCGGCAGGCGCTGTAGGCGCTCCCGCGCCAGCACGGACGCCGCAACGTCGAGCACGGCGGTCGCGGCGGTGGCAAGCGCCGGCTGGCGGACGTACTCGCGCACCGCGGCCCCGGTGCGCAGGAGCCGCACGCAACGGACGAACGGGCCGACGGGCTCGAGACCGACCCGCAGGTATACGTTCCTCGACGCGGGATTCGGTGTGCCGTACACGTAGCGCAGGCCGGCCGCGCCGCTTGCCGACCGCAGCGTCGAGGCGAGAGCGAGCGCCGGCCCGAAGCCGCGATGTTTCGCGTCCACTGCGAAGTCGGCCGCGATCCCGCCGCGCACCGTTGCCTCCCCGATCCTCAGCTCGGACGGATAGAGCGCGATCATTCCGACCGGAGCGCCGGTCGACGTCTCCCGCGCGAGCCAGAACAGGGGCGCGCCGAACGGGTTTCGCTCGTAGTACTTGCGATAGCGCGCCGCGCCGAAGTTCGGGAGGTTGCGGGCGGCGACCGCGAGCACCTCGTCGCGATCGCATCCGGGGTCGCCGATCTCGACGCTGTAGCGGGATGCGCCTCCGGCCACGCTCACACCTCGATCCGAAGGCCCTCGCGGGCGCGCTCGGTGCCGCCGGGCACCGGCAGCTCGACCGGTCGGTGGGTGATGAGGACGCGGCCGTCGGCGTGCTGGAGAGCCTCCTCGACCGAGATGTGCCCGCGCGTGGCGGCGTCGTCCGCGCCGTCGCGGAGAGTCGCCTCGCAGAGGAAAAGGTCGGCGCCGGCCGCGAGCTCGCGCAGCGCCCCGCACGGCCCGCTGTCGCCCGAGTAGGCCAGCAGGCGTCCGCCGGCCGTGACTCGGAAGCCGTACGCCGGCAGCGTGTAGTGCTCGACGGGGAGCGGCCGGACGGTCATGCCCGCGGCCTCGAACGGGGCGGAGTCGTACTCGCGGACCAGGAAGGCCGGCTCGAACATCTCCGGGGAGCCGAAGCGCTCGGCGAACGCAGCGAGCGCCGCGCGGCCCCCGGGCGGCAGCCAGAGCTCGGCGCGGGCGGGCCGGGCGGTCCCGTGCGTGGCGAGCCACGCCCACGGGACGAGGTCGCCCCAGTGGTCGAGATGCAGGTGCGTGATCGCGATCACGTCGACGGGGAGCAGCCCGGCCGCGCGCAGGCGCGCGAGCACCCCGGGGCCGCAGTCGAGGAGCAGGCTCCCGCCCGCGCTCTCGACCAGGTAGCCGGAGTGGGCGCCGCCCGGGTCCGGCCAGGCGGGCGAGCAGCCGATCACGGTCAGCCTCACGGGCATAGTGTGGCGACGGCCCGCGCATCCGGGTAGTCCGCGCCGTCGAGGACGCGGACCTCGACCGTGGCCCGGCTCATCCCTGCCGTCGCACCGCACGCCGGACCAGCTCGACTCCGTGTGCCAGCGCCGGCACCGGGTCGTCCCAGCGTCGCAGCGCCTCGAGCGTCCCCAGCGACTCGCGTGCGAAGTCGAGTCCGCGAATCCGCCCCTCTCGACGATCGGTCCAGAGGGCGCGCATGTCCTGGGTCGGAAAGGCGTAGCGGCGGCCGATCTCATACGGACCGACGGGCTCCTGCGCGAGCCCGAGCGCGTCGCGGTAGGCGAGCGTGCACACGTCGACCCCGCAGAGTGCCGCGTACTCGACGTACCACCAGGGCCGCGTGTTTACCTCGAGGATCTTGAGCAGGCCGTCGCGCCCGTCGCGCTTGAACTCGGCCGAGAAGATGCCGCGGTAGCCGACGTGCGCGAGCATCCCGTCGAGCGACTCGACGGCGCTGGCGATCTCGTCGAGGGGGATGGAGACGAGCGCGCTCGAGTTGCCGAAGTCGGGCGGATACATCCGCAGGCGCCGGCGGGCGAACCTGGCCAGGAGCTCTCCCTCCCGGTCGACGAACCCGTCGACGAAGTAGTGCAGCGAGGCGGGGCCGGGGATGTACTCCTGGAGCACCGCCTCGAGGCCGGCCTGCTCGAGCTCCGCCAGTCGTGCGGCGGCCTCGGCTCGCGTGTGCACGGAGAAGGCCTTGCTCCGAAAGCGCTGGTGGAATCGCTGCGAGTTGCACGGCTTGAGGAAGAAGCGCCGGGCTCCCGCGTTGTCGGGGACGGCCAGGTCGTCCCGATCGCGGACGAACCGGGTCTCCGGATGCGGAACGCGAAGCTCCTCGAGCAGGCTCGCGAAGCGCGCCTTGTCGAGGAAGAGCCGCAACGTGTCGAGCCGCGGGATCGAGGCCGGGAAGCGCTCGGCCACCGGGGGGTCGAGGCCCGCGACCGCAGCCGACCAGATGTCGGTGCACGCCATTGGCACGGCCGAGCCGACCGGGAGCAGCTCGAGGAAGTCCGCGAGCGCCTGCGCGTCCTCGCTCTCTGGGAGCGACGGACGGGTCATCCTGCTCCAGCGGGAGCGCGCTGCGATGTCGCCAGCGGGAGCGACGAGGTAGGAGGGGATCCCGGCGCGGCCGAGGATCCGCACCACCCCGAGCGCGGTCAGCCCGCCCCCGAGCACTATCACCGGGGTCCGCCCGGGTGCCGCGGGGAGCGCCACCTAGCGCCGCTGTCCGGGGATCGTGAGCGTCTCGCGGGGAGCCAGGGCGATCCCCTTCGCGACCGGGGGCAGCCGCCGGCAGTCGATGGAGGCGGAGCTCACCGTCGTATAATCGCGCCATGTCCCGTCCGATGCGAGTCGTGATCGCGAAGCCCGGCCTCGACGGCCATGACCGCGGCGCCAAGGTGATCGCCCGCGCGCTCCGCGACGCGGGCTTCGAGGTCGTCTACACGGGTCTGCACCAGACTCCCGAGCAGATCGTCGAGACGGCGATCCAGGAGGACGCGGACGCCGTCGGGGTCTCGATCCTGTCCGGCGCTCACATGACGCTCGTCCCGCGGATCCTCGAGCTCCTGCGCGAGAACGGGGCCGAGGACGTCGTCGTCGTGGTCGGGGGCACGATCCCGCGCCAGGACGCGGCCGAGCTGCGCGAGCTCGGCGTGGCGGAGATCTTCACGCCCGGGGCGCCGCTGTCTTCGATCGTCGAGTTCCTGCGCGGCTGCGCGCCCGCGACCGCCTGATGGCGATCGACGTCGAGCGACGCGGCGCCACCGCCGTCGTCACCGTCAACCGCCCGGAGGCTCTGAACGCGATCGACGTCGAGCACGCCACCGAGCTGCGCGACCGGCTCGAGGAGATCGCCGCCGACGAGGCGGTGCGGGCGGTGATTCTGACCGGGGCGGGCGAGAAGGCGTTCGTCGCCGGAGCCGACATCAAGTACATGCACGGGCTCGGAGTGCTCGAGGCTCGCCGCTGGGGGGAGCTCGGCCACCGCGTCGGCACGCTGCTCGAGACGATGCCGAAGCCGACGGTCGCGGCTGTCAACGGTTTCGCGCTCGGCGGCGGCTGCGAGCTCGCGCTCGCCTGCGATCTCAGGCTCGCCTCCACGAGCGCGAAGCTCGGCCAGCCGGAGGTCAACCTCGGCATCTTCCCCGGCTGGGGCGGCACCCAGCGGCTCGCCCGCGCCACCTCGCTTGCCTACGCGAAGGAGCTCGTGTTCACCGGTCGCATGGTCGGGGCAGAGGAGGCGCTCGCGCGGGGCCTCGTCAACGCCGTCCATGAGCCGCCGGAGCTGCTGCCGAAGGCGCTCGAGCTGTGCGAGACGCTGGCCGCCAAGGGGCCGCTCGCGCTCGCGTACGCGAAGGAGGCCATGAACCTGGCACTCCAGGGCGACCACGCCGAGAGCCTCGAGACCGAGGCCCGCCTCTTCGCCATGTTGTTCTCGACCGCCGACCAGAAGGAAGGCATGGCCGCGTTCGTCGAGAAGCGCGAGCCCCGCTTCAGCGGGGGCTGAGGGCAGGGGCGGTCTCCGTCCCTTCAGGCCATGTCCTGGGGCCAGGCCCCCGGCCATGGCCACGGGGGACAGGGGGCGAAGAATGTGCGCTCTTGATGCACTTCCGCGCGAGGACGCCGGCAGCGACGGCGTAGGCTCGGCTCATGGCACGGCCGCCGCGTCTCGAGGTCGCCAACGGCATCTACCACGTCGTCTCTCGGGGTGCCGTTCGCCAGGCGGTCTACAGGGACTCCGAGGACGCGCGTGCGTTCCTCGCGATCCTCGGGCGATGCGTCGCCAAGCACGGCTGGCTCTGCCACGCGTACTGCCTGATGACGACCCACTATCACTTCCTGGTGCAGACGCCGGGGTCGAACCTCGCGGCCGGAATGCACGCCGTGAACGGGCTCTACGCGCAGCGTTTCAACCGGCGCCACGACGTCACCGGCCACGTCTTCGAGGCCCGGTACACGTCGATCCTCGTCGAGCGGCAGTCTCATCTGGTCGAGCTGTCGCGCTACCTCGCGCTCAACCCGGTGCGGGCGGGAGCGTGCGCGGATCCTGCGGAGTGGCCGTGGAGCAGCTACCGCGCGACGGCGGGGTTCGAGGGCGCGCCAGGCTGGCTCTCGCTCGGCCTGGTGCTCGGCGCCTTCTGCGAGGACGAGCAAGCTGCGCGGGAGCGCTACCGCCGCTTCGTTCGGGACGGCCTGGCCGGAGTGGCCATGTCCCAGGGCCAGGCCCCCGGACATGGCCCTTCGGGCCCGCCGGCCCTGGTACGCTTAGGCGCAGCGGGAGTCCCTGCCGGGGGCTGAGAGGTGGCCACGAGGCCTCGACCGCAGAACCTGATCTGGGTCATGCCAGCGGAGGGAAGGGAATGAGCACGAGCGATCCTCTCGTCATCGCGGGGCGATCTTTCCGGTCGCGCCTGATCACCGGCACCGGCAAGTACGACACCTTCGAGACGATGCGCGATGCCGTCGCCGAGTCCGGGTGCGAGCTCGTCACGGTCGCCGTGCGCCGCATCGACTTCGACAGCCCGGGGGAGGACATCACGAGCTTTCTCCCGGAGGGCGTGATGCTGCTGCCGAACACCGCGGGCTGCGAGACCGCCGAGGAGGCGGTGCGGGTCGCGCGGCTCGCCCGCGCCGGCGGGCTGCCCGACTGGATCAAGCTCGAGGTGATCCCCGACCCCCGCTACCTGCTACCCGACCCGATCGAGACGCTGCGCGCCGCGGAGCTGCTCGTCGCCGACGGTTTCACCGTGCTGCCCTATTGCCTCCCCGACCCGGTGCTTGCGCGGCGGCTCGAGGAGGCGGGCTGCGCGACCGTGATGCCGCTCGCGGCGCCGATCGGCACCGGGCGCGGCCTCAAGCTGCTCGAGGCGATCCGGATCCTGATCGAGCAGGCGAGCGTCCCCGTCGTGGTCGACGCCGGCCTGGGCGCGCCCTCGCACGCGGCGGCTGCGATGGAGCTCGGCGCCGACGCCGTCCTCGTCAACACGGCGATCGCTCGTGCCGGCGACCCCGTCGCGATGGCCCGCGGCTTCCGGCTCGGCGTCGAGGCAGGCCGGGCCGCGTACCTCGCCGGGATCATGGACGAGGGCGTCCAGGCGGCCCCGTCGAGCCCGACCGGAGGCCTCGTTACCGGGAGCTGACCCGTGGGCGCCTGCACCGTCAACGGCAAGCCGCACGAGCTCGAGCCGGGGGAGACGGTCGGCCGGCTGCTCGAACGGCTCGGCCTCGAGGGCCCCTACGCGCTCGTCGAGCGAAACGGCGAGCCGGTCGAGCGCGCCCGCTACGCCGAGGTCGAGCTCACCGAGGGCGACACCCTCGTCGTCGCCCGGCCCGTGGCGGGCGGGTAGCCGTGCTCGCCGACCGGCGCCTCTACCTCGTCGCCGGCGTCCGGCCGGACCTGCCCGCGTTCCTCGAGGCCGCCGTCGCGGGCGGTGTCGACGTCGTCCAGGTCCGCGAGCGCGGCCTCACCGATCGCGCGCTCCTCGCCGCGCTCGAGCAGGCGAGAGAGGTGACGGCCCGCCTCGGCGTCCCGTTCGTCGTCAACGACCGCGCCGACCTCGCGCTCCTCGCCGGCGCCGACCTCCTCCACGTCGGCCAGGACGACCTGCCCGTGGCCGCCGCGCGGCGCCTCGGCCTGAGCGTCGGGCTCTCGACGCACGCGCCCGCCGAGATCGACGCCGCGGAGGCCGACTACATCGGCGTCGGGCCCGTCCACGCGACGCCGACCAAGCTCGGGCGGCCCGCGGTCGGGCTCGACCTGGTTCGCTACGCGGCCGCCCACGCGCGCCAGCCCTGGTTCGCGATCGGCGGCATCGACGCGTCGAACGTCGCGGACGTCGTCGCCGCCGGGGCGACCCGCATCGCGGTCGTCCGCGCGATCGGCGACGCCGCCGATCCCGAGCGGGCGGCCCGCGAGCTCCGCGACGCGCTCAGGGCGTAGGGGAGGGCGGGCCCCGTGTGCGGGATCTGCGGGCTCGTCCGCGACGACGGCGTCTCGCCCGACCGGGCGCTCGTCGAAGCGATGCGCGACACGCTCGCCCACCGCGGCCCCGACAGCGCCGGGCTCGCGATCGAGGGGCCGGCGGCGCTGGCCGCGCGCAGGCTCGCGATCATCGACCTCGAGGGCGGCGACCAGCCGCTCGCGAGCGAGGACGGCTCCGTCACGGTCGTCCAGAACGGCGAGATCTACAACTACCGCGAGCTGCGCCGCTGGCTCGCCGCCCGCGGCCATACCCTGCGCACCCGCTCGGACACCGAGGTGCTCGCCCACCTCTACGAGGAGGACGGCCCCGGCTTCGTGACGCGCCTGCGCGGGATGTTCGCGCTCGCGCTCTGGGACGCCCGTCACGGCCGGCTCGTACTCGCCCGCGACCGGTTCGGGATCAAGCCGCTCTTCTACGCCCGCGCCCGCGGCGGGCTCGCGTTCGCCTCCGAGCTGAAGGCACTCCTCGCCCAGCCCGGCTTCTCGCGCGACGTCGACCCCGAGGCGCTGCGCGCCTACCTCGCCTTCAACTCGGTGCCCGCGCCGTACACGATCTTCCGTGAGGCGCGAAAGCTCCCGCCCGGGCATCTGCTCACGTGGGAGCCGGGCCGCGGCGAGCCCAGGTTAGAGCGCTTCGCGCGCCCGGCGCCGGCACTGGTGGGCGCCCTGCGCACCGAGAGCGAGGCCGAGCTGGCCGTCGAGCTGCGCGCCCGCCTCGCCGACTCCGTTCGCGCGCACCTCGTCGCCGACGTGCCCGTCGGGGTGCTGCTCTCGGGCGGCGTCGACTCCTCCGCGCTCGCCGCGCTGGCCGCGACGGAGAGCGGCGAGCGCGTCAGCACGTTCACGATCGGCTTCGAGGAGCAGAGCTTCGACGAGCGCGACCGGGCGCGTCTCGTCGCGGAGCGCTACGGCA
Source organism: uncultured Gaiellales bacterium (assembly GCA_964370985.1). Taxonomy (GTDB): domain Bacteria; phylum Actinomycetota; class Thermoleophilia; order Gaiellales; family Gaiellaceae; genus JAHDVS01. The sequence continues at coordinate 38,788 of CAYJLE010000021.1, read as the reverse complement.
CCGACCACCACGAGCTCGTGCTGCGGCCCGACGGGGCGGCGCTGCTCGGCGAGCTGGCCGTCGCCTTCGACGAGCCGCTCGGCGACTCCTCGGCGATCCCCACCTACCTCGTCTCGCGTCTCGCCGCCGGCCACGTCAAGGTCGTGCTCTCGGGCGAGGGCGCCGACGAGCTCTTCGGCGGGTACTTCACGTACGTCGCCGACGGGCTCGCCCCCTGGCTCGGCCCGGCCGCGCGCGCGGCCCGCCCGCTCGTCGAGCTGCTGCCGAGCTCGTCGCGCCGAGTCGGGCCGGAGTACATGGCCAAGCGCTTCGCCCGCGCCGCCCACCTGTCGCCGCTCGAGCGCCACCACGGCTGGAAGGAGATCCTCTCGCCGGAGCTCCAGGCGGAGCTCGTGCTCCCGGAGCGGCGCGGCAGTCTCGACCCGGTCGACCTGCTCCGCGCTCGCTACGCGGAGACCGAGGGGGCGGCTCCGCTCGCGCGACTCCAGGACGTCGACCTCGGCCTCTACCTCGTCGACGACCTGCTCGTGAAGACCGACCGGGCGAGCATGGCCCACTCGCTCGAGGTCCGGGTGCCCTACCTCGACCCGGCCGTCGCGGACTTCGCGCTCTCGCTCCCCGACCGGCTCAAGGTGCACGGGCTCGCGAAGAAGCGGCTGCTGCGCCGGGCCGTCGCGCCGCTCCTGCCGCGCGAGATCGCCCGCGGCGCCAAGCGCGGCTTCTCGATCCCGGCCGCCGCCTGGCTCCGTGGCGAGCTCGAGCCGTTCGTCCGGGACGTCCTCTCCCGCTCCCGGCTCGAGCGCCAGGGCTTCTTCAGCCCGGACGCCGTCGCGGGCTTGCTCGACCGCCACGTCGCGGGCGAGGACGACCTCTCGCGCCCGCTCTGGGGGCTGCTCTCGTTCGCGCTCTGGCACGAGCGCTACGGCTCGTGAGCGGGCTCAGCCGCGGCCGAGATAGCCGCGTTCGATCTCCTCGAGCAACATGCCGGTGTCGCCGGTAGGGAAGTCGTAGCGAGCTGCGGCTCGTACCGCCGCAATGCGGCGAGCACGAGCGCCGTGGTCCGCGTCTCGCAAGGCCTGACGAAGGGCATGACGGGCCCATGCGGAGACGGTCATGCCCTGCGCCGCTGCCACTCGGCGGATCTCGTCGAGCTCGTCGCCGGGCAGCGTGACCTGCAAGCGCTCGCTCATCTATCCGCCGCTCAGCCGCGCACGACGACGCGGGCGGCGCTGAGCGCCCCGGGGCGGGCGCGCTGCGTCTCGAGCGAGAGCTCGACCGGGGCCGTCGTGACGGTGACGCGTGCCCCTGCAACCAGGTCGTCGAGCCCGGCTGTCCCGTTCTTCCGAGTGCGCTCGAGGGTCGCGCCGGCGGGGAGGAGGATGGCGACGCGGCGCTTCACCTTGAAGCGACCCCCGCTCGAGACCCGGACGCTCGTCACGTCGACGGTGAGCAGGAGGGCCTGCTGGCGTCGCTCCGAGGTCGGCGGCGGGGGCGGCTCCGGTCCCGTGCTCTCGCCCTCGGCGCTCCCTGGCGCCTCACCCTCGGACTCGACGGGCTCGGCCGAGACGACCTTGCCGGCGAGCGTCAGCGTCGCGGCGCCCGCGGCGCCGCGGCCGAGCTCGCTCTCCGGGAGGGCGAACAGGAGCTGCTCCGCCCCGCGCAGCAGCCGGAAGGGGGAGACGGCGGCCCCGCCTTTCGGGTGGTACTCGAAGTGCAGGTGGTACTCGAGGCCGGCGGCGTCTCCGGAGTCGCCGACGTAGCCGATCAGCTGGCCCTGGCGGACGCGCTGCCCGTCGCGCAGCCCGGGCGCGTAGGCGATGCCCGGCTTGCAGCCGCCGCGGTCGTCGCGATCGGCCGTCAGGTCGTTGTTCAGGTGGATGTAGAGGTACTCGGCGCCGCTCGCCGCGTGCAGGTAGAGCATGCAGCCGGCCGAGGCGGAGCTCGTCCAGATCGTCACCTTGCCCGCCTCGACGGCGACAACGGGCGCGCGCCAGGTCGAGACGAGGTCGTTGCCAGCGTGGCTTCGCGTCCCGCGGGGGTCACCGAAGTCGTTGCTGTAGGACGCCGGCCCGACGATCGGGAACACGATCTGCGGGCTCTTCGCCTTCGCGGGCGCCGCCACCGCGACCTGCGCGGTCCCGACGAGGGCCCACGCGAGAACGAGGGTGAGAGCCACTCGAGCGACCGTCCGGTGGCGACCGTTGAGCTCCGGTGCGCGCACGAGGGGCCCCAGGCTACCAGAGACCGCGGCTCCGAGGTTCACCGGGCGCGGCTCCGACCGGGCGGTTAGCATGCGCCGCGATGAAGGTCGCCGTGTGCGTCAAGGAGGTCCCGGACCCCGCCGCGCCGAGGAAGATGGATGCCTCCACGCTGCGCCTCGACCGCTCCGGCGAGGGCGCTCTGAACCCGTGGGACCTGCCCGCCGTCGAGGCCGCGCTGCGGCTGGTCGAGGAGCACGGGGGCGAAGTCGTCTGCGTCTCCGTCGCTCCCGAGCGGGCGGCCGCGACGCAGCGCAAGGCGCTCGCGATGGGCGTCGACCGCGCCGTGCTCGTCGCCGACGAGGCGATCGCGGGCTCCGACCTCGTCGCCACGAGCCGCGTGCTCGCCGAGGCGCTGCGACGCGAGGAAGCCGACCTCGTCCTGTTCGGCCAGCAGGGATCCGACTCCGACGGGGCCGTTCTCTGGGCCGCCGTCGCCGACCACCTGCGCCTGCCGCTGATGTCGCAGGCGGCGAGCCTCGAGGTCTCGGACGGCAAGGCGCGGGTGAAGCGCCAGACCGAGCACGGCTACGACGTGATCGAGGCGCCGCTCCCCTGCGTCGTCGCTGTCTCCGACGCGATCAACGAGCCCCGCTACCCCTCACTGAAGGGGATCATGGGCGCGAAGAAGAAGCCGCAGGAGACGCTCTCGCTCGCCGACCTCGGCCTCGACGCGGGCGGGGTCGGGGAAGCCGGCTCGGGCACGGAGGTCTACGCGCTCGGCCCGCCGCCGCCGCGTGCCGACTCCCTCGTCGTCGAGGACGACGGGCAGGCCGCCGAGCGGATCCTCGAGTTCCTCGTGGAGCGAAAGCTCGCCTGATGGGCGCCCTCGTCTTCGTCGAGCACCATGGCGACGCGCCCGTGAAGGCGTCGCTGGGCGTGCTCGCGAAGGCCGCGAAGCTGTTCCCGGACGTTGCCGCGATCGTGTGCGGCTCCGGCGTGCGGGAGCTCGCCGGCACGCTCGGCGCCTACGGCGCGGCGACCGTCTACGTCGCCGACGACGAGGCGCTGTCGGCGCCATTGCCCCAGCCCCGCGTCGACGTGCTCGAGCGCACGCTCGCCGACCACGGCGTCGACACGGTGCTGTTCGGGTCGTCCGTGCTCGCAACCGACGTCGCCGCCGGCCTCGCAGCCCGGACGGGCGGCGGGCTCAACTGGGACCTCGTCGATCTGCGCCTCGACGACGGGCGACTCGTGGGCACCCGGCCGGCGCTCCAGGACACCGTCTACGTCGACGTCGGCTGGAAGACCGCGCCGCGGCTCGCGCTCGTCCGCTCGGGCTCGTTCGAGCCCGTCCAGACGGGCGGCTCCGCGCCGGTCGTGGACGTGCCTGTCGAGGTCATCGAGTTCTCGCTCGCGGCCACGCTCGCCGGGCACGAGACGGCGGAGAGCTCCGGCCCCGCGATCGAAGAAGCCGAGGTGATCGTCGCCGGCGGCCGCGGCCTCGGCTCGCCCGACGGCTTCCGCCTCTGCGAGGAGCTCGCGGGCGCGCTCGGCGGCGCCGTCGCCTCGACGCGCGCCGTCGTCGACTCCGGCTGGTACCCGTACTCGACCCAGGTCGGCCAGACCGGGAAGACCGTGGCGCCGAAGCTCTACGTCGCCTGCGGGATCTCCGGCGCGATCCAGCACAAGGTCGGCATGCAGGGCTCCGGCACGATCGTGGCGATCAACAAGGACCGCAACGCGCCGATCTTCGACTACTGCGACCTCGGCGTCGTCGGCGACCTGCACGCGATCGTGCCGCGCCTGACCGAGCTCGTTCGCCAGCGCAAGGCGGGATGAGCGTCCGGCCGGCCGACTTCGCTCCAGCGGTCGCGCCCGGGGAGTTCCTGACCGCCCCGAGCGACCCGCCGGACGAGCGGATCGAGGTCGGCATCCTGATCGTCGGCGGCGGACCCGCAGGCCTGGCGGCCGCGATCCGCGCCGGGCAGCTCCTCGCCGAGCAACCCGGGCTCGCGGAGAGCCTCGGCGATGTCCCGATCTGCGTCGTCGAGAAGGGCAAGGGGCCTGGCTCGCACGTCCTCTCAGGGGCGGTGGTCGACCCGCGCGCGCTCCGGGCCCTCTTCCCGGGTCTCGCGACCTCGGAGCTGCCGCTCTACGGCCCCGTCGAGGACGAGGCCGTCTACTACCTGACCAGGAGGCGGGCTCTGAGGCTCCCGGCGCCGCCGACGATGCGAAACCACGGCAACCAGATCGCGTCGATGAGCCGGCTCTGCCGCTGGCTGGCGGAGCAGGCCGAGGAGCTCGGCGCGATGATCGTTCCCGAGACGGCAGCCGTCTCGCTGCTCGAGAGCGGCGGGCGGATCGTCGGGATCCGCACCGGCGACCGCGGCCGCGGCCGCGACGGGGAGCAGCTCCCGAACTTCGAGCCCGGCTCGGACATCGTCGCCAGGGTCACGATCCTCGCCGAGGGCACGCTCGGGCACCTGACCCGCGCCGCGGTCGAGCGGTTCGGGCTCGAGGGCGCGGCGCCCCAGGTCTACGCGCTCGGCGCCAAGGAGGTGTGGGAGGTCGCGCGGCCGCTTCGGCGGATCGTCCACACGCTCGGCTGGCCGCTTCAGAGCGGGCCGGCGAGCCGGGAGTTCGGCGGCAGCTTCGTGTACCCGATGGGCGACGATCACGTGTCGCTCGGGCTCGTGGCCGGGCTCGACACCCGGGACGCGTCCGTGTCGGTGCACGACCTGCTCCAGGCGCTGAAGCTGCACCCGCTCGTGCGGGACATCCTCGAGGGCGGGCAGCGGGTCGGGTGGGGCGCGAAGACGATTCCGGAGGGGGGCCTGCAGGCGCTGCCCTCGAAGCTCCACTTCCCGGGCGGGCTCGTCGTCGGCGACGCTGCCGGCTTCGTCAACGTGCCGGCCCTGAAGGGTGTCCACTACGCGATCCACTCCGGGCACCTGGCCGCGGAGGCGGCCGTCGCTGCGGTCGCGCCGGGCTCCACGTCGTGGGCACCCGGGGCGCTCGAGGGCTACGACCGGGCCGTGCGCGACAGCTTCATCTGGCGCGACCTCTGGCGGGTCCGGAACATGCGGCCCGCGTTCGCGCGCGGCTTCCTGCCCGGGTCAGCGCTCGCGGGGCTCGCGACCGCGTCGCTCGGGCGGCTTCCGCGGGGGAGCCTGCGCGTCGAGGCCGACGCGGACGCGCCCGTCGCCTCCGGCAGGCGCGCCCGGGCCTATCCGAAGCCCGACGGCTCGCTCACGTTCGACAAGCTCTCGAGCGTCTACCTCTCCGGCAACCGCACCCGCGACGACGCGCCCGACCACATCCGCGTTCGCCACGACGTCCCGCGCGAGCTCGCCGAAGCCTGGGTCGCGATGTGCCCGGCCGCCGTCTACGAGCTCGCCGAGGGCGGTGGCGTCACCGTGACCGCGTCGAACTGCGTCCAGTGCGGCGCGATCACCGCCAGGGGCGGTCGGCTGACCCCGCCCGAGGGCGGCGACGGCCCGGACTACCAGCTCATGTAACGGGGCCCCGGGGGTTGCGCCGCCGCCGGAGGGCGTCGCGATCTGCCCGGTAGGCCTCGCTGCGGGGCCAGCGGCATCGGCCGGGTCGTAGGGGCGGGTCATGACCCGCCCCTACGCGTGACGGTGTCGAAAGGCCGGGCAGGGCGGGGAGGGGTCTCTGGTATCCTCGACCCGGATGAAGACCGACATCCATCCCGACTACGTTGCCGCCACCGTCCGCTGCTCGTGCGGGGCCACGTTCCAGACCCGCTCGACCAAGCCGGACCTGCACGTCGAGATCTGCTCGGAGTGTCATCCCTTCTACACCGGCAAGCAGAAGCTGGTCGACACGGGCGGCCGTGTCGAGCGGTTCCAGCGCCGGCTCGAGAAGGCGAAGCAGGCCAGCAGCTCCTGACGCGGGGACGCTGAAGCCGTGAGCGCGCCGATCGGCGGCCAGGCGGTCCTCGAGGGAGTGATGATGCGCGGCCCGTCCGCCTGGTCGGTCGCCGTGCGCACGCCCGCCGGCGAGATCGCCGAGGTGAACCGGCCGATCGCCTCGATGCTCCTCCGCCACCGCTGGCTTCGGATTCCGGTCGTTCGTGGCGTGATCGCGCTCGGCGAGTCGCTCGCGATCGGCTTCCGGGCGCTCGCGATCTCCGCGAACTACGCGGCGCAGGAGCCGGAGGACGCGCAGAGCGGCGAGAAGCCGGCGGAGCTGACGCGCACGCAGCTCTTGTTCGCCTTCGCGATCGCGATCGGGTTCGCGATCGTGCTCTTCAAGGTCACGCCCGCGCTGATCACGAACTGGTTGCCCGTCGAGAGCACGTGGTGGTTCGTGATCATCGAGGGCGTCGTCAGGGTCGCGATCTTCGTCGCCTACCTGAGCCTGATCTCGCTCTGGCCCGACCTGCGCCGCGTCTTCCAGTACCACGCGGCCGAGCACAAGGCGATCAACGCCTACGAGGCCGGAGACCCGCTCGAGCCCGAGACGGTGCAGCGCCACAGCCTCCTGCACGTGCGCTGCGGCACCGCCTTCCTGCTCTACGTGATGGTGATCGCGATCTTCGTGTTCGCCCTCTTCGGTCGCCCCGCCTGGTACTGGCTGATCGCGACGCGCATCCTCGCGCTGCCCCTGATCGCCGGCCTCGCGTACGAGGTGATCCGGTTCGCCGGCAAGCACCCGCGCCACCCCGTGCTGAGAACGGTGCTCGCGCCCGGCCTCTGGCTGCAGCGCCTGACGACGCGACAGCCGACGCTCGACCAGATCGAGGTCTCGATCCGCGCGCTCGGCGAGGTGCTCCGCCTCGAGGGCCGCCTCACGCCGGAGGAGCGCAAGGTCGAGATCATGGCCTAGGAACGGAGATATCCAGCAAGAGGCCACTAGCAAGCTGGACCGACGACAAGGAGGAAGGGGACGATGGCTGTCGAGAAGCGCGCAACCGCGGTCTGGAAGGGGAACCTGCTCGAGGGCAGCGGCACCGTCAGCGGCGAGAGCGGGGCGTTCGGTGAGGTCGGCGTGAGCTGGCCGAAGCGGGCCGAGCAGGGCGCCGAGTCGACGAGCCCCGAGGAGCTGATCGGGGCCGCCCACGCGGCGTGCTACTCGATGGCGCTGTCGCACGGGCTCGCCCAGGGTGGCACGCCGCCGCAGGAGCTCCGGGTGACCGCGGCCGTCGGCTTCCAGCCCGGCCAGGGCATCACGGGCATCCACCTCGACGTACACGGCACGGTGCCGGGCCTCGACCAGGCCGCCTTCGCGGAGGCGGCGGCAGGAGCCGCGGCCGGTTGTCCCGTCTCGAAGGCGCTCGCGGGCGTCGAGATCACCCACACGGCGACACTCGCATAGGCGTTGCTCGCCCGCGGCCGGGGCCGGGCACGCCCCCGCCTACAATGGGCCCATGGCGGCAATCGAACGGCTGATCGAGGAGCTCGAGCGCTCCCACGCGGAGGCGCAGGAGCGCATGGCCGACCCCGAGGTCTTCTCGGACCGGCAGGCCGGAGCCGCGGCAGGGCGGCGCCTGAAGGAGCTCGAGGCGCCCTACCGGCTCTCCCAGGAGTGGCGTGAGGCGGCGGCGGACGTCGAGGCGGCCAGCGCCGACGCGGAGCTGGCCGAGCTCCTGCCCGACGCGGAGAGGCGCCTCGCCGAGCTCGAGGAGGAGCTGAAGCTCGCGCTCGTCGAGCGCGATCCGAGCGACGCGAAGGACGTGATCGTCGAGATTCGCCAGGGCGTCGGGGGCGACGAGGCCGCGCTCTGGGCGGGCGATATCCTGCGGATGCTGACCCGCTGCGCCGAGCGCCGGGGCTTCAAGACCGAGGTGCTCGGCTCGAGCCCCAACGAGGCCGGGGGCTACAAGGAGGTGACGTTTGCCGTCAAGGGCGACGGCGCCTACTCGGTGTTCAAATGGGAGGGGGGAACGCACCGCGTGCAGCGGGTTCCCGCGACCGAGTCCCAGGGCCGCATCCACACCTCCACCGCCACCGTCGCCGTCATGCCCGAAGCCGAGGAGGTCGAGGTCGAGATCGACCCGGGCGACCTCAAGGTCGACGTCTACCGCTCGACCGGCCCCGGCGGCCAGAGCGTCAACACGACCGACTCGGCCGTGCGCATCACGCACCTGCCGACCGGCCTCGTCGTCTCGATGCAGGACGAGAAGTCGCAGCTCCAGAACAAGCAGAAGGCGCTGCGCGTGCTGCGCGCTCGCCTGCTCGAGCTCGAGCGGCGCCGCCGCGACGCCGAGCTGTCGGCCACGCGCAGGGCGCAGATCGGCGGTGGCGAGCGCTCCGAGAAGATCCGCACCTACAACTTCCCGGAGAGCCGGGTCACCGACCACCGGATCAAGGTGACCGTGCACCGCCTCGATGCGGTGCTCGAGGGCGACCTCGACGAGCTGACCGAGGCGCTGGCCGCGGAGGAGCGGCGCCGCGCGCTCGAGGCCCCCGCCGTCGCGTGACCGTTCGTGAGGCGCTCGGGGCGGCCCGCGGCGAGTTCGAGCGGGCGGGCTGTCCGTCGCCGCGCGTGGACGCCGAGCATCTGGTCGCGCACGCGCTCGGAGTGTCACGTACCGACCTCTACGCGACCCCGGAGCGGGAGCTGGCGGCCGCGGAGGCCGAGCTGCTGGCGGCACTCGTGGCCCGCCGAGCGGGGCGCGAGCCGCTGGCCTACGTGCTCGGGGAGTGGGGCTTCCGCGAGCTGACCCTTGCCGTCGACGCCCGTGTGCTCGTGCCGCGACCCGAGACCGAGGTCGTCGTCGAGCACGCGCTCTCCCGGCTCGACGGCGTCCCGAAGCCGCGCGTGCTCGACATCGGCACGGGCTCGGGCGCGATCGCGCTCGCGCTCGCGAGCGAGCGGCCGGACGCCAGCGTCGTCGCGACCGACGTCTCTGCGGACGCGCTGGCCGTCGCCGCGGACAACCGCCGGCAGCTCGGGCTCGGGGGGCGGGTCGAGCTCGTCCATGGCGATCTCGCCGCGGGGCAGGAGGGGCCGTTCGACCTCGTGATCTCGAACCCCCCGTACGTGCTGCCCACCGACCTCGGCGAGCTCGACCCCGAGGTGCTCGACCACGAGCCCCGCCTCGCCCTCGTCGATCGGGGCCAGACCGAGGGCGTCGCCCACTCGGCGCTTGCGCTCCTGCGTCCGGGCGGCTGGCTCGTGCTCGAGTGCAGCGACCGCCGCGGCGGCGCGGTGGCCTCGCTGCTGCGCGAGCTCGGCTTCCTCGACGTTACGGCCTCCCCGGATCTCGCCGGCCGCGACCGCGTCGTCGAGGGCCGCAAACCCTGAGTGGGTAGCGGCACGGAGTCGCGACGGATATGTGACCATTTCAATGCTATGGTGACCACATGGATGTCGGAATCCGCGAGCTCAAGGAGCACCTGTCGGAGATCGTCGAGCGCGCGGCGCATGGCGAGACGATCCGGATCACGAACCGGGGCATTCCCAAGGCCGTCCTCGCGCCCCTGAGCGGCGAGGACAGGATCCGCCAGGGGATCCGCGAGGGCTGGATCACGCCGCCCAGATCGACCGAGCCGCCCCGCCGGCTCGAGCGGGTCTTCCGCGTGAGAGCTCCCGTAACGCTCCAGGAGATCCTCGACGAAGACCGGGGAGACGAGCGAGCCTCTACCTCGACTCGAGCGCGCTCCTCGCCCTCTACCTCGACGAGGAGCAGCGGGAACGGTGCCTCGCGCTGCTCCTGTCCGATCCGCTCTGGATCACGGGTCGGCACACGCAGGTCGAGGTTCGGCGAAACCTCGCGCGCCGGCTCGAGGCCGCGGAAGCAGACGACGCTCGCACGCGCCTGCTCGAGGACTGGGCGCGAACGACGATCGTCGAACTCGACGATGTCACCTGCGAGACGGCTGCGGCGATCGCCGAGCAGACCGGTGTCAGATCGCTGGACGCACTCCACCTCGCGGCGGCGGTACGCGCAGGCGGAGACGATCTGCGTTTCGTCACCCACGACCGGCGGCAGGCGTCTGCAGCGCGGGAGCTCGGGTTCGCCGTAGCCGGAGCGTGAGCGCCGACGAGGTCACGGCCGCCGTCGCGGCGATCCGGGCCGGGGAGGCGGTGATCCTGCCGACCGACACGGTCTACGGGCTCGCCGCGGATGCCTACCGGGAGGGGCCCGGGCGGCTCCTCTACGCGCTCAAGGGCAGGCCGGAGAGCCAGGCGGTCGCCCTGCTCGCCGCCGACCTCGACGCGATCCTCGACGCCGTTCCCGAGCTGCGCGGCCGCGCAGCGGTGGCGGCCCGGGCGCTCCTCCCCGGCCCGTACACGCTCGTGCTCCCGAACCCGGCCGCCCGGTTTCGCTGGCTCTGCGGCGACGAGCCGCAGGCGATCGGGATCCGCGTGCCGGAGCTGGCCGGGTCGGCGCGGGCCGTGCTCGACCGGGTCGGCGTGGTCGCCGCGACGAGCGCGAACCTCCACGGCGGCGCCGACTGCCGCCGTGTCGAGGACGTCCCCGCGGGGCTACGCGAGCGCGTCGGAGCGATCGTCGACGTCGGCGAGCTGCCCGGCACGCCGTCCACGGTGCTCGATCTCACAGGCTCCGAGCCGGCGGTCCTGCGGGAGGGTGCGGTGCCGGCGGTCGAGGCCCTGGCTCGCGCGCGGGCCGCGATCGCCTGATCCGGCCCTCCGGCGCCGGCGCCCGTTACGATGCGCCGCATGGCGACGACCGGGACGTTCGAGCTCCTGCGCACCGCGGGCCTCGCCGAGATCGACCCGGACGTGGCCGACCTGATCGAGCGGGAGCTCGAGCGCCAGCGCACGCACATCGAGCTGATCGCCTCCGAGAACTTCACCTGGCCGAGCGTCCTCGAGGCCGTCGGCTCCGTTCCCACCAACAAGTACGCGGAGGGCTACCCGGGCGCCCGCTACTACGGCGGCTGCGAGGTCGTCGACGAGATCGAGCGGCTCGCGATCGAGCGGGCCAGGACACTGTTCGGGGCCGAACACGCGAATGTGCAGCCGAACGCCGGCTCCGCGACGAACATGGCCGTCTACCACGCCTGCCTCGAGCCGGGCGATCCGATCCTCGCGATGCGCCTCGACCACGGCGGGCATCTCACCCACGGCTCGAAGGTCAACTTCTCCGGCCGCAACTACACCGTCTCGGGCTACGGCGTCGACCGCGAGACCGGACTCGTCGACTTCGACGAGGTGCGCCGTCTCGCCCGCGAAGAGCGGCCGAAGCTGATCGTCTGCGGCGGCTCCGCCTACCCCCGCGTGATCGAGGCGGACCGCTTCCGCGAGATCGCAGACGAGGTCGGCGCGCTGCTTCTCTGCGACATGGCCCACTTCGCCGGGCTCGTTGCCGCGGGCGTCCACCCGAGCCCCGTCCCGCACTGCGACTTCGTCACGTCGACCACCCACAAGACGCTCGCCGGCCCCCGCAGCGGCTTCATCCTCTGCCGCGAGGAGCATGCGCGGGCGATCGACCGGGCCGTCTTCCCCGGGCTCCAGGGCGGCCCGCTCCTGCACACGATCGCCGCGAAGGCCACCTGCTTCCGCATCGCCGCCTCCGAGCCGTTCCGCGCCTACGCGGCCCAGATCCGCAGCAACGCGGACGCGCTCGCCGAGAGCCTCGTCGCCGGCGGCGTCGACCTGCTCACCGGCGGCACCGACACGCACCTCGTCCAGCTCGACCTGCGACGCAGCGCCTGGACCGGGAAGGACGCCGAGGACCGGCTGACCGAGATCGGGATCACCGCCAACCGCAACACGGTGCCGTACGACGAGCGTCCGCCCGCGGTCGCCTCGGGCGTTCGGCTCGGTACGCCGGCCGTGACGATGCGCGGCTTCGACGAGGACGACTGTCGCGAGGTCGGCGCGATCATCGTCGCCGCGCTCGCGGACGGCGCCGACCCGCCGGCTCTTCGCGCCCGCGCCGCCGCGCTGTGTGAGCGCCGGCCGCTCTACCCGGGGTTCCGCGGCTTCCCGGCCTACGAGAGCTGAGCGTGGGCGACACGGGGCGGGTCACGGAGGTCATCCACCCGCTCGTCCGACACAAGCTCGGCCTCCTGCGCGACGAGACGACGACCACCCAGATGTTCCGCCAGCTCGTCAACGAGCTGACGCTGCTCCTCACCTACGAGGCGACCAAGGAGCTCGCGACCGAGACGGTCGAGGTGACGACGCCGAACGAGCGGACGCAGGTCGAGCGGATCAGCGGCAAGAAGGTCGCCATCTGCCCGATCCTGCGCGCCGGCGTCGGGATGCTCGACGGCGTGCTCTCCCTGATCTCGGGCGCCCGCGTCGGCTTCATCGGCCTGTACCGGGACGAGGAGACGCTCGAGCCCGTCGAGTACTACGTCAAGCTGCCCCAGGACATCGCGGCCCGGGACGTGATCCTGCTCGATCCGATGCTCGCGACCGGCAACTCGACCGCCGCCGCCGTGGAGCTCGTCAAGCGCGCCGGTGCCGTCTCGGTGCGGCTGATCGCGCTGATCGCCGCCCCCGAGGGGATCGAGCGGATCCACCGCGACCACCCGGACGTCGCGATCGTCGTCGCCGGGATCGATCGTGGCCTGAACGAGCGCGGCTTCATCGTGCCCGGGCTCGGCGACGCGGGCGACCGGCTCTACGGTACCCGCTAGCGCCCACCGGCGCTCCGCCGGAGGCATTGCCTACACTCCCTCGAAGGGAACGTCATGCTCGACACGTTCCGCGCCCACCTCGACGTCCTCTGGGGGTTTCTCGCCGCCGCCGGGATCGTGCTCGTGCTCACTCCCGCGGTCGGGAGCCTGGCGCGGATCCTCGGTGTCGTCGACGAGCCGGGTCGGGAGAAGCGGCGGCTCCACCGCCGTCCCGTGCCGCGGCTGGGCGGGCTCGCGCTCTTCCTCGCCGCGATCGTGCCCGCGCTCGCGTTCCTGCCCCTCGACGGCACCTACCGCGGGATCCTGCTCGGCGCCGCGATTGCGACCACCGTCGGCGTCGTCGACGACCTGCGTGGGCTGCCGTGGTGGGCGAAGCTGTCCGGCCAGTTCGGCGCCGCTGCCGTGGCGGTCGGGTTCGGCGTCGCGCTCGAGCGGTTCACGTTCCCGTTCATCGGCGTCCAGGATCTGCCCGACTGGCTCTCGTGGTCGGTCTCGATCCTCTGGATCGTCGCGCTCATGAACATGGTCAACTTCGTCGACGGCATGGACGGGCTCGCTGCCGGTATCTGCGGGATCGCCGGCGCCACGTTCGCCGTGATCGCTCTCTCGCTCGGCAAGCCGGAGGCGGCGGTGCTGTCTGCGATCGTCGCCGGAGCCTGCTTCGGCTTCCTGCGCCACAACTTCTACCCGGCAGGGATCTTCATGGGCGACTCGGGGTCGATGCTGCTCGGCTTCACGCTCGCCACGGTGTCGATCCAGGGCCTCCTGAAAACGGCCGCGACGGTCGCGCTGTTCTTCCCGCTACTCGCCCTCGCCGTCCCGATCATCGACACGTCGTTCGTGCTCGCGAAGCGGCTCAAGCACGGCCACCCGGTCTACGAGGCGGACGCCTGGCACCTGCACCACCGCTTCGCCAACATCGGCTTCTCGCAGCGCCGCGCGGTCGCGTACCTGTGGGCCTGGTGCGCCATCCTCGCCGGCGCCGCGCTCGCGACGCGCTTCGTCCCGTTCCGCGCCCATGGCGAATGGAACCTGTGGCCGACCGTGCTGGTCGCCGCGATCGCGCTCGTGGCCGTGGCAGCCTCCGTCTACATCGTGCTCCTGCTCGAGATCCTGAAGCTGCGGCGGGTGCGCGAGTGGGGCGTCTGGCGCCGCGAGGCGGAGCGTCGGCGCCAGCGCAAGACGGCCTAGAGATACAAAGTACGCGCGCGAGCGCAGAGCGGTGCGGCTTCTCCGTGTCACGAAGTCGGCAAGTTGGTAAGCTGGCCGCGGCCCCATGACCCCGGCTCTCGCGATGACACGACCCACCCGGATCGACCCGCTCGGCGCAGGCGCCTTGCTCGTCGCGGTCCTGGCCGTGTGCCTCGCCGCGGGCGCGCTGATCGGCCTCGCCGCCGGCGGCGCCGGGATCGGGCTGGGGGTCGGGGCGCTCGTCGGGGTGCCCGTCGCAGTTGCCGCCGTCATCGTCCGCTACCGGGGCACCTGAGCGTGAGAGTCTTCTCCACGCCGCGCCCGCTGCCCGACCGGCGGATCCCGGCCGTCGCCGGGGCGCTGGTCGTCGCGCTCGCCCTGCCGGTCTTCGTCGCGGCCGGGTGGGGCATCGACGCCTGGGGGCTCGGCGCCGGCCTCTGGGCCGCGAGCCAGCTTGGCGGGGCCCTGCTCGCCCGCGCCGGCATCGGCGCCCCGAACCTGTCCGGCTCGGGTGTCGTCGCCTTCGGGATGATGACGCGCGGGATCGCGGTGATGGTCGTCGCGATCGTGATCGCGTCGTACGACTCGACGCTGGCCCTCGGCGGCGCGCTCCTGTACGCGGCCGCCTACACGGTCGAGCTCGCCCTCTCCCTGACCGCCTACTACTCGGGCGGCGCGCAGCGGTGATCGCCCTGCTCGCGTCCACGGGGTCCGGCAGCGAGTTCGCGCCCGAGCACGAGTTCTCGCTCGAGACCTGGATCGACCTGGGGATCCTCTCCGTCAACAAGGCGGTCGTGTACCTCTGGCTCGGTGCCCTCGTGACGATCGTCGTCGGGATCTGGGTCATGCGCTTCGGCCTCTCGCTGCGGCCCAGCCGCAAGCAGACGTTCGGCGAGGCGGTCTACGAGCTCGTCCAGGGGCAGATCGCCGAGGGCAATCTGCCGAGCCGGGCGATCTCACGGTGGTTCCCCTACGTCGCCTCGCTGTTCCTCTTCATCTGGTTCCTGAACATCATCAGCTTCGTGCCGCTCCCGATCTCGAACGAGAAGTTCGACCTCTTCGGCCTCGATGTCCCGACGTTCGGCCTCTACGCCGCGACGTCGAGCCTCAGCGTGACGCTCGCGCTCGCCCTGATCACGTTCGTCGCCACGCACTTCGAGGGGATCCGCTACAACGGGCCGGCCAAGTACTTCAAGAGCTGGATCCCGCCCGGCGTGCCGCGGGCGCTCTTGCCGTTCATCACCGTGCTGGAGGTCATCTCGCAGTTCATGCGGCTGATCTCGCTCTCGGTCCGGCTCTTCGCGAACATGCTGGCCGGCCACATGCTGATCCTCGTGATGCTCGGCCTGATCATCATCCTCGAGAGCGTGGCGGTGGCGGTGATCGCCGTGCCGGTCGGGGTCGGTGTCTACCTGTTCGAGGTGGGGATCGTGGTCACGATCCAGGCCTTCGTCTTCGCACTTCTCTCCGCGATCTACATCGGCGGAGCGATCGAGCCGGAGCACTAGACCGAAGCTAGGGAACGGAGGAGGAACTATGGGAACAGTTGCAGGAGCGCTGCTCGCGCAGGTCGAGGGCGCGGACGTCGTCAGCGCGGGGCGAGCGATCGCGTTCGGCCTCGGCGTCGGTCTCGGCGCCGCCGGCGCCGGCGTCGGCCTCGGCTACCTGTTCGGGTCGATGATCCAGGCGGTCGCCCGCCAGCCCGAGCTGCGCAGCGAGCTCCAGGGCATCCAGTGGCTCGGCTTCGCGCTCGTCGAGGCCGTCGTGTTCTACGGCCTGCTGGGCGGCCTCCTCGCCTACGTGCTCGCGTAGCCGATGCGCGACTCGGTGCTTGCGATAGTCCTGGCCCAGGAGGCGGAGGAGAACGGCGGCAGCGACCTGATCAAGGTCGTGCCCGGCCTCATGATCTGGACGGCGATCACGTTCGCGATCGTCTTCTTCGTGTTGCGCAAGCTCGCCTTCGGGAGGATCCAGGGCATGATCGACGCCCGCCGCGACCGGATCGCCGAGGCGCTCGACGAGGCCGACCGGGCGCGCGACGAGGCCCGGACGCTCCTGACCGAGAACCAGAGGCTGATCACCGAGGGCAAGCGCCAGGCCGAGGAGATCCTCTCGGAGGCGCGCCGCGTCGGCGACGCGCAACGCGAGCGGACGCTCGAGGAGGCCAAGGCCGACCTCGAGCGGCGCCTGGACGAAAACCGCAAATCGATCGAGGCCGAGAACCAGCGCCTCGTCGAGCAGATCCGCCGCGAGGTCGTCGAGCTGACCCTGCTCGCCGCCGAGAAGGTCACCGGCAAAGTGCTCGACGCGGAGGACCAGCGCCGGCTGATCGACGAGACCGTCGGCGAGATCGACTTCGACCGGCTGGCGTCCCGCAACTAGCGATGGCCGTCGCCGCGCGCATCTATGCGAAGGCCCTGTTCGACGCCGCGAAGGCCGCGGGCTGCCTGCCCCAGGCGCGGGAGGAGCTCGGCGACCTCGTCGCCGCGCTCGGGGAGTCGCACGACCTGCGCAACCTCCTGCACAACCCGCAGATCGACGCGCGGGCGAAGAAAGCCGGGCTCGACGCGGTGTTCGCAGATGCCGACGCGGTGTTTCGCAACTTCCTGCGCACGGTCGCCGACAAGGGCCGGCTGCGCGAGATCGAGGAGATGCACGGCGAGCTCGAGCGCCTCGTCGCCGACGAGGAGCGCGTCCTGTCCGTGGAGCTCACGACCGCCGTGGAGCTCTCGGACGCGGACGCGGCCGGGATTGCCGGCCAGATCGAGCGCGCCTGCGGCCGCAGGGTCGAGGCGAGCCGCTCGGTCGACCCGGCGCTGATCGGCGGCATCGTCCTGCGGGCCGGGTCGTTCCGCGTGGACGGAAGCGTCCGCGGCCGGCTCGACTCCCTCCGCCAGGAGCTGACCACGAAGTGAACCCCTTCCACGCCCCGCAAGGAGCTGATTCGACGTGAAGCTACGCCCGGAAGAGATCACCTCGATCCTGAAGCAGCGGATCGAGCAGTACGACGTCGAGACCGATCTCGCCGAGGTCGGCACCGTCCTCCAGGTCGGCGACGGCATCGCCCGCGTCTACGGCCTCGAGAACTGCTTCGCGATGGAGATGCTGGAGTTCGAGCACGGCGTCGTCGGGATCGCGCTGAACCTCGAGGCGGACAACGTCGGCGTCGCCCTCTTCGGCGACTGGAAGCTGATCGCCGAGGGCGGCACGGTGAAGCGCACCGGGCGCGTCGCGAGCGTCCCGGTGGGCGAGGCGCTCGTCGGGCGGGTCGTCGACCCGCTCGGCCGGCCGCTCGACGGTGTCGGCCCGATCGCCACCGAGGAGCGCCGGCCACTCGAGTTCAAGGCGCCGGGCGTCGTCGATCGCCAGCCGGTCAAGGAGCCGATCCAGACCGGCCTCAAGGCGATCGACTCGATGATCCCGATCGGCCGCGGGCAGCGCGAGCTGATCATCGGCGACCGCTCGACCGGCAAGACGGCGATCATGATCGACGCGATCCTGAACCAGAAGGGCTCAGACGTGATCTGCGTGTACGTTGCGATCGGCCAGAAGGCTTCGAGCGTCGCCCAGGTGCACCAGCGCCTGAAGGACGAGGGCGCGATGGACTACACGATCATCGTGAGCGCGCCCGCCTCCGAGGCCGCCCCGATCAAGTGGATGGCGCCGTACGCCGGCTGCGCGATGGGCGAGTACTTCCTCTACTCGGGCCGCCACTCCCTCTGCATGTACGACGACCTCTCCAAGCACGCCGACGCCTACCGGCAGATGTCGCTGCTCCTGCGTCGCCCGCCCGGTCGCGAGGCGTTCCCCGGCGACGTCTTCTACCTGCACTCGCGGCTGCTCGAGCGCGCCTGCAAGCTCTCCGACGAGCTCGGCGGAGGCTCGCTGACCGCGCTGCCCGTGATCGAGACGCAGGCCGGCGATGTGTCCTCCTACATCCCCACCAACGTGATCTCGATCACGGACGGGCAGATCTTCCTCGAGTCCGACCTCTTCTACTCGGGTGTGCGCCCGGCGATCAACGTCGGCATCTCCGTCTCCCGCGTCGGCGGCAACGCCCAGACGAAGGCGATGAAGAAGGTCGCGGGTCGCCTGCGCCTCGACCTCGCCCAGTACCGCAACCTCGAGGCGTTCGCCCAGTTCGGCTCGGAGCTGGACGCGGTCACCCAGCGGACGCTCTCGCTCGGCGAGCGGATGGTCGCAACCCTCAACCAGCCGCAGTACCAGCCGTGGCCGGTCGAGGAGCAGGTGACTGCGATCTTCGCGGGCATCCACGGGCACCTCATGGACGTCCCGACCGCGCAGGTCGCCCGCTTCCAGGACGAGCTACGCGAGCACCTTCGTGCCGAGGCGTCGATCTACAGGGAGATCCGCGACACCGGCGACCTCGCCGACGACGTGCAGGAGCGCCTCCACGCGGAGATCGCGAAGTTCAAGGAGCGCTTCTCGATCGCGGCGGACACCGGCCTGCTCGCGAGCCAGACGTCCTAGGCGGCGAGATCCGATGGCGTCCCAGCAGGACCTCAAGCGGCGGATCCGGTCGGTCCGCAACACGCGCAAGATCACGAAGGCGATGGAGCTCGTCGCCGGCGCGCGGCTGCGGCGGGCCGAGGCGCGCATCCAGGCGATGCGCCCGTACGCCGACCGGATGCGTGAGCTGATGATCGGCACCGCCCGCGCCGCCGGGCCGCTGGCCCGCCACCCGCTGCTCGAGGAGCGTGCCGAGGTGCGCCGCGTCGTCCTGATCGCCGTCACAGGCGACCGGGGGCTCGCCGGCCCGTTCAACACGCAGGTGCTGCGGCGCGCCTTCGCGCTCGAGCGCGAGCTTCGAGCCGGCGGCCAGGAGCCGGTGTGGTGCGTCGTCGGTAAGAAGGGGCGCTCGACGCTCACGTTCCGCCGCTACGAGCTGGCGGGCTCGTGGGCAGGCTTCACCGACCGGCCGGCGTACACCGACGCCGCCGCGATCACCCGCCGGGTGAGCGAGCTGTTCACGAACGGGGACGCGGACCGCGTCGTGCTCGTCTACAACCGCTACATCTCGCCGCTCAACCAGGAAGTCGAGACGCTCGATCTCCTGCCCGTGCCGCGACGCGCACTCGAGGAAGACGGCGAGAAGACGGCCTACGAGGTCGCGCTCGAGGGGGACTTCATCTACGAGCCCGAGCCGGAGGAGATCCTCGCGCGGCTGCTGCCGACCTACGTCGAGACTACGATCTACCGGGCCCTGCTCGAGTCAGCCGCCTCGGAGCTCGGCGCCCGCATGACCGCGATGCGCAACGCCTCGAAGAACGCCGAGGAGCTGATCGACCGACTCACGCTCGACATGAACCGGGCCCGGCAGGCCGAGATCACCCAGGAGATCCTCGAGGTCGTCGGCGGCGCGGACGCGCTCGAGTACGGGTAGGCGGGCACCGGCGCCACCCACGCGCGGCACCGGGTCGGCGATCGGCTCGACCATGACCGTGCGCAGGACCCGCCCGACATCCATGCCAGGTCAAGAATCGCACGTCCCGTTCACTTCCGCGTCCCAGGGCGCTAGAGTGCGACGGTCTTGAGCGGAGACGAGTCCGAATGACGTCGCTCGCGGGTCCCGTCGAGTCCACGCCGTTTGTCACGCAGATCGCGGGCAAGTCGCCGCGGCAGCTCTTCTGGGAGCGGTTCAGCAAGGACCGCGCGGCGCTCGCCGGCCTCGCCGTGATCGTGCTCCTGGTCCTGATCGCGATCTTCGCCGGCGTGATCGGCAAGTACCTGGTCGGGCACGGTCCCAACGACCTCTTCCAGCGCGAGATGACCGACGAGTTCGGCCTCCCGCTCGGACCGAGCTCGGACTTCTGGTTCGGCGCCGACACCGCCGGGCGCGACCTGTTCGTCCGCGTGCTCTACGGGGCGCGCACGTCGCTGCTGATCGCGCTCGCCGCGACCGGGATCGCCGTCTTCATCGGCGTCGTGCTCGGCACCGCCGCCGGCTACTTCCGGGGGATCGTGGACACGATCGTCTCGCGGGTCACGGACGTCATCCTGGCGCTGCCGCTGCTCCTGCTCGCGATCGGCATCGCGGCCGCGTGCGGCACGACGAAGGAAGGGTGCCTGAACGGGGCGATCGAGCCGGGCCTCTCGCTCGTCGTGTTCATCATCGCCCTGTTCTCGTGGCCCTACATCGCGCGCATCGTACGGGGCAACGTGCTCTCGATCCGCGAGAAGGAGTTCGTCGAGGCGGCCCGGTCGCTCGGCGCCGGCAACGTGCGGATCATGTTCCGGGAGGTGCTGCCGAACCTCGTCGCGCCGATCATCGTCTACTCGACGCTGCTCGTCCCGAGCAACGTCCTGTTCGAGGCGGCGCTCTCGTTCCTCGGGCTGGGCGTGCCGCAGGAGACGCCCTCCTGGGGGCGGATGCTCTCCGACGCGGCCGGGGTATTCGACGTCGCCTGGTGGCTGATGCTGTTCCCGGGCCTCTTCCTCGTCGCCACCACGCTCGCCTTCAACCTCGTTGGCGACGGGCTGCGCGACGCGCTCGACCCGCGGAGCGGGAGATGAGCGTTCATGCTGTCGATCCGCTAACTTCCGGCAAGGTTCGTCGTCCATTGCGGACGGAAGATGTCCGGGTCGTCTGGGGAAACGGCCCGGGGTAACCGAAGAGGGGGTACACGTGAAACACTGGAGAGCACTGGCGATTCTGATTGTCGCCCTCGGGCTCGCGGTCGCGGCCGCGGGCTGCGGCGGCGACGACGGCGGCGAGGCGACGCCCGAGACGACGGCGACCGAGCCGGCCGAGACCGAGGCGACCGAGCCGGCCACGACCGAGGAGGAGCCCCCGGCCACGACGGAGGAGGAGCCTCCGCCGGAGGAGGGCCCGCAGGCGGGCGGCACGTACCGCGTCGAGTGGGAGGAGACGTTCGGCTTCACCGGCGGCTTCGACCCCACGGGCGAGTACCTCGGCGAGGGGATGGGCATCATGTCGAACCTGCTCGTCCGCACGCTCGTCGGCTACCGCCACACGGCGGGCGCCGCCGGCAACGAGCTGATCCCCGACCTGGCCACCGATCTCGGCACGATCTCCGACGACGGCCTCACGTACACGTACACGCTGAAGGACGGGATCAAGTTCGGGCCGCCGCTCAGCCGCGAGATCACCTCGCAGGACGTCGTGTACGCGTTCGAGCGGATCGCCACAGAGTCGCTCGTCGCCCAGTACGGGTTCTACTACTCGGTGGTCGAGGGGATGGCGGAGTTCACCGCCGGCGAGGCCGACACGGTCTCCGGCATCACGACCCCGGACGACAAGACGATCGTGTTCCAGTTGACGGCTCCGACGGGCGACTTCCCGTACCGCCTCGCGATGCCCGCCGCCGGCCCCGTGCCGCGCGAGGTCGGGAGCTGCTTCGACGAAGCCGGCGTGTACGGCCGCTACCTGATCTCGTCCGGCCCGTACATGTTCGAGGGCTCGGACGCGCTCGACGCGTCGAGCTGCGACACGCTCGAGCCGATCTCCGGCTTCGACCCGAACTCGTCGATGATCCTCGTGCGCAACCCGGACTACGACCCGGCGAGCGACACGACCGACGGGCGGGAGAACTTCCCCGACCGCTTCGAGATCCGGATCAACTCGAACCCCGACGACATCTTCAACAAGGTCAAGGCCGGGGAGATCGAGGAGGCAATCGCGAGCGAGCCGCCGAAGGTGATCCGCGAGTACATGGAGAACGAGGAGCTCACTCCGAACATGCACATCAACGCGGGCGACCGGACGTGGTACATCTCGCTGAACCTGACCCAGCCCCCGTTCGACGACATCCACGTGCGCAAGGCCGTGAACCTCGTCATGGACAAGGAGGGGCTGCGCCGCGCCTGGGGCGGGGAGACGTCGGGCGAGATCGCCACGCACGTCATCCCGGACTCGATGCTGAACGAGATCCTCGCCGACTACGACCCGTACCCGTCCGAGGGCTACGCGGGCGACGCCGCGGCGGCGATGGAGGAGATGAAGCTGTCGAAGTACGACACGGACAAGGACGGGATCTGCGACGCGCCCGAGTGCAAGGACGTCCTCTACGTGACGGAGAGCGATCGGCTGCGCCAGGACATGCTGCCGCCGACCACGTCCTCCCTCGAGAAGATCGGGATCACGTTCAAGGTGCGCTCGATCGAGGGCGCCTACCCGGTGATCCAGGACGTCTCGAAGAACGTTCCGGCGGCCGGGCGGCCCGGCTGGGGCAAGGACTACGCGGACGCCTCGACGTTCATGGTCCTGTTCGACAGCCGCTCTACTCTCCCGACCGGCAACGTCAACTACTCGCTCGTCGGCCTCACGCCCGAGCAGGCGGCCAAGGTCAAGGCCTCCGGCACGATCGAGGGCATCCCGAGCGTCGACGCCGACATCGACGCCTGCAACCTGATCCCCGTGGGCGACGAGCGGGTCCAGTGCTGGGCCGACCTCGACAAGAAGATCATGGAAGAGGTCGTCCCCTGGATCCCCTACCTCGACGCGAACGCGATCTGCACCACCAGCGCGAACGTGACGAACTGGGACTTCGACCAGTTCTCCGGCACGGTCGCCTGGTCGCGCGTCGCGGTGGCGCAGTAGGCGAAACGAAGACGAAGGCAGGGAGGGCCCCCCCCGGCGGGGCGGGCCGCCCCCGGGCGTGCGGGGTGGGGTGGGGGGGGGCCGGGCGCTAGGGGGGGCCGGGGG
>CAYJLE010000021.1:2482-16117 GCA_964370985.1 uncultured Gaiellales bacterium | reverse complement strand
GGCTTTGTGGAAAATATCTCTACTCCGGCGGGGGGGCCGCCGGGGGGGGGGGGCCCCCCCCCCGTCTCTTCCGTCGTGGTCTCGGGGCTCGCCGAGCGATAGGCTAGACCGGTGGCAGCCTACATCGTCCGTCGGCTGATCTGGGTGATCGTCGTCCTGCTCGCAGTGACGATGATCACGTTCGCGATTTTCTACCTGCTCCCGACGGGAGATCCGGCTGTCCGCTTCGCCGGCAAGTCCCCGACGCCGCAGGTGCTCGAGGAGGTCCGCAGGCAGTTCGGCCTCGACAAGCCCTGGTACGCGCAGTACTGGCGCTTCCTCAGCGACCTGGTCGCCGGGGACAAGTACGGCTGGCCCGGGCTCGGGTTCTCGTTCGACACTCGCATCCCGGTCCGCGAGGAGCTGCTCGAGCGAGCGCCGAGAACCCTCTCGCTCGCGTTCGGGGCTGCGGTCACGTGGCTGGTCCTCGGGGTCTCGATCGGCATCGTCTCGGCGCTCCGGCGGGGGACGCTGCTCGACCGGGCCGCGATGGGATTCGCGCTCTTCGGGGTCTCCGCGCCGGTCTTCTGGCTCGGGCTGATGGGGTTGTGGCTGTTCGCCGAGACGGGGGGCGGGCCGGACTGGCTCCAGTTCTTACCCGGCACGGGCTACGTCAACTTCTCCGACAGCCCGTCGGGGTGGTTCACGCACCTGGTCATGCCGTGGGTCGTGCTCGCGCTTCTCTACGCGGCGTTCTACGCCCGCATGACGAGAGGGAACCTGCTGGAGACGATGGGTGAGGACTACATCCGCACCGCGAGGGCGAAGGGCCTCACGGAGCGCCGCGTCGTCCTCAAGCACGGCCTGCGGGCGAGCCTGACCCCGATCGTGACGATGTTCGGGATGGACATCGCCCTGCTCGTCGGCGGCGCCGTGATCACGGAGACCGTGTTCAACATCCAGGGGCTCGGCGCCTGGGCGGTCCGGGCCACGTTCAACCAGGACCTGCCGGCCGTGGTCGCGGTCGTGGTCGTGGGCGCGTTCGCGGTCGCGATCATGAACCTGCTCGTGGACATCGTCTACGCATGGCTCGACCCGAGGGTGAGGTTCCAGTGAGCGGCGCTCGCGGGAGGAGGCATGATGGCTGACGGCGAGGTACTGCTCGACGTCTCCGGGCTGTCCGTCCGCTTTCCGACCCCGGACGGGGTCGTCCACGCGGTCGACGACCTCTCCTTCCAGGTGCGCCGCGGCGAGACGTTCGGGATCGTCGGCGAGTCCGGCTCCGGCAAGAGCGTCACCAACCTCGCCCTGCTCGGACTGCTCAACCGGCGTGCCGCGAGAATCGAGGGAACGGCCCTCTTCAAGGGCCGCGACCTCCTGACGATGGCGGGTGACGAGCTGCGCCGGATCCGGGGTAAGGAGATCGCGATGATCTTCCAGGACCCGTTCGCCTGCCTGCACCCGATGTACCGGGTCGGCGACCAACTCGTCGAGGCGATCCGGGCGCACGAGCGGGTGCCGCGGCGGCAGGCGGCCGAGCGGGCGGTCGAGGTGCTCGCTGCCGTCGGCATCCCGAAGCCGCGCGAGCGCTTCCGCGACTATCCCCACCAGTACTCGGGCGGCATGCGCCAGCGGGCGATGATCGCGATGGCGCTGCTGCTCAACCCGGACGTGCTGATCGCCGACGAGCCCACGACCGCGCTCGATGTCACCGTGCAGGCGCAGATCCTCGAGCTGATCGACCGGGTCAAGAAGGAGTTCGACATCGCGGTGATCCTGATCACCCACGACCTGGGCGTGGTCGCCGAGGTCGCCCAGACCGTGATGGTCATGTACGCCGGCCGCGCGATGGAGCAGGGCCCCCGCCAGCAGGTGTTCGGCAAGCCGCTTCACCCGTACACGTGGGGGCTGCTCGAGTCGATCCCGCACGTCGCCCAGAAGGTGTCGCAGCTCGTGCCGATCGAGGGCGCGCCCCCGTCCCTGATCTTCGTCCCACCCGGCTGCCCGTTCCATCCCCGCTGCCCGCACCGGTTCGACCTCTGCGACCAGAAACGGCCGGAGTTCCGCGACCGGGGCGGGGGGCACGCGGAGGCCTGCCATCTGCCCGCCGACGAGAAGCGCACGCTGTGGGCGGAGCGCCAGGCGCGATTCACGAGGGCGGCGGTGTGAGCGAGACGGCGACAGCGGCCGAGGTTGGCGGCGCCCGGGCGGCGAGCGGGGAGCCGCTCGTCGAGGTCGAGGGGCTGACGAAGCGCTTTCCGATCCACCGCGGCCTGCTTCAGCGGACGGTCGGCTACGTCCACGCCGTCGAGGACGTCACGTTCTCGATCCGCCGCGGCGAGACGCTCGGCCTCGTCGGGGAGTCCGGTTGCGGCAAGTCGACGACCGCGCGGCTGATCCTGAAGCTGCTCGAGGCGACGGAGGGGACGATCAGGTTCGAGGGACGCGAGATCACGCGCCTCTCCGCGCGGGAGATGCGGCCGCTTCGGCGCGAGATCCAGATGGTCTTCCAGGACCCCTACTCGTCTCTGAACCCGCGCCAGACCGTCGGCCAGATCATCGGCACCCCGTTTGCGATCCACGGCACCGAGGGCTCCACCAAGAGCAGGGTGCAGGACCTGATGGAGCGCGTCGGCCTCAATCCCGAGCACTACAACCGCTACCCCCACGAGTTCTCGGGCGGGCAGCGGCAGCGGATCGGGGTGGCCCGGGCGCTGGCTCTGTCGCCGAAGGTGATCGTCTGCGACGAGCCGGTCTCGGCCCTCGACGTCTCGATCCAGGCGCAGATCCTCAATCTCCTGCTCTCGCTGCAGCACGACTTCGACCTCACGTACCTGTTCATCTCCCACGATCTCGGGGTCGTCCGCCACGTCTCCGATCGGATCGCGGTCATGTACCTCGGGCGGATCGTCGAGATCGGCGAAGCCGGCGACGTCTACGGGGTGCCCAAGCACCCGTACACGGCCGCCCTGCTCTCGGCCGTCCCCACCGGCGAGGCCGGCGGGGAGATGAAGCGCGAGCGGATCATCCTGAGCGGGGACGTGCCGTCGCCCGTCGACCCGCCGCCCGGCTGCGCCTTCCACCCGCGCTGTCCCAAGGCGCGTCTCGTGTCCGGTTCCGCGGACGAGGTGCCGGAGGACTGCCGGACGGAGATTCCGCCGCTTCGGGACTCGGGCGGCGGCCAGCAGACGGCGTGCTGGTACCCTCTGCGCCCGGGCGAGGAGCTGCAGCGCGCGGCGTCGCGCTAGCTGTGCGGCTCGCGGGGCCGCTAACCTCCGCGGTCGGCTATCGTCGCAAGGGGTAGGGAGAGACGATGGCCGGCGAACAGCTTGACCCCGATCGGAGTTGTGTGCGCGCCCGCGAGTGGGCGTCGCTCGGGCTCGACGGCGAGCTCTCGGAGCTCGAGCGGCTTCTGCTCGAGCGCCACCTAGCCCGCTGCGAGCCCTGCCGCGCGTTCGCTGGCAGCGCGGCCGCCGTGGCCGGCGCGCTGCGGGGCGCGCCGCTCGAGCGCCCGCGGCGAACGGCCGTGCCGGAGGCGCGGCCGCCACGCCGGAGGGCCCGCTACGGGATCGCCGCCGCCGCGGCCGCGCTCGTGATGGTCGGGGCGGGCGTCGGCACGCTGGTCGCGTCGCTGCGGGACGACCCGTCGCCCGGTCAGCCGTCCGCGCCGACCGAGATCGCGCAGCTTCCGTCCGAGCCGGCGCCGGTCGAGACGGAGACCACGCCGACCGTCCAGAACGTCTGAGCCCCTGCGGTCGCTTGTAGCGTCGCAACTCGGCTGGTCGGGTAAACTCCCGTCGAGTTTGTAACACCGGATCACCGAGCCACCAAGCCCCGCGAGGAGCCACATGACCGAGACCCTCACGCCCACGAACGTCGGCAGCATCGTCGAGATCAAGGGCGTCGTCGTCGACGCCGTCTTCCCCGACCGGCTGCCAGCCATCTACAACGCTGTGCGGATCTCGGTTCCGAGCGCGGACGGGCAGCCCGGCCTCGACGTGATCGCCGAGGTGCAGCAGCACCTGGGCAACGACACGGTGCGCGCGGTCGCGATGGACTCGACCGACGGGATCCCCCGCGGCGCCGCCGTGGTCGACACCGGGGCGCCGATCGCGGTCCCCGTTGGCCGGGGCACCCTCGGGCGGCTCTTCAACGTCCTCGGGGACGTGATCGACAAGCGCCCGGAGGCGGTCGAGGCGGACGAGCGCTGGCCGATCCACCGCGACCCTCCCGCGTACGAGACGCTCAAGCCGACCGCCGAGATCTTCGAGACCGGGATCAAGGTGATCGACCTGCTAGCGCCGTACGTGAAGGGCGGCAAGGTCGGGCTGTTCGGCGGCGCCGGCGTGGGCAAGACCGTGCTGATCCAGGAGCTGATCAACAACATCGCCACCCAGCACGGCGGGCTCTCGGTCTTCTGCGGCGTCGGCGAGCGAACGCGCGAGGGCAACGATCTCTGGATCGAGATGACCGAGTCGGGCGTGATCGAGAAGACCGCGCTCGTCTACGGGCAGATGAACGAGCCGCCCGGGGCGCGCCTGCGCGTCGCGCTGGCCGGGCTGACGATGGCGGAGTACTTCCGCGAGCAGGGCCAGGACGTGCTGCTCTTCATCGACAACATCTTCCGTTTCGTCCAGGCGGGCTCCGAGGTGTCGGCGCTGCTCGGGCGGATGCCCTCCGCGGTCGGCTACCAGCCGACCCTGGCGACCGAGATGGGCCAGCTCCAGGAGCGGATCACCTCCACGCAGCGCGGCTCGGTCACGTCGGTCCAGGCGATCTACGTGCCGGCGGACGACCTCACCGATCCCGCCCCCGCCAACACGTTCGCCCACCTCGACGCCACCACCGTGCTCTCGCGGGCGATCTCGGAGCAGGGGATCTACCCGGCCGTCGACCCGCTCGACTCGGTGTCGCGGATCCTCCAGCCGGGCATCGTCTCGGCCGAGCACTACCAGACCGCGACAGGCGTGCAGGAGGTCCTCCAGCGCTACAAGGATCTCCAGGACATCATCGCGATCCTCGGCATCGACGAGCTCTCCGACGAGGACAAGCTCGTCGTCGGCCGGGCGCGGAAGATCCAGCGGTTCCTCTCGCAGCCGTTCTTCGTCGCCGAGGCGTTCACCGGCTCGCCCGGCACATACGTGCGTCTCGACGACACGATCAAGGGCTTCGCGGAGATCATCGAGGGGCGTCACGACGATCTCCCGGAGTCCGCGTTCTACATGGTCGGGACGATCGACGAGGCCGTCGAGCGCGGCCGCGAGCTGGCAGCCGCCGCGTAGCCTGCCGTGGCAGAGGGCTCCGACAAGACGTTCGACCTCTCGCTCGTCACCCCCGAGGGGTCGGCGTGGGAGGGGGAAGCGCGCCTGGCGATCGTGCCCGGAGCGGCCGGAGAGATCGGCGTCCTGGCGCGCCACGCCCCGCTCGTCGCGATGCTGAAGGCGGGCGAGACCAGGATCAAGACCGGGGAGGAGTGGACGGCGTTCGCGACCGGCCCCGGCTACTTCAAGATCCAGCGCGACCGTGCGATCGTGCTCGTCGACGACGCCGTCAGGGCCGAGGAGATCGACGTCGAGCTCGCGCGCCGGCAGGCCGACGAGGCGCGGGCGCTGCTCGAGCGGGCCGACGCCGGCGAGGAGGGCATCGACCGCTGGCTCGTCTCCGAGCGGCTGCGCCATGCCGAGAACAAGATCTCGGTGGCCGGCCGCGACTAGATGATTGATCGATAATTGCCCGGTAACCGTGGCACCGCCGGATGGCGGCCGTTACCGTCGCCTGAGTCCACGCTCGCCCGTCACCCGTACCTACCGGTACGAGCGACGGTCGATCCCGTCCTCATGCTCGGTCTCGGCCACGCCCGACGGCACCACAATTACCGATCAACCATCTAGGGCAGGGTCGGCGAACCGGCCGCCGAACAGTCAGCTATCCTCGACCGCGGCCCCTTTCGCGTCGCGGCCGCTCCGACCAAGACAAGCGTGCGAACGACCCTGAAGAGAGGCGTCGGCCGCGGTGGCCGCTCGAGCGGCGAGCCACCGGAGCCGCCGTCCTCCCCGGCCGCGGCGTCGCCGCCGTTCTCCCAGCTCGGCCCGATGAGCCGTTATGCGGCGTGGCGGCGAAGCGGCTGGCGGCTCGCCGGCAGGATCCTGCTGGCGCTCGTCGTCGTCGCGATCGTGGCCGCGGGCGCGCTCGGCGGCGGGATCTGGCTGTACCTGAACGAGAGCGTCGCCGCGGTTCAGGCCCACTCCGAGGAGGTCAAGCAGATCGCCGAGGAGGGCGTCCTCGAGGCGCCGTTGCCCGGCGAGCCGACGACGGCGATCATCATCGGCTACGACAAGCGCGCGGGCGTCGAGGGGCAGGGCGACCCGGGCCGCTCGGACACGGTGATGCTGCTACGCGCCGACCCGAAGAGCGACACCGTGGCTCTCCTCTCCTTCCCGCGCGACCTCGTGGTCGACCATCCCGGCTGCCGCAGTCACGCACCCTGGCGCGACCGCATCAACACCGCGTACGCCTACTGCGGCCCGACCGGCACGGTCAAGACGGTGCGGGCGCTCACGGGCGTTCCGATCAACTACGCGATCGTCGTCAACTTCCACGGCTTCAAGTCGATCGTGAACGAGGTCGGAGGCGTCTACGTCGACGTCGACCACCGCTACTTCAACGACAACACGGGCTCCGACCAGTACGCGCGCATCAACCTCCAGCCCGGCTACCAGCTGCTCACGGGCGGCGCGGCGCTCGACTACGCGCGCTTTCGCCACACCGACTCGGATCTGCACCGGCTCGCGCGCCAGCAGGCGTTCGTGAAAGCCTTCAAGCAGCAGGTGCAGTCGAGCTTCAGCATCACGAAGCTGCCAGGCGTGATCAACGCGGTCGTCGAGAACGTCGAGGTGGTGAAGGGCGGGAAGAAGGCGAGGATCTCCGTCGAGGAGGTGCTCGGCTACGCGCGCTTCCTGTACGGGCTGCCGTCCGGGCACTTCTTCCAGGCGCGGATCGACGGG
The DNA here is from genome assembly GCA_964370985.1 of uncultured Gaiellales bacterium. Lineage (GTDB taxonomy): Bacteria > Actinomycetota > Thermoleophilia > Gaiellales > Gaiellaceae > JAHDVS01. The sequence goes on along the minus strand of CAYJLE010000021.1, from coordinate 9,134 downwards.
ATCAGCGGCTACGCGGAGCTCACCGCCGCCGAGGGATCGGTGGAGGAGGCGGTCCGCGACTTCCTCAACCCGGACCTGGAGGCGGCCGACAAGGCGACGGCTGCCGCATCCGGGAGAGAGGAGACGGGCGGGCCGCCGAAGCCGGCCGAGACGACCGTCGAGGTGCTGAACGGGAACGGCGTCGAGGGCTCGGCGGATACGGCGGCATACCTGCTCGGCGAGCGCGGCTACGTCACGACCGTCGGCGGCAACGCGCTCGACGAGGTGGGCAACGCGAAGTGGGACTACTTCACGAGCGTGGTCGTCTACGACCCGGCCCGGGCGGGCGCGAAGGAGGCGGCCACGATCGTCGCCGACCTGTTCGGGGACGCCGAGGCGCTGGCCGCCGGCGACGGCGAGGAGCTCCCGACGATGCTGCAGGTGATCGTCGGCAAGACGTTCCACGGCACGATCGCGGACGCCCCCGTCGACGAGACGCCCGAGCACCAGCCTCCCTCCGTCGTCAGGGACGTCGAACAGGTGACGGCGCTCCTGCGCGACGTGCGCGGGAAGGTCGGCTTCCCGTTGCTCGTCCCGACCATGCGCGATCTCAACTCGACCCTCGATCCGGAGGTGCCGCTGCGTGCCTACCGCCTCAACGGTCACGGAGCCGTACGGATCGTCTACACGGCCGGCTACGGCAAGTACTGGGGGATCCAGCAGACGTCGTGGACGGACGCGCCGATCCTGTCCGGGGCGAACGTCGAGAAGCAGATCGGCGGGCGCACGTACAAGCTCCACTTCGCCGGCTCGAAGCTGCACATGGTCTCGTTCGAGGAGAACGGCGCCGTCTACTGGGTCGCGAACACGCTGCTCGACGACCTCACGAACGAGACGATGCTCGCGATCGCGAAGGGCCTGAAGCCGCTGTCGGCGGTCCGATGAGCACGCGCGAGCCGATCGGCGTGCTCGGGGCGGGCTGGGTGGGGCTCGTGACCGCGGCCTGCTTCGCCAAGCTCGGGCATGAGGTCTGCGTCTGCGATATCGACGAGGCGCGCATCGCGGCGCTCGAGGCAGGGAAGACCGGCATCTACGAGCCGGGCCTCGCGGAGCTGCTCGAGCGAAACCGCGAGCGGCTCCGCTTCACCCTCGACGCGCGGGAGGTATTCGCGGCGTCGAGGCTCGTGCTCGTCTGCGTGGGCACGCCCCCGACCCACTCCGGGGACGCCGACCTCTCGGCGGTGTGGCGCGTCCTCGACGAGCTCGAGCCGGGCAGCGACGGCCTCACCCTCGTCATGAAGAGCACCGTGCCGGTCGGCACCGGCGAGAAGGTGCGCATCGAGCTCGACAGCCGCGGCCTCGCCGCGGTCGGGTACGTAGCCAATCCCGAGTTTCTCGCCGAGGGCACCGCGGTGGCCGACTTCCAGCGGCCCGACCGGGTCGTGATCGGGTCGTTCGAGCCCGGGTCCGGCGACGCCGTTGCGGCCCTCTACGAGGGACTCGGCGTCCCGATCCTGCGCACCGATGTCCCGACCGCCGAGATGATCAAGTACGCGTCGAACGCGTTCCTCGCCACGAAGATCTCCTTCATCAACGAGATCGCGAACGTGTGCGAGGAGACCGGGGCCGACGTCTCGGTGGTCGCCCGGGGGATGGGCCTCGACCCGCGGATCGGGCCGCACTTCCTGCGGGCCGGCCTCGGCTTCGGCGGCTCGTGCTTCCCCAAGGACGTCACGGCCCTCAAGCAGCTCGCCGGGAACTCCGGCTACCACTTCCAGCTCCTGACCGCGGTGATCGAGGTGAACGAGCTCCAGAAGCGCCGGGTCGTCGCGAAGCTCGCAAAGCACCTCGGCCCGCTTCGCGGCAAGACGGTGACGCTGCTCGGGCTCGCGTTCAAGCCGGGCACGAACGACATGCGGGAGGCCTCGAGCCTCGTGCTCGCCTCCCGGCTCCTCGCCGAGGGCGCGCACGTGCGCGGCTGGGACCCCGTCGCGCTCGGAGAGGCTCGCGAGCTGCTCCAGGGCGTCGAGCTCCACGATGACCTGCTCGCGGCGCTCGAGGGCGCCGACGCCGCCGTGATCGTGACCGAGTGGGACGCCGTTCGGGCGTTCCCCTACGACGAGGCCGGGCGTGCGATGCGAAGCGCCGTGCTGATCGACGGGCGCAACGTCCTCGACCCCGAGGAAGCGCGGGCGGCGCGATTCGCGTACGAGTCGATCGGGCGCTCGTCGCTCACGTGAACGAGGCGATCATCCTGGCCGGCGGGAAGGCCGAGCGCCTCGGCGACGCCGCCGGCGGGCTGCCCAAGGCGCTCGTGCCGGTCGCCGGCCGCCCGCTCGCCGCCTACCAGGTGGCGCTGCTTCGCGCGGCTGACGTCACGCGCGTGATCGTGAGCTGCGCCGTGGGGCAGGGGCCGTCCTTCCAGGCCGCGCTGGGCGGCCCGGGCGTCGAGATCGTGCCCGTCGAGGAGCGCGAGCCGCTCGGGCGCGGCGGCGGCCTGCGCCTTGCCGCACGTGCGCGGACAGGTCGCGGACCGCTGTACGCGCTCAACGGCGACGAGCTCTTCGACGTCGACCTGCGCGCGCTCGCCGCCCTGCACGAGCGGGCGGCCGCCGCCGCGACGATCGCCGTCTGCCCGCTGCGCTCCGCGTTCGGGATCGTCGACCTCGAGGGCGACGTCGTCACCGGCTTCCGCGAGGCCCCGCTCCTGCCCCACTGGGTGAGCTGCGGCCTCTACGTGCTCGGCGAGGAGGCGCTCGAGCTCCTGCCCGAGCGCGGCGACCACGAGCGCTCGACGTTCCCCGAGCTCGCCGCCGCCGGCAGGTTGCGCGCCTACCGCCACGAGGGAGCCTGGCTGACCGTGAACACGCCCAAGGAGCTGCGGGCCGCCGAGGCGTACGTGGTGGCAAACCCGGGCTGGCCGGCGGCGCCGTGAGCGGCTACGCCTTCGAGACCCGGCGCGTCGAGAAGCCCTGGGGCCACGAGCTCCACTTCGCCCTGACCGACCGCTACTGCGGCAAGGTGCTCGTGGTGCGGGCCGGCGAGGCGCTCAGCCTCCAGTACCACGAGCGCAAGGACGAGACGCTCCACCTCCACGCCGGCCGGGCCCGGATCGACGCGGGCGCGACCGCGCACGCGCTCGACAGCGTCGAGCTCGCGCCGGGCGACTCCGTCCGGCTGCCGCCTGGCACCGTGCACCGGCTCGTCGCGCTCGAGGACTGCGTGATCCTCGAGGCGTCGACGCCCGAGCTCGACGACGTCGTTCGACTCGACGACCGCTACGGGCGGGCCGGCGGGTAGACTGGCCCGCGATGGCGACCAGGGCCGAACGTCACGACGTCAAGGATCTCGGACTCGCCCCCGGGGGCGTGCTGCGCGTCGAGTGGGCCGACCGCGAGATGCCCGTGTTGCGTGCGATCCGCGAGCGGTTCGCACGCGAGCGGCCGCTCCAGGGCTACCGGCTCGCCGCCTGTCTGCACGTGACGACGGAGACCGCCAACCTGCTGCGGACGCTGAAGGCGGGCGGGGCGGACGTCGTCTGCTGCGCGTCGAACCCGCTCTCGACCCAGGATGACGTCGCGGCCGCGCTCGTCTCCGAGTACGGGATCCCGGTGTTCGCGATCCGCGGTGAGGACGCGGACACCTACTACGCGCACATCGACGCCGCCATCGACCACCGGCCGCAGCTGACGATGGACGACGGCGCCGACGTGATCGGCGTCCTCCACTCGCGCCGCCGCGAGCAGCTCGGCGACGTGCTGGGCGCAACCGAGGAGACCACGACCGGCGTGATCCGTCTGCGGGCGCTCGAGGCCGACGGCAAGCTCGGCTTCCCGGTGATCGCGGTCAACGAGGCCCAGACGAAGCACCTGTTCGACAACCGCTACGGCACCGGGCAGTCGACGATCGACGCGGTGATCAGGTCGACGAACCTGCTGCTCGCCGGCCGCAGGGTCGTCGTCGGCGGCTACGGCTGGTGCGGTCGGGGCGTCGCGATGCGCGCCCGCGGCATGGGTTCCCACGTGATCGTGACCGAGGTCGATCCACTGCGCGCGCTCGAGGCGGTGATGGACGGCTACGAGGTCAGGCCGATGGCCGAGGCTGCCGCCGTCGGCGACATCCTCATCACCGCCACCGGCGACAAGAACGTGATCGCGCGCGACCACCTCGCGCTGCTGAAAGACGGCGCCGTGCTCGCGAACACCGGGCACTTCAACGTCGAGATCGAGCTGCCGGCCCTGCGCGCGGCCGCCGTGTCCGAGCGCGAGGTGCGCCCGAACGTGGCCGAGTTCGTGTTCGCGGACGGCCGCCGCGTCTACCTCCTCGCCGAGGGCAGGCTCGTCAACCTGGCGGCGGCGGAGGGCCACCCCGCGGCCGTGATGGACATGAGCTTCGCCAACCAGGCGCTCGCGGCCGAGTACGTCGTGGCCCACGCCGGCGAGCTCGAGCGCCACGTGTACGACGTCCCGGTCGAGATCGACCGGGAGATCGCACGCCTGAAGCTCGAGACGATGGGAGTCGCGATCGACACGCTCACCGAGGAGCAGAAGCGCTACCTGTCCTCGTGGGACGAGGGGACGTAGCCCCCGAGGAGGTCGTCCGCCTCGAGGGGGACCGCGTCGTCCTCCTCGACCAGCGCCGGCTCCCGGACGAGGCAGTCGAGCTCGAGTGCCGCTCCGCCGGCGAGGTGGCGGAGGCGATCCGGGCGCTCGCGATCAGGGGCGCGCCGGCGATCGGCGTCGCGGCGGCCATGGGCTATGCCCTCGCGGCGCTGCGCGGCGAGGACCTCGACGAGGCGGCCGCGACCCTGCTCGCATCGCGGCCCACCGCCGTCAACATCGCGTGGGCGCTCGGGGAGATGCGCGCGGCCGGCAGCGACGCGGGCCGGCTCGTGGAGCGGGCACGGGCGCTGCACGGGGAGGAGGTCGCTCGCTGCGCCGCCATGAGCGAGCAGGCCGTTTCCCTGTTCGAGCCCGGCGGCGCGCGCGTGCTCACCCACTGCAACACGGGCGCGCTCGCCACCGCGGGGCACGGCTCAGCGCTCGGGGCGGTGAAGGCCGCGTTCGCGCGCGGGCTCGTCGACCACGTCTGGGTCGACGAGACGCGGCCGCTCCTCCAGGGGAGCCGCCTGACCGCGTGGGAGCTCGAGCGCGCCGGGATTCCGTTCGCGGTGGTCGTGGACGGCGCCGCCGGCTTGCTGATGGCACGCGGCGAGGTGTCGCACGTCGTCGTCGGGGCCGACCGGATCGCCGCGAACGGCGACGTGGCGAATAAGATCGGGACCTATGGCCTCGCGGTGCTCGCCGCCCACCACCGGATCCCCTTCGTCGTCGTCGCTCCGACCTCGACGATCGACCTCGCGACGGTGACGGGCGCGGAGATCCCCCTCGAGCACCGCCCGGCCGCGGAGGTGACCGCGCGGTTCGACGCCGAGAACCCCGCGTTCGACGTGACGCCGGCGGCGCTCGTGACCGCGCTCGTGACCGAGGCCGGGGTCAGCCGGCCTCCCTTCCCGGGGACGCTCGCGCGATGAAGGCGATGGTGATGGCTGCGGGCCTCGGCACCCGGCTGCGCCCGCTGACCGACTACCTGCCCAAGCCGATGGTGCCGATCGCGAACCGGCCCGTGCTCCACCACCTGCTGAACCTGCTCGCTCGCCACGACATCCACGAGGTCGGCATCAACCTGCACTCGTTCCCGGAGCTGATTCGCCGCTACTTCGGCGACGGCGCCGCGCTCGGCATGTCGATCCGCTGGTCGGAGGAGACCGAGCTCCTCGGTACGGCGGGAGGCACCAAGCGGCTCGAGGACTTCTGGGGCGGCGAGACCATCCTCGTCACGTCCGGGGACGGCCTGCACGACATCGACGTGACCGCCCTGCTCGGCCACCACCGCCGCACCGGCGCTCTCGCGACCCTGACGGTGAAGCCGGTCGACGACCCGTCGGCCTACGGCGCCGTGATCGTCGACCGCGAGACGCGGATCCGCGGCTTCCAGGAGAAGCCACGCCGCGACGAGGCCCGCTCCGACCTCGCGAACTGCGGCGTCTACGTGATCGAGCCTGAACTGCTCGAGCGGATTCCGGCCGGGACGTTCTCCGACTTCGGGCAGGACGTCTGGCCCGCGCTGGTGTCGGCCGGGGAGCCGATCTACGCCTACACGACGATGGCGTACTGGAACGACGTCGGCGGTCTCGACGAGCTGCGCAACTCGATCAGGGACGCCGTGCTCGGGCGTGTCCGAATCGCCGTCGCGGGCGAGGAGATCGCGTCCGGCGTGTGGGCCGAGGAGGGCTGCAGCATCGCCGCCGACGCCGTCCTCGAGGGCCCCGCGGTGATCGGGCGCAACGTGGTGATCGAGGCGGGGGCTGTGATCCGCGGCCCGGCGGCGATCGGCGCCGACTGCACCGTCGGTCGCAGCGCCGCCATCCGCAGCGCCGCCCTGCTCCCGGGCACGTCGGTTCCGGCCGAGGGGATCGCGATCGCCGGCATCTTCGGGGACGCCTCGAAGCTCGCGGACAGCATCCTGCGCTACCCGGTCGCCTAGGGCGGCCTCTCATGACGTTCGACCGGAAACCGCTGGCCGGGATCCGTCGCGACGATTGGGGCGTAGGGGCCGGACCTGTCCGGCCCGCACCCGTCCCGTTTCCCGGTGCTCGGATCGTCTCGGGCGG
>CAYJLE010000021.1:0-2472 GCA_964370985.1 uncultured Gaiellales bacterium | reverse complement strand
CGGGACAGGTCCCGCCCCTACACCTGCGTTCCCAGCGCAACGTTATGAGACGCCGCACTAGCGCCCCGGTTATATCTGACACGCATCGGAGAAAACGTGTAACGTCCTCCCGCCGCCGCCTATAAGGCGGACCTGACATCGAGCGGGAGCGAATGGGAAGCTGCCACGAGGCATCCGGGGCGACCGCCCTCCAGGAGGGAGGCGCGGTCGCGCTGCTCGGCCCCCCGAACGTGGGCAAGTCGGTGCTGTTCCGCCACCTCACGGGTCGCTACGTGCTGGTCGCGAACTACCCCGGGACGACGGTCGAGGTGACCCGGGGAGCAGCCCTGGTCTGGCCCGATACGGCGGTCATCGACACCCCCGGGGTCGTGTCGTTTCCGCCCGTGAGCGAAGACGAGCAGGTCGCGTCGCGGGTCCTCCTCGACGAGCAGGTGCGAGCCGTCGTGCAGGTCGGAGACGCGAAGAGCCTGCGCCGGACACTGCTCCTGACGGTTCAGCTGGCGGAGCTGGGGCTGCCGCTCGTGCTCGCCCTGAACATGGCCGACGAGGCGGCACGCCGCGGCCTTGCCGTCGATCCGGGCGTGCTCTCGGGGCGCCTCGGTGCGCCGGTCGTCCTGACGACCGCGATCTCGGGAGACGGGGTCGACGAGCTGGTGGAAGCGGTTGCGACGGCCTCTCCGTGCGAGCACCCGGTCTCCTACCCGCCCGCGGTCGAGGAGGCCGTGGCGGCGTGCGCTGCGCTCCTGCCGGAGTCGTCCGTGTCGACGCGCGGGCTCGCGCTCGCCTGGCTCAGCCGCGACGCCGCGGCGGAGGAGTGGGTCGGCGAGCGGGCGAGCGAGGCGGGCCACGCCGGGCTCGTGTCGCTGCGCGAGCGCCTCGAGCGGGAGCTCGGCGAGTCGGCCTCGTCGGCGATCCAGCATGCGCGCCTGGCCGCCGCGGAGCGGCTCGGGCAGGGCGCGGTCAGGCAGGTGGCGCGGCGTGGGGGCGGCCTCGCGCGGGGCCTCGGGATGCTTACGATTCACCCGGTCTTCGGAGTGGCGGTCCTGCTCGCCGTCCTGTACGGCCTGTACCGGTTCGTCGGCGTGTTCGGTGCCGGCACGCTCGTCGGGCTGGTCGAGGAGGATCTCTTCGGCGGGATCGTCAACCCGTGGGTCGAGGAGTGGGTGTACCGGCTCTTGCCGTCGGGCGTTGCCGACTTCCTCGCCGGCGAGTACGGGCTCTGGACGATGGGGATGACCTACGCGCTCGCGCTCGTCCTGCCGATCGTGTCGACGTTCTTCCTCGCGTTCGGCGTGCTCGAGGACTCGGGCTACCTCGCGCGCCTGACCGTGCTCGCGAACCGCTTCTTCCGCTTCCTCGGCCTGAACGGGAAGGCGGTGCTGCCGCTCGTGCTCGGCCTCGGCTGCGTGACCATGGCGACGATGACGACGCGGATCCTCGAGAGCAGGCGCGATCGTCTGCTCGTGATCCTCCTGCTCGCGCTCGCGGTTCCGTGCTCGGCCCAGCTCGGGGTCGTGCTCGGGATGCTGGCGAGCGTCTCCCTGGCGGCCACCGTGATCTGGGCGGCCGTGCTGCTCGTCGTCCTGCTCGCGGTCGGGTGGCTTGCCGCGCGCCTCCTGCCGGGCGAGCGCTCGACGCTACTGGTCGAGCTGCCGCCGCTGCGGCGGCCCTCGGCCGCGAACGTGGCCGTGAAGACGGCTGCGCGGCTCGAGTGGTATCTGAAGGAGGTCGTGCCCCTCTTTCTCGCGGGCACCGCGCTCCTGTTCGTGCTCGACAAGGCGGGCGCGCTGCCGGGGCTGATCCGGGCAGCGCAGCCGGTCGTGGTCGACTGGCTCGGCCTCCCCGCGGAGGCGGCCTCGGCGTTCCTGCTCGGCTTCCTGCGGCGAGACTTCGGCGCCACCGGCCTGTTCGTCGCTGCCGGCGACGGGCTCCTGACCGGGGCGCAGATCGTGGTCGCGATGGTCACGATCACGCTGTTCATCCCGTGCGTGGCGAGCGTGCTGATGATCGGCAAGGAGCGCGGCTGGCGCACCGCGGCCGCGATGGCGGCGCTCGTGTTCCCGCTGGCGTTCGTGGTCGGTGGGGTGCTCGAGCGGATCCTGGGCGCGGTGGGGTGGACCGGTTGAGCGAGCTCGCGTGCCCCCTCTGCGACCACCGCTTCGATCCGCGGCAGCACGAGGCCTGCGGCTCCTGTCCGCTGCACGGGGGCTGCGGCAACGTCTGCTGCCCCGCCTGCGGCCACACGACCGTCGATCCCACGCGCTCGATCGCCGTCACGGCCGGGCGGCGGCTGATCGGCCGTCTGCGCGGTCACGGCGGGAGCGCTGCCCCCGTGGGGCCGCTGACGCTTCTCGACGTCGCCCCGGGGCGACGCGTCGAGGTGGTGAGCCTCCACGGCCTGCCGGGAAGCCGCCGGGGGTCACGTCCCGTCAAGTGGTGTGCGAGGTTGAGCGCGTCATCCTCGCCTGAGCG
>CAYJLE010000020.1:0-53810 GCA_964370985.1 uncultured Gaiellales bacterium | reverse complement strand
ACCTGACCTAGCCGCCCGCGTCCGCGTCCTCCGGGCGGCTCTCGACGTCCTCGAGATCCTCGAGCGGGAGACCGTGGTCGCGTGACCGCCGTACGCGTCACCGGGCTACAAGCGGCGCAGGTCGCGCTCGCCGCGCTCCTCGCCGCCTGGCAGTGGCAGCTCAGCCCGCGCGAGTACGCCGCCCTCCTCGACCTCGCCGCCCGAATCATCGAGCGCGAGCAGGAGCGGGCCGGACGGTGGGCGGCATGACCGGCGAGGAGCTCGTCTCCCGCCTCGAGCGCGTGAAACGGTCAGGCACCGGCTGGACGGCCCGCTGCCCAGCCCACGATGACCGCACACCGTCGCTCAGCATCGACGAAGGCGACGACGGGCGCCTGCTCCTGAAGTGCCACGCCGGCTGCGCGACCGAGGCCGTCGTCGCCGCGCTCGGACTCACCCTCGCCGACCTCTCCCCCGACACCCCGGGCCGCAACGGCGCGAACGAGATCGTCGCGACCTACAACTACCGGGACGAGACGGGGCAGACCATCTTCCAGGTCGTCCGCTACGCGCACAAGGGCTTCAAGCAGCGGCGCCCAGACGGAGCCGGCGGCTGGGAGTGGAAGCTCGGGGACACCCGCCGTGTCCTCTACCGGCTGCCCGAGCTCCGGGCCGCGATCGCCGCCGGCACCACCCCGATCTACGTCTGCGAAGGCGAGAAGGACGTCGAAGCCGTCCGCGCCGCCGGAGCCGTCGCAACCTGCAACCCGATGGGCGCCGGCAACTGGCGGAACGAGTACGCCGAACAGCTCACCGGGGCCGGCTGGGTCGTCATCATCGCCGACGACGATCCACCCGGACGCGAACACGCCCGCCACGTCGCCGCCAAGCTACGCAAGGCCGGGATCGAGACGGAGATCGCGCTCCCCGCCCACGGCAAAGACGCGACCGACCACCTCGCGGCCGGGCTCGGACTCGGCCAGCTCGCCCAGCTCCCCGACGAGCCCGACGCAGAGAACGACACGGCCGACACCTGGCAGCCGCGGAACCTCGCCCTCCTCGGCGAGCGGCCCCAGACCCGCCCGACACTCGGCGGCATCGGCCTCGCCTACCCCGGCAAACGCCACGCCTTCACCGGCCCCCAAGAGTCCGCGAAAACACTCGCCGCCTACGCCGCCATCCTCGGCGTCGTCCACGAAAGCGGCGCCGTCGTCCTCATCGACCTCGAAATGGGCGAGTACGACGCCCGCGACCGCCTCCGCGACATGGGCGCAACCGACGACGACCTCGGCCACGTCCACTACGTCGAGCCCGACACCGAGCCGACCACCAACGCGATCGCCCACCTCGTCGAGCTCCACCCCGACCTCGTCGTCATCGACGCCGCCGCAGGCGCCTACAGCCTCACCGGCCTCGACGACAACAAGCGCGCCGACGTCGAGCTCTGGACCGGCGTCTGGGTCAAACCGTTCTGGCGCGCCGGCATCGCCACCATCGTCATCGACCACGTCGTCAAGAACGCCGACGGCCGCGGCAAGTACGCCATCGGCAGCGAGCGGAAAGTCGGCGGCATCGACGTCCACCTCGGCTTCGAGGCCGTGCTCGAGCTCAACCGGGGCGGACGCGGCCTCTACCGGATCGTCACACACAAAGACCGGCCCGGCTACCTGCCCCGGCCCCGAGCGGCCGAGCTCGACGTTCGCAGCGACCCCGACACGCACGCGCTCACCTGGACATTCCGGCCCGCCGACGACACCGGCGACGGCGCCGACAACTTCCGGCCCACCGGGCTCATGGAACGAGTCAGCCGACACCTCGAGATCACCGGGGAGCCGCTCTCGCGCAGCAAGCTCGAGCTGGCGATCAAGGGGAAGCGCGACTACGTGCGCCAGGCGATCGACGCCCTCGTTCGCGACGGGCACGCCGACGAGACAACAGGGGCACGCGGAGCCCGCCTCGTCACCCTCGCCCGACCCTACCGGGAGGCCGACGAATGACCCGCCGCGACCTCGCCCCCGACCTCGCCCCGACCTCGCCCCGGAGGTGCCACGAAACGACCTCGCCCCTCGCCCCCTCCTCGGAGAGGGGCGAGGTCGTCGCCACCTCGCCCCGCGACCTCGCCCCGACACCCCGCCGCCGACACCTCAACCGGACCGCCCGCAACTACCTCGACTGGCTCGACCGGGGCGGCAGGAGCGACCACCTCCCCCGCGTCCTCGCCGCCCTCGACCACCGCCCCCGCACCCGCCGGGAGATCGCCGACCGGGCAGCCGTCAGCATCCAGTACGCGACCGTCGCGCTCGCCGTCCTCGACCGCCTCGGGCACGCCCGCCCCGCCGGCACCGGCAAACACCGCGCCAAGCTGTACGTCCGCACCGGCGACGAGGCGACGACATGAGCCCGACGTTGACCACGCCCGAGCTCGCCGCCCGCCTGACGGGGGGGCATGCCGCCCCGCTCCCGCCCACCACCCGCCCCGCCAATCCGAATTCGCGAGAAATACTCGGCGGGGGTATCCGGTGATTGAGCGCCGATGCCCGGCGTGCGGTGCGCCGGTCGATCCGTGGGCGCATGGTCGGCGCCGGTTCTGCGTGGAGTGTTCGCCCGGTCCGGGCGCGGTGTCGTCGGCGGCGTGGCGTCGGGCCTACCCGGAGGCCGTGGCGGCGTACAACGAGGGGCGCCGGCTGCCGCGGGTGCCGAGGGCCTGCGCGACGTGCGGCGCGATGTTCACTGGCCGCTCGAAGCGCGTCTACTGCTCGCCGGACTGCCGGGAGCGGCGACGACGGGGCCCGGAGGGAGGGGCGGCGTGACTGACCGGCTCCTCACCGCCCGCGAAGTCGCCGAGCTCCTCGGCCTCTCCCCCGCCTCCGTGCTCCGCCGCTGGCGCTCCGGTGAGCTGCCCGGCTACCGGCTCGGCTCGAACGTGCTCCGGTTCTCCGAGGCCGACGTCGAGGCGTTCCTCGCGGAGCGACGCCGGGGCGGGCCGGCGCCGTTGCAGGAGCGCAAGTCTGCGGAAATGCAACCGCCCGCCGACGCCAGGGCCTTTCTCTCTGCGATGCCGACGGCAGACGAGTTGATGCCGGCGGCGCCAACGGTGGCCGAGATCGAGGCCGCTTGCGCGCGTCCGCCCGGGCGAGTATCTTCGGGGCATGCGCTGGGCTAGCAGCGTGTCCTCTGAGCCTGTTACCGTCGCGTTGGCCGTCGAGCCGGCGCTAGCCCGCCGTGCTCGGCGGCCTTCGCGCTGAAGGAGGCACGGCGATGACCCGCAAAGAGGCGGCGGTTCTGGACGAGACCGAAAGGCGGCTCGACGCGCTCAAAAGGCGGCTCGACGCGCTCATCGAGCAGTTGAACGAGATCAACGCGGAGCTCGACCGCCGGGGAGGGTTCCCGCCACCGGCCAAGCCGGCGCCTCAGCCGCGGGAGCGGCCGAAGCTCCGCGTCGTCTCGGCCCGGAGGGCGGCCTGATGCCTAGGGGCGCCGAGATCACCGCGGCGAGGGCGGCGCTTCGCCGCGTTGACCGGGAGACTGAGCGGTTCCTGAGCGTCCAGGGCGAGGCGTTGCAGGTCTTCAAGGAGGGCGCCGGCCTGCTACCGGCGGACGATCTGATCCGCCTGGCGGAGCTCCTCGCGCAGTACCGGCAGGGGTACCGCCGACTCTCGGGACTGTCGGCCGCGCTCTCGGCGCAGGTCGAAGAGGAGGGAGGCGAGGAGGATGCCAGCTAGGCAGCGTGGCGAGCCGTACAAGCTCGGGAAGGGCTCGTGGGGGCTCCGCTACTACGACGAGGGCGGCACCCGCCGCAGGCGCAGCGGCTTCACGAGCCGCACGGAGGCGCTCGACTGGTACCAGGACATCGAGAGGCCGCGGCAGCTCGGGCTACCCGTCGCCGCCCCGGACCTGACGTTCTCAGAGTTCGTGCCGCGCTTCCTGAAGGCTCACGAGGCCGGGCACGAGCCGGCAACGGTGTGGACGCTGAAGGTGCGGCTTCGCCGCGCGCTCGCCGAGTTCGGCGATCTGACACTCCGGGAGCTCGAGCGGCGCCCGGCCGAGATCGCCGCATGGAAGACGACCCTCCCGGACGGCGCCCGCTACGCCTACGTGGCGGCGCTCCGCCAGGCGCTCGACGTCGCCGTCCGCTGGGGGCTGGCGAGCGTGAACCCGGCGAAGCTCGCCGGGCCGAACCCGCAGGCGAAGCCCGCCGAAGTGACGCCGTTCACGACCGAGGAGGTCGACAAGCTCGCGGCCGAGCTCGGCCCGTGGGGGCCGCTCGTCGTCGTCGCCGCCGAGACCGGCCTGCGACCCTCCGAGTGGATCGCGCTCGAGCGGCGCGACGTCGACGGGGGCGTCCTCGTCGTCGAGCGGAGCTACGCCGGAGGGGAGGCGAAGCCCTACGGCAAGACCGCGCGCAGCCGTCGCCGTGTTCCGCTCAGCGCCCGCGCGCTCGCCGCGCTCGAGCAGGTTCCGCCCCGGCTCGACACGCGGCTGATCTTCCCTGCTCCCCGCGGCGGCTACCTGAACCTGCACAACTGGCGGGCGCTCGAGTGGCTGCCCGCGATCGAGGCCGCAGGGCTACCGCGCCGGCGGATCTACGACCTTCGCCACACGTTCGCCACGCACGCGCTCGCGGCCGGCCTCTCCATCTTCGAGCTCGCGCGCTACATGGGCACGAGCGTCGAGATGATCGACCGCACCTACGGGCATCTGGCGCTCGGCTCCGAGGACACCGCAAGGGCCAAGCTCGACGCGCACGCCGACCGTTTAGGCCAGGAGAGGGCCACGGCCAGCGACGGCGAGGCCGGCCGGTGAGAACGGAAAGCCGCACGAGCGCAGGGCTTGCGCGGCAAGCGGACGACGGGATTCGAACCCGCGACCCTTGGCTTGGGAAGCCAATGCTCTACCAGCTGAGCTACGTCCGCGCGCCGGGAAGTCTAGCGCGAGGCCGCGGGCAGGCCAGCCACGCGGATCAGGCCGCGGGCTGCCGGGCCGACTCGTACACGTCGACGAAGCGGCGGTAGCGGGCGGCGATCGACGCGATCGACGCGTCGCGATCGCCGCCCGCGGCGACGCTCTCGACTGCCGCGCCGAAGATCGACCGGCCGATCGCGAATCCGACGTAGCCGGACACCGGCGCCGCGGCGCGAAGCCACGCGTCGACGGTCGCGTCCGGCGCGGCGCGGCCGAGCACGACGCAGCTCACACGGTCGCGGCCGCCGCTGCGCACGAGCGCCGCCACGCGCTCGCAGTCCTCCCGGGCCTCGAGCCCCTCGAGCTTCCAGAGGTCGGGCTCGACCCCGGCGTCCCGGAGCTCCTCGATCGCGCGGAGCACGAGCCCGGGGCGCAGCTCGGCGTCGTAGCGCCCGCCGTCTCCGCCGGCCGCCTCGAGCTGGCCGGGCTCGGCCGGGACGAGCAGCTCGAACAGAAACAGCCGCTCGTGCTCGCGCAGCCAGTCCGAGAGCCGCCGCAGGCGGTTGGCCTGGCGGGCGTTCAGCTCCCGGTCGCCGTCCGGGTTGTAGCGGACGAGCACCTTCGAGAACGTCGGGTCGAGCTCGAGGATCCGCTCGCCGAAGGCCTCGCCGTACTCGAAGTCGAACTCGGCCTGCCCACTCTTCTCGACGGGCATCGCGAGCACCTCGCCCGCGGCCCTCGCCGCGCGAGCGACGCGCGACCCGTACTGGGCATCGACGAGGACGCCCGCGGCCTCCCGCGGCACTCCCCCTTCGCCGACGGCGCGCAGGAAGCCCTCGTAGACGAGCGATTTCGCATCGGAGATCCGCGCCGCCTCGTCGGGCGCCGCCGCGCGTCCGCTGACACCGAACATCGCCTCGAACGAGCCCCGGTGGTCGAAGGCGAGTATGTAGAGCCGGCGATCGTAGCCTCGGGGCACGCCCCTCATGCTACGCGGCGGGGGGCGCGACCAGCGGCAGCAGCACGTCGACCGTGGTGCCGCGCCCGGGCACGGACGCCAGGGTCACCCCCCCGCCGAGGTGCTCGATGATCGCCGCGGCCGTCGCCAGCCCCAGACCGGTGCCCTCGCCCCGGGCCTTCGTCGTGAAGAACGGCTCGAGGGCGCGGGCGAGCACCCCCGGGGGCATGCCCTCCCCGGTGTCGGACACTGTCACCCGCGCGTAGCGCCCCGGGGGAAGTCCCGGATCGCGTTCGCCCGGCGCAACCGCCACCGTCGCGGTCTCGAGGGCGATCGTGCCGCCCGCCGGCGTCGCGTCGCGCGCGTTCAGGACGAGGTTCAGGAGCACCTGCTCCACCTGACCGGGATCGACGTGCACGGGCAGCGCCCCCGACGCGACGGCGACCCCGAGCTCGAGCGTCTCCCCCACCGTTCTGCGCAGCAGCGTCTCGAGACCGCGCACGATCGCGTTCAGGTCGACGCACTCGCGCTCGCCCCCGCTGCCGAACGTCAGGAGCTGGCGCGTCAGCGCCGCCGCTCGCGCCGCGGCGCGGCCGATCTCCTCCACGTCGCGGCGGAGCGGATGCTCCGTGGGGAGGTCCGCCGCGATCAGCTCGCTGTGCCCCTGGATCACGGTCAGGAGGTTGTTGCAGTCGTGCGCGATCCCGGCCGCGAGCTGCCCGACCGATGCCAGGCGCTGCGCCCGCGCGAGCTCCCCCTCGAGCCGGGCGCGCTCCTCCGACGGGGTGGCGTTGACAGTAGTCATGCATGACGGAGTATGGACCACGCCGCCACGATCGCAAAGAGCAAGCGGTGCTTCAGGCGATCAGCGAGTTTCGCAGCGCCGTTGCAACCGCCTGCGTGCGCGTATCCGCGTCGAGCCTCGCCATCGCCTTGCGCACGTGGGTGCGTACGGTCTCGGGCGAGATGAACAGGCGCTTGCCGATCTCCTCGTTCGTGAGCCCGTCGGCGAGCAGGCGCAGCACGTCGCGCTCGCGCTGGGTCAGCTTCGTCGCCTTCGCCGCCGCGTCGGAGGTGGCGAGCACGCCCGCGAGACCCGGGTCGACGTACGGCTGCCCCGCAGACACCATCTCGACCGCCCGCACGAGGTCGGAGAGCGGCGCCTCCTTGAGCAGGAAACCACGCGCGCCGGCATCCAGCGCCTCGGTCAGCAGCGCCCGCTCACCGTAGGCGGTGTAGAGGATCACGGCCGTCCCGGGCGCGACCCGCTGCGCCCGTCGCGCCACCTCGATCCCCGACAGGCGCGGCATGCGCAGGTCGATCAGCGCGACCCGCGGCTGGCGCGCCTCGAGCTTCGCCAACGCCTCCTCCCCGTCGCGGGCGCGCCCGACGATCTCGAAACCGCCCTCCTCGAGCACGTCGCAGACGGCCTCGATCATCGCGGGGTGATCATCGGCGACGAGGCAGGTGATCGTGTCGGTCATGTCGATGGCGTCGCGCGGCCCTCGGGGCCGGGCGGTACCGGTATCTTGACCGCGGCGGCGGCCGGCCGCAAGCCCCGGCCCCGGGTCTACGCCGTCTCGCCGTGCAGCGCCTCGCCCACCCGCGCGAGCAGCTCGGCGCGCGCGAACGGCTTCGCGAGCACGGGGAACCTGCCCCCGTGAGCCGACCCGGCCTCGATCTCGTCGCCCGCGTAGCCGGACATCCCGAGCACGCGCAGGCCCGGCCGCGACGCGGCCAGCCGGGCGGCGAGCTCGACGCCCGGGAGCCCGGGCAGGACGAGGTCGGTGAGGAGCAGGTCGATCTGGCCGGCGTGAGCAGCGGCGAGCTCGAGCGCCTCGTCCGCGTCGGCTGCGGCCACCACCTCGTAGCCGCCGCCGACGAGGATCCGCTCCGCGAGCGCGCGCACGGCCTCCTCGTCCTCGACGAGGAAGATCGTGCCGCCACCGCTGCGGTGCGCCGCCGAGACCGGCTCGCGAGCGGTGCCGGGCCGCGCGCCGGGACGTGCCGGCAGCGACACTGTTGCCCGCGTTCCCCGGCCCGGCTCCGACGCGAGCTCGACGGTGCCGCCGGCTCCTTCGACAATCCCCCAGACGGTCGCGAGGCCGAGACCGGTGCCGCGCTCGCGCTCCTTCGTCGTGAAGAACGGCTCGAAGGCCCTCGCGCGCACCTCCTCGCTCATCCCCTCGCCGGTGTCCGCGACCTCGATCGCCACCGCGCCCTCACGGCTCCGGATGACGGTGATCGAGAGCCGCCCGCCGCCGGGCATCGCGTCGCGGGCGTTCGTGGCCAGGTTCAGGAGCACCTGCTCGAGGTCGTGCTGGTCCGCGAGCACGGGCGGAAGCGGGGGGCCGCGGTCGACCCGGAGCTCGATCGTCTCCCCGAGCGTGCGGCGGAGCAGCGGCTCGAGCCCCGTGACCACCTCGCCGGCGTCGAGGAGCGAGGGCTGCTGATCCTCTCGCCGGCTGAACGTGAGCAGGCGGCGCGTCAGCTCGGATCCGCGCCGGGCGGCGCGGGCGATCTCCTCGGCGTCGCCGCGGCGCGGGTCCCCGTCGTCGAGCGATTCGTGCATCAGCTCCGCGTACCCCTGGATCGCCGTCAGCAGGTTGTTGAAGTCATGGGCGACACCGGCTGCAAGCTGCCCGACGGCCTGCATCTTCTGGGCCTGGCGGAGCTGCTCCTCGAGCGCGGCTCGCTGCTCGGCCTCCTCGCGCTCGCGCGTGACGTCACGGTTGACGGAGACGTATCCGAGCAGCCGTCCGCGGGCGTCGCGAACGGCTCTGGCCCGGATCTCGACCAGGACGGGATCGCCGGCCTTCGTGCGTTGCGTGACCTCCCCGTGCCAGCCCCCCGACTCCGTGAGCCCCCGCCGGAAGCCCTCGCGGCCCGCGCTGCCGAAGTCCGTCCCGAGCACCTGTTCGGCCGGCCGGGCGATCACTTCCTGGGCCCGCCAGCCGTAGAGCGCTTCGGCCGCACGGTTCCACGCGGTCAGCACGAAGGCCGCGTCGCTCGCGATCACGGCATCGGACACGCTCGCGAGCAGGAACGACTGGTAGGCGAGCCCCTCCTCGGCCCGCCGGCGGGGGGCGAGGTCGACGTACGCGAGGATCGCCCCGACCAACTCGCCCGCGTGATCGCGCAGCGGTGCCGCGGAGGAGCTGACCTCGAGCGGGCTGCCGTCCCGCCGCTGGCGCCACAACTCATGGCCGTTCAGCTCCTCGCCGCCGTGCACGCGCGCGAGCCGGTCGTAGAACTCGCCGATCCGCTCCTCGGGGACGAACGGGGCGAAGCGGCCGAGCGCCCCCTCCTCGCTCCAACCGAACAGACGCTCGGCCGCGGGCGTCCAGAGCCGGACCCGCCCATCGGTGTCGACGCCCACGATCGCAAGCGGCGCTGCCTGCAGGACCGCACGCAGCGTTTCGAGTGTGGCGTTCCAGGGCACGTAAGAAAAGTAGCGAAACGCATGGGTGCCGAGGCCACCCCCGCTTCCGTAGCGAGAGCGCCGCCTACATCCGCTCGGGAGCCTCGACGCCGATCAGGTCGAGGCAGCGAGCGATCACCGTCCGTGTCGCGGTACACAGCCCGACGCGGAACCGCTCCGCCTCGCCGCTCCCGAGCACCCGGTGGTGGTGGTAGAAGCGGTGGAAGTCGTCGGCGAGCCTGACCGCGTAGACCGGGATCGCGTGCGGCGCCCGGCGCTCGGTCGCCTCGGCGGCGACGCCCGGCAGCTCGGCCAGGCGCTTGACGAGCTCGCGCTCCTCGCGGGCAAGCTCGACCGGCGGCCCGAGCGCGGGCGCGACGCCGTCAGCGTTGCGCAGGATCCCGCAGATGCGGGCGTGCGCGTACTGGACGTAGTAGACCTGGTTCTTCTCGCTCTTCTCCCGGGCGAGGTCGACGTCGATCTCGACCGTCTGCTCGTGGCCGCGCATGACGAGGTACCAGCGGGCCGCGTCGACGCCGATCACGTCGATCAGCTCGTCCAGGAAGACGACGTCGCCTCGGCGCTTCGACGCCTTGCGAGCCTCCCCGCCCTGCGTCAGATGGACGAGCTGGTAGATCAGCACCTCGACCCGGTCGGGGTCGTGGCCGTACGCGGCGGCGAGTGCCTTCAGCCGGGCCACGTAGCCGTGGTGGTCGGCGCCCAGCACGTAGATCAGGCGCTCGAAGCCGCGCGCGAGCTTCGAGCGCATGTAGGCGGCATCGGCGGCGAAGTAGGTCGTCCGGCCGTCCGAGCGGACGACGACCCGGTCCTTGCCGTCCCCCCAGGCGGTCGTCCGCAGCCAGCGGGCGCCACCCTCCTCGTACAGGTCGAGCTCGGCGAGGGCGGCGTCGAGGTCGCGCTCGACCTCGCTCTGGAACGCCCAGCTGTCCACGTGGACGCGGAAGCGCTCGAGCGTCTCGCGGATCGACTCGACCATCCGCTCGACGGGGTCGCCGCCCCGGGCCGCGATCCCCACCAGGTAGTCGCCGAGGTACCCGCCCTCCGGCGGCTCCTCCCCCCGGGCACGTGCCGCAACCGACTCCCGGAACAGGTCGATCTGGGTGCCGAGGTCGTTCACGTAGTACTCGCGCTCGACCTGGTGGCCGGCGAGCTCGAGCAGCCGTGCGACGGAGTCGCCGTACGCGGCGTTGCGGGCGGACGCGACCGTGAGCGGCCCGGTCGGGTTCGCCGACACGAGCTCGACCTGCACCCGCTCGGGCGTTTCGGCGAAGCCGGCGCCGTAACAGTCGCCGGCCTCGAGCAGCTCCGCCAGCGCCGCCCGGTACCACGCCGCGCCGACACGCAGGTTCAGGAAGCCGGGGCCGGCGACGGAGACCTCCTCGACGAGACCCCCGAACTCCGCCAGGCCCGCCAGCTCCTGGGCCAGCTCGCGCGGAGAGCGGCGGAGTTGCGGCGCGAGGCGCAGCGCCACCGTGGTTGCGAAGTCCCCGTGGGCCGGGTCGGCGGGTCGCTCGAGCTCGACCGCGACGTGGCCGTCGCCGGCGAGCGCGCGGGCAGCGGACTCGAGCGGCTCGACGAGCCGGCGCAGAGCGGCGGGGCCGGCCACCGCTACGCGATCGCCTCGCGGGGAGAGAACAGCTCCTCGAGCGCCCTGATCGCGTCCGGGGTGCCGACGCCGATCAGGACGTCCCCCTCCTCGAGGCGCAGGTCAGGATCGGGTCGGGTGTCGAAGCCCAGCCCTGGACGCCTGTGGGCGATCACCGTCGCGCCGGTCTCCTCGCGGATGCGCAGCTCGCGGAGCGACCTGCCGGCGCGTCCGCAGGCCGCGGTCACGTCGATCTGCTCGAGGCGGATCTCCGGGCTCCCGGACCCGCTCGTGATCACCTCGAGGAACGCGGAGACCTGGGGCTTGAGCACGAGCGTGGCCAGCTCCCGGCCGGCGATCGCGTACGGCGTGACCACCCGGTCGGCTCCGCCCCGGCGGAGCTTCGTCGCCGCGTCCTCGTCCGACGCGCGAGCGACGATCAGGAGGCTGCCAGACAGCTCACGGGCCGAGAGGACGATGTAGAGGTTCTCCGCGTCGGTGCCGACGCAGGCGACGAGGCCGCGCGCTCGCTCGATCCCGGCGCGACGGAGCACGTCGTCGTCGGTGGCGGTCGACTCGATCACCCGGTCGCCCCGCTCGCGGGCCACGGCCGCGGCGCCCGGGCTCTCGTCGATCGCCACGAACGGCACGCCCGCGGCGCGGAACTCGTCCGCGACCCGGCGACCGACCCGGCCGTACCCGCAGATCAGGTAGTGCCCCTCGAGGTTGTCCACGCTGCGCCGCTCCCGTCTCTCCTGCCACGTCCCGCTGACGACGCCGCTCACGATCAGCTGCACGACGAGGCCGACGACGTACAGGAAGAGTGCCACACCGGCGAAGATCACGAAGACGGAGAACACCTTCGCGCCGGCCGTGGCGGGGATCGTGTCGAGGCCGACCGTCGAGATGAGCACGACGGTGCGGTAGAGCGCATCGACGAACCCGTCGTCGAGGATCACCATGAAGCCCGCGACCCCGGCGGCGTGGATCGCGAGCATCGTAACCGCGACGTAGGCGAGGTGACGGACGCTGACAGGGTTGCGGCTCACGGCGCGCTATCGTAGTCCTCCCGGCACAGGCCTACCGGTCCGCAAACGCCTCGGCCATGCCGACCCGGTCGAGCACGGTCGGGTGCGTCCCGAGCAGGACGTGCGCCCACGTCGGCGGCGTCGGGTCGACGAGCCCGGCAAGAGCCAGGCCCCGCGCCAGCTCGACCGCGGACTGCGGGTCGCCGGTCGCGGTCAGCGCGAGCCAGTCAGCCTCCGCCTCGTAGCGGCGCGAGACCGCGTTCTGCACGGGCAGCGTGGCGAGGAAACAGGCGAACGCGACGAGCAGCGCGAGCGGCACGAGCGCCGGGTCACGAAGGCCGCCGCGGCGCTCCGTGACGAACGCGATCGCGAGGAGCGACGGGACGGCCAGGAGCGCGAACCAGGCTACGGCCTTCCAGACGTGGGCGCGGGCGACGTGGGCGAGCTCGTGCGCGACCACCGAGAGGATCTCGCCGCGCTGGAAGCGCCCGTCGAGGAGCGTGTCGTGCAGCACGACCGTGCGGGAAGGCCCGATGCCGATCACACGCGCGTTCGCGGCGGTCGTGCGGCGGCTCGCGTCCGCGACCTCGACCTCGCCGACCGCCACCCCGAGGCGCCGCCCGAGCTCCTCCACGTCGGCGGCGAGAGCGCCGTCCGCGAGCGGCGTGAGGCGGTGGAACAGCGGCTCGATCACGACCGGCTGGGCCAGGGCGACCGCGACGCCGAGAGTGGCCGCTGCCGCCGAGCCCGCGACCCACCAGCGCCGCCCGAACCGGCCCGCGAGCCAGACCGCGCCGGCCACGACGAGTGCCACGACGACCGCGAGGACCGCGAGCGACAGGGCCTCGTCGCGAAGCCAGCCGCCGGCGCCCTGGCCGGAGAGGCCGTAGCGGCGCCGCCACCAGTGGTCGACGCCCGAGACCGGCAGCGTCGCCAGCCACACGCAGGCTGCGGCGCCGAGCCCGAGCAGGGCGCCCGCACGGATCCGGCCGCGCCCGACCCGACGTGCGAGCCGGGCGAGCGAGCTCGCCCGCCACGCGAGCAGCGCGAGCACGCCGAGCTCGATCGCTGCCGAAGCGAGCCAGAGCCACCGCCCCACGCCGCGGAACGCCTCGATCCGCTCGAGCGCCTCGGGTGGCAGCAGCGACGCGGCCTCCACCGGGGGAAGCTCGAGCGACGGGACGCGGGTTCTCGACAGCAGCCACGCCGCGACCGCCCAACCCGCCAACCCCAAGAGGCCGAGAGCGGCTAGCGTTGCCCTCCGCAGGTGCGGATAGCGGTCATCTCGGACGTCCACGCGAACCTCCACGCGCTCGAGGCCGTCCTCGCGGCGGTCGAGCGCGAGCGGGTTGACGCCCTCTGGTGCCTGGGCGACGTCGTCGGCTATGGGCCCCACCCTAGCCGCTGCTGCACGCACGTCGCGGCCCGCTCGGACATCGCGCTCGCGGGCAACCACGATCTCGGCGTGACGGGCGCGCTCGACCTCGACGACTTCTCCGTCGAGGCGGCGATCGCCGCCCGCTGGACCGCGGCTGCGCTCGGCCCCGACGCGCTCGGCTGGCTCGCCTCGCTCGAGCCGGCCGCGGAGACCCCCGAGGCGCAGCTCTGCCACGCGAGCCCCCGCGACCCGGTCTGGGAGTACGTGCTCGGCGCCGGGGCGGCGGCGGCGGCGCTCGAGCAGGCGACGCGGCCGCTCGTCCTCGTCGGCCACAGCCACGTCCCGCTGGCGCTCGAGACGCCCGCGCTCCCGGAGCCCGGGCCCGTCAGCGGCGGGCTGGCGCCCGCGGGAACCGAGATCTCGCTCGGGGACGGCGCGCGCCGGCTCCTCAATCCCGGCTCGGTGGGGCAACCGCGCGACGGCGACCCTCGCGCCGCCTGGCTGCTGCTCGATCTCGGCGCGCAGGTCGCCTCGTTTCGCCGGGTGCCGTACGACGTTGCGCGCACGCAGGCGGACATCGTCGCCGCCGGCCTGCCGGTGAGCCTCGCCGACCGGCTCAGCGAGGGCCTCTGAGCGGACGCCGGCTCAGGGCGAGCCGGCTGCCGGGCCGACCCCGACCTCGCGCGACGGGACGATCCCCTCGCGACCGAGCGCGAGCTGAACCTCCTCCCGCGCCTTGTAGATCCGCCACTTCACGGTGGCGAGCGTGATCTCCAGGGAGTCCGCGATCTCGGCGTAGGAGAGACCGACCACGTCGCGGAGGAGCAACGCCATCCGCAGATCCGGGTTGAGGCAACCGACGGCCCGCCAGACGGCGTCGATCAGCTCCACCCGCTCCGGGGGCGGGTCGACGACCTCGAGCTCGCTCTGCTCGCCGAGCACGCTCAGCTGGGGGCGACGCTCGCGCGCCCTGAGCTCGTCGACGACGCGGTTCTTCGCGATCTGGAACAGCCATGTCGTGAAGCGGCAGCGCAGCGAGAACGCGGACAGCCCGTGGTGGATCCGCAGGAACACGTCCTGCGTCAGATCCTCGGCGAGCGATCGGTCTCCGACCATGCGCAGCACGTAGTTGAAGACCGGAGCCTCGTAGGCGGTGACGATGATCGCGAACGCCCGTGCGTCCCCCCTCTGCGCTCTGCGGAGAATCGAGAGCTCCGGCTGCGGAAGTGGCACGCGGGTGAACCTCCTGACGGCGGGCCTGGACGCTGGAGGTGCAGGCGAGTATACCGGAGCGGTTCCCGGCGCCCCTACGCCCGGGCGAGCAGGCTCGACCCCGTCATCTCCGCCGGCGGCGCCACGCCGAGGAGGTCGAGGCAGGTGGGCGCGAGGTCGGCGAGCCCGCCGCCCGGTCGCAGAGCGAGACCGTCCGCCGTCACCAGCAGCGGCACCGGGTTCGTCGTGTGCGCGGTGTGGGGACTGACGCCGTCGTCCTCGAGCAGCTGCTCCGCGTTCCCGTGGTCGGCGCAGACGACGCAGACGCCGCCCTGCCCGAGCACCGCCTCGACGACGCGACCGAGGCAGGCGTCCACGGCCTCGACCGCGCGCACGACGGCGGCGATCACACCGGTGTGGCCGACCATGTCCGGGTTGGCGAAGTTGACGACCGCGAAGCGGTAGCCGCCCGGCTCGACCTCCTCGACGAAGCGTGCGGCGACCTCGGCTGCTGCCATCTCCGGCTTCAGGTCGTAGGTGGCGACGTCCCTGGGCGAGGGAACGAGGACCCGGACCTCCCCCACCCACTCCTCCTCACGGCCGCCGTTCAGGAAGTACGTGACGTGCGCGTACTTCTCCGTCTCGGCGATGTGGAGCTGCCGCACTCCGTGCTCGGCGAGCACCTCCGCGAGCGTATCGGCCACGTCGTGCTCGGAGAACGCGACCGGGCAGTCGAGATCGTCCCGGTAGCGGGTCATCGTGGTCAGGTCGTAGCCTTCCTCGAGCAGCCGCTGGGAGAGCTCCCGTGCCCGGTCGGCGCGGAAGTTGAAGAAGACGGCGGCATCGCCGGGGCCGAGACGCGGCGCCGGCAGCACGACCGGCTCGACGAACTCGTCCGTCACCCCGGCCGCATAGCTGGCCTCGATCGCCTCGACCGGGCTGGCGGCGGGGGCGCCCTCGCCGCGGGTGATCGCGGCGACGGCGCGCTCGATCCGCTCCCAGCGCCGGTCGCGATCCATCGCGTAGTAGCGGCCGCACACCGTTGCGATCCGTGCCCCCTCCGCTGCGAGCCCGGCCAGGTCGGCCGCGGCGGCCCGCGGCGACACGTCGCGCCCGTCCGTGAACGCGTGCACGTAGGTTCGCTCCGCCATCCCCTCGCGGCGGGCCAGCTCGAGCAGCGCCCGCAGGTGATCGATGTGGGAGTGAACGCCGCCGGCGGAGACGAGCCCGAGCAGGTGCACGGCGCTGCCGCGCTCGCGCGCGCGGGCGAACGCGGCGAGGAGCGCCTCGTTCTCGAAGAAACGGCCGCTGCGGATCGAGCGGCTCACCCGCATCAGGTCCTGGTCGACGACGCGGCCCGAGCCGATCGTCAGGTGCCCGACCTCGGAGTTGCCCATCTGGCCGGCGGGAAGGCCGACGGCGTCGCCGGACGCAGCGAGCGTCGTGTGCGGGTAGCGCTCCCACAGCCGGTCGAAGACGGGTGTCGAGGCGAGCTCGACCGCGTTGCCCGGCCCTGGCGGCGCGAGCCCCCAGCCGTCCAGGACGACGAGGGCGACGAGCGGGAACGGCGGCCGCGCCGGCTCAGCCACCCGCGACCGCGTCACAGATCGCCGCGAACGACTCGACCTCGAGCGCGGCGCCGCCGACGAGCGCGCCGTCGACGTCCGGCCGGGAGAGCAGCTCGGCCGCGTTGTCGGGCTTGACGCTGCCGCCGTAGAGGATCGGGACGTCGAGCAGGGAGCGAATCAGCGCGTGCGCCTCCTGCGCCTGCTCGGGCGTCGCGGTGCGGCCGGTGCCGATCGCCCACACGGGCTCGTAGGCGAGCGTCAGCCGCTCGTTCGGCCCGAGCGCGGCCGCGAGCGGGCCGACCTGGCGTCGCAGCACCTCCCCCGTGCGACCCGCCTCGCGCTCCGCCTCGAGCTCGCCGACGCAGGCGATCACGTCGAGGCCGGCCTCCAGCGCGTGGGCCGCGCGGCGAGCGACCGTGTCGTCGGTGTCGCCGAAATGCTGCCTGCGCTCGGAGTGCCCGACGATCGTGCCGACCGCGCCCGCTTCGAGCAGCATCGCCGGCGAGATCTCGCCGGTGAAGGCGCCGGTCTCCTGCCAGTGCGCGTTCTGCGCGAACACCCGCACCGGTGAGCCGGAAAGCGCGGCCGAGGCGGCCCCCAGGGACACGTAGGGCGGGCAGACGACCGCGGCGACGCCGGCGAGGCCTTCGAGCCGGGCGGCGAGCGCCGAGCAGAACGCGGCCGCCTCGCCAGGCCCCTTGAACAGCTTCCAGTTGCCCGCGATCAGCGGGGTCGCTCTCCTGTCCATCCGGCGGGATCCTACGCGACGGGATTCAGGCGGGCGGGATGGCCGCGATACCGGGCAGCTCCCTGCCCTCGAGCAGCTCGAGCGAGGCGCCACCGCCGGTCGAGATCCAGCCGATCCGCTCCGCCAGGCCGAGCTCCTCGATCGCCCGCACCGAGTCGCCGCCGCCGACGACGGTGAACCCGTCCAACGCCGCGACCGCCTCGGCGACCGCTCTCGTGCCGTCGGCGAAGCGCGGCCACTCGAAGACACCCATCGGCCCGTTCCAGAACACGGTGCGGGCGCCGGCGATCCGCTCCGCGAACGCGCGGCGGGTCTCCGGGCCGATGTCGAGCCCGAGCCAGCCGTCGGGAACCGCGTCCGCCGCGACGACGCGGCTCTCCGCGTCCGGCTCGAACGCGGCGGCAGCGACGACATCGGTCGGGAGCAGCACCTCGGCTCCCCCTCCGAGCGGAGCCTGGGTCGCGAGCTCCGCCGCCATCTTGCCGCCGACGAGCAGCGCGTCCGCGAGCTCGGCAAGCCGGCGCAGCACCCCGATCTTGTCCTCCACCTTGGCGCCGCCGACCACCGCGACGAACGGTCGCTCCGGGCTCTCGACGAGCCGGGCCAGTTCCGCGAGCTCCCGCTCGAGCAGGAGCCCGGCGTACGCGGGCAGAAGCCGGGCCACGGCCTCGGTCGAGGCGTGGGCCCGGTGAGCGGAGCCGAACGCGTCGTTGACGTACACGTCCATTCCGGCCGCCAGGCGGGCTGCGAATGCGGGGTCGTTGCGGGTCTCGCCCGGGTCGAAGCGGGTGTTCTCGAGCACGCGCACGCGCGGGTCGGGAAGCAGCTCGCGCAGGCGCGCCTCGACGGGCGCGATCGCGAGCGCGGGATCGACGCCGTCCGGGCGCCCGAGGTGCGAGCAGACGGCGACCTCGGCGGCGCCACGGTCGAGCAGGAGGCGCAAGGTCGGCAGGGCCGCACGGATGCGCGTGTCGTCGGCGACGCGCGCGTTCTCGAGCGGAACGTTGAGATCGGCGCGCACGAGGACGCGCTTGCCGGCGACATCGGCGTCGCGAACGGAGCGGGGCGGGCGGGTCAGGACCCGCCCCTACAGGAGGCGCTGGACGAGGTCGACGAGGCGGTTCGAGTAGCCCCACTCGTTGTCGTACCACGAGAACACCTTGGCGGTCCGACCCTGCGCCATGGTCAGCCCGCTGTCGAAGATCGAGGAGTAGGGGCTGCCGATCACGTCGGAGGAGACGAGCGGCTCGTCGGAGTAGCGCAGGATGCCCCGGAAGCGGTCGCGATCGGCGAGCCCGGCGAAGCGCGCGTTGATCTCGTCCTTCGTTACCTCGCGGGAGAGGTTCACGACGAGGTCGACGATCGAGCCGTCAGCGACCGGGGCGCGCACGGCGATCCCGTCGAGCTTTCCCTTCAGCTCGGGGATCACGAGCCCGATCGCCCGGGCGGCCCCCGTGGAGGTGGGGATCAGGTTGATCGCGGCCGCGCGGGCACGGCGCAGGTCCGGGTGCGGGAGGTCGAGGATCTGCTGGTCGTTCGTGTACGCGTGGATCGTGGTCATGAAGCCGGACTCGATCCCGTACGCGTCGTGGAGGACCCGTGCGACGGGGGCGATGCAGTTCGTGGTGCAGGAGGCGTTGGAGACGATCCGGTGGCGCTCCCGGTCGTAGGCCTCGTCGTTGACGCCCAGCACGAGAGTGACGTCGGGGTCGCTCGCGGGCGCGGAGATCACGACCTTCTCGGCTCCGGCGTCCAGATGGAGCTGCGCGTGCTCGCGCTTGGTGAACAGCCCGGTCGACTCGAGCACCACCTCGGCGCCGAGCTCCCGCCACGGCAGCTTCGCCGGGTCGCGCTCGTTGAGCAGCCGAAACTCGCGGCCCGCGGCCCGGATCGCCCCGTCCTCGACGGCGACGTCGTGAGCGAACGGGCCGAGCACGGAGTCGTACTTGAGCAGGTGTGCCATCGTGGCCGCGTCGCCGAGGTCGTTGACCGCGACCAGCTCGACGTCGGCTCCCTGCTCCACCGCCGCCCGGAAGAAGTTCCGCCCGATCCGGCCGAAGCCGTTGATCCCCACGCGCACGCCCATTCGCTGCCTCCTGCCCGCTCGACTGCCCTGGGCGCCGATTCTAGTTGCCCGCCAGCCGCTGGAGCCGCTTGAGCCGGCGGTGCACGGACGCTTTCGTCGCGGGCGGCCGGCACCTGGCGGCGAGCTCCCGCAGCGACAGGGAGGGTTGGCGCAGCCGCAGCTCCGCGACCTCGCGCAGCTCGCGGGGAAGGCCTTCGAGGCCGCCGCGCCGCTCGAGCCGGCGGATCGCGGCGATCTCGGCCTGGGCGGCGCGGCTCACCCGCACGAGGTTCGCGTGATCGGCGTTGGCGAGCCGGTTCGCGCGGGCGCGCGTCGCGCTCACGACCGCGCTCTCGCCGATCGCGAGCGCGGCATCGTGGGCGCCGACGAGGCCGAGCAGGTCGGAGATCGCCTCGGCACCCTTCGCGTACGCGGCGGCGTGGCGGCCGCGGTCGAGCACCGAGAGGTGGATACCCTCCTCGGCGGCCAGGGTCGCGAGCAGCCGGGCGCCCGCTTCCGTGGCGACGCGCACCTCGAGATGGGGCGCGCGGGGGCCGCTCACGGAGCCGGCGCCGAGCAGCGCCCCGCGCAGGTAGGCGGCCCGGCAACAGGGCCGCGCGACCACCCGTCGGGGCGGCTCGGGAAGCGGGGTCAGCGTCGGGCCGAGCACACCGGCCTCGTTGAGCGTCTGCAGCGCACGCGGATCGCCACCGAGGTGCAGCTCGTAGCGCGCCTCCCGCCCGAACGCATGGCGGCGGTAGGTGCGGATCTCGGCGGCCACGCCGAAGCCGCGCAGGAGCACGAACGCGCGGCGCGCGACGGCGGCGCTGGCAACGTCGAGGTGGACGGCAAGGCTGCCGCCGGAGCGCAGGTGCAGCGTGCCGGCGGTGCGGACGAGCGCGGACAGCTCGGCGAGCCGGCAGCAGGGCCGGCGCGGGTCGATCGCGGCCAGCTCGGAGCGGACGGCATCGGAGAGGCTCACCCCCGCCAGCCTTCGAGCGCGAGCAGCCGCTGCTTGTAAGCGACGCCGAGCTCGCCGTAGGAGCCGATGCCCCCGGCCGCGACGACGCGGTGGCAGGGCACGAAGACGGGCAGGTGGTTGTTGGCGCAGAACGTGCCGGCGGCGCGGGCGGCGCCGGGGCGACCGGCGAGCGCGGCCAGCTCACCGTAGGTGACGGTCTCGCCGCGCGGCACGCGCCGCAGCGCCGTGGCGACGTCCCGCCCGAACGGCGACAGCCCCTCGAGGTCGAGGTCGACGTCGTCGAAGCAGACCGGCTCGCCGGCGAAGTAGGCGCGGAGACGCTCGGCCAGCTCCGGTCCGCCCGCGGGCGGCACGGGCCCCGCCCGCGGCACCTCGTGCCAGACGACGCGGTCGCCGTCGAGCCACAGCTCGCCGACGCCCCACCCCTCGGCCTCGTAGCGGAAGGGCTTGACTGCCACGTGTGGCGCGAGCGTACCATCCCCGTATGAGCGCCCACGGGATCTTCCAGCCGCCCGGGGCCGTCAACGAGCCGATCCGGTCCTACGCGCCGGGGACGGCCGAGCGGGCGAGCCTGAAGCTGCGGCTCGGAGCGATGCGCGACGAGCGGCCCGAGCTCGCGTGCGTGATCGGCGGCCGCGAGGTGCGCACGGGGACGCTACGCCAGGCGGTGATGCCCCACGACCACGGCCACGTGCTCGCCGACGTCCATCAGGGCGGGCGGGCCGAGACGGAGGCGGCGATCGCGGCGGCGCGGGAGGCCTGGCACGACTGGAGCCGGGCCCCGTGGGAGGAGCGCGTCGCCGTCTTCCTACGCGCCGCCGAGCTGCTCTCGGGACCGTGGCGGGACACGCTGAATGCGGCAACGATGCTGAACCTGTCCAAGACCGCTCACCAGGCGGAGATCGACGCGGCCTGCGAGACCTGTGACTTCTGGCGCTTCAACGCCGGCTTCCTGAGGCGAATCTACGAGGAGCAGCCGATCTCCTCTCCCGGCGTCTGGAACCGGCTCGAGTACCGGCCGCTCGAGGGGTTCGTGCTGGCGGTCAGCCCGTTCAACTTCGCCTCGATCGGCGCGAATCTGACGACGTCGCCGGCCCTGATGGGCTGCACCGTCGTCTGGAAGCCGGCCTCGACCGCGATGCTGCCGGCCTGGTACACGCTGAAGCTGCTCGAGCAGGCGGGGCTGCCGCCGGGCGTGATCAACCTCGTGTACGGGCCGGGTGCCACGGTCGGGGACGCCGCGCTCGCGAGCCCCGAGCTGGCCGGGGTGCATTTCACCGGCTCGACCGGCGTCTTCCAGGGGATCTGGAGGGCGGTGGGCGGCTCGATCGACCGCTACCGCGGCTACCCGCGGCTCGTCGGCGAGACGGGCGGCAAGGACTTCGTGGTCGCGCACCCGTCGGCCGACGTGGACGCGGTCGCGGCGGCGATCCTGCGTGGGGCGTTCGAGTACCAGGGGCAGAAGTGCTCGGCGGCGTCACGCGTCTACGCCCCCGCCAACCTCTGGCCCGAGCTGCGAGAGCGCCTGGCGGCGGAGGCCGCGACGATCCGCACCGGTGACGTGGCAGCTTTCACGAACTTCATGGGCGCCGTGATCGACGGGAGCTCGTTCGCGACGCAGGCGGCGGCGATCGCGGAGGCGCGGGCCCATCCGGACACGGAGGTCGTCGCCGGGGGTGGCACGGACGACTCGGTCGGCTTTTTCGTCGAGCCGACGATCATCGAGACCCGCGACCCGGGCTTCCGCCTGCTCCGCGACGAGCTGTTCGGACCGGTCGTGACCTGCTACGTCTACCCGGAGGGCCGGTTCGAGGAGACGCTCGAGCTGGTCGACCGCACCGCCCCGTACGCGCTCACCGGCTCGATCTTCTCGGAGGACCGCTACGCGACGATCAGGGCGGCGGACGCGCTGCGCTACGCGGCCGGGAACCTCTACCTGAACGACAAGCCGACCGGCGCCGTCGTCGGCCAGCAGCCGTTCGGGGGCGCCCGCGCGTCCGGCACGAACGACAAGGCCGGCTCGCTGTGGAACCTGATCCGCTGGACGAGCCCGCGAACCGTCAAGGAGACGTTCGTTCCGCCGACGGACTACCGCTACCCGTTCCTGCAGCCCGACTGACCCGTCCCTACACGGAGCCGGTCTTGTGCAGCGCGGCGTGGATCGCGCGGCCCGTCCGGGGCGGGATCCCCGGGACGCCCTCGAGCTCATCGCGTGTCGCCTCGAGCAGTCGCTCCGCCGAGCCGAAGTGGCGCAGCAGGGCCCGCTTGCGCGCCGGGCCCACGCCGGGCAGCGCGTCGAGAAGAGACTCACGGGCTCGGGCATCGCGCCGGACGCGGTGGAAGCCGAGCGCGAAGCGGTGGGCCTCGTCGCGCAGCCGCTGGAGGAGCTGCAGGCCGGCGGATTCGCGGGCCAGCGGCACGGGCCGTGACCGGCCGGGCACGAACACCTCCTCCTCGCGCTTCGCGAGCGCGATCGCGGCGACACGGGGCAGATCGAACGCCGCCATCGCCTCGAGCGCTCCCGCGAGCTGGCCCTTGCCACCGTCGACGACGACGAGGCTGGGCGTGGCGGCGAAGCTCTCGTCGTAGCCGTCTGCGCCGGGCGAGACGCCGAGGCGGGCGAAGCGACGTGAGATCACCTCCGCCAGCATCGCGTAGTCGTCCTGGCCCTCGACGCCGCGAATCGCAAACTTGCGGTAGTGCGCCTTCCTCGGCACGGCGTCCTCGAACACGACCATCGAGCCCACCGGCGAGGCGCCCTGGACCTGCGAGATGTCGAAGCACTCGATCCTGACCGGGAGGCTCTCGAGGTTCAGGGCCTCCCGCAGCTCCTCGAGCGCCTCGATGCGCCGCACCCGCCTGCGCTCGCCCTCCGCGCGGTCTCCAGCGAGCGCCAGCTCCGCGTTCGCCTGGGCGAGCTCCTGCAGCCGCCGCTTCTCACCCCGTAGCGGTTCCCGCACCTCCACCCGGCTGCCGCGCAGGGACGACAGATACTCGCCGAGCCCGGCGCCGCCGCAGCCGGGGGGCACGACGACGAGCGGCGGCACGCTCGGCCCGCCGCCGTAGTACTCGAGGCAGAATGCCTCCGCGAGCGCCGGCACGTCCTGCCCGGCGGGATTCTCGAGATAGAACGTGTGACGGTCCACGAGCCGCCCGTCGCGGAGCGGGAACACCTGCACCGCCGCCGTCTGCCCGGCGGCGGCGATCCCGATCACGTCGACGGTGCCGAGCGAGCGCTTGTCCGCCGCCTGGCGCTCCGCGAGGTGACGGATCGCGAACAGACGGTTGCGGTAGCGCGCCGCCCCCTCGAACTCCTCGCGAGCCGCCGCCTCCGCCATCCGGCGCTCGAGCTCCCGCTGGATCGGCCGGGTCTCGCCCGAGAGGAACTCGACGACACCGTCGACGACGCGCCGGTACTCCCCGTTCGAGACATACCCGACGCAGGGGGCGAGGCAGCGCTCGATGTGGTAGTCGAGGCACGGGATGCCGGAGCGCCTTCCCGGCTGCGGTCCCTCGCAGGGCCGGAACTGGAACACCCGGTTGAGGACGTCGAGCGTCTCACGCACCTTCTTCGCGGACGCGTAGGGGCCGAAGTAGACGACGCCGCGACGGTGACGCTCACGGGTGAAGATGACGCGCGGGAAGTCGTCGTCGACGGTGACGGCGATGTACGGGTACGACTTGTCGTCGCGCAGGCGCACGTTGAAGGGTGGGCGGTGGCGCTTGATCAGGTTCTGCTCGAGATGGAGCGCCTCGCCCTCGGAGCGGGTGACGACGAACTCGATCCGCTCGACGCGCTCGACGAGCTGGCCGATCCCGACGCGGGAGTCGCCGCCGCGGAAGTACGAGCGCACGCGGGCACGCAGGCTCTTCGCCTTGCCCACGTAGAGCACCGCGTCGCCGCGCCCGCGCAGGAGGTAGACGCCCGGCCGGGCCGGGAGCGCCCGCAGCTCCGCCTCGATCCGTTCCTGCCGGCCTCCGCGCTCTGGCGCCACCCGCTCAGGCTAGCCTGCCCGAGGCCGCCCGGGAACGGGCTCAGGCGGTCCCCACCGGCTCGAGGGCGCCCCGCCGGGCCAGCGCGGTCAGCTCGGCGACCGGCTCGGGGTCGAACTGGCTGCCGGCGCAGGCGGCAAGCTGCTCGAGCGCCTCCTCCAGCGACCTGGCCGCCTGGTAGGGGCGATCCGTCGTCATCGCGTCGAACGCATCGCAGACGGCGAACAGACGGGCGGTGATCGGGATCTCGTCGCCGCGCAGGCCGGCCGGGTAGCCGCTGCCGTCCCAGCGCTCGTGATGGCACAGCACGACCTCCCGTACCGACTCGAACTCGGGGATCGGCTCGAGCAGCCGCCCGCCGATCTCGACGTGCGCCCGCATCAGGGCCCAGCCCTCGTCGTCGAGCGGGCCGGTGCTCAGGAGGACGCGATCGGGGACGCCGATCTTGCCGACGTCGTGGAGCACGTAGCCGAACTCCACCCGGGGGTCGCGGGCCACGGCCGGTGCGACCCGCTCGGTCAGCAGCATCGCGTAGCGGGAGACGCGCTCCACGTGCCCGCCGGTGTAGCGGTCGCGGGCCTCGATCGCGGCCGCGAGCGAATGGACGATCCCGTGCGTGAGCCGCTCCAGTCGGTCCGACTGGTCCGCGATCTCGCTGTTCGCCGCGGCGAGCTGCCAGACGGCAACGCGCTCCTGCTGGAACAGGCGCACCACCTCGTCGAGCACCTTGGGCATCACGCGCCCATCCACGTGCGCCCCGGTCACGGCGGACTCGAGCGCGTGCCGGAGATCGGCCAGGGGCGCGCCCTTCAGGCAGTAGCTGCGGGCGCCGGCCGCGATCATCGCGCCGATCACCTCCTGCTCCTCGTGCGCGGTCAGGGCGACCACCCGGATCTCCGGTGCGAGCTGCCGGATCCGCTCCGTCGCCGAGATGCCGTCGAGGACCGGCATCTCGACGTCCATCAGGACGACGTCCGGAGCGAGCTCCAGCGCGCGCTCGATCGCCTCCTCCCCGTTCCCGGCCTCCCCGACGATCTCGATCCCCGAGTCGTCGCTCAGCGCTGCCCTGAGCGCGGCGCGGTTCGTCGGGGAGTCGTCGACCAGGAGCAGCCGGATCACGGCGCCGGGGGCAGCGTGAAGCGCAGCGCCGTGCCGGTGCCCGGGGCCGTTCGGAGCTCGAGCTTGCCGCCGGCGAGCTCGACGCGCTCTCGCATCGACGCGAGCCCGTAGCTGCGCGGCGCGAGCTCGGATTTCGGCGCGTCAGGGTCGAAGCCAAGCCCGTTGTCGCGGACCTCGCAGGAGAGCCCGCCGTCCCAGCGCAGCGTGACCACGATGCGGCGCGCGCGCGCGTGGCGCCGGACGTTCTGGAGCGCCTCCTGGATGACCCGGAACGCGATCAGCTCGAGGTGCTGCGGGGGCCGCTCGGGCAGCTCGTCGTCGAGCGCGGCCTCGATCCCCTGCTCCCGCTCGAGGCGTCCGAGCAGCTCGCCGACCGCGGCCGCCAGCCCCTCCTCCTCGAGCACGAGCGGCTTCAGGTCGAAGAGCAGCGTCCGGGCCTCCCGGTAGGCCTCCCGCAACGCCTCCAGCAGCTCCCTCGTCTCGGCCTCCCGGCGGTACAGGCGCGCCGTGAGCTCCCCGGGCCCGCCGTCCACGCCGCCGACGAGGCTCGCGGCGTCGCGAGCGAGCCGGTCGGCCAGGCTCTCGAGGCGCAGCAGCGCGGCGGCCAGCACCTGCACCGGGCCGTCGTGGAGCTCACCTGCGACGCGAGCGCGCTCGTTCTCCTCAGCCTGGATGAGCTCGCCCAGCAGCGCCTCGAACCGGCGTCCCCTGAACCGCTCGGCCGTCACGTCGCGCAGCAGGACGATGCGGCAGCCGCTCGGGTCCCCGGCGACCGGCAGCGACCGGTGCAGGAGCATCCGCCCGTCCGCGAGCGCCAGCTCGTTCTCGTGGACGCGCTCCGGCGAGGCCAGGACACGTCTCGCGGCCGCCCTGAACGCGCCGGGCTCGGCGAACCGCTCCACCACCGTCTCGAGCGCGGCGGCGACGGGTCTGCCGACGAGCTCGGACGCGTCCGCCCCCAGGATCCCCTCGACGTCGCCGGCCAGCAGGCCGATCACGCCTTCCGCGTCGACCGCTGCGACGAGCTCGGGCGGCACCGCGCGCTGCGGGTGCTCGAGCCCGCGCCCGCGATCACGCCGAACGGGGATGACCTCGTCCAAGCGCCTCCTCTTATCCTCCGTGCTTGCCACTATCGTTACCATTGTAGGTATCCGTTCTTTCCACTGTTGTCAAATATGGGTTCGTATGGCGTGTAGCGCTCCGGAGGCTCTTACGTGAACGCCCCGCCCGATTCCGACCCGCGGCAAGCCTTGCTTCCCACGTTTGTCGCCGAGGTGCGACAACGCCTGGCAGACGCCCGCTCGCTCCTCGAGCGACTCGCAGCGGAGGACGGGCCCGGCAACCGCCAGCCGCTGCTCGAGGCGCTGGCGCGGCAGGCGCACACCGTGAAGGGCTCGGCCCGGATCGTCGGGGCCGGACGGATCGACGAGGCCGCGACCGAGCTCGAGCGTGTCCTGAGCACGGGAGCCGCAGACGGGGCGCTCGACACCGCGAGCGCCGGCGCAGCGCGACATCAGCTCGACGCGATCGAGTCGGAGCTCGAGGCGCTGGCCGGCGAGGTCGAGGCGCCCGCGCCGCCGGAGAGCGTGCCCGGGCCGCCGCCCGCCTGCGCCCGCGGGACGGTGCTCTACATCGAGGACTCCGCCTCGAATCGCCGCCTCGTCGAGCTGATCATGGCTCGGCGGCCGGGCGCCGAGCTCGTGATCGCGGAGACCGCGGCGGCGGGCCTCCAGCTCGCGAACGAGCGGCGGCCCGATCTAATCCTGCTCGACCTGCACCTGCCCGACCTTCCCGGCGAGGAGGTGCTAGGGCTGCTCCGGAGCGACCCCGGGACGAGCGGCATCCCGGTCGTCGTCGTGAGCGCCGACGCGATCCCCGCCCGGATCGAGCAGCTCGCCGCCGCGGGCGCGTCCGCCTACCTGACCAAGCCCTTCGACCTCGGGTGCCTGCTCGAGCTCGTCGACAGCCACCTCCCAGCTGCGGGCTAGCCGGTGTCGCGCCTCGCGCCCCGCAACCTGCACGCGCGGCTGCTCTTGATCGTCGCGCTCGCGCTCCTGCCCGCGCTCGCCCTCGCCGCCTACAGCTTCGCCGACGACCGGGCCCGCAGTCGCGACCGCGCCCGGGAGACCGCACTACAGGTGACGCGCCTCGTCGCAGCCAACGAGGCCGCCCTGTTCCGGGGAACGCGAGACCTGCTCGCCACGCTCTCCCAGATCGACGAGGTGCGGGGTCGCGACGAGGCCGTGTGCGCCGCGCTTTTCCGGCGCACCCTCCGGCAGCACAGCGACTACGTCAACCTCGGCGTCGCGAGCGAGAACGGAGACGTCTGGTGCAGCGGCCTCGAGGCTTCCGCCGGCGTCAACCTGCAAGACCGGCCCTGGCTCCGGCAGGCGCTCGAGACAAACGGCTTCGCGGTCGGCGGTTACCAGATAGGGCGCATCACCGGCCAGGAGACGGTCAACGCCGGCTACGCGTTCACCGGTGCCGCCGGGCGCGACGTGCTGTTCGCGGCAATCGACCTCTCCGCGCTCGCCAGCGTAGCAGCGACTGCCGACCTCCCGGCCGCGGCCGCGCTCACGGTTCTGGACGGGAACGGCACGATTCTCGTGCAGCAGCCCGACCCCGAGCGGTGGGTCGGCCAGCGCTTCCCGGGCGCGGAGATCCAGCAAGGGATCCACGCGCAGCACGAGGGTGCCGGGGAGTACGCCGGCATCGACGGCGTCCGGCGTCTCTACGCGTTCGCGCCGGTGGAGCCGGGCATCGACGTCTTCGTCGCGACCGGGATCCCGCTCGGGGAGGCCTACGCCGCCTCGACCAACCGCCTGCTGCTCAGCCTCGCCGGCCTCGGTGCCGCGGCCCTGACGGCGCTCACCGCCGCCTGGCTGCTCGGCGCCAGGATGGTCGTGCGGCCGATCGCCGCCCTCGTGCAGGCCACGCGCCGGCTCGCGGGCGGCGAGCTCGCAAGCCGCGCCGACCCGGCCGCCGGCAGCGGCGAGATCGGGGAGCTGGCCAGCGCCTTCAACGAGATGGCCGCCAGGCTCGAGCAGCAGCACGAGACGATGGTCCGGGAGGCCGCCGCGCTCCGAGACGCGAACGAGCAGCTCGGGGCGCTGATCGAGCACTCGCCGCTCGCGATCGTCAGGTTCGACCGGGACGGTCACGTGACGCTCTGGAACCCCGCGGCCGAGCGGATCTTCGGCTGGAGCGCCGCGGAGGCCGTGGGCGGACCGCCCCCGTTCGTTTCCCCGGAGCTGCGCGACCAGTTCGAGGCACGGCTCGCGCGGATCCTGTCCGGCGCGGAGAGCACGTACGAGATCGAGGTCAGCCGCGTTCGCACGGACGGTAGCCCGATCGAGATCGGGGTGGCCGCCGCGGCGCTCCACGGCGAGGCCGACGAGGTGGCCGGGGCGATCTCCGTGATCACCGACATCACGCAGCGCAAGCGCGCGGAGGCGATGCTCGCGCGCCTGAACGAGGAGCTCGAGCAGCGCGTCGCGGAGCGGACCGCGGCGCTCGCCGAGACGGAGGCGCGCTACCGCAGCGTAGTCGAGAACGCGACCGAGGGGATCTTCCGCACCACCCTCGAGGGCCGCTTCACCGCGGCGAACGACGCCCTGGCACGGATGCTCGGCTTCGGCTCCACGGACGAGCTGCTGGCGGAGACCCCAAGCGTCAGCGCCTTCTACGCTGACGAGACCAGACGGGAGGAGCTGCTCGACCTGCTCCAGCGCGAGGGCTCCGCCACGGGCTTCGAGACCCCCGTGCGGACGCGGGATGGCGGTACCGCGGTCTTCTCGCTCAACGTCCACTGGGCCTTCGAGGCCGGCGGCCAGGCCGCCGGCCTGGAAGGCACCGTGACCGACATCACGGAGGCGAAACGCCTCGAGGAGGAGATCAGCGACCTCTACGAGCACGCGCCCTGCGGCTACCACTCGCTCGACGGCGACGGCCGCTTCGTGCGCGTCAACGCGACCGAGGCGCGCTGGCTCGGCTGCACGAAGGAGCAGCTGCTGGGGAGGCAGTTCAGTGAGATCCTGACGCCGGCGGGGCTCGAGGTCTTCCGGGAGAGCTTGCCGCGCTTCAAGGAGCGGGGAGCGGTGGACGGGCTCGAGCTCGAGCTCGCCCGCCAGGACGGATCGACGATGACCGTCCTGCTCCACGCGACCGCCCTCTACGACGCGAACGGCCGCTACGTGATGAGCCGCTCCACGTTCGTCGACATCACCCACCGCAAGGCCGCCGAGGCGGCGCTGCGCTCCGCGAAGGAGGAGGCCGACGCGGCCAACCGGGGGAAGAGCGAGTTCCTCTCCCGGATGAGCCACGAGCTGCGGACGCCGCTGAACGCGATCCTCGGCTTCGGCCAGCTGCTCGAGCTCGAGGAGCTCGGGCCGGACCAGACCGAGTGCGTCGACCACATCCTGCGCGGCGGGCACCACCTGCTCGACCTCATCAACGAGGTGCTCGACCTCTCCCGGATCGAGGCCGGCCGGCTGTCGCTCTCGACGGAGCCGATCGACGTTCGAGAGGTGGTCGGGGAGTCCCTGGCGCTCGTGCAGCCACAGGCGGCCGAGGCCGGCATCGCCCTCGACTTCGACCACGAGTCCTACCACCAGGTCGTGCTCGCGGACCGCCAGCGGCTGAAGCAGATCCTCGTCAACCTGCTCGCGAACGCCGTCAAGTACAACCGCGACGGCGGCTCGGTCGAGCTGACCTGCGCGGAGGTCGCGGGCGAGCGGCTCGCGATCCGGGTTGCCGACACCGGGCTCGGGATCCCGCCCGACCAGCTCGAGCGGCTGTTCGACCCGTTCGAGCGCCTCGGCGCCGAGGCGACCGGCGCGGAGGGGACGGGCCTCGGCCTCACGGTCTCCCGCGGGCTCGCAGAGGCGATGGGGGGCGCGATCACGGTCGAGAGCACGCCCGGCGAGGGCAGCGTCTTCGCCGTCGAGCTGCCGCTCGCCGCGACGGCCGCGCGCGCGCGCCGGCACCCGCCCGGACCGGCCACGGACTCCCCGCCCGCGCCCGCTCGGGGCACGGTGCTCCAGATCGGGGACAACCCCTCGAACCTCGCTCTCGTGCAGAGCGTGCTGGAGCGCCGGCCCGACGTGAGGTTGCTCTCGGCCGCCGACGGTCGCCTCGGGCTCGAGCTGGCGCGAGAGCACCGCCCCGATCTGATCCTCACCGACCTGCACCTGCCGGACATGTCCGGGGCAGACGTGATCCGCCAGATCCGGGCAAGCGCCTCGACGAGCGAGATCCCGGTCGTCGTCCTCAGCGCGGACGCGACGCCCGCCGAGATCAAGCGCCTCCTCGCTGCCGGCGCGCGCGCGTACCTGACGAAGCCGCTCGACCTCGGAGAGCTGCTGCGGATGCTCGACGCCGAGCTCGGGTCAGAAGGGGAGGCGCGGTAGGACATGCGGCGCCCGGGACCCCGGCCCGAACGGGGGACACCGCCCGGCCAGCCTCCGCCGATCAGAGGAGGGATGGGCTCGCTGGCCACCCGCATCGCGGCTCGCCGGCCGGATCCGAGCCGCCGCCACCCGAGGGCGGGTCAGGACCCGCCCCTACGCAACCAGGATCGCGCCCTCCCACCACGCCCAACCGCCCCGACGCGCGACCCGGGCCCGAACACCCGCAGGGGACACGCCGAACGCGGCCGCGCGACCCCGATCCCCGCGCCACCCCGATCCCCGTAGGGGCGTGTCCTGACCCGCCCCGAGGCGTCGCGCGCGCCAGCCCCTTCTGATCCGTCCGCTATCGTCTGACTCGTGAGCGCACCCGGGCTCGCGGTGCTCCTCGTCGACGACGACGCAATCGTCCGCACGTGGGTGCGGCTCACGCTCGACGGCACGGAGTTCCGGCTGGTCGGCTCGACGGGCAGCGTCGACGGGGCGTTCGACCTCGTGGGGCACCGCACTCCCGACCTGCTGCTCGTCGACTACCACCTCGAGGACGGGCTCGGACCCGATCTCGTCCGCCGGCTGCGGCTCGAGGGCGTGACCGCCCCGGCGCTCGTGATGACCGCCAACCCGGAGCGGGGCCTGAACGAGCTGGTGCGCGAGGCGGGCGCGCAGGGAGCCGCGCTGAAGAGCGGCGACGCCGGCGAGCTGCTGCGGGCGCTGCGCACCGTGGCGGGCGGCGGCACCTGCTTCGACGTCCGCCACCCGCGCCGCAGCCCCGGAGCGAGGCCGCTCAGCCCCCGCGAGCGCGACGTGCTGCGGCTGATCGCGAAGGGCCGGACGAACCGCGAGGCGGCGGCCGAGCTCGGAATCGGCCAGGAGTCGGTGAAGAAGCTGCTCCAGCGGGCCTTCGCGAAGCTCGGCGTCAGCCGCAGGGCCGAAGCCGTCACGATCGCCAGCGAGCGCGGGCTCCTGTAGCGCGGGGGCGCCCGCCTGCCCGCTCGGCGGCCGCCCCCGCTGCACCGTCCACGGTACGCGGCGATATGTCCTGGGAGACGCGCCGGGTGTGCCCGGTCGTGCACGCGACAGCTACGATTTGAACGCCGTGGCCGGGGAGCCTGGAGCGCCGCAATACGTCGCCTACACCCTCTACCGGGTCGACCCGGCGTGGCGCCGGCTGCCCGCGGAGGAGCGCGCGGCCGCCAGGGAGGCGTACGCCGACGTGCTCGAGGAGTGGCGGGAGCGGATGCAGATCCTCGCCTACAGCCTCGTCGGCGTCCGCGCGGAGGCGGACTTCATGCTCTGGAAGCTGACCGAGCGCTACGACGACCTGGGCGAGCTCGCCAGCGACCTGAACGGTACGCCGCTGGCCGGCTGGCTGACGACGCCGCGCTCCTACCTGGCGGCGACGCTGTCCTCGAAGTACTTCGAGCGCGCCCCGGGCCGGCCGCCCAGGCGGATCGTGCCGCGCGGCGCCCCGTACCTCGTCGTCTACCCATTCGTGAAGCTGCGTCCCTGGTACTCGCTGCCGCTCGAGGAGCGCACGAGAGCGATGCGCGAGCATGCCGAGATCGGCAGCCGCTTCCCGACGGTCACGAACCACACCACTTACTCGTTCGGGATCGACGACCAGGAGTTCATGACCGCGTTCGAGTGCGAGGAGCCGGTCGACTTCCTCCACCTGATGATGACGCTGCGCGAGACCGAGGCGAGCCGCTACACGGAGCGCGACACACCGATCTTCGTCGGCACGCTCGTCGAGCCGCGCCCGCTGCTCGACTCGCTCGACGGGACGGTCGCCCGCGCCTACCCGTAGGTGTGCTCGTCCCGCCAGACGCGCCACATCGCGAACGCGCTGGCGGCCAGGACAGCGAAGAAGACGAGCGCCTCGAGCCCCCCCGACGGGTAGTCGAGCGCGAACGCAACCACGACGTTCCCGAGCGCGAGCGCCGCGGCCGCGTAGAACACCAGGCGAGCGCGCACCGACCACGTTCCGATCTCTTCCCGACGCTCGCGCCAGAGGCGGTAGAGGACGTAGGCGATCACGGCCACGAAGACGATCCTCAGGACGAGGAACAGCGCCTCCAGCACGTCCTCGAGCTGGAGCGCGGTTACGACGGCCGCGACGAGCACGACGATCGCGAGACCGCGGACGGTCGGGTTGACGCGCATCAGCCGCCCGTCGTGTAGGCGCGGAGGGCGAGCGCGGCGGCGAGCAGCGCGGCGGAGACGAACCATGCGACCCGCCCGCGCCCCTCCTTCGGTGCGTACGCCCACGGCGAGAGCACGGCTCCGAGCGCCAGTCCCCCGTAGACGTAGTGGAGCTGATCCGGGGCCCTGTGACTCCCCGAGAGGAGGAGGAGGCCGAGCGCGGCCTGGGCGACCAGCAGGGTCTGCCCGAGGGCGAGCAGGTGGGCGAACGCGCGCGGGGGCTCGGCGCGCCGCCACAGGGACGCCCCGCCGACTCCGGCCGCCCCGACGTTGATGGCAACCGCCGCGAGCCCGATGATCGAGTGCAGCCCCTCCACCTCGCGGGTGAGCGTACCAACCCCCTCCCCCGCGCCGGCAGGAAGATCCGTGCAGCCGGCCGCGTTTGCAGGAGGGAACCCGCGACGAGAGGAGCCAGATGGTCGAGGAAGGCCAGCCCGCACCCGACTTCGAGCTGACGAGCGACACCGGGGAGGTCGTCAGACTCTCCGACCTGCGCGGCCGCCCCGTCGTGCTCTACTTCTACCCCCGGGATGAGACGCCGGGGTGCACGAGACAGGCCTGCGGCTTCCGCGACGCCTACGCGGCCTTCGAGGAGCGGGGCGCCGTCATCCTCGGTGTCAGCCCCGACGACGGTGCCTCCCACGCGAGCTTCCGTGAGCGGCACGATCTGCCGTTCACCCTCCTCGCCGACCCGGAGCGGAAGGTGGCCGACGCGTACGGGGTCTGGCGCGAGAAGACGCTGTACGGCAAGAAGCGGCTGGGCATCGTGCGCTCGACATTCGTGATCGACCCCGATGGCGTCGTCGTCAGGGCGATGCGCGGCGTCAGGCCCGACGGCCACGCCGAGCGGGTGCTGGCCGCCCTGTCCTAGGAGACGGCGGCGCGCGAGCGCGCGGCGAGCCGCTGGCCCGCATGCCAGACGGCGGCGAACACGACGACGGCGGCGCCGGCGAGGATCAGGAGCGCCTGCGCCGAGACGGCGAAGTCGATCGCCCGCTGGACGCCGACGCCCGAGGCGACGAGCAGGGCTGCCCCCGCGCCCGCCTGGGTGACGGCGCCCGCCGGAGCGATCGGGAGCGCGCCCGACGCTGCGCTCGCGCACAGGAACCCGATCGCGAGCGGGAACGAGATCCGCACGTCGAAGGCGGCGAGCAGAAGGAACAGCGCGACCGCCCGGATGCTCCACGACGCCAGCACCAGGAAGCCCGCGCGCCAGGCGTCGCGACCCGAGGTGAGCCGCTGGCCGACCCACCGCGCGATCCTGAAGCGAATCAGCCGGCCGCTCGCCATCAGCCGCGGCAGGAAGCCGATCACGAGCGCCGCGCCCAGGCCGCCTGCGGCGACGACCGCGAGCGCCGCGCGCACGGCGGGGGAGCCGGTGGAGGTTGCGGCGGCGGCGGCGCTGATCGGCATCAGCGCGGCGGCGTCGACGAGGCCGAGCATGAACAGCGAGAGCGCGACGGTCGAGACGCCGGACGGGCAGCTGCGATAGCGGCGCACGACCGCGATCCGCACGGCGTCGTCGAAGCGGCCGGGCAGGGCGGCGCCGGAGACCGACGCGGCGCCGCTGGCCGCCGCCAGCGACATCGCCTCCGGGCGCTGCGACGGCGCGAACAGCCGGTGCCAGCCGAATGCCTTGAGCGGGAACGTGAGCAGGAACAGGACGCCCGAGGCCGCAACGAGGCGCGGGTCGGCGCGCTCGAACGGCCAGCCGCCGGCGGCGAAGTGCCGGGCGGCGAGCGCCGACACGGCGAGCGCGGCCACGGTTACGAGCACGCTGAAGACCCGGCGTCCGCGGCTCGATCGGACCATCCACAGTACGCGCTCCACGATCGGGAGCATCGGCGCCCGCGGCAGCCGCCTTGACGCCCGAACGGGGTGTCCGGGCCTACCGATCCTGGAGAGACGCGCTACGCGATGCCCTTCGTCAGTGCGGATGAGAGGAATCGAACCTCCACGGGGTTGCCCCCACACGGACCTGAACCGTGCGCGTCTACCAATTCCGCCACATCCGCGCGGTGTGCCGGGAATTGTAGCCGCGCCGGCTCGCCACCGAGGCGGATGAGGCTTGCGGCGCGGCGGCT
Organism: uncultured Gaiellales bacterium; assembly: GCA_964370985.1. Lineage (GTDB taxonomy): Bacteria > Actinomycetota > Thermoleophilia > Gaiellales > Gaiellaceae > JAHDVS01. Next base: position 19,160 of record CAYJLE010000020.1, on the reverse strand, counting down.
ACCATCCCGTGATCGTTCGCCGCGGCCTCACAGCCCTCCTCCTGGTCGTCGCAGCGGGTGCGTTGGCGGCGAGCGCCGCCGCGAGGCCCGAGCCGGGCCCGGGCAGCGCCACGGTGTCGGTGATCGTGGAGCTGGCGCCCCCGCCCGCCGCGAAGGCCGGGTTCGGGCGCCCGGGCCGGGCTCGCCAGGCCCGGGCCGCGCTCGCGGCCATCGACGTGGCCCAGCGTGCGGCGACGACCCGGATCAGAGCGACGATCCCGGGCGCCGAGATACGGTGGCGCTACCGGATCGTCCTCGACGGCCTCGCGGTCACGCTGCCGGCGGCCTCGGCCAGCCGGCTAGCCGCCGTCCCCGGGGTGGTACGCGTCTACCCGAGCGTCCGCTACCACGCCCTCTCCGAGGGGGCCGGTCCGGAGCTGATCGGGGCGCCTGCCGTCTGGGGCCCCGGGCTCGCGACGGCGGGCCGGGGGCTCAAGATCGGGGTCATCGACGACGGCATCGACGCGTCGCACCCGTACTTCTCGCCGGCCGGGTACGCATTCCCGCCCGGCTTCCCGAAGGGCCAGCGCGCGTTCACGACCGCGAAGGTGATCGTCGCCCGCGCCTTCCCGCCGGCCGGCTCGACCTGGCGGAACGCGGCCCGCCCGTTCGACCGGGTCTACTCGTTCCACGGTACCCACGTGGCGGGGATCGCGGCCGGCAACCACGGCACGCCCGCGGACGGCACGATGCTCTCGGGCGTGGCTCCGCTCGCCTACCTCGGCAACTACAAGGCCCTGACCACGCCGACCGACTCCGGCGTCGGGCTGAACGGGAACTCGCCGGAGCTCGTCGCCGCGATCGAGGCTGCCGTCGCGGACGGTATGGACGTGATCAACCTCTCCCTCGGCGAGCCCGAGCTGGAGCCGGACGGGGACGTCGTCGCGAAGGCGCTCGACAACGCGGCGCTGGCCGGCGTCGTGGCGGTCGTCGCCGCCGGCAACGACTACCTCGATCTGGGACGCGGCTCGATCGGCTCGCCCGGGACGGCTGCGAGCGCGATCACCGTGGCGGCCACCGCGGGCGCCGGTCCGGTCGCGAGCTTCTCCGCCTCGGGGCCGACCCCGTTCGGGCTACTGGCGAAGCCCGACCTGAGCGCACCCGGCGTCAACGTGCTCTCCGCGTACCCGGGCGAGGGGTACGTGGGGCTGTCCGGGACGAGCATGGCCGCGCCGCACGTCGCCGGCGCCGCCGCGCTGCTGCTCGAGCTTCACCCGGAGTGGACGCCGGCGCAGGTGAAGTCGGCGCTCGTGCTCTCCGGCCGCCCCGTCCGCTCCGGAGCGGGTGTCGAGGCGTCGGCCGCACGGCAGGGCGGCGGACTCGCCGATCTTCCGGCCGCGGCCGCCACGACCGCCCACGCATCGCCGCAGACCGTCACGTTCGGGCTCGTCGACGTGTCGGCGGGCAGCCGCGGCGTCGAGCGGCAGGTTGCACTCGCCGGCGCCGGTGCCTGGAGCGTGTCGGTCGAGCCGCAGCGGGAGGAGGCCGGCGCCACCGTCACGGCGCCCGGGACGGTCGACCTGCCCGGCACGCTCACGCTCCGGCTGACCGCCGCCGCAGACGCCGCGGAGGGCGAGCGCGGCGGCTTCGTCGTGCTCGAGCGGGACGGAGTCAGGCTGCGAGTGCCCTGGTGGGCGCGGGTCACCAGGCCGGCGCTTCCGCTCATCGCCGCGACGCCCCTCCCGGGCACGGGGACGTACGAGGCAAGCGGTGCCGGCGCGCCCGCGCTCGTCAACGCGTATCGCTACCCGGACGGGGGTCGCGCTCTCCCCGGTCCCGAGGTGGCGTTCCGCGTGACGGTCGCCCGCCCCGTCGCGAACCTCGGCGTCGCGGTCGTCGACACCGCCGACGGCGTCACCGTCGAGCCGAGGATCGTCGCAGGCGCCGACGAGAACCGCCTGACCGGCGCCACCGCGCTGCCGACCGTCACGAACCCGTACCTCACGACCTTTCGCACGCCGGTGCCGGTTGTCGCCGCGCTGCGACCGGCGCCGGGGACGTACACGATCGTGCTCGACACGCGCTCGGCCGCGAGCGCGGGCGCGTTCCGCATCCGCATCTGGCTCGACGACACGATCCCACCGGCGGTCGCGCTCGTGTCGCGGCGCGCAAGGAGCGGCCGCGTCCTCGCTCGCGTCCGCGACGCCGGCTCGGGCATCGACCCCGGCGGGATCGCCTACTCGCTCGACGGGGGGCCGCCGCGCGCGGGCATGCTCGACCGGAGACGGCACGTCGCGATTCTCGACGTCTCGGACCTGCGGCCCGGCAGGCACCGCCTGCGGCTCCAGGTCTCGGACCGCCAGGAGCTGAAGAACACGGAGAACGTCGCCGGTCTGCTGCCGAACACGACGGTGGTCGAGACGACGATCGTCGTGCGCTGAGCCTCAGCGCGAGCGGTCGTCGTGCTCCTCGATCACCGGTAGCCGGTCGAGGTCGCGGCGAACGCTCTCGGCGAAGTCGTCGCGGTCGCCCTCGATCACGCGCAGCTGGGCCTTGACGCGGTCGCGCTCCCGGCGTGCGCGGGCTTCGGTTCCCGCGTGCGCCCGGGTACTCAGCCTGGGCCACTCCGCGCCGATCACGACCACGACGGCGCAGGCGATCAGGACGATCGCGAGCACGCTCACGACGGTGATTCTAGCGCCGCTCGGCCCGCGCCGGGGCGCACCCTGGCGCCCGGGCCGGCGACAGGCGAAGATACCGCCATGCCCGCGGTGCGGATCGACCGGGCGCGGAGCGCCGCGCGCATCGAGCGCGACATCGAGACGCTCGCCGGCCCCGACTACACGCTGGACGGCGGCGCCATCCGCAGGTACGCCTACACCACGGTCTACGAGAACACGCTCCGGTACTTCACGCGCGAGCTCGAAGCGCTCGGATTCGCCGTCTCCCGCGACCCGGTGGGCACGCTCGTCGCGCGCAACCGCGCGCCCGGCGCGCCCGCGTTCGGGGTCGGGTCGCACTGCGACTCGAACCGCAACGGCGGCAAGTACGACGGCACGCTCGGGGTGGTGACCGCGCTCGAGGTGTGCAGGCTCAGCAACGAGCACGGCCTCGACCTGCCGCTCCAGCTCGTCTCCTTCCTCGAGGAGGAGGGCTCCGGATTCGGCCAGATGCTGCTCGGCAGCCGGATCGTGGCGCAGCGCGTGACGGAGGAGGAGCTGCGGGACTTTCGCGCGCTCGACGACGGCCGCAGCTTCTTCGAGCACGCGACCGAGGCCGGCTACCAGCCCGAGCGCTGGCGCGAGGCCGCGCGGGTGCTCGACGCCCTCACCGGCTGGGTCGAGGTGCACATCGAGCAGGCCCGCGTGCTCCAGGACACCGGCAAGCGGATCGGCGTCGTCGACGCGATCGCCGGCTACGTGCACGCGGACGTCACGGTTCAGGGCCGCGGCGACCACGCCGGCGCGACGCCGATGGACATGCGCCTCGACCCGACCACGGTGCTCGCGGAGTGCGTGCTCGAGCTCGAGCGGTCGGCCCGCGCCGCCGGCAAGGGGACGGTCGGCACGGTCGGCGAGATCGAGCTGGCTCCCGGCCTGATCAACGCGATCGCGGAACGCGTCCGCTTCTCGCTCGACGTCAGGGGCCCCGACGACGCCGCGTTCCAGGGCGTTGCGGCCGCCCTGCGCGCGTTCGCGGCGGAGGCCGCGGCAGGGCGCGGCATGACCACCGTCTACGCGCAGCGCCAGACGCTGTCCGCGACGCCGCTCGACCCGCGGGTCGTCGCAGCGCTCGAGGGAGCCGCCGCCACCTCGGGCGAGCCGTTCACGACGATGTTCTCCGGGGCCGCCCACGACACGATGTGCGTGGCGGGCCATGTCCCGAGCGCGATGGTGTTCGTCCCCTGCAAGGACGGGATCAGCCACCACCCCGCCGAGGACGCGCGGCCCGCGGACGGCGCGCTGGCCGCCGAGATCGTCCTGAACGCGATCCGGACGCTCGTCTGAGAGCTACCCGGCGAGTCAGCCGACGACGATCTCGACCCCGTCCGCGCCGAAGCAGATCACGCCCCGGTCGACCAGGGCGAGCGCGGCGCTGACCACGCCGGGGTCCCACTGGCTGCCACGGCCGGCCTCGAGCTCGGCCACGATCACGTCCCGGTCGAGCGGGAAGCGGTAGGGGCGTAGCGCCGACATCGCCTCCAGCGCGTCCGCGACCGCGACGATCCTGGCCCCGAGCGGTATCGCCTCCCCGGTGAGACTGTCCGGGTAGCCCTGCCCGTCCCAGCGCTCGTGGTGGGAACGGACGATCGGGCGGGCCACCGCCAGCTCGGGAACGGGCTCGAGCAGACGGTCGCCGATCAGGGCGTGGCTCTCCATCAGCGCCCGCTCGTCACGGTCGAGCGGGCCCGGCTTCAGCAGCACGGAGTCGGGGATGCCGATCTTGCCGATGTCGTGGAGGCTCGCGCCGAGGCGGATCGCGTCGAGGTCGCCGGAGGCCAGGTCGAGCTCTATCGCCAGCCGGAGCGAGAGCTCGACGAGGCGCTCGCTGTGCCCGCCGGTGGTGATGTCGCGTGCCGTGACCGCGCTCGCGAGCGCGCTCGTCAGGGCCGGGGCGACCACCCGCTCGCGCACCTCGCGCTCGCCCAGGGTGGCGCGGGAGAGCACGGACGCGACCCGCTCGCGAAGCTCGGCGTGCGTGAAGGGCTTCGTCACGAGGCCCGCGGCACCGTGGGCGAGCGCCTCGGCGAGGTTGTCCTGCGTGCCGGAGCCGGTGACGAGCAAGACCGGCAGGCTGGGGCGGCGCGCGCGAACCTCGTCGAGGAGCTCGAACCCGGTCAGCCCGGGCATCACGATGTCGGAGATCACGAGCGCGAGCTCACCGTCGTCGAGCAGCTCGACGGCGCGGCCGGCGGAGTCGGCGTCGACGACGTCGTAGCCGGCCCTGGCCAGGACCTCGGCCATCAGCGCGCGCACGACCGGCTCGTCGTCGATGACGAGGACGCGGGTCATGCCGCGCCACCTGCCTCCTCGAGCGCGGGCAGCCGCAGCTCGAGCTGGGCGCCTCCGCCGGATGCCCGATCGGCGGTGAGATCGCCGCCGTGCATGCGAGCGATCGCGCGGGCCACGGTGAGACCGAGCCCGTTGCCGCCGAGCCCGTGGCGGGTCGAGAAGAACGGCTCGAACACGCGTGCCCGCAACTCCTCGGGGACTCCCGGACCGGTGTCCTCGACCGTGACGACGGCCCACGGGCCGTCCCGGAACGTCGACACCGTGATCGAGCCGCCCCTGGGCAGCGCCTGGTAGGCGTTCGTCAGGAGGTGCAGCAACACCTGCTTGAGCCGATTCGCGCTGCCCTCGACGAGCACGGGCCCCGCGTCGATCCGTTCGACCAGCTCGACGTCCCGCGCCGGGCTGGTGAGCCGGGCGAGGGCAACCGCCGCCCGGACCGCGTCCGCGAGATCGACCGTGCCGAGCTCGTCCTCTCGCTCGCGGGTGAAGGCGAGCAGGAGCCGCAGCAGCTCCCGGATCTCCTGGCCGCTCTGCTGGACGAGCTCGAGCCGCTGGCGAGCCTTCGTGCCGGGCTCCACCTCCTCGAGCAGGAACTCGACGAGGCCGAGCATGGCGAACAGCGGGTTGTTGAGCTCGTGGGCGAGCCCGGCGGCGAGCTCTCCCACCGCCGTCGCCTTGCCACTGTCGACGAGCCGGCGCTCGAGCTCCGCGACGCCGTCGCGCCGGAGCGCCAGCGAGAAGAGGCTCCCGACCAGCTCGAGCAGCTCGGGGTCGGCGGTGTCGGCGTCGGCAAGCTCGAGAGCGCCCGCGAAGCCGTCCTCATCGATGAGCGCCAGGTAGCGATGCCCGCCCTCCTCGGCGTGGCCGGTGGCCCGGAGCTCGGCGACGAGGTCGCCGGCAAGGCGGAGCTCCACCTGCGACGGCGACCCGGCCACGGGCCTCAGCATGCCGCCGCGCAGCAGGTACAGGGCGCCAGCGTGGATCCCCGCGGAAGCGAGGGCTGTGAGCGACGCCTCGAACGACGCGCCGAGCGGGCCCGCAGTCAGAGCCCGGGCAACCGCCCGGGCGGTCGAGAGCGAGTCCGCCTCGCGCGCCACGGTGAGACCGGCCGGCTCCTGCTCGGTCATGACTGTATCTTGGCCCTCCGGCCGCGGTTCGGCAATCCCCCCGGCCGCGAGTGGCCCGTCGCCGATTCGGGGGATCGGTCAGGCGGCGAGCTGCACCCGGTCGCGCCCCGCCGCCTTGGCACGGTAGAGCGCCTCGTCGGCGGCCGCGACCAGGAGCGCGGCGTCGCCCATCGCGTCGTCCCAGCAGGCCACGCCGACGCTCGCGCGAACGGAGATCGACAGCGCAGCCCCGGTCTCCGTCTCCACGACCACGGGGCCAGCTGCCAGCGCGCTCCTCAGCTTGTCCGCGGCGGCTACCGCGCCCGCCGCGTCCGTCTCGGGCAGAAGCGCGAGGAACTCCTCGCCCCCGTAGCGGATGAGCACGTCCTCGGTGCGTCCCGCGGACGCCAGGCGCCGCGCCGCCTCGACCAGCACCGCGTCGCCGGCAGCGTGACCGTAGGTGTCGTTGATCGCCTTGAAGTGGTCGAGATCGATCATCAGGCAGGCGAGCGCCCGGCGGTGACGCCGGGACGACGAGACGAGCTCGGACACGCGTGGGCCGAGCTGGCTGCGGTTGAGAAGGCCGGTGAGCGCATCGGTCGCCGCCTCGACTGCGAGGGCGTCCCGGGTCGTCTTCGTGCGCAGAGCCGCGCGCACCCTCGCACGCAGCTCCTCCGGATCGAACGGCTTCGTGATGTAGTCGACGGCTCCCGCGTCGAGCCCGTTCACGCGCGCCGACGTGTGCGCGTGGGCGGTGAGGAAGATCACCGGGGGCGCGCCGGGACCGTCGTCCTGGATCTGCCTGCAGACCGAGTAGCCGTCCGCGTGGGGCATCGAGACGTCGAGGACCAGCAGATCCGGGTCTTGCTCGCGAGCGAGCGCGAGCGCCTCGACCCCGTCCGTGGCCTTGATCACCTCGTAGCCGGCCTTCCCGAGGACATGCTCGAGCAGGAAGAGGATGTCGGGATCGTCGTCGGCGACGAGAATGCGTGGCCGCGCCTCGCCTTCCAGCTGGCCGTTCCTGGTCATTGGCTGGGCTCCCGTCGCCATCGTCAGCTCCCGTATCGGATCGAACGGGCACGGGGTTGAGTCCCACGACACGGGTACGGCGGCGCGCGGGGGGTCTCTCCCCCCTCACACCTGCCCCCGCGCCTCCTCCCGCGGCGCCTCCCTGAAGCAGGGGGCGTCCTCGAACGCGGCCAGGCCGGGCGGCGGAGCGTCGCGAAGCCCGCGCTTCCTCGCCCTCGCCGTGCCCGCGGCGAGCCCGGCAACGCCGCCGATGATGCCGCCGAGCAGGAACGATCTCAGGCGGGACGGGGTCGGGTCCTGCGTCACGGCCTGCCCGCGCCCCGGGCGGCGCTGAGGAGGAGAGCGAAGACGAGAGCGAAGGCGGTGAGGGCCAGGGTCGGGATCGTCACGTAGCCGAACTCGTCGACCCACCTGGTGGCACAGCCGCCGGGCGCCGAGGTGAGGCAAGCCTGCGTCTGCTCGACCACGCCGTTCTCGACGAGGAGGTGGTAGACGGAGACGCCGGCGCCGGCAACCGGCAGCGGCAGCAGGTAGCGGGCGGCGCCACGGTCGCGAAAGCGGAAGGCGAGGATCGTCGTCACGACGAGCGGATACATCGCGATACGCTGGAACCAGCAGAGCTCGCAGGGCACGAAACCGGCCGCCTCGGAGAAGAAGAGGCTTCCGCCCGTGGCGATGGCCGCGACGATGAAGGCGAGCAGGAGCTCGTGACCCTCGATCGCCGCCCGCACCGCGTCGAGCGGCGCACGGGCGCCCGCGAGCCAGGCGAGGCCGCCGACCAGCAGCAGCCCGACGAGCACCTGGCCGACGATGCCGAGGAACGCCAGCGCGACGACGACGGCGTGCGTCACCTCCGTTCGCCCCCGGTGCGGCCGGAGATCGCGCGATGCCGCGAGCCGTTGCGTCGAGGGCCGACCATCTCGCGATCGTACCCTCCTAGGAGGGCTCGATCGCGACGATGTCGTCCGCCTCGAGCGAGACCTCCCCCGCTTCGCCCCAGCCGACGATGTCGCCGCTCGGCAGGATCGCGACCGGCTCGATCACGCGCCCGTCGCGCAGAAGCAGGCGCGCCTGGTGCACGCCCCACGCGTCCTGGGGCCAGCTCGCGACCTCGGCGACGAGCCACGCGGGCAGGCGGGGCGACTCGGTCATTGCTCGCGCTCGCGCGCCGACTGCTCGAAGTAGAGCACGCTCAGACCCACGAAGAAGAACGGCGCGAGCGGGATCTGCGCGAGCGCCTGCGCGACGAGACGCGTGTTGTCGGCGTAGCCGCGCAGCGCGCCGGCGAGCAGGATGCTGAAGAGGACGTAGACGACGAGCAGCGCCGCCGACACCCCCGCGGCGTGGACGAAGTCGGCCCGCGCGAGGGTGATCGTGCGGACGAGCGCGTGCCGCGCCCGCCCGGGCCAGCTCGGGTCGGCCGGCGTCTCCACCATCGCCGCGGGGACGGAGAACGCCGTGAGCCCGAGCCAGCCGGCGGAGAAGATGAGCAGGAGCAGCCCGGCGACGAAGCCGAGGTAGAAGGGGATCGCGACGACGAAGCCGAGCAGGAGCAGCACCGGCAGGTTCCGGCCGGCGCTCAGCCATGCGGATCGCAACCCGTCCCCCGCGACGATTCGAGACACGACCGCGAACGCGACCGCGAACGTGATCGCGAGCACGGCGAGCCCGGGAACGGCCGGCAGCGCGTTCGCCCCGACGAACACGAGCGCCTCGAGGCCGCCGATGGCGAGCAACGCCCACCCGCGCTCGCCGAAGATGCGCACGCTGGCAGCCAGCAGCTCCGCGAGCCGCAGCGGGCGGTGGATGTCCGGAGCCTCGACCGTCGCCACGGGCGCGCCAGCCTACACCGCGGCGGGCGCGGCCGCCCGCTCGAGTACGAGCTCGCCGTCGCGCGCGTCCGCCAGCACCGTGTCGCCCTCCCGGAACGCCCCCCCGAGCAGCTCCACCGCGAGCGGGTTCTCGACGAGCCGCTGGATCGCGCGCTTCAGCGGCCGCGCCCCGTAGGCGGGATCCCAGCCGGCGTCGGCGACGAGCGCCCTGGCGGAGTCGGTCAGCTCGAGGCCGACCCCGCGCTCGGCGAGCCTCGCGCGCAGCCGCTCGACCTGGAGCTCGACGATGTCGGCGAGCTGCTCGCGCGTGAGCGCCTCGAAGACGACGATCTCGTCGATCCGGTTCAGGAACTCGGGCCGGAAGCGCTCCCTCAGCTCCTCCGCGGAGCGGACGTTCGACGTCATGATCACGACCGTGTTGCGGAAGCCCACGGTGCGCCCGTGCCCGTCGGTGAGCCGCCCGTCGTCGAGGATCTGCAGCAGCACGTCGAACACCTCGAAGTGCGCCTTCTCGATCTCGTCGAGGAGCACGACCGCGTAGGGGCGCCGCCGGACGGCCTCGGTCAGCTGCCCGCCCTCCTCGTAGCCGACGTACCCGGGCGGGGCACCGACGAGCCGAGCGACCGTGTGGCGCTCCTGGTACTCGGACATGTCGAGCCGGACCAGCGCGCGCTCGTCGTCGAACATGAACTCGGCGAGCGCCTTCGCGAGCTCGGTCTTGCCAACGCCCGTCGGACCGAGGAACACGAACGAGCCGATCGGCCGGCCGGGATCCTGGAGGCCGGTGCGGGCCCGGCGTAACGCGTTCGCGACGGCCGTCACCGCCTCGTCCTGGCCGACGACGCGCCGGTGCAGCCGCTCCTCCATGTGGATCAGCTTCTCCGCCTCACCCTCGAGCAGGCGCTCGACCGGCACGCCGGTCCAGCGGGCGACGACGGCCGCGACATCGTCCTCGTCGACCTCCTCCTTCACCATCGGCGACTCCGGCTCGGCGCGGCCGGCCAGCTCCTTCTCGAGCGCGGGCAGCTCGCCGTAGCGGATCTCGGCGACGCGCTGGAGGTCACCCTGGCGCTCGGCCCGCTCGGCCTCCATCCGCAGCTCGTCGAGGCTGCGAGTGATCTCGGCGATCCGCTGGAGGCTCTCCTTCTCCGCCGCCCAGCGCGCGGCCAGCTCGTCGCGCTGCTCCCGGGCCTCGGCCAGCTGCCGCTCGAGCGGCTCGCGCGTCGCCGGCTCCTCCTTCGCCATCGCGGCGAGCTCGATCTCGAGCTGGCGGACGCGCCTGTCGGCCTCGTCCAGCTCGAGCGGCGACGAGTCGATCTCCATGCGCAGGCGCGACGCCGCCTCGTCGACGAGGTCGATCGCCTTGTCCGGGAGGAAGCGGTCGGAGATATAGCGGTCGGAGAGGATGGCGGCCGCGACGACCGCCGCATCCCGGATCCGGACGCCGTGGTGAGCCTCGTAGCGCTCCTTGAGACCGCGCAGGATCCCGATCGTGTCGGCGACGGAGGGCTCCCCGACCCGCACCGGCTGGAAGCGCCGCTCGAGCGCGGCGTCCTTCTCGATGTGCTTGCGGTACTCGTCGAGGGTGGTCGCGCCGACCGCGCGCAGCTCGCCGCGCGCGAGCATCGGCTTGAGCATGTTGGCGGCATCGACGGCCCCCTCGGCCGCGCCGGCCCCGACGATCGTGTGCAGCTCGTCGATGAAGAGGACGATCTCGCCCTCGGCGGCCTGGATCTCCTGGAGCACCGCCTTCAGCCGCTCCTCGAACTCGCCGCGGTACTTCGCGCCGGCGAGCAGCGCGCCGATGTCGAGCGCCCAGACGCGCTTACCCTTGAGGCCCTCCGGAACGTCGCCGGCGACGATGCGCTGGGCGAGCCCCTCGACGATCGCCGTCTTGCCGACGCCGGGCTCGCCGATCAGGACCGGGTTGTTCTTCGTGCGGCGCGAGAGCACCTGGATCACGCGGCGGATCTCGTCGTCGCGGCCGATCACCGGGTCGAGCTTCCCCGCCTCCGCGAGCGCCGTCAGGTCGCGGCCGAACTTCTCGAGCGCCTGGTAGGAGCCCTCGGGATCCTGGGACGTGACCCGCTGGGAGCCGCGCACCTGCCGCAACGCGCCGAGCAGGGCATCGCGGGGGACGGCATCGAGGGCGAGCAGCAGGTGCTCGGTCGAGACGTACTCGTCCTCGAGCCCGCGCATCTCGACCTCTGCTCGGTCGAGCGCCTGCGAGAACGCGACCGAAGCGCGCGGCTGCTGCGCCGCCGCCCCGGAGACGGCAGGTCTGGCGGCAAGCGCCGCCTCGGCCCGCTGGCGCAGCTCGTCGGGCGCCGCGCCGGCCCGCTCGGCCAGCGTCCGCGGCAGCTCCTGGTCGAGCAGCGCGAGCAGGAGGTGCTCGGCATACACCTCCGGGTTGCCGCGCCGCCGCGCCAGCTCGGAGGCCTGCGCGACCGCCTCCTGCGACTTGATCGTCAGCCTTGCGAAGTCCATATCCTCCTCGCTGGCAGCGGTGGCTTCTCGTACAGCACGAGCTCCCGCCGGTACTGGCGGTGCGTGCGATCGACGGCGTCGCGGACATCGCGCTCGAGCCGGGCAACGCGGGCGTTCAGCCGGGAGACCTCGTCCTCGAGCGCCATCACCCGCTCGACCCCGGCGAGGTTGAGCCCGAGCTCGCAGATCAGGCGCTGGATCGTGTGCAGACGCGCAACGTCCAGATCCGAGTAGAGGCGCGTGTTGCCGGCCGTCCGCCGGGGGCGGACGAGTCCCCTCGCCTCGTACACCCGCAGCGTCTGCGGATGCATGCCCACGAGGTCGGCGGCGACGGAGATCATGTAGCGGGGACGATCGTCCATCCGTTACCTGCTCGCGAACGCCTCGCGGGGGTTCTCGTGCGAGACCCGCTGCAGGTTCTCGATCGCCTCTCGCTCGGCCTTCGTCAGCTTCGTCGGGACGGACACGTGCAGCCGCGCGAGCAGGTCGCCGCGGTCGGTGCCGTTGAGCTTCGGAGCGCCCTTGCCGCGCACGCGCAGGAGCTTGCCGTCCTGGGACCCGGCCGGCACCTTGAGCGCGATCGGCCCGTCCGGAGTCGGGACGTCGACGGACGCGCCGAGCGCCGCCTCCGCGTAGGTGACGGGCACGTCGAGCACGAGGTCGGCGCCGCGGCGCTGGTACAGCGGCGACGCGGCCACGCGCGTGGTGACGTAGAGGTCGCCCGGCGGGCCGCCTCCGTACCCGGGCTCCCCCTTGCCGGCCAGGCGGATCCGCGTGCCGTCCCTTACGCCTGGCTTGATCTTCACCTGGTAGCGCTTCAGCCGCCGCACGCGCCCGGCGCCCGAGCAGCCCGGGCACGGCTTCTCGACCACGGTGCCGTTGCCGGCGCAGCGCGGGCAGGGTTGCGAGAGCGCGAACAGCCCCTGGCTCTGGGAGACGACCCCGCGGCCGACGCACTCGGGACACACGACCGGGCGCGTCCCCGGCTCCGCGCCCGTCCCGCGGCAGACGTCGCACTCGACCTCGAGCTCGACCGGGACGCTGACCGTGGCACCCTGGAGCGAGTCCTCGAACGAGAGGCCCACGGCGGCCTCGACGTCGCGGCCGCGGTGTGCGCGGGCGGTGCGACGGCCCCCTCCCCCACCGCCGAAGAGGTTGCCGAACAGGTCTCCGAGGTCGACCCCCTCGAAACGGAAGGCGCCGTCGCCGGCCCCGGGCGCGCCCGTGAACAGCCGCGGCCCGACCCGGTCGTAGTGCGCGCGCTTGTCGGGATCGCCCAGCACGTCGTAGGCGCCCTGGACCTCCTTGAACCGCTCCTCCGCTGCCGGGTCGTCCGGGTTGCGGTCGGGGTGGTAGCGGCGGGCCAGCTTGCGGTAGGCCTTCTTGACCTCGTCCTGGGAGGCGTCCTTCGCGACGCCGAGGGTGTCGTACGGGTCCTTCATCGAGGGATCACTCGGCCGCCCGCGCCTCCTCGAGGCCCTGCGAGACGACGACCCGGGCGGGCCTGAGCACGCGATCGCCGAGCCGGTAGCCCCGCTGGAGCACCTGGATGATCGCGCCCTCCTCCGCCTCGGACGGCTGGGCGAGCAGGGCCTCGTGGACGTGCGGGTCGAACTGGCCGTCGGTGTCGATCTCGAGCAGGCCTTCGCCGGCGAGCGTGTCGCGAAGCTGCCGCCCGACGAGAGCGACGCCCTCCTCGAGCTTCGCCTCCTCGTGCAGGGAGGCGGCCTCGAGCGCCCGCTCGAGGTCGTCGAGAACCGGCAGCAGCTCGCGGACGAGACGCTCGTGGGCGCGCGCGACCAGGCTCTCCTGATCACGGGCCGTCCGCTTGCGGAAGTTGTCGAACTCGGCCGCCAGACGCTGCAGGTCGGCCAGGTACTCGTCGCGCCCGGCCTCCGCGTCGGCGAGCAGCCGCTCGAGCTCGGCGACCCGTTCGGCCGGCCCGACCTCGGACGGGACGTCGCCGGTCACGGCCGCTTCGCCTCCTCGTCGACGACCTCGTACTCCGCCTCCTCGACGACCTCGTCGGTCGCGGCGCTGCCGTCGCCGGCAGAGGCCGCGCCCGCCTGCGCCGCCTGGGCGCGCTCGTAGACGGCCTGCGCGAGCTTGTGCGCGGCCTGCGTCAGCGCCTCGGCGCGGGTGCCGATCGCGGCCGCGTCGTCGCCGCCGAGCGCCTCGCGCAGCTCCGCGATCCGCTGGCGGATCGTCTGCTGCGTCTCCTCGTCGACCGCGTCGGCGTGCTCGTCGAGCGTCTTCTCGGTCGTGTAGGCGAGCGTCTCGCCGTGGTTTCGCGCCTCGGCCAGCTCGCGCATCCGGTGCGCCTCCCCGGCGTGCACCTCGGCCTCGCGAACCATCCGCTCGACCTCGTCCTCGCCGAGACCGGAACCGCCCTCGATGCGGATCTGCTGCTGGTTACCGGTGCCGAGGTCCTTCGCGGACACGTTGATGATCCCGTTCGCGTCGATGTCGAACGCGACCTCGATCTGGGGCAGCCCGCGCGGGGCGGGCGGGATCCCGACGAGCTGGAACTTGCCGAGGGTCTTGTTGAACGTCGCCATCTCCGACTCGCCCTGGAGGACGTGGATCTCGACCGACGGCTGGTTGTCCTCCGCCGTCGTGAACGTCTCCGCCTTCTTCGTCGGGATCGTCGTGTTGCGCTCGATCAGCCTCGTGAACACGCCGCCCTTCGTCTCGATGCCGAGCGAGAGCGGCGTCACGTCGAGGAGCAGGACGTCCTTGACCTCCCCCTTGAGCACGCCGGCCTGGATCGCGGCGCCCACGGCGACTACCTCGTCGGGGTTGACGCCCTTGTGCGGGTCCTTGCCGATCAGCTCCCTGACCTTGCCCTGCACGGCCGGCATGCGCGTCATGCCGCCGACGAGGACGACGTGGTCGATGTCGGCGGCGGTCAGACCGGCGTCGGCGAGCGCCTGCTTCGTCGGCCCGACGGTGCGCTCGAGCAGGTCGTGCGCGAGCTCGTTCAGCTTCGAGCGCGAGAGCTGGAGGTCGAGGTGCTTGGGGCCCTCCTGGGTCGCGGTGATGAACGGCAGGTTGATCTGCGTCTGGGTGGTCGAGGACAGCTCGATCTTGGCCTTCTCCGCCGCCTCGTAGAGCCGCTGGAGGGCCATCGGGTCCTTCGAGAGGTCGATTCCCTGCTCGCGCAGGAACTCGGCTGCCATCCAGTCCACGACCGCCTTGTCGAAGTTGTCGCCGCCGAGGTGGTTGTCGCCGTTCGTCGACTTGACCTCGAAGACGCCGTCGCCGAGCTCGAGCACGGACACGTCGAACGTGCCGCCGCCGAGGTCGAACACGAGGATCGTCTGGTCGTGCTCCTTGTCGAGGCCGTACGCGAGCGAGGCCGCGGTCGGCTCGTTGATGATCCGCAGCACGTTCAGGCCGGCGATCCGGCCCGCGTCCTTGGTCGCCTCGCGCTGCGCGTTGTTGAAGTACGCGGGCACGGTCACGACGGCGTCGGTGACCGACTCGCCGAGGTAGGCCTCCGCGTCGGCCTTCAGCTTCTGGAGGATCATCGCCGAGATCTCCGGCGGCGCCAGCTCGCGATCGCCCGCCCTGACGCGCGCGTCGCCGTTCGGGCCGGCGACGACCTCGTAGGGCACGATCGTCATCTCCTCGGAGACCTCCGAGGACTTCCTCCCCATGAAGCGCTTGATCGAGGAGACGGTGTTCTGCGGGTTCGTGACCGCCTGGCGCTTCGCGGGCGCGCCGACGAGGCGCTGCCCGTCCTTCGTGAACGCGACGACCGACGGCGTCGTGCGCCCGCCCTCCGCGTTCGGGATCACGGCCGGCTCGCCGCCCTCGAGCACCGCCATGCACGAGTTCGTGGTGCCGAGATCGATACCGATGGTCTTGCCCATGCTGCGCTGCCTCCTGGCCGTTCGGATCGAGTGGACGCCGTCCCGGCAGCCCACACCTACCTTGATAGAAAATCTAAGTCTGCTTATAGCAGATCCTTCCCGGGCGTCGGCGCGCTAGCCTTCGGGCGATGGGACCGCTCGACACGCTCTCCCGGCCCCTGCACGACCTGCGTATCTCGGTCACCGACCGCTGCAACTTCCGCTGCACGTACTGCATGCCGCGGGAGGTGTTCGGCCGCGGCTACGAGTTCCTGCACCGCGACCAGCTCCTCTCGTTCGAGGAGATCGTCCGCCTCGCGCGCCTGTTCGCCTCCCTGGGGGTCGAGAAGATCCGCCTGACGGGCGGCGAGCCGCTGCTGCGCCGCGACGTCGAGACGCTCGTCGCCATGCTGGCCGCGATCCCGGGAGTCGAGCTGACGATGACGACGAACGGGTCGCTCTTGCCGCGGCGGGCGCCGGCGCTCGCGAGCGCCGGCCTCGCGCGCGTGACGGTCAGCCTGGACTCGCTCGACGACGCGACGTTCCGGGCCATGAACGACGTCGACTTCCCCGTCGAGCGGGTGCTCGAGGGGATCGAGGCGGCCGCCGCGACGGGGCTCGCACCCGTGAAGGTGAACATGGTGGTCAAGCGGGGGGTCAACGAGGACTCGGTCCTGCCGATGGCCCGCCACTTCCACGGCACCGGCCACGTCCTGCGCTTCATCGAGTTCATGGACGTCGGCACGACCAACGGCTGGCGGCTCGACGACGTCGTCCCGGCAACCGAGATCCTGGCGACGGTCGAGGCCGAGCTGCCGCTCGACCCGGTCGCGCCCAACTACCCGGGCGAGGTCGCGCGCCGCTGGCGCTACCGCGACGGTGGCGGCGAGATCGGCGTGATCGCGTCCGTCACGCAGCCGTTCTGCGGGGACTGCACGCGCGCCCGGCTCTCGGCGGAGGGACGCCTCTACACCTGCCTGTTCGCCGCGCGGGGGCACGACCTCCGAGCGCTCCTGCGCGGGGGCGCCACCGACCGGGAGCTGGCCGACGCGGTCGCCGCGATCTGGGGCCGCCGCGACGACCGCTACTCGGAGGTGCGTTCGAGCCATACCGCCGTGCTCTCGAAGGTCGAGATGTCGCGGATCGGCGGCTGACGACGTCCCGATTCCCCTTCACCAGTCGGTAGCATTGGAGCCTCGCGATGCGGGGGCTCTCTGCACAGGTGACGCGGGCCGGCCGTGCGCTTCCGCGCGGCTGGGGCGACTTCCTGCTCCAGCTCGGGATCTGGCTCGGGTTCCTGCTTGCCTACCAGCTCGCCCGCGGCGTCGCCGACCGCGGGACCTGGGAGGCGTTCCACAACGGGCGGCTCATCGTCGACTTCGAGCAGAGACTCCACTCTCTCGTCGAGCTCGACATCCAGCGGGTCGTGCTTTCCGCGGGCGACTGGATCGTGCAGGCGGTCAACTGGACCTACTGGAACTCCCAGTTCACGGTCGTCGGCATCACCCTCCTGTGGATCTACTTCTTCCGCAACGGCTCGTTCCTGCGGGTACGCAACATCCTCCTGCTCGCGAACATGCTCGCGCTCGTCGGCTTCGTGTTGATGCCCACCGCCCCGCCGCGGCTCTTCCCAGAGCTCGGCTTCGTCGACACGCTGGCAGCGTCGGCGACCCTCAACCACGGCAGCGGCTTCGTCCAGCTCGCCTCGAACCAGTTCGCGGCGATGCCGAGCATCCACGCGGCCGACGCCCTGATCCTCGGCTTCTTCATGACGGGCCTTGTCGCCTCCCGCGCCGCGAAGCTCCTCTGGACGCTCTGGCCGAGCTGGGTCTGGTTCACGGTCATGGCGACCGCGAACCACTACTGGCTCGATGTCGCCGCCGGCATCGGCCTGGCCGCGCTCGCGACCTCGATCGTGCTCTGGGCGGAGACCGCACGGCGGCGCGAGGCGGCACTCGACCGTCTGATCGCACCGTAGGAGAGCCGTCCGCGAGGCTGGTAGCCTCTCCCCCGCGATGAGCACCCGACCGACCGCGATCAACCGCGTCAAGAACGCCTACACCGGGGAGGCCCGCCGGCTCGCGCTGCGCTCGATGCAGCAGCTCGGGCAGACGTCGCTGACGCCGGACATGCTCTCGCTCTCCGGGCTCGCGCTCTGCATCGCGGGCTCGGCGATCGTCTACTTCGAGTACCGGGCCTGGTGGCTCTTCATCGTCGGCTCGCTCGTGTTCCTGGCCGGCTCGTTGCTCGACATCCTCGACGGCGCGCTCGCCCGGGCCGGCGGCAAGGGGACGCCGTTCGGGGCCTTCCTCGACTCCACCCTGGACCGGGTCGGCGAGGCGTTCATGCTCGGCGCGATCGCGCTCGTGTTCATGCGAGACGGCCAGGAGTGGGCGGTGGCGGCCGCGATCGCCGCGATCAGCGGCTCCTTCCTCGTCAGCTACACGCGGGCCCGGGCCGAGGTGCTCGGGTTGAAGGGCGACGTCGGGCTCGGCAGCCGCGCCGAGCGCGTCGCGGTGATCTGCATCGGCCTCGGCCTCGCCTCGGTCGGCGGCCTCCCCTGGGCCGTGGTCTTCCTCGCCGCCACCGCGTGGATCACCGTCGTGCAGCGGATCCTCTCGGTCCGCCGCCAGCTCGCGCAGGGCACCGGCGCGGGTCACGACTCGCCGCCACAGCTCTGAGCGACGAGCGTGCGCGGGCGGGTCATGACCCGCCCCTACTGATATACTGATAGCAGATGGCGAAGCGCCAGCTCACGAGCGTCCTCGTCCGCATGCCGCCCGCGCTCAAGCGACGGCTCGCACACGAGGTCGCGGCGCGGCGAAGCACGCTCAACGACGTCGCCGTCGGCATCCTGGCCGACCGGTTCGAGGTCGGGTTCGAGCCGAGCGGCCGCCGGGGGCAGGCGCCGGGCGACAGCGGCGTGGTGCTGCTGCGCCTGCCGGCGGAGTTGAAGCGCGAGCTCCAGACGTTCGCATTCGCGCAGGAGTCCAATACGAACCGCGTGATCCTCGAGACGCTGGCCGCCCGGCTCGGCGTCCCGCTCGGGGGAGCGCGGCGAACACGGGTCCCGTTCGGGGGCGGAAGGAGAGTGGAGACGATGGCTGAGGGAAATGGCTCGGGCAACGCCAAGGCGCGCTCGCAGGACGCGGTGCGGGTCGCCATCATCGGCGTCGGCAACTGCGCGAACTCGTTCGTCCAGGGCCTCCAGTACTACCGCGAGGCGCCCGACGACACGTTCGTCCCGGGGCTGATGCACGTCAACCTGGGCGGCTACCACATCCGGGACGTCGAGCTGACCGCCGCCTTCGACGTCGTCAAGGGCAAGGTCGGCGCCGACGTGTCGGAGGCGATCTGGGCCCACCCGAACAACACGATCAAGTTCGCGGACGTGCCCAAGCTGGGCGTTCCCGTCCACCGCGGGATGACCCACGACGGGATCGGCAAGTACCTCTCCGAGATCGTCGAGAAGGCGCCCGGCCCGACCGACGACATCGTCGGGATCCTGCGCGACACGCGCACGGACGTGGTCGTCAACTACCTCCCGGTCGGGTCCGAGATGGCGACCAAGTGGTACGCGGAGCAGATCCTCGAGGCCGGCTGCGCGATGGTCAACTGCATGCCCGTGTTCATCGCGCGGGAGAGCTACTGGCACAAGCGCTTCGAGGACGCGGGCGTACCGATCATCGGCGACGACATCAAGTCCCAGGTCGGCGCCACAATCGCCCACCGTGTCCTCACGAGCCTCTTCCGCGAGCGCGGCGTCCATCTCGACAGGACGATGCAGCTGAACGTCGGGGGTAACTCCGACTTCCTGAACATGCTCGAGCGCGAGCGCCTCGAGTCGAAGAAGATCTCGAA